>NZ_JACSNF010000018.1:0-361 GCF_018619015.1 Exiguobacterium sp. s11 | reverse complement strand
ACCGAAGTCACGATTGACGAAGCTTGCGCTTCATTCGTTTTTGTATTCCGTAGAATACGATTTTTGCCTCATCGTTCAGTTTTCAAAGTCCAATGTATTTCGTATGAAAATAATGGTCGGGAAGACAGGATTCGAACCTGCGACCCCTTGGTCCCAAACCAAGTGCTCTACCAAGCTGAGCTACTTCCCGAAAAGTGCACCCTGAGAGATTCGAACTCCCGACCCCTTGATTCGTAGTCAAGTACTCTATCCAGCTGAGCTAAGGGTGCATCATATGGTGCGGTCGAGAGGACTTGAACCTCCACGATGTTGCCACCACTAGGCCCTCAACCTAGCGCGTCTACCGATTCCGCCACGACCG
>NZ_JACSNF010000017.1:0-402 GCF_018619015.1 Exiguobacterium sp. s11 | reverse complement strand
AGGTAGCCGTATCGGAAGGTGCGGCTGGATCACCTCCTTTCTAAGGAAAACGTCCCTTACGGGACATGCCCATCGTTCAGTTTTGAGAGTCTAATTCTCTCTAGTCATGGAATGGGCCTATAGCTCAGCCGGTTAGAGCGCACGCCTGATAAGCGTGAGGTCGGTGGTTCGAGTCCACTTAGGCCCACCATTTCCATTATAATTCAATTCCAATCCTGGGGCCTTAGCTCAGCTGGGAGAGCGCCTGCCTTGCACGCAGGAGGTCAGCGGTTCGATCCCGCTAGGCTCCATTTGTCTTGTCCTTTGGATAAGGCACTCGCACCTTGAAAACTGAAGACATCAACAAGACATCAAACTTTTAATTAACCATGTCATTTAAGACGTGTGTTCTTAGAATACCAA
>NZ_JACSNF010000016.1:0-419 GCF_018619015.1 Exiguobacterium sp. s11 | reverse complement strand
AAGTGATCGAGCATGCCAAATCGATTCGTTGCATCGCGGGTCACGATGAAGTTATAGGGCATCAATAACGAGAATTCAGACATGAAGTCCTCAAGCGTTTGCCGTGCGGGACGTGCATCTTTCGAAAATAATCCTGACGTCACTTCCTTGCAATTCAGCAAATGCAATACATGTTCTTCCAACACCGCTTGCCAATTGGAATCGTGCAACGTCATCACGTGAATCGAATCATCATTTTCTAAAACATCCCGACCACAAAAAACGACCTCGACCGGAAACGTGGCATGCGGTAAAATCGCATCGAAAAAGTTCTCATATTCTGTCCTTCCTTCATCAAGCTCCTCATACGCGACTCCATACATCGAGACACAATCGTTCGTGACTCGGACGATTCCTTGTCCTTGTTTTTGGATGATAAG
>NZ_JACSNF010000015.1:0-472 GCF_018619015.1 Exiguobacterium sp. s11 | reverse complement strand
AGGTAGCCGTATCGGAAGGTGCGGCTGGATCACCTCCTTTCTAAGGAAAACGTCCCTTACGGGACATGCCCATCGTTCAGTTTTGAGAGCTCGTCTCTCACGTCTCGAAAGAGACACTCGCACCTTGAAAACTGAAGACATCAACAAGACATCAAACTTTTAATTAACCATGTCATTTAAGACGTGTGTTCTTAGAATACCAACGCTAGATCAAGGTATGAAGGGCGTACGGTGGATGCCTTGGCACTAGGAGCCGATGAAGGACGCGACGAACAGCGATATGCTTCGGGGAGCAGTAAGTATGCTTTGATCCGAAGATTTCCGAATGGGGGAACCCACCATCCGTAATGGGATGGGACATGTTACATGAATACATAGTGTAGCGTGAGGCAGACCCGGGGAACTGAAACATCTAAGTACCCGGAGGAAGAGAAAGCAAATGCGATTCCCTGAGTAGCGGCGAGCGAAACGG
>NZ_JACSNF010000014.1:0-599 GCF_018619015.1 Exiguobacterium sp. s11 | reverse complement strand
ATCAAAATATGCGTTCTTTCAGGAATCTCAATGTCTTCTAACTGATCAAGTGCCAATGATAACGTCATACTTTTCACTTGCGGATCGGATTCTTCCCCAATCCAACAGGTATACAATTCGAACGATTTACCCTCGTCTAAGAAGTCATTCATGAACGTAAACAGATAACGTAGCTTTTCTTTCGATTCCAGTGCAATTTCGGAATCAAAAGGTTCAACGATCTCGATGCCCCAGTTACTCGAAATTTCATATACATACCATTTATGAAAATGCTTCGTTTTTACTTCATACAGACAGTCTTCATCCGCAAAACAGGGACCGATATATAAAGGAACGGTCTCATCTTCTTCATATAAATTGAGATACTGTTCAGGAATTTGTCTCTCCATACAAATATATGACGCTAAGCTCATTATGCTTCCTCCTTATGGATGATGTTTCCATCGTTAGTTGAAAAACGTCTTTCGATCGTCCATCTTTCCAAAATGAGCGATCTTTCCATTCGTACAAAAGTGATCGAGCATGCCAAATCGATTCGTTGCATCGCGGGTCACGATGAAGTTATAGGGCATCAATAACGAGAATTCAGACATGAAGTC
>NZ_JACSNF010000013.1:0-812 GCF_018619015.1 Exiguobacterium sp. s11 | reverse complement strand
AGTCACGATTGACGAAGCTTGCGCTTCATTCATGTTTGTATTCCGTAGAATACGATTTTTGCCTCATCGTTCAGTTTTCAAAGTTCGTCATAAAAATGGTGGAGCCTAGCGGGATCGAACCGCTGACCTCCTGCGTGCAAGGCAGGCGCTCTCCCAGCTGAGCTAAGGCCCCATTGAAGGGATGAAATTGAAGATGGTCGGGAAGACAGGATTCGAACCTGCGACCCCTTGGTCCCAAACCAAGTGCTCTACCAAGCTGAGCTACTTCCCGAAAATGCACCCTGAGAGATTCGAACTCCCGACCCCTTGATTCGTAGTCAAGTACTCTATCCAGCTGAGCTAAGGGTGCGGAATATAAGGATCAAACAGTAAACATCCAAAATGAAAAATGGTACCGAGGGCCGGAATCGAACCGGCACGGGGAAACCCCCGCAGGATTTTAAGTCCTGTGCGTCTACCAGTTCCGCCACCCCGGCAGGGATATAAAAGGTAGAACCTTCATTCATAATTGAATTCTGGTGATCATTGAAGATAAAAATGGTGCCGGCAACAGGAGTCGAACCCGCGACCTACTGATTACAAGTCAGTTGCTCTACCAGCTGAGCTACACCGGCAAGTGTAATAAAAAATGGTGGAGGATGACGGGATCGAACCGCCGACCCCCTGCTTGTAAGGCAGGTGCTCTCCCAGCTGAGCTAATCCTCCATATGTATCGCCTGGCAGCGTCCTATCCTCACAGGGGGAAGCCCCCAACTACTTTCGGCGTTCAAGTGCTTAACTTCCGTGTTCGGCATGGGAACGGGTGTGACCAC
>NZ_JACSNF010000012.1:0-883 GCF_018619015.1 Exiguobacterium sp. s11 | reverse complement strand
CCCGTTCCCATGCCGAACACGGAAGTTAAGCACTTGAACGCCGAAAGTAGTTGGGGGCTTCCCCCTGTGAGGATAGGACGTTGCCAGGCTTTTGTTTTTTTAATAAAACAATTGACAGACTTACATAGATGTTTTATCATTATAGAAGTCGTCACCTTATACTTAAAACGGTCCTGTGGTGTAGCGGTTAACATGCCTGCCTGTCACGCAGGAGATCGCGGGTTCGAATCCCGTCAGGACCGCCATTTTAATATCGGCTTTGTAGCTCAGTTGGTAGAGCAAAGGACTGAAAATCCTTGTGTCGGCGGTTCGATTCCGTCCAAAGCCACCATTTCTTTTGCCGGTGTAGCTCAGCTGGTAGAGCAACTGACTTGTAATCAGTAGGTCGCGGGTTCGACTCCTGTTGCCGGCACCATTTTTATTTTGGCGATTGTGGCGAAGTGGTTAACGCACCGGATTGTGATTCCGGCATTCGTGGGTTCAATTCCCATCAGTCGCCCCATTTTTTAACTTCATATCATTTATGTGTCATTAGCTCAGTTGGTAGAGCATCTGACTTTTAATCAGAGGGTCGCAGGTTCGAATCCTGCATGACACACCATTTTTATGCGGGTGTGGCGGAATTGGTAGACGCGCTAGATTTAGGATCTAGTGTCTTTGACGTGGGGGTTCAAGTCCCTTCACCCGTACCATTTATATGCGGAAGTAGTTCAGTGGTAGAATACGACCTTGCCAAGGTCGGGGTCGCGGGTTCGAATCCCGTCTTCCGCTCCATTTATATTTGAATAGCATTATGCGGTCGTGGCGGAATCGGTAGACGCGCTAGGTTGAGGGCCTAGTGGTGGCAACATCGTGGAGGTTCAAGTCCTCTCGACCGCACCAT
>NZ_JACSNF010000011.1:0-3979 GCF_018619015.1 Exiguobacterium sp. s11 | reverse complement strand
AAAGAAAGGGTCGATCAACTCAAGTCTGAAAACAAACGAGTCCAAAAGAATTCGGTCATTACTTACTCGAATATCATCACCATTCCAGAATCTGCAGCAAAGGAAATGACGAATGATCAGATGCACGATTACTTCAAAACGTGTCATGACTATTTCGTCAATCGGTTCGGAAAAGAGAATGTCCTAAGTTCGAAAATCCACCTCGACGAATCGACACCTCACATGCACCTTCACTTCATGCCCATCGACAAAGAAACAGGAAGATTACAAGCAAGAACGACGATGAATAAGGCGGCATTAAACGAAATCCATGACGAGATTCCAGAACGATTACGTGAAAAAGGATTCGATGTAGTGCGTGGATCGGGAGAGAAAACGAAAGAAAAACTCGACATTCACCAGTACAAAGCAAAAATGAATTGGGAGAAAGAAAAAGCTGATTTAGACAAGGTAAGATCGATTCTGTATAAAGAATTGAATGAGCTTGAACACGACAAGACCATTTTGGATCGAGAAGTCTATTACATGAAAACCGAGAAAAGTAGAGAGTTCAAGAAAATCGAAAAAGGGTTCGAAGAAAAAGTCGAAGCTGCCAAAACAGAAGCGATTCAACGAATCGGAATGATCAAAGAAGAAGTGACGAAGTTCGAGTATGATATGAGTCAAAATCAAGAACGGCTTATCATGGATACACAGGACATGAACGGACTTTTAGATGCTACGAAGAAAGACCTCGAGGAACATCAAAAACAACTCAACGAGCGAATCGATTCGCTCAAAGAGTTGGATTTCGACGAGTCCGTCAATCTCGATCTAAAGCCGAATCTATTAAACAAAGTGTCGATGTCGAATGATACGTTCTTGGAACTGAAGAAGCGAGCGGAAGTCGCGGAACGGATGCAACGGGCATTACGGATCTCGGAGCAACGAGTCCAGACGCTGGAGAAGAGTAATCAAGAGAAAGATAAGGAATTGGGCGAGATGTTCAACCTACGGATCGAGAACGGATATTTAAAAAGACAAGTAGAGTTCTTCAAGCAAGTGATCGACAATATTCGGGACAAGGTATCGGCTCAACGGGATAAGGATGGGAATCCACGAGTCACGAAAAAACTCATGGAACACGCCATCGGATATGCGAAAGAATACGTCGGTCGGAAGATGAACATGAAGAAAGAAGCCATGCCAAGAAACGAGAACGAAGAGATCGGCAGAGACCTTGCGATCAAGTCGCTTGCAGCAAAGCAGAAAGAGAAGGGATATGGCTCTGATATGGAGCGCTAGGAGTCCGTATGGCCGTTTCTAGGCTGATATGGGTGTCAACGTAACGGAATAACGAATAAAACCCCTCAGAATCGCTCACAGAGCGTTCTAGAGGGGTTCTTCGTTATGAGTATAAGAGTTGACGCCCTACACGATAAAAACCCTCTCTGCTGTTCTCACGTTCCATACGTGAGAACCTGCCTACCGGCGAGGGAGCCCCTCGGGATCGAGGGGTTGGGGAGTCGATTACTTTTCTTCGTAAATGAGTTCTGCCAAGATAATTTGATTTTTCATAACCAGGAAAGTATCGCCTGAGCCATCAAGTTCGACAATGTTTTGCTCTATGTAAGTTTTGTCGTCATTCAAGTCTTCGATGAACCGATCCCAACTAGTTGCTTCTAGAGTCACAACTTTATCGTCGGCTAGTGTTAATACAACTTTTCCTATCTTCATTTTCTCACCACCTTTACTAATGATTTTATGCAATTTTAAGGTCTGAAATAAGCCTTTGATTTTGTGTTCTTTCTTATCTTGATAATAAGGGTAACTATTCCCGCACAAAAAAAGGGGCGAGCAAGTGACTGAATCCCTTGCGCCCCAACGGCTTTCGACCAAAAAAACTTGCGTTTCCTTGTATACTCGTTTAGCATTTAAGTTACCACACAAAAACCTAAAGAAGAAAGGAGACAAGTATCTTTGATCTATGCTGTTTTTTTACCCTTTTATGGTGTCCGTAAACTGTCCATAAATTGATGCTACACATGGATTATAGACAAAATTACTATGAAAAAACAAGACCCTATCGCACTTATAAAACCGAAAAAACTTGATAATCTACGCATGTATGAACTGGCTAAGGATCATCTTTCCGAAAAAATGCAGGAACTGTACAAATCGTGTGGGACGTTCAACTTGTATATTTCGACATTGGATAAGGAGAAAAAGAAGATGGTTGGAGGGAATCACTGTAAGAATCGATTTTGTCCGATTTGCGCTTGGCGTAAGGCTAGGAAAGATGCGATGGCATTGTCTGTCGTGATGGAAGCGATGCATGAAGAACATGACGTGAAATATTTGTTCCTTACTTTGACGACACCAAATGTGAAAGCGAATGAAGTAAAGTCGGAGATTGCGAGCATGAATAATGCTTTTCAAAAGATGTTCAAGCGAAGAAAAGTAGATCGTGTGATTCAAGGATATGCTCGAAAGTTGGAGATGACATATGACGGGAATCCGTTAATTACGACTCCACTATTTGAGAAAAAACAGGCGTATTATGAACGACTAGGATTGAAAGTTGGAGACGAGAATCCCACCTACGATACATACAACCCACACTTTCATGTTGTTCTTGCAGTAAAGAAATCGTACTTCAATGACTCGCGAAATTACATCAAACGAGATGAATGGTTAGAGATGTGGCGCGAGGTCACTGGTGACTATACGATTACACAAGTTCATATCGAACGAATTAAGGAAAAGCAGACTGGAAATGCTGTGGCCGAGATTGCTAAATACTCGGCAAAGAGTAATGATATGGGCGTCAGTCCAGAAGTATTTGAAACCTTCTACAATTCTTTGAAAGGTAAGCAAGTAATTGCTTTCAGTGGTTTGTTTAAAGAGTACATGTTGAAGTACAAAGCGAACGAATTGGAACAATATATGGAGAAAGATAAGAACGAATACTTTTACAAAATCATGGCGAATTGGCGTGCAGATCAATCTGATTTTATGCTGGAGTATATTGAGCTAACTGAACTAGAAAAAAGAAAATACAACAATTTATTAGAGTTGGAATTAGATATTGATTAAAAATCGGAGGTTAATAATTGAACTGGAAAGACATGAGAATTGATCGCGTTGGGCTTATTCAAAGATGTGTAGCAGAATTTGATATATCTGCTTTAAGATTTTTCGAAGAAATTTATGAAGGAGATACAATTCATTATGGCGGTTTCAAAGTAAAAATATATGAGACTAGTTACAATAATGATGTTGCTCCTGGAGAGTCTGGTTTTACCGGATATGTAAATCTCAAATTAATAGATTCAGATGGTTACCCTGAAGGTGCAACAGGCTACGCTCTTACGATTGAAGAAGCGTTAGAAAAAACAGTTTCTAACTTCTTAGATTTAGTTGAAGAATTTAAAGAAGAAAAGAAAAAAAGACTTCAAAAAGAAGACTTTATCATAGTATCTTATGATGAATTTTAATTAATTTAAATATTCGAGATGCTATGTTTTTATTCTGTTAAAGGCGATGCTGCGGCATCGCCTTTTTCGTGTCTTGGACACGAAACGGCACTGGTCTTGAGTGGCGCAGCCATGCTCTTTTCACCTCGTAGAGACCGCCTCTTGCTTTGCAAGAGTATAGCGGGCTATACTCTTATAAACTCAACGCCGACAAATTCCCCTCTCGCTTCTCTCGGTCTTTGTTTGGATAAGGAGGAAAACTCTATGTCGATCGAATTCGCCTGGAACGCTCAAAAGAACCAAATGTCCGATATTAAAGGCAAGGAAAGAGAACAAGAAAGAGAAGGACAAATCAAAAATGACATGATTGATCTTGACCGTACCCACCTCAATTATGATCTCGTACAAAGTGAATTAAATCTCTATCAACGAGCAAAAGAAAGGGTCGATCAACTCAAGTCTGAAAACAAACGAGTCCAAAAGAATTCGGTCATTACTTACTCGAATATCATCACCATTCCAGA
>NZ_JACSNF010000002.1:0-644427 GCF_018619015.1 Exiguobacterium sp. s11 | reverse complement strand
AAGTGATCGAGCATGCCAAATCGATTCGTTGCATCGCGGGTCACGATGAAGTTATAGGGCATCAATAACGAGAATTCAGACATGAAGTCTTCAAGCGTTTGCCGTGCGGGACGTGCATCTCTCGAAAAAAATCCTGGCGTGAATTCTTTTCGATTCAGCAAATGCAATAAACATTCTTCAAATACCGCTTGCCAATTGGAGTCGTGCAACGTCAACACGTGAATCGAATCGTCATTTTCTAAAACATCCCGACCACAAAAGACGACCTCGACTGGAAACGAGGCATTCGGTAAAACTGCATCGAAAAAGTTCTCATACTCTGTTCCAACGTCATCAAGCTCCTCATACGCGACTCCATACATCGAGACACAATCGTTCGTGACTCGGACGATTCCTTGTCCTTGTTTTTGGATGATAAGCGTCACTTCTGCTTCAGTCGCCATTTCCTGCTGTTCGATGACAAGGTGTTCGAGAAATCTTTCAAGCTGTGAGTCGTCGGTCATAATCAGGTGAGATCGGACCGTCCAATCTGAAAAATCGTCGATGTGTAGATTCTGCTTGAGTGGTCGTTCCAGTAACTTTACTTCAAATGGATACGAATACTGACTTACTTGAAGACGGACGAGGTCTTGCCAATCGTCGCGTGGTAGCAGTTCCCGGAACACATCGATCCACTCGTTTCGGTCAAGTAGCATCCTATTCTTATTTTTCATCTTTCACCAAACCTTCTAGTTTGCTACAGAGATAGCCCACGGTATGTTCATGCGTCGTCCGTTCTTCGAGATCATCATTGTCGACTAATTCATTGATTGTCTCCGAGATGACCTGCCATAATGCGGTTCCGTGATACTCGTCGTATGGTTTTCTCACTTCCGGTCCTCCTTTTATCCTCTTCGGATTTCATTCAAAAAACTCTCAGTCCCTTGGAACGCAGAAATCAGATCTTCTCCAAATAACGTGATGCTACCCTCCCACGGGTGACCGAGGTACCCCCAACGGAAATCACGAGCGATGAAAAAGGAATAATCGCCATCTGGAACTGCTGGAATCATCCAGTCTCCTTCTTCATTTCGAAGAAACGGGCGTCTTGGGTCGATCCAGTATCCTTGATGATTCCAATCGAGTGCCATGACGCGTTCTCCTTCAACGGTCAGCTCGGTCAGAATATGCTTTAGCGTTTGCTCGATTTCTTCGCTTTTCTCATAATCCACTTCGTATGTAATGAACGGACTCGGGGCATAGTATGAGGGGAAAACTGTCGTACTGGGTGCGAATTGAAATTGTTGATCAATGACGTGCCATATCTTCTCGTCCTCCGCTTGCGTCATCGGAATCCAACTCCATGGTTTACCTTCACCAATCAAATCGAACGTCGCTCCTTGAGGATATAGAACGGTGTACGCTGCTCCTTCTTGTACTGCAATTTTTGGTGCGTCTTGTACATCGCGTGCTTTCATTTCTTCAAAAATTAGTGTAATGGCTGCCCCGACATCAAGGACACGATAAAAGATATTCGTTCTACCACTACCGATATCTCCCCCTTCGCAGTAGCCGTTCCCCGTATGAAGCAAACCATCATTAATTACTTCTTCCATCATGTGACGGCGCTCGAGCGCTGCTTCTGCCTGACCCTCGTCATAAGGAAACTGGACGATTAGTTCCCGGTAATCTGCCTCGTTCAGCTCGCGATAACCTTGACGTTCAAACTTCTCGATCAGCTGCAAAATCTGTACACCTAATCGTTTGAAGCGCGAGACGCGCATTTGCTTTACGTTTTCTGCTTTCACCCACGCTCCAACGATTCCTTGATGTTGAACGATGAGGCGTCCCTCTGTATAGATTGTTTGGTAGAGCGTACTGGAGTCGCCTTTTTTTGTCAGTTGGATCATGCAACTCCTCCTTAGATTCAATCTTTTCGGTCCCATGATTGTTTTTATTGTTTAGTCCCACTGACATGTCACGCTTTGATTGGTTTCAAATCGTAGATGTACGAGTTCATTTATTTTGAGATTAGACAGTTTCAGCGCAATTTGAGCTTCATTCGTGTAAGGCAATTCGAATCTGACACCTTCGATTTTTTTCAATAAAAAATATGACCAGTGCTGATTGTATTCATTCTCGGACAGAACATCCCATAATGCATCCTCACAATGATTCGCCTCGTAGACATATAATTTCATGACTGTGTTCTCCGCTATCACGTGTAACCCCGCGAATATAGAAGGATTCAGAATTCGCGGTTTTTGAATGACCAAGGTATAACCCTCTTTCAAAAAGCGATCCAATTGTTCGCGGCTATCCGGCACCTCCTCTTCGATGACGGAAGCCGGCAGTTCTCTGATGCGGATTGGCAATCCCACCTCATATTCAAAGGGATCTTCGAGTGCGAGTAAGTCTTCACGGGAATAGATTATTTTCATGAGATCATCCTTACATTCTTTTATGGAGTGCTTTCAAATTACACGCGCGCCACGCATCACGGACGATATCTTGGAAAGTCGTTGCCTTCGGTTTGAGTTTTAACGTTCTATAGTCGAAACAATAGACAGCTTCGTCTGGACGCTCTTTCAATACCGCATAGTATTCGTCCTGTTTAAACGACAAGCCAAAAAAGAAATACTTGTCACGGATCGCATCGAACTCGGTTAACGCGTATTCATCAAGACTAACCGAGAGATTGTCTTGGATCTCATGCGATAACCCGTTCCAGCTCGTTAGCGGTATACCGTATAAGTTCAACTCTTCGGTAAAACGTACACCGTTACATACCTTCAAAATACCTTTATACCACTCCGGAATCGCAAAATGATCGATCTCGAATGCTTGGATGCGGGCTTCTGGACAAGGACTCTCCACGGACACTTGATAGTTTTGGATGGAGGATGAATAATCATACAAATACAGCTTGTGCTCCACCTTCTCACCTTCGATTGGAATACTGTATTTCAAGGATTTTTGATCGTTCACATAAAATAGTCGCATCGCCTGAAGGATATTCGTAAGAAAGACATCGTCTGGTAAAGCAGTGTTCTGATGATTCAGTCGTGGAACTTCAACGTCTTCTAGTGACACGTCTTCCTCGTCATCGTGTTCTTCAAAAGCCTCATGTTCCCCGAGGACGATTGCGATACCTGTCGCGTTACCGTTTTCTCGTCGGACGAGGACTTCATAGTGTCCGTCCCCCATTAACTGAACGGCGACACCGAACGGAAACAGGAAGATTTCATCTTCCATCATTTCATCTGAGATTGCGATATAGAACGGATCGATTTCTTCGTCGAACTCTAGCGTATTTCGAATCTCCCAATCGATGGCTTCCCGTCTCCCGTAATCCGCTGTGTTCATGACGACGAGCTGCGCTGAATCGACGACGACTAGATCGGATAACGGCTCGAAATCGGATGGATCCATCTTCGTTTCTTCATTCATTGTTAGGTAAAGCAAATTGATTGATTCGAACTCATCTTCGTCATAGAAGACCGTCCAAATCGAACCTTGTTCAACTGGAATTGTCACGTTGTATTCTACATCCGACTCAAGGAAAGCCGGATCCGAGACAATCAGATTCCCTTTGTGACTTGTAAACGTGCCTAGTTTTTTCATGTTAAATACCTCTTTCTTAAATATAACGGAGAGGACATCTCTAACTTGGTAATGCCATTGGATTAATCAAACTCAACCCTTGATTCTTGTTGCATGCGCCACTCCATGAATCCGGTGGTTTGCTCTTGCCGGAAACGAGTCCAATCCGTTAAGGTTTGATTCATCTTCTGCCATTCGTTAATACATTCCGATTTCAAAACCGCATCTTCGAGTTGCTCGATTAGTAACCAAGCAACTGATAAGGTTGCTGCGTCCTCTTCTATTTCTCCTAAATACAAATCATCATCGAGATGGTGGAAAGAATACCAAAGTCCATACAAGTGATGATCAATCATCGTCTCGATCGCTAACTGCTCCCGTCTTCCTCCACGTGTAATCGCCTCTTGTAAGTAGATGAAACGGTCATCTTCATCAAAGAAAAGACCATACCAGCGATACGATCGGACGTCATCCGGCAACTCTTTCATCCATTGATTCAAGATTGGTTTTAGGAAGCGTTCTTTTAGTGGATGAATCAAGATGACCGAAGCGTCTGCCTCTCCTTCACAGGTAGTCAATAACCAACTCACAAACGTCCGCTGTCGTTCGAAGTACCATGTATCCGCTTCTTCAATGAACCCCTCCATATGTAACAACCACGCTTTGCGCAAGCCTCGTTCTTTCGCAAGAAGAGCACTATGTAAACGTGGTACCTCAGAAACGGCAGGTTCTTGTAGTAACTTATCTAGAAGCGACATCTTTCATCTCCTTATAAAATGTCATTGCTCCACTTTCATTTGTTGTCTCGTTTTTCGAAGATGAAACCAGAGGAGTAAACCCGTTCCAATCGACAGAACCGGAAATAGATGCGGGATATACTGCTCTTGCCGAAAACTGACATGCATTAAGAAATAATCGACGAAACAGATGACACGTAGCCACATCGGAAACTGATCTTTACTAAGAAACGCTAAGAACATCAGAGTGATACCGATACCTAATACAACAAACGGTAATATAGTGAACGGTGTCACGAACTGGAACAGACCGAGACCCAGAAGAAGATAAGCGAGCCACGACGTCCGGCGGCGAAATTTCTCACGCTCTTTCCGTCCGGGTTGTATCCCATAAATATCATCCTGCCTGTATCCTTCAGCCTGTTTCTTAGCAATCAATTCCTTCAGTCGTCGTTTAGCTTGACGCCGAAATGTATATCGTTCTTCAATAGAATCTCTGACATCCTGATCGAGTTTCCATTGTTCGGTGACACCGTGATACATCTGGATTGTTCGACCATCCCGGTACATGACCCAGAAATAGATGATGCCATCCACTTGTTTACTGAGCGTGACAATCATTTAATTATCATCCTTATCAATTGAATTGGTCTTCTGTAGCAGTTTTTAAATAGAAGCATGGTTCGGCTGTTCCGCTAGAAAATCCGTTTGATTGTATCTGTTTTGGACATAAAACAACAGGAGTGTACCCGTTCCAATCGCGAGACCAGCATATAGTCCCTCTTGGTATTCAACGTTCATGACACAGCAACTGATGAAACAAACCGTGCGTAGCCAGCCCGGTAAATAGTCTTTACTGAAAAAGACCATTCCCATTTGAAGTAACGCAAGCACTGCGATGATAATTGGAGAGACGAGAAAAGGCATCACTACCAGAAACAAACCGACACTAATCAGCAGAGACGCGAGTCCTATCATTCGACGCTTGAACGTCTGTCTTTTCTTGCGGTTCGGTGTCAGTCTGAATACGTCCTCGAATATGTATCCTTCTGCCTGTTTTTCCGAAATCCACGTATCCATCCGACGTTTCGCTTGATATCGGAACAAGTAGCGCTCTTCCATCGCTTGTTTCATATCGTCCTGATGAATCTCGTTCATAACACCGTGATACGTATACAATTTTCGTCCATCGCGATAGATGAGCCAGACGGACGTCATTCCATCGACTTGTTTACGAAGCGCCCGAATCATGTGAACCCTCCAGATCTGCTAGGACATTTTCTGGATCCAGCTCAAGTCCGACGAGCTCCGGTCCCCAATCCAAGCCACAATACAGACCGTCGTCAATCATGTTCGGTAACCAGCCATCCATGAATAGATCTAAATCCAAGCGAATCAAGTGATAGTCCGCCCATTCCTTCGTCTGTAGCGCTTTCGCCGCTGATTTCGACGAAAAGAATAACAATACATCCGATTCCTCTTGATTCGACGGACAATTGGTCCAGCCCGACTGTTCAAATTTTGATAGACCATAGACAGCTCCCGTTTCAAGAACCGTCTCTAAGAAAAGTTCTGCTTGTTCCGCACTCTGTTCCTTATTTATAAACATTTTAAGTGTCGGTGCTATCGGAAACAGCTCTTGTTCCTCATGATCCCATAAGACAATTGTCTCTGTGTCCGGAAGCTGATATCCGAATTCGTCACCTGTTCCGTCACGTGCGATTCGTAAGAAACCGGATGGTTAGTCCTCCGCATCCGTCGTATTAACACGAACAAGGTCGTCCCATGTCCGCTTGATATACTGCTCGTCCTTGATCGGATGAAACTCCCATTCGCCGATGCTGAATTTATTTTCGTGCTTGTACCTATTTCGTAGTTCTTTCGGAAGCTTAAAGCCAAGTTCTGCTTCTACCTCTTGTAATCTCTCTTCAGTAACGCCTGGTAAACCGATTTGATATGTCATCTATGTGACTCCTTCTTATACATTTTTGTCTTTAATTTTTTCGGTTAAAGTTCTTTCCTGCGGGATAAAGTCCGGTCAATCGTCTGCCATAATGAACTTTTGCCTGTCCCATCCGAAGCCGCGTCACGCCATACTGCTTTTTAAAATAATCAATGACGGGTTCAACGATATAAGACGGCTCCAAGATATAAAGGACGAATTCGATCGCTTCTGGACCATACTCATCTTCAAAAAAATACCCATTGCCGATTTCAAAAAGAAATTCATTGAGGTCTTCTTCAATGCTCGAACGATGCTCAAAGATGACATCATACTCTGTATCCTGACAAAAGATCTCGACGACAACTTCGTAGTAATCCGCTTCTTGAACGACGGAGTATCCGTCTTTTTCTTTCTCAGCTACGAGTTCTCGAATGTAGGCATCCAGATTAAAAAAGCGCGAGAACTTTTGCTCGCTCATTGGTTCTGTCAATCTCTCTCCCATGATGCCGTGAAACGTGTAGAGTGTCCGTCCATCCTTTTCAAACAGCCAAAAATGATTCTGACCGTTCATTGGTTTGATGAGTTGCATATTGTCACACAATCCTTTAGGTAATAAGTCAATGAAATTTATAATTTCTCCTAAATAGCTGTTTTCTTAAAAAATCAATTTCTCTACTTCATTATAAAAGTCATAACCATTTATGGGAATTTTTATTTATCATTAAACTCCTCTTCTTTCTAATTAATTCTTATCAGCGTAATCGCTATTAATTTAAATCAAATACAGTTGATATATTCTATTTTGATTACAATTCAAAATTTAAGATCTTTTATGTCAGCGTTATTACGCTCTATACGGTACTTATTCTTTCTTTATGGGTGGAATCGAATGGACACAGTGATCAGTCATTATTCGAGATTCAAGGATGAGATTCTCATCGAAGATTTACATAGTATATCGTTTTAAAAAGCGGCGCTTAGGTGTTGAAATATAATGTACCTGTCCTAAGGCACTTCCCTATTTCTCAAGTACGCTACGTATGAAGTATTTCCTTGATGTACACTATCGGTAGTATAAAAACGTGTACTTCGGAGGTGTTCGCACTTGAAAATGAAACGTTCAGCTTTCCTCCTTTTTTCGATCGTCTTCCTAGCAGGATGTAGTGATTACGATCAAGACGGTAATACGACGAGCGAGAAAGCAAAACAGAAATATGATGTAGCTATCAATCAAGTCTTCAAATCTGAAAATCAGTACTTGAAGAAGCAACAGGTTGATCGACAACTAAAGCGAAACACCGGTGAAACGGGCGCCATCGTTTATGAGGATCAAGGTCTCATTGAAATCTATTACGACCAATCAGCTAGAGGAGAAAGAGCCATTTATCAGAAAGACGGATCAACTTACGCGCGGAAGAGATACACGAAACAAATCAGCCGTAAAATCGATGACTCTGAAAAAAAATACCTTGAGAACATTGGAATCAAGTAACTTTCATCAGACTAGCCCAATTTTTACTTGTTTATATCAAAAAGAGTCGATGACTCTCCTCAAAGAAGAGAATCATCGACCCTTTTTCAAAAATACGATGTCATCGAACTATACTGTCACAAGAAGATTAGAAAATACGGAAAAGAAGTCCCCCGATGAAAGATTACTTTAGAAACCGATGTAAGTAGTCTGCAGCGTTCCGTTGCATGACTTTTAATTGATCTATTCTATAGTTAAGTCAAAAAAATACGTTTTTGGAGTGATAAAAATGGAAGATAAGGAAGAAAAATCACCTTATTATCTAAGAAGAATCCCCTTCTTTATTATTTCTTACTTATTTGCACCTTTAGCGTACATCTTACTTTTCATCAAATGGCGTACGTTAGATTCTTCCGTGCGAGATGCACGACTAATTGTTGCATCACTATTTTTACTACTCTTCATCGTAGATTTTTTTCCGGCTGGTCTATATCAAAACATCGTGCTTGCTATCACTCTCACAGTTGCTTTGTTTATTACCTTTATTGGATTAGGTGGCGGAAAAAAATAGTCGATTAACCGTACATCCGGATTTATGAACGTCGTTTTGTTCCGAATCCCATCAATCCATTCCATTTTCTATTCTATATCTCCATTTTACCTACTCATTATTTAATGTACTTAAACAAATCATTGTAAGAAAGGATCATTCGGATGTGGAAGGGACTCTTATTTTCTTCCATCTGGATCGGTATCACGATCCCACTTGTGCTAGTTGTCATCTTTACGCATTTCGAACCCTTACTTACTTTTGATACGAGTGGCATCCTCATGTTGATCACAATGACGATCGGTGCAATTGCTGATCTCTATTTAGTAACTCGTATTTGGACTTGGATCAAACATAAGCTGTACAAACGAAAGCATTACATGTGAAAACGCAGATTATTCGTTCTTCATCGAACAGATAATCTGCGTTTTTTTAGATGAATCGTGCCATATAATCGGAAAAAATTTTTGTCATGACTTTCGGCGTATTCGCGATGTAAATCCGCATCTGTTCAACGTTTGCCTCAACAGCATTTTCTTCCTTCTCTTCGGTCGGAAAATCGGAGATCCCTTTGATGATGATACATTCGATTCCGTTTTTCTGACAGATGTACGCGATTGCCCCCGCTTCCGTATCGGCAATCGTCAATCCGTTATCCCTCAGTTCGATATAGTCTCGCCACATGACGACAGCCCGATCTGCCGTTCCGATCGTTCCGAGATAAAAGTCGTTACCATACTTCGATACATCGAGATCGACGACGAACGACGGTTTGATCAGTGGTTCAATCTCTTTAACCGTGCAATCATATTGAACTGCACGATCCGGCACGATGATATCGAGTACGTCATACCTCGGGTCGATCCCGGCACACGTTCCGGCAACGATGACTTTCGTCAATGGAAAGCGGAGAATCATATATTGATTCGCACCGATACCTTTTACTTTACGAACACCCGTGCTGTAAAACAGAAGTGTCTTCTCATTCATCTCACGCGTGAAGTATTCACCATATGGATAGGCAATTCTTTCTTCGGGCGAGACACGAAAATACGCTAGTGTTGCGTCGAACTCCCATTTGGTTGCGATACTGATTCCAATCATTTCATCGTTCTCCTCTATTTTTTATCAGAAACATTATTTTCGTATCCATCCATATCAATCCCATACTCGTACACGCTCGATATCTGCTGTTCTCAGGTAATCGAGTAACTGTCCCGTATGTACCGCTTCATGATAAGCAATTCGTAGCAACATATCACCGAGCGAACGCACATATCCCGATTCGGAACGGTTGATCTGAACCGTCGCTAAATCTGATTCCGGTAGTTGCTCGACATATGTCATGAATTCCTCACGATAGACTCCCGCAAAGTCTAATTCCGCTTGCACAGATACGAAGTCGCGTGCTTCATACGGGGACTCATACGACGATAAACTGCCTCGATTCTGTAACGCTAAGTAATAATAATACTCGCTATCTAACACATGACGGATCATCTCGAAACACGTCATGGCATTCTCATCCGGTTTCCAGTTCAGTTTATCTTCAGGAATCGACTGCCAGACTTTGACGCTTCTTCTTCTCACTTCGTTTAAATTCCATACTGTCCAATCGATTGTGTTCATGATACATCCTTCCTTTCAATGAAGAATAAGTGTTCTCTTAATCTCTATTTTGACAAAGCAATTTGAAAATCCTTTAAAAATAAAAACAGGAAGCATCCTCAGATGTTTCCTGTTTAATCGTCCATCGTTCACTTATTCTTTTCCTCAGACAACGCATCGATCTCTTTTTGGCGTAAAATCTCCGCAATTTGATGATGCTCGTTCGCAAGAGCTAGATCGCGTGCGGAACTCCCTGCAGCGTCGCGGTGAAGCGGATTTGCTCCATAAGAAAGTAATATGCGGACGATGCGTTCGTATCCCTTCGCGCTAGCTAGCGTCAATACCGTCTCCCCGTCCTCTGATGGACTTGTCTCATGATCCGCTCCTGCTTTGAGTAACGCCTTAACGGCTTTCGGATGATTATTTTCAACTGCTACATACAGTGGTGTGATGCCCTCTGGTCCCTCTGCTTCGATTTCCGCTCCCGCTTCAAGCAATAAGGTGACTTTTTTTGCCTTCCCTGCCTGAGCAGCAATGTGTAGAGGCGTCATTCCCTCACCCTCTTCAGTTCGTTCGTGTAATAATTCCATATCCTGAGCCAATTGACGCAGGATTTTTTTATTGCCAGACCGACCTGATATTAGATGTAGTGCTGTAAATCCATCACCTGTTAAATCTAAATAGGCGCCGCGCTTCATTAATAATAAAGTAATCTCAGATTTCCGGTCATACAATGCGATGTGTAGCGGCGTCATTCCATCTTGATTGGGTAGATTGATGTCTGCTCCGTGGTCGAGCAACAATGCGACGATCGCGATGTGTCCTTCCTGGATTGCCCAGTGTAGTGCCGCGAATCCTTCTTCATCCCACTCATTCAGATCATCCCCTCGTTCGATACAGCGCATGACCTGCTTCTTCTTCCCTAGAAAGGCTGCATCTTGAATGGATCGCTTCCCCATGTCGGTTCGCCCCTTTATCAACTCTGTCGTTAGTTCATTTTACAACAACCGGCTTCAGGAAAGCGAAAAAACCATCTTGAGCAGCGCCAAGATGATTTTACCTAGTGAACAAATTTTTTTATATGAATTTTCCAAACGCAAGTAACTGCATCGCTGCTTGTCGGACTTGTTCCGACGTTTTTGCTGTCGTATCAATCGGATGTACCGAAAATTGTTCATACCATTTCTCTTCGAGCACCCAAAGCGGTTGATGTTGTTCAAAAGATTGACGAGTTCTTTCTTGATCAGCGTCGCGCCGCTCTCGTAAGAGATGGTCTGGTGCCTGTAAATAAAGAATCTGGTCGGACCGGCATCTTCTTAATGCCTCTAGTTCCGTCTTTAAACGGAATTCCATATCCCATTCATGCCCATGTATCTGTGGATAATGAAGCGTATAGAATTCAAAATCTTCCGGACCACGGTCTAATATGATGTGTCCATCGGGAAAGTGGCGAAACCGTTCAATTTCCGCATGAATGAACAAGCGCTGATTCTCAACGAATCCATCTTCGGTACGGATGTCTAAACCGAGCTCTTTTCGTTTTTGAACGATCGGATATGGATTTTCATAATAGACATGTAACTCCGGGTAAGCGTCCTCGAGCGCTCGCGCAAGTGTCGTCTTCCCGGACGCCATGCCGCCTTGGATCGAGAGGATGGTTCTCATAAATGGTGTTCCTCCTACTTGTATATACTTTAAGTATTAAAAAAATAATAACTGAGGTCTGGATGACTGATCAATTCCTTTAACTGCCTTTGTTCTGCACTCGGAATTTGCTCAAGCGTCCTAAGAATGGCCATGAGTCGTAACCAGTCTGCAAGGTTCGATAGCTGAATGGATGAAACAGCTTGATAGCGATCGAGGTATTCGCGACAGACGTATCGTCGTACCTCGTCCGGCACTGCTGTTTCACCTGCTGTACGCAGCAAGAGCAACGTTCGCGCGACATCCGCGATCGGTGGACGAGTCGTCGCATCATGCCAATCAATGACGACGAACGTTTCATCTGCTGTCACGAGGATGTTCTGAAAATGGAAGTCCCCGTGGAGCAACCCTTGCTGTTGGGGAATGTGAAGCTTCTCTAGCAATCGTTCCGCCTTCAAGCGTAACTCTAGTGATAGATGACGTATTTTGTGCTCGGTGACATCGTACCATTCTGGAGCTACACGCGATTGTTGCTGATGAATCCGTTGATGTAATGTCGCGAACGTGTTCAGAAAATCTGTTATTCGCTCCGGTTCAAACAACTCTAACATTTCGCTACCGTCGACCCGCTGCATCTCAATGAACGGCGAATCTTTTAATTCAACGGCATATACGTCTGGTGTCGGGACAACCGTCCGCTCAAGTTCTTCGAGCATACGAAATTCCTGTATGATTCGTTGTATTTCAATCGATGCTTGAAAGTACTTACGGACTCGTTCGTCAGAGATCGTCATCACGGTAGCGGTCGCACCGGTTTTTTCCTTATTCATCTATATAACCCCCAATCTCTTATGTCGTTTGTCGAATCATCAAAGAAGGTTCCATTAAAGAACTAGCGCTTTCACTCTGATTCAGCGCGTCATCCAATAATTGTTCTGCTGCCAGTCTGCCAAGCATTACAACCGGTTGTCGGATCGTTGTTATTACAAGCGCTCTGGCAAGTGGTACATCATCAAACCCCGTAATCGCGATATCCTCTGGCACCCGAATGCCATCCTTGCGAAATTGATGGATGAGACCTGCTGCGACTTCGTCATTGCCGACGATGATGGCATCTGGGAAGTCTATCGTTAGAAGCTGACCTGCCAGTGCTTGTCCGTCTTCAAAAGAGTAGCACCGACCTGAGTACCATTGAATTTCATGACGGAGCTAGACGCCTTGAGATATTGATCGAACGTCTTCCGTCTGACTCTTCCGACTCCGCTATCTGGATTTCCAAGACAGAGACCGACTGTTTTTGCTCCTCGTTATTCAACATGTTGTAGCAACATCGTGATTGCTTTTCCATGATTAAAAGAGATTGACGGCACGATACCCTGATGGTCTTCGCAGGCAACGACTGGTCCAAGCGTCCGCATCGTTTTAAGTAACTGCGGCTGACTGATGGCGCCAATGATCAATCCGTCAACCCGCTTATCGCAAAGGTATTGCATACTCGCTTCTTCTTTTGCTGGATCGTGTTCCGTCTGGATGACAAGGAGTGTGTGGTTTCGTTCCATGCACACTTGACCGATCCCCTCGATTAATTGATGAAAAACGGATGACCGACACGCGGCACGAGGACACCAATCGTATTCGTCTTACCGCGCGAGAGATTGATCGCATTTCCGTTCGGACTATATTCCAGTCGCTCCATCACGTCTAAGATGATCCGTCGCTTTTTTTTGATACATGCTTATGACCGTTTAAGACACGGGATACCGTCGACTTCGAGACGCCCGCTTGTTTAGCGATGTCCGAGATGTTCGCTATGCTGTTCCTCCTTCGTTTGTTCCCATCGTTCTAAGTCGTTTAATGCCTTCGCTACACCGTCCTCGTCATGATCACTGGTGAGGTATGTCGCTCTGCTTTTGACAGACGCTTCAGCGTTTCCCATGGCAATCGATGTTCCCGCCACTTCAAACATCGGTAGATCGTTTTGATTATCACCGATCGCAATGATGTCCTCGGCTGTCATCCCGTACGCTCTCGCGATGTCTTGAAGGGCAGTCCCTTTTGTCACGCCGTTTGCCATGACTTCTAAGTTATAGGCACCTGAACGTGTCACGGAACAGATCTTCAGCTGCAGAAGTTGTTGTTTGAGGTGTTCGAGTCGCCATCTGTCAGGTGAGACGAACATGAATTTGATGACGTCCAACTGATCAATTGCGATTTCGTCAACTTCCTCAACACCGTGTTGCGTTAATTGAGCCTGAATCGCTTCTTGAAACGCAAGATTTCCGTCTTGAAGAGCAGCAAGCGAAAACTGCGGTAACAGGATGTTATCTTGTAGATAAATATGTATGAATATGTTTGTAGATCGTACGATCTCCCAAATCGTTCGACTGCTAGAACGGCTCAAAAAATACCGTCTACCTTGTCCCACCTCGACCTCTGCCCCGTTCGCACCAATGACCGGACAATCCAGTCCGTGTTGCGCTAGAATCCGTCGTGCATCAAAAGCAGCTCGCCCGGTGACGATGATGACGATATCTCCTTGGGCTTGCCGTTTCTTGATGGCTGACTGATTTTCCGCCGAAATTCCGTGTTCCTTATTTAATAACGTTCCATCTAAATCAATCGCAAAGCATCGCATCGCATCGCGTTTCCCCCTTTTCGTGTCCTCTTGATGCTACATGCTGAAACGCGTCCCAGTGCAACAAAAAATCTTGAATGAACAGTTCATTCAAGATTTTTTGTTTTTTATCCTTTGCTTCCAATGGAGAGGTGATGTGCTGTCCGTTGTTTTTGAACATACTCCATCAAGATCGGTCGTTCCGGTGGATTGAGGTTTTCTGGTAGCTGATCCATAGCGAAAAAGCGTAATTCTGCGACTTCTGACGGATCCCGAACCACTTCACCCGTATAAGCTGTACACAGAAATGCCGAAATCACATTATAGACTTCATCCCCATGCGGATACTTATAGTAAAACGCATCACCCGAATAGACGTTCAATAATTCGAGATGCTCCGCTTCAAGACCGGTCTCTTCCCTTAATTCTCGTTTTGCTGTTTCTACGAGCGTCTCCCCGATCTCAAGCGCTCCACCAGCGAGTCCCCAGCAACCATTATCTTGCCGTAGTTGTAATAAGACTTCTTGTTTATCGTTGACGACGATGACACACGCCCCTGCCATGACGAGTGGTCGTGTGCCGACGAGTTTGCGTAATTCTGTGATATATCCCATGTCATTCAGTCCTTTTCCATTTAAATCACTTTCGTTCGGACGCGCATCCGTTTGAGTCCCGTCAATAGGAGACACAACAAGATGATGCCCGAAACAAAAAGTACGTACGTATGAATCGTAAAGATGGAACGGAAATCGATCAGTGCCACATTCTGCTGCATCTCAATCCAACTACTTAGTATGATTCCACTGATTGCAAGTAAGATGAGTACTCCGACCTGTCGACGTGTCAGTGAGACATACGTCAAAACGCGCATGCCTTCACGGATCACGAATGGTAGGAGAACGAGGAGTGCTGCGACCGGTAAGATGACCGGGTCACCGCCTTGCTGAATCGGCATCGACCGGGTCAAATAGCCAAACAGAAAAAAGAAACCACATACGAACAACAATAATCCGAACGCGATACTCGCATTCACCGCTTTGTTCATCTTACTTCCCTCACTTTTTAGAATAATGAATTATGAAGAAACGGTACTTTGATGCCAAATACCCGCTGCATCAAGTCGGACCCGATGTCTGCCGTCGAGTTCCATCTCGATCGGACTGATCTTCGCCGTCTTCGGTGAGAACAACCATGTCCGTCCTTCTGGGACGAGCAAAATATGCGTTCCATCCACGACCGGTCCGAGGAAGTTGAGTGACGCGCCATTGAGCGGACGTTCCCGTCGCTCGAGAACGCCGATTTCTGCTAACTGCTCACCCACTTCAAGCACATCTTTCACCGTCAGACTCATCTCACCGATTCCGAGGATGTCGGATACATCAAACGTCAATTTCGCTTTAGATGGATTGATTTGATGCCGCGCGATCAGTTCCAAGACATTTTCATCTGAATCATAAAAATAGCAGGAATGCGAATCCGTGAAGTCAAAATAAATCTCATCCTGTCCGTCTTCGATCAAGAGTGGTGTCCGCTCTACGAGCCACGCTTTACCTTGTTGGAAGACGTTTTCCGGAATGTTGAACGCCATATGGTACTGCGTATCAACATCGTCCGTCAGTTGATATGTCAGCTGATCGGTACCGATTTGCATCGTAAACGACTCATTCGTTTCCGAGACGAGCGGAAATCCGATCTGGTTTATGTAAAAAGCCTTCATCGCCGGTAGATGGCGTGTCACAAGAATGGTTTTTGAAATGTTCAAGCTGATGACCTTCCTTCATTTGCAGTAAAATTTATCAAAAAGTGATGTACTTTATTTTACCACTAATGGTAAAATCATGACGATATAAAAGTCTGATTTTTCAGATATTTTTATACATGAGAGGATGTTTAGATGAAATTACTAATCGCTCAACCGAAACGCGAGACCGGGCTCGCACAATTCGAACGCGAGATTGCCGCTTATCCTGAAGTCGATCTGATCGTCTATCCGGAAGGATACTGCACGATCGCAGAACTCGATCGCGTACAACATCTTGCCAAACAATTCAGGACAGCCGTTGTCCTCGGTTACAAAGATACGACGAATCTCGATCGCGCCGTCATTATTGATGCGACTGGTACGATTCTTCTTGATCGCGCAAAAACACCAGAAGCTGGACCGCTTTATACACCATCAACAGCAAACGACGGGTCGTTCCGCTATGGATACGTCCTCTGCCGTGAAATCTTCTTAGGAAAAGACGGACTACGCGAGGAATCCGGACTTGATCTCATCTTTAACCCGATTGGCGTCGGCATGTTCAGCGAGGAACAATACGTTGAGTGGTCCGGTGAAGCGCGTATCATCAGTCAGGCGCAACGAGCACTCATGATCGGAACGAGTCATGCCGATGGTTCGTACCGCAACTGTGGTTTTTCGATTCCGATTGCCTTCATCTATGACGAGACCGGTGAACCGTTGCTGTTGTCTCATAACGATACGCGGACACGTCTGTTTGATACGGTCACGCGTCACGTCGAAGTCGTCGGTACACCCTCTTTATCGTAAACGAACACACGCTTCTTCTGACTGGAAGAAGCGTGCTATTCCTTCAGGAGGTGCTCTTATGTCTCAAACAGGTCGTGCGTCATTCTTTTGGAAACGATACTTCTATGTCTTCTTTCCTTTGTTCATCTTAGGCGTTAGTCACGAATCATACCTGGTCGATAATCCGTTAGCTAACCTTGAGGACATCGGCGAGTTCGTCTTCTTCTTTTGCCTTTATCTGTTTAATTTTGCCGTTCTTGCCGCTTTTTTGACGAATCTGTGGTGGTTCTTCCTTCCGACAAAACCCGCTCATTCCGAAACCAATTTTTGATAAGAAACGAGTGTCGCCCGTTCATTGAGCGGTTGACTGACACCGGTCAATCGATAGCCCATCTTCTCATAGAAATAACAGTTACGTGTCTCTTCGCGAATCGTCCGCAGTTCCCATATCGTTGCAGTCGGATAAGCTGCTTCAACGAGCTGTAATGCGCGTTGGGCGATCCCTTCACCTTGACGGGCTGGATCTAAGAACATCGGACTGATCGCGTAGCGACTCGGTGCTTTCGCAACGACACAAATCCCGCCGACGACGACATCGTCGACGATGATTTGATGAAACGTAATACTTGGATGCGTGATCCGGTGAATGACACGATCGATCGATTCGTTCGCCGGATTCGTTGCAAAATCCTGATACCGCTCGAGCGTCTCTGAAAACGCCTCGAGTTGAAGCGTGTGAAGCTTCGGAGCGTCTGTAAGAGACGCTACCTTTAATTGAATATCCACTGAACCTCTTCCTCTCTTACCGGAACCATTCCCAAAATGGCGTGCCTTGCGCGACGATCAAGTAGTCGAGCCATCGCTCGAAGCCAAACGGCATTGCGTCTTCTTCCCATTCCTCGAAATTAAGAAATTCTCCACTCCAGATCCGATTTCCTGCCGGGCGATTCATCTCGTAGACGATCCACTCCCCGTCTGGTCCTGCACCGATCGCTAAGAAGTTTTCGGGACATTCCCACATCTCGCTATACGTCAGGCAATCCTCGATCGAAAAGAGTTCGAATCCATCGTTGTAGGATAACGTTTCGTGCTGGACAGCTTCGCCCCGTTATGTTGACGCAAGAACGCCTGATAGTCGTCTGCCGTCCAGTCAGGTAACAGCGCGAGCTGTTCGTCCGTTGCTCCTCGGTTAAAGATGAAACGTTCTCGGGCAACATATCCTTCTTCTTTTTGGACCTCTAACAAACCGTCGACGAGTCGACCTTTTAATGCTTCTAATGCAATCATGCTCTTCTCCTTAACAATATTCTTTCGTTGGTGTGAACGAGACACCGACATCGTGTCCGCCTAGCTGAACATCCCCTGCTCCCTGTAGCGGTTCAGTTCGCACGGAGGATAAGGCAAGGTGTTTGAATAACAAAGGCTCAAACGTCTCGACGATCGGTTGGAACGTCGCATCGACCGACAAGACGAGATCGATTCGGGCGTCCCGCGATAACGCTTGTGCCTTTCGTTCAGATTGGATATAGCGGACGAGCTCCCGCATCCAGCGTTCCTGCTCCAGTGCTTCCGTGATCCGCGTATCGAGCGTTACGGTGAGTCCACCATTCGTCGTAGCAGCAAAGCCCGTCTTGACGATCGGTTCGACGACGACGTCCGCTTGACGCACTTCGACTTCATCGCCTGATGCGGTCTGATAGATCAATCTTCCGGTCTCGAGCAAGACGGAAGTCTCCTGTGCAGACAATTGTTGTAGCCATTGGTGGATCGCGTTCGCTTGCTGTGCGAATTTCGCTCCGGCTACGCGGAAGTTCAGTTTAAGACGGAACTGTGTCGTCGCTTGCGTCGTCGGGACGATTTGGACGTCTTTTACATTCAGTTCCTCTTGGATGATTGCCGTATAATCCGCCCACGAAAAGGTTTCGCTCGATTGGACGCTTAAGCTAGCAAGCGGTTGTTTTACTTTTAAGGCGTGCGTATTACGTACTTGTCGTCCTAACTCGACAACAGAGACAACCTGTGCCATTTCGTATTCCAGATCAGGTCGGAGCATCGATTGATCGGCAACCGGATAATCCGCTTCATGTACGCTCATTCCTGTTAATCGCTGATAGACATCATCAGCAAGGTACGGCGTGAACGGAGCGAGTAGTCGTGCCGTCGTCGAAAGTGCGAAGTGGAGCGTCGTGTACGCGGCTTGTTTCTCTTGCGACCAGTCAGCTTGCCAGAAACGTTCCCGAGAACGGCGGATGTACCAGTTACTGATCTCATCGACGAGTTGCGCAAGACTCCGCGCTGCTTGAGTCAATTGATAATCGTCCATCGCATCCGTCACGTCTTGCGTCGTCTGTTGGACTCGCGAGAGCAACCATTCGTCGAGACGCGTCCGTTTTTGCGGACGTGAGCTATCAAATCCGTCTAGCTCAGCATACGTCAGATAAAACTGGACGGCATGATCCAGCGTATCGACTAGTTTTGATTTTGCTTCTTGGACGATCCGCTCGGCAAACCGTTTCGCACTCCACGGACTGCTGTCGACGAGTAGCGCCCAGCGTAAGCTATCAGCACTATATGCTTCGATCAATGCCACCGGATCGAGTGCATTCCCACGACTCTTCGACATCTTCTGCCCGTTCTCATCGAGGACATGACCGAGTGCGAGGACACGCTTATAGGCAGGCTGTCCCGTGAAGAGTGTCGAGATCGCTTGCAAGCTGTAGAACCAGCCCCGTGTCTGATCGATGCCTTCGATGACGACATCGGCTGGATAGCGGTTAAGCGTCTGCGTCCGTGACGGATAATGCTGTTGCGCGAACGGCATCGCTCCGCTATCAAACCAGACATCGATGACTTCTGGTGTCCGGTGCATCACTCCCTGACACGTCGGACACGAGACCGATAACGCATCGACGTATGGTTTATGCAACTCGACAGATTCCGTCGATGTCGTCGTCCGGCGTAACAGGTCAGCCTTGTTTTTTGGAACGAACGTCGTGTCACACGCTTCACACTCCCAGACGTTCAGTGGTGTGCCCCAGTAGCGATTACGACTGATGTTCCAGTCGACGAGTTGCTCAAGGAACTTCCCGAACCGCCCTTCCTTGACGTGGTCGGGATACCACGTCACAGACGCATTGTTCGCAAGGAGTTGTTCCTTGACGGCTGTCGTCTCGATGAACCAGTTGTCTTGTGCGTAATAGAGCAGTGGCGAGTCACATCGCCAACAATGCGGATAGCTGTGCGTATAGCGTTTTTTCGCAAACAAGCGTCCCCGTTCAGCGAGCAGCTGGATGATTGCAACGTCTGACTCCTTGACGAATCGACCAACGAGTGGTGGAACGGCATCCGTGTAACACCCAGCAGCATCGACGACATTAACGAATGACAGACCGTTTTCCCGGACGACCCGGTAATCTTCTTCCCCGTACGCTGGAGCAAGGTGGACAAGTCCGGTTCCGCTCGTCGCTTGGACGAAGGACGCCCCGACGACCGTGTGACCGTTCTCTGGCGTCACGAAATCAAACGGTGGTTCATAACGCAAGCCGACGAGTTCCGCACCGAGCTGTTCGGATACGACCTCGACGGATTCTGAGAACAGTTCAGCGACTAACGCTTTTGCGACAATGAATCGCTCTCCTTCAAACGCTACCGTGACATACGTCAATTCCGGATGAACCGCCACCGCGACGTTTGCCGGTAAAGTCCAAGGTGTCGTCGTCCATGCAAGCAGAAATGTCTGCTCCATACCGACGATCGGAAGTTTGACCGTCGCCGATAAGTCCGTCACGTCCTGATAGCCTTGCGCGACTTCATGGGAACTGAGTGATGTCTGACAGCTCGGACAATACGGTGACACACGGTGTCCCTTCGTCAACCAGCCTTTGTCATGGATCGTCCCGAGGATATGCCAGACGCTTTCGATATACTCGTCCTCCATCGTCACGTAAGGATCATCCATATCGACCCAGTAGCCGAGTTTTTCCGTGAAGGAGCGCCACTGTGCTTCGTAGGAGAAGACACTTTCCTTACAGCGTGCGATGAATGCTTCAACACCATAGTCTTCGATCGCTTGTTTGCCGGAGATGCCGAGTTGTTTCTCGACACCGAGTTCGACCGGTAGTCCATGCGTATCCCAGCCAGCTTTTCGCTCGACCCAAAACCCTTTCATCGTCTTATAGCGGGCGACGGTATCCTTGACGGTTCGTCCGAGCGCATGACCGACGTGGGGTAAACCGTTCGCAGTCGGCGGTCCTTCGTAGAATACGAATTCCGCTTCCGTGCGTTGTTCAATCGATCGTGCGAAGACCTGGTCTTGTTTCCATCTGTTTCGGACACGCGCTTCGCGTTGTTGTACGGTTTCTGCTTGATTTTGTGACGTCATCTCTTGTTCGCTCCTTTGTCGGTAACTAAGAGAATACAAAAAAGTCCGCCCCCTTTGACAGGGACGGACTTCACCGCGATACCACCCATATTCCGCCGAGAATGCTTATTCTCGACAGCACTTAGTTGCACACTATCATGCGCATTCCATGTAACGGTGGACACCCGGTCACGCTTACTGAATGGTTCAGCGTGACTTCTCAGAGAGGATCTTCATGATTGATCTGGCTACCGGCTCTCAGCAATCCCGGTTTTCTGTAAGGCAGAGGGACAATCATTACTCTTTCTCGTCAACGAAATGATATGCTCTTGTTGTGGAGAATCTTACCATATGCCTTAAACACTGCACAATAACTTTTTACATTTTCTTGCAAAGGAGTTTTTTGAATGTTACATACTTTCCCAACGCTTAAAACGGATCGTCTCGTCTTACGCGAAGTGTTACCCGAAGATGCTACGAGTGTCCTAGCCTATTTATCAGACGAACACGTCGTCAAACAGATGGGACTCTCCGCCTTTCAATCAGAAGCAGACGCGCTTGAAGAGATTGACTGGTATGCCTCGATTCGTCGCGATGGAACGGGTATCCGGTTCGGGATCGCATTACAAGAAGACGATGTCATCATCGGCAGTTGCGGTTTCTTGAATCAAGCGGAACGCCATCAGCGAGCAGAACTTGGGTTTGAGTTGAGCCCTGCCTATCAGGGACAAGGCATCGCGAAGGAAGCAGCGCTTGCGGTCATCGAATATGGCTTTACAGAACTTTCGCTCAACCGGATCGAAGCACTTGTCCTACCAGCAAACACCGCTTCGCAACGATTGCTTGAACGGCTCGGATTCCAACGTGAAGGGTTGCTTCGTCAATATGAAAACTCGCGTGGTCAGTTCGATGATTTGTATATGTACTCGATTTTGCGGAGTGATTGGTCGTCTTAAAAAGATAATCTGTGAAATATCAAAAGTCGTTTAGATGGGTAAATCCGTCTAAACGACTTTTATACCGTTTTATCGATAAGATCTTGCTTTTAAAAATTCAATGATCGGCAACAGTGTCAGTCCGATTGCGAACAAAACGATCAATAACAGATTCGCTGATTCATGTAAAAAGTAATCGAGACAGATGAATCCAAAAATCAGGACAATCAGGATTTTGTAGCTAACGAAGCCGCTTTCCGTCGTAATCTTTTTGCCGAGCTCATCTTCTGGCACAGGACGCTCGTCTTCTCCTGATCGTGCCCACGTAAAATACGAGAAGAACATGATCAATAGAATCGCCAATTGAACAATCGAGAAGAACGTTACATTATTTTCGATGATCATACTGATGACTGTAAGACTCGCAAGTATCACGAGCGTTACTAAAAATAAAACCGTTTTTTTCTTAGACATCCCATTCCTCCTGTTCTGAAATGAACAGATGATCGACTTGTGTCTGCAAGACTTTGGCGATATTAAACGCTAATTGTAAAGTCGGATCATACTTGTTGTTTTCAATCGCATTAATCGTCTGCCGACTAACCTGACAACGGTCAGCCAGTTCTTGTTGCGATAATTTTGCCGTTAGACGTCGTTCCTTGATGTGGTTTCTCACGTTCATCCCTCCACGACGTGTCAAATTCTTTTTACATATTTACTGTAATGAACTTCCATCATTATGTCAAAAACTTTTGACATAAAAATCATTAAAAAGACACGCTCTCATAACCAGAACGTGTCGTATATGATAGCTCAACCTCGTGGTGGAAATGGATCGTGTCCGTAGGAATCTTTTTCGCGAATCTGCCCTTCTTTGTTATGAATGACAAGCTCCGTCTTCTGTTTTTTCGCAATCCGACGCCCTTCTGCAATCGCTTCTTTCTGTGTAGCAAATCGCTTTGTTGCTCGAGTCGCACCAGCAGCTTTCACTTGATAGCCACCTTTAGGATGTGGCGTGACATGTTGCTCTCGTTTCATCACGTGACCTCCATTTCCTTAATCTATTTCATCTTAATGACACTATTTTAAAGTGCGGTTGCCTCTTCACTTGAATTTTCTACTAGCCTCTCGGGGGATGCAGTATACTAAAAGAAACGTTTGTTGCCTCGAAAGGAGTTGATATCGTGAATCATTTCGTCTGGCAAGTCCGGTTTTTACGCTTTATCGTCTTTGGTATCATCTTCAGTCTGTTCGGTTTAGCTGGTCTTGGTATCCCACTTGTCTGGCATGGTATCACGAAAAACTTGTTACTCGAGCGACCTGGCTACAGTGTTCTATTGACCGCATACCTTATCTTCATCCCGACTCTTTTGATTTTATTCCATGCGCTCCGCATCCTTCGATATATGTCGATGGCTCCTCCGGCTTTTCCGCTCATCACAGCTTCCATTCAATCAATGAAATTGTCTTTTTATATCGTCGCCATTTTAACGGCATGTCTCTTTCCCGTCTTTTTCTATATTGGTCAGATTGACGACGCGCCTGGTCTGATTATCATCGGAATCGGTTTGATTCTTGCTCCGTTGACAATCGGAACGCTACTTGCCTGTATCCAACAATTATTATTACGCTATGTGTTGCCTATGAAATCCTAACGTGAACGACCGAAAAACAAGTGCTCATGATTGTTTTTGTCATTCTAGCCGTTGCTTTTCCTACCTAACACTTTGTTCAATCTCGCTCCTAAGAGCGGGATTTTTTAGTTCGCGTCACATTGATGGCTATCCTGATGTCCCTGTTTCAACAGAATCTTCGATTGGCAACGTAGACATGTCATCAATCGAAATGTAGTTTTTTTTGTGCTGACCGCGTGTCTTCGTAATTCATTTTCATATACATGTCTTGCCTTGATTCGATGATCGACTTCACTTTCCATCTCAATCCCTCTTCCCTCAACTTGTATTTTTTTATCTACTATTTGCCCTGAATCATTCTTAATAAATCCTTTTTTAAGAAAAAACGGTTTTTCTTACGACCTTTTATAAAAAAATCGTCAAAAGGTCCTGTTTAATATGTATTTTAACGACCGATAAATGAATTACAGATAGAAAATATGAGTTGAAAGGACGGTTGCATGTGAAAAACACAACCAAGAACCATTCCATCCGAACACGTCTTTTAGTAATGATCAGTTTGATTTTGATTGCCTTTTTTGTTTTTAGTAGTCTGGCCTTATACTTCAATACGAAACAAACTGCAGTCTCAACGCTAAAAGCGACCGCCGAAAAGGATGCGCTACGCATCAGCAAGACATTCGACACGGCGGCTTACAGCGAATTTCTACAATCGCCTATCACGTCTGAGCAATATGAAACGTTACGAAATGAACTTGATACATTACGTAAGCAAAACGGACTCCTGTATGCATACACAGCACACATCGACCAAAATAAGGTCCGTTTGCTGATTGACGGTCTCCCTAAGAAAGATGCCGCAAAGATTAATGAACCGGCGAGTGGCGCAAAAGTTACTGACATGAAGGACGTATTAAATGGTGGAACACACGCGACGGACATCATTGATGATCCTGTAAATGGACAGTATATGAGTGTCTACGTTCCGTTAAAGGATGCGTCTGGTCAAATCATCGGCATTCTTGGCGTCGACATCGCTGCGAAGGAAGTCGATGCGCTCACAACAGAATTATTAAAACAAAATGCACCGATTTTCATTGGACTTTTACTTCTTCTGTTAACGATCACACTCGTCTTGCTCTACTTCGTCCTCGGTCGAAAATTACGTCCGCTCGAGACGTTACAGAAAGTCGCTGCCTTGATTGCCGAGGGGCGACTGGATCAGGCAAAACAGACGTTGACCGATTTGACGATTGCTTCGAGAGACGAAATCTATGCACTTGCGATCTCGATTCGTGATATGAACGAGATGCTGCGGACGATGATTGTCGACATCAAACAGACGGCCACTCTCGTCTCGACGACGAGTCAATCGATCGACCAAAGTACGTCGGAAGTACTCGACGGTTCCGAACAAATCGCTCATACGATGTCGGAAATCGCGACCGGGACCGAAAGTCAGACCCAAGTCACGCTTTCGTTGAATGACGAGATGAATCGGTTCGCAGCATTGATCGAAACGACCAATCAGTCTGGTGTCGAAATTCAAGGAACGACGGAGCAGATGGCAACACTGACACGAGTCGGACGAGATCAAATGTCCGCTTCCGTCGAACAGATGCGCCACATTCATCAGCACGTCACGCAGTCTGCTGAACAGATTGATCTACTGAAACAGCAATCATCGGATATCCAAACGCTCGTCGGTATCATCCGCGGTATCTCCGAGCAAACGAATCTACTCGCGCTTAATGCCGCGATTGAAGCGGCACGAGCTGGTGAACAAGGAAAAGGATTCGCTGTCGTCGCGACCGAGGTCAAGAATCTCTCAAGCCATGTCGCTAGCAGTGTCAGTGAGATCGCAACAATCGTCACGTCGATTGAAGCCAGTGCGCAGCAGATGCAACATAGCTTCAAGACGACGGTCGAAGCAACTGCAGCCGGTGAACAGATCGTTCTCGATACAGATACGACGTTCGAACGGTTGACGGATCAAGTCACGCACGTCTCAACGGCAACACAGCAGATGACCCAACAGATGGAAGACGTCTTGCAGGCAGAACGGTTCATTCGCAATGCCTTGACGGAAATTGCCGCTGTCGCGGAAGAACATACGGCGAGTAACGAGGAAGTTGCCGCTGCATCTGAACAGATGATCGCGACGATCACGACGCTGCATACGCTCGTCGGTGATTTGAACGATCGGACAGAACACTTAGAACAAGAAGCCCGTCGCTTCGAGATTTAATCTTTCATTTGTTCTTTTCTGGTTATCACTCTATACTGGTGTGAACTTACATTATGAAGGAGTCGAGTCACATGACCCATTATGATGTCATCATCGTCGGTGCCGGATCCATGGGAATGGCAGCCGGCTACTATCTCTCACGGACCGATCAAAACATCTTACTATTAGATGCTCACAATCCGCCGCACGATCAAGCGAGCCACCACGGGGAGACACGAATCATTCGCCATGCGTACGGGGAAGGTGAAGCCTACGTACCGCTCGCGTTAGCCGCACAACGCTTATGGTACGAGTTGGAACAGATCAGCGGTCGGAGCCTGTTTCTGAACACCGGAGTCTTAAACGCTGGTCACCGCTCGTCCCGTTCGATGCAGACGATCATCAGGAGTGCAGCGCAATACAATCTACCGCTTGAGATTCTGACGGCTGAGGAAATGAGAACGCGCTGGTCCGGCTTAACAATGCCCGACGAGTATATCGGTTGTTTTGAACCGACGTCTGGTGTATTGAAGTGCGAGGATTGTATTGAAGCGTATCGCGATCTTGCTGTCGCGAACGGCGTCGACATTCGGACGAATGCGAAAGTGACGACGCTCACTGCCCACGCCACTGGCGTTGACGTGACCGTCGGATCAGACACCTATTCGGCTGACGCGTTGATCGTCGCAGCTGGTGCCTGGTCTGGTCCGTTACTGGAACAGACTGGACTCTCCTTACCGCTGCGACCGGTCCGCAAGACGTTCGCCTGGTTCGAAGCAGCGGAAGAGGTATTTAACGACGCGGTGTTCCCTGCCTTCGCCTTTGATACACCCGCCGGTTATTATTACGGTTTTCCAAGCATCGCTCAAACCGGCCTGAAAATCGGACGCCACGACGGTGGGATTCCCGTTGATCCGAATCAACCACGCCGTCCATTCGGTCAAGAGACGGGTGATCTGGCTGATTTACGACAGTTCACGAATACGTTCATGCCCTCAATCGATACTTTAGCTCACGGCAAAACGTGTCTCTATACGATGACGCCAGATGAGGACTTCATCATCGATTTGCATCCGGACTATCCGCACATCGCGATCGCCGCCGGCTTTTCCGGTCACGGATTCAAGTTCAGCAGCTTAGTCGGAAAAGTACTCAGTGAATTGATCATGGAACGATCGACGACTGAACCAATCGGACCGTTCGCGATTAAACGTTTTACGAAATAAGGCATATGAAACAAAAAAGACCGGCAACGAAAATACGTTGTCGGTCTTTTTTTATCAACGGTATGATGTCACACCGATTCATTCGATTCTTGCTGATTTTTTGAAGCTAGCTTTTCACGCTGTTTTTTCTCATCTTCATTCCACCAGCCGTGGATAAGTAGTACGAGTCCAAGGATCAATGCACTCATCGGGAAATATGTTAAGTAATACTCACCAAGGTTTTCTCCTAGAAATTCTGGAGATAATTCAATATACGCTCGGAACATCTGGACGACGAAGAATAAGAAAAAGCTTGTAATGAGTGCATATGTACCGTAGCGATAACTTGTATTTTTCATATGATGACTCCTTTCTTTATGATGTTCTAGTATAAATCATTCAAGAGACGCATCACATTTCCTCTTTTTTCATTATCATTTTTAAGAATGTTTCCAAAAGCATGATAAGATAGTTTTAGAAACGATTGGATGAAGGAGTGGGACACGACGTGAACTTTAACTTATTCAAAAATCATGTCCGGTTTAAGATTGCGCTCGAATTGATTGATCTCGAAGACGGCTTATCAATCATGCAACTGAATCAACGTTTAACGGATGTACCGCAGTCTACTTTGTACCGGCAAGTCAATGCGATGATGGACGATCAGTTGTTGAAGGTCGTCGCCGTCCAGCGTGTTGGAAAAGTCGAAGAGAAGATCTATGCCTTGAACACAAGCGGCTATCAAATCAGCGAAGCAGACTGGAACAGTGCGACGTACGATGAAAAAGTGAACTTCGTCTCGTTCTACTTCATGTACGTCTTGCAGCAGTACCAGACGTACTTCGAACAGACCGTTCAAACGCAAGGTCAGGACCACTCGACGTTCTCAATCGCGAAATTGCACCTGACAGATGATACCTTCAATGATTTTCAACAGGACATGCGGACACTGCTCGAAAAATATCATCACCTAGAGACAGAAGACCAGGCAACTGAACGGACCGTCTCACTCGTCATCTTGCCGTAAACACGCTCAGTTTCTAGAAGCGTATTTTCACCAAAATGAAACGAGACAACATTGCGAGGGAGAGAAAATAGACCCCATGAAACGGATCAAAGAAAATCTTGATGCAATTGTGCTGGATACGTTGAACGTAAAAGCAGAACAGATTCTAAAGATTGGTGAAGGAGCTTGGCACACTGTATATAAGTTAAAGAGAGTAGATGATCAAGACCTTGTGATTCGCATAAAAAAGAATGAAGCTTATGGGGAGTTGCAACAGATTAATGAACAAGAGCTGACTACAGAGTATGAGTCTACGAAAGCTTACTATTTACACGCCAATACAAGTGATCAAAATGTCTGTCCTGACTTTTATCAGTATTTCATTGAAGATGACACAGTATTTACAGTAGAAACGTTCATGGGTCGTGGAACGGATTTATTGTTACTCGATCAGAATAAAGCCCATTCTTACGGTAAGAAATTAGGGAGAATTTATCACAATATACACAACCAGAAAACCTCTATTGTTGGTTTCGGGGAACTGCACTGGCAAGGGGAAACTTTACGAGGTAGCGATTCAAAAAACAGGGATGAATTATGGCAGGAAGAAAATGAACACGTCTTAACCGCCTTAAATGCTCTCATTCACTCTAGTCTTTGCTTTGATAAAGAAAAAGTCGATAAACATATTCATGCTTTAATTGAGAATAGACGAACTCAGGTTCAAAACATCTCTCTCGTGAATCAAGATGTAACACCAGAAAATTTAATTTTAAGTGATGAACACATTGCAATCATTGACCCGTTTCCAAGATTGGACTTTGATTTGAATTATGCGGCTTACTTCGTTTTTTGTTACAAATTTTTGTTACCAGCCTTTTCAAATGCTCCACGATACATAAATCAAGCGTATCAAGAAAAAAGTAATGTTCTAAACGAAATCGCTGACGGATTCATAAGTGGATATTGCTTTAACGTGGTTGGAGACGAACGCACCATTCAAACTCGACGATTACTGGATGAATATACATTATGGATATTGCAAGAAGCGTATGAGCACTACGACATTCTACATCAGCCTCAACTCACTCATAAAACAACGCAACAGATGGGGAATCGAGAAATGATCACTGCTCGGTTACATCTATGCCTCGAAGAATTAGAAAAATGGTGTATGGAATAAGAATAGAGGCTGACGTAAACTTTAGTCTCTACAAAGATAAAAGAATGATGCTTTACACGCCACTCCTATAGGAAAAGCGCATTTTTGCGCTGTCAGAGACAAACAAGACCCGCTTTCCTGCTTGAATGAAGCAGGAAAACTGGCTTGTGCCTCGCCTGAGGAAAGGGCGTGAGAAAACAAATCATTCTTCTTTTGAGATAGCTTTTTTTATGTATCCCACTTGGTTTCGTCATTTGGAAACGAGTGCTGACGTATCGAGTTCTTCACTTTCGATTACAATCGCCGTTAAACCCGTATCCGTCTTCGTTTCGTGCCATTCTCCTTGATCCCAAAATACGGCTTCCCCACGCTGAACATTTATGTAATAATCCGTTTCTCCTCTCACCCATCCTTCACCCTCTACGATTAACAAAAGTTGCGGCACGACCGCCTGGTGATAACCGACCACGCCATCCTTTTCTAAATGAATGCATCCGATGTGCGTCACTTTTTCCGTCTGCATGATCCGTGACATCACGAAGTTCGAATCGAATTTCGTGATCTTCTTACCAACCTCTTTTTTGAATTGATAAATCTGCATATAATCCTCCTCGACATCATGATTCGTTTGATAGTTCGCCTTTCATCTAAACGATTTGATTCAAATCGCATTTGGAAAATTTTGATAAGAGAAGTTTATCATAGCTCTAACTGATTGAGAACTAACGATGATTCGTCTATGGCATTGACTTTTCTATTTTCATTATTGATAATGGTAATAGAAAAGGAGGGTTTTTCATGAACACAGATTTCTCTGCCTTATCACAAATCGACTGGGAACGATTCCTGCCCCTATTATTGATTTACATCTCCATCAACCTGATTCTACTCAGCTGCGCCTGTATCGATTGGTTTAGACGGAAGGACCGGATCGCGACACCGACTACTTGGTTATTGATCATTCTCCTCGTCCAGCCGATCGGCTCGATTCTCTACTTCGTCCTCGGAAGGAGGATGACAGCATGATTCAGATTTCTCATCTCCAGCTTTCACTTCAACGACGTCTTATCCTAGACGATATTTCCTTTACGATTCACGAACATGAATGTCTTGGACTGATTGGTCCGAATGGTGCCGGAAAGACGACACTCCTGAAATGTCTGAGCGGCATGATCGAGAGTGACCGTGGTTCGATCACGATGTCTTCGCGCTCCATCCGTCAACAGCAGCAATCAATCGGCTACTTATCACAACAGACCGACTTTAAGCCTTGGATGACGTGCGAACAATCATTACGTTTTTTCGGACGCTTGTCGGGGCTTGATCGCGCAACGTTAAATAAGCGGATTCCGGACGTTCTACATGAAGTTGGACTCTACGATCAACAAACAGAAATCATCGAACGCCTGTCCGGCGGCATGCGCCAACGTCTCGGAATCGCCCAAGCCATCTTACATGAACCGACATTTTTGATTCTAGATGAACCAGCTTCTGCCCTTGATCCGAGTGGTCGACATGATATCAATCAATTGATCCTCCGCTTAAAGAAACGGATGACGATCATCGTCTCAACGCACCTCTTAGAAGACGCAAAGACGTGTTGCGATCGCTTCCTCGTCATTAAACACGGAAAATTGCTGGGTCCGCTCGATAATCAACGCAACGTGGATCAATATCGGATTCAAGTCGAGACACTTACAGCTGCCCCTTCGTTTTCTGCGACACTATTTCCACGAGTCGAGATTGATCGAATCAACCCATGCTGCTATCAGTTCTCCGCACAGCAGCCGCTTGACCTCTCACAGTTAGCGACCACTCTGATTCAGCTAGGATGGTCGATTGCTTCGATTGCCTATCAACCGATCGGACTCGAGGAACGGTTCCTCGACATGGTGGCAGACGTATGAGGACGTTTTATACGCTGACATGGACCGAGTGGTTGGAAGCATGGAAAGAATGGAAGATCGTCTGGCTACCGTTATTCTTCATTGCGCTCGGCGTGACGCAACCATTGCTGTTGATGTATATGGATGTCTTGCTTGCACATGTCGGAAGTGCGGACGGAATCATCGTCGATCCGAATCGTCCTGTTCCACAATCGCTTGACGTCTTCAGCGCAACGATCTATGGGCAATTCAATCAGCTTGGCTTGATCGTCCTGATCATGAGCTTCATGGGGCTGCTCGCTTCAGACCGACAAACCGGCATGCAGGATTTCATTTTGACGCGTCCTGTCTCTCGGAATGTCTATCTCCTGTCGAAATGGTTCAGTCACGGGATGATCAGTCTATTCGGGATGCTGATTGGTGCCCTTACGTCCTACTGTTTGACCGTCTATTGGTTCGGATCCCTTTCGCCGCTGCTTGCGCTACGTATCATTCTCGATTTTAGTCTTTGGACGTTGTTCGTCGTCAGTCTGACGCTACTGATCAGCACTTTCTTGCGACGTGCTGTTCCGATTGGTATCCTGTCGCTCGTCGTTTCCTTACTACTTGTTGCACTTCCTTCATTAATGCCAGATGTATTATTTTTCACGCCTGGCGCGCTACTGTCGCTCCCATCGCACACGTCGTTTTTTTCTTCGTCCCATCTAATCGGAATCATTTCTTGTCTCATTTGGATTCTTCTCATACTCGGCTGGTCAGCACTTCGGTTCCGAAAAACGGCTTACTGACCCTCCTCTACAACAAAAAAGGATAACGGAGCCGTTCAGCCGTCCGTTATCCTTTGTTTGGTTGTGTCTTGCGAATCGTTCGTTGCCTTGGATGCACGGCAAGCTTTGCTTGGCGCATCCGTTCGACGGCAGGATCCGTCGCAGCATCAAATGCAACTAGACTCGGGTAATGCCCGACGAGGCGTCCTTGCTCTAAGATCGCGAAGCTGTCGCAAAGTTGCTCGGCAGCTTTAATGTCATGGGTGATGAAGACATATGTTAACCCGTGTAGCCGCTTCAAGTCAGCTAACAATGCGAGAATCAATCGTTTGTTGACCATGTCGAGGCTACTGACTGCTTCGTCTAACACGATCAGACGTGGTTCAGCAGCAATCGCTCGCGCAATCGCGATTCGCTGAAGTTGCCCGCCACTGAACTGCGCCGGATATTTCGTCAGATCCGTCGCCTTGAGCCCGACTTGTTCAATTAGCGTGACGAGACGCTGTTGCCGTGCTTCACCCTTTAAACGAATGAAATTATCAAGCGGTTCGGCGATGATATCGGCAGCCGTAAGCTTCGGATTGACCGCAGCAAACGAGTCCTGGAAGACGACTTGGACGTCACCTTGAAATGGTCGTTTTGTCGCATGGCGATCGACACCATTGAACCAAATCGTTCCGGTCGTTGGGCGTTCGAGTCCGAGCAACAATCGTCCGAGCGTACTTTTCCCGGCACCACTCGACCCGAGCAATCCGAGACAGCGTCCCGCTTCAAGCGTCAATGAGACATCGTGTAAGACGGTCTTTGCTGGTTGAAACCGGCGTTTATAGACGTGTGAGACTTGATCGATCTGCAAGAGACTCATCCGAACGCCTCCCTTCCTAGATGCTGTGCAAGAAGTGACTGAGTATACGGATGTTGCGGTCGATCAAACAATTCAAAAACATCTGCTCGCTCAACGATCCGTCCTTGCTGCATGACGAGGACATCGTCTGCGAGTTCGGCGATCACACCGAGATCATGCGAGATGAGTAACATCGCCGTTCCGTAAGTCGCCCGCATCCGTTCGAGTAATTCAAGAACCGTCTTTTGATTAAAGACATCGAGTGCCGTCGTCGGTTCGTCGGCAATCAAGACGCTTGGGCGCAGGGCAACGACTAAGGCGATCATGATCCGTTGCAACATTCCCCCACTCAGTTCGAATGGATAAGCTTTGAGCAACCGGGCGGCGTCCGTCAGATTGACTTCTTCGAGTGCCGTCATCGCTTGTTGTTTTGCTTCACGTTTTGAACAACGTGTATGGGTCTGAATCGTCTCGATCATCTGGTGCCCGATCGAGTAGACCGGTGTGAAGGCACTCATCGGATTTTGCATGATGAACGCAACCTCACCGCCCCGAATCGTTCGCACTGCGCGTTCTGATAAGGATTGAATTGATGTTCCGTTCAGTCGAATATCGCCAGTGACGTCTGTTGTCTGTGGATTAAGCAGACGCATCAAGGCGAGACTCGTCACCGTTTTTCCGCAACCACTCTCTCCGACAAGACCAAGAATCTGTCCAGCTTGAATTGAGAACGTCACCCCTTCGATCAATGTTACTTGTTGTTTCGTACGGACGGTCAGACCGTCGACAGCTAAGATCGGTTCGATACGGGCACCTCCTCTCATTTCATCGTTTTTGATACACCGAATCGTTCTGCTAACTGTTCTCCTACTAGGTTAAAGCTGATGATGACGAGCATGATCGCAAGTCCCGGATAAATCATCAATTCCGGATTCGTCCGGATGTACGATTTTCCTTCGTGAATCATCGCTCCCCACTCGGCAGTTGGTGACTGAACACCAAGCCCGAGGAACGACATCGCCGAGATATCCATGATCGCCCAGCCCATCTCAAGCGTTCCGATGACGAGCAGCGGTGGTAAGATGTTCGGCAGGATGTGCGTCCGGATGATTTTCCACGAAGACGAACCGTTGACGCGAGCAGCAGCGATGAACGCTTCCGTCTTCAGCGTCATGACCATTCCGCGGAACATCCGCGCGTAGTAGACCCACTGGACGAGCATCAAGGCGATGATGACTTGCTTAAGACCTGGACCGAAGATACCGACGAGCCCGAGGACGAGAATCAAACTCGGAAATGCCATCACACCGTCACACAGTCGCATCAAGAGTTGGTCGACCCAGCCGCCACGGTAACCGGCAAGTGTTCCGACGAACAGTCCGATTGCGAGCGAGGCGATGAAAATCAACACGGCACAGCCGAGTGAAATCCGCGCACCGTAAATCAAGCGCGATAAGAGACAGCGTCCGAGCTGGTCGGTTCCGAGCGGATAGGCTGACGACGGACCATGGAGCTTTTGCGTCAAGTCGACGAGGTTCGGATCATGCGGCGCGATCCATGGCGCGAATAACGTAATGCCTGCCATACCGATTAAGACGAGGGCACAGAGATAAAGAAGCGGCGTATAACGCGACCGGATCATCGTTGCTGGAAGTGGAGTATTCATACCGTCCCTCCTTTTTTCGCTAGGCGTGGATCGAGCACGGCTTGAATGATGTCGACGAGCAAACTGCTACCGATGAAGACGAGGGCCGCGAGAAAGACGTAGCCTTGGATGACCGGCATATCCCGATCAAAGATCGCTTCGATGAAGTAGCGACCGAAGCCTGGCCACGAGAAGACGGTCTCGACGATGATCGTTCCCGTCAGCAACTTCCCGAGGTTCATCCCAAGACCCGTGATCATCGGTGGAATCGCCATCCGGAGAACGTGTTTCCCAAGAATTCGTCCTTCCTTTAAGCCACGTGTACGGGCAAACAAGACGTACGGTTCATTCAATGCTTCAATCACACTGCCACGGAGCAATCGTGTATACAAGGCAATCAACGGAAAGGCGAGCGTCAATGCCGGTAAGATCAAGTGCATCACACTTCCCGTCCCCCCGACCGGGAACCAATCCAGCTTTACGGCAAAGAAGAAGATGAACAGATACCCGAGCCAAAACGACGGAATCGAAGCCCCGATGAAGGCAATTGCCCGACTGAGATGGTCAAAGAAGCCATTCTTCTTGATCCCGGCAAGGAACCCGAGCGGGATGCTGATGACGAGTGCGAGCAGTAGACTCGTTAATGCCAACTCGACCGTCGGTGGTAAGCGGAGCAAGACATCTTCAAGGACCGGTTTTCCGGAAAGATACGATGTTCCGAAATCGAGCTGCGCCAAGCGGATGACGGCATCGAAGTATTGTTTGTAGAACGGTTGATCGAGTCCGAATTCTGCTCGTTTGGCAGCGAGTAGTTCATCCGTCGGTTGGATATGAGCAGCGGATAGATAGGCTTGTGCCGGATCAACCGGTGACAAATGAATTAACACTGTCAGAATCAAGATCGCCAGTAACAAAATCGGGATGACGGATAATATGCGTTTGACGAGGAAGACCCCCATGTCATCCCTCCTTTACTTAATGCCGATCCGAGCAAATGGACTCTCATCCCGGTTCGCCGGGAACTGGAAGTTCGTCACGTCCGACTGATAGATTGCCATCTTCTTCAAGTACGAAATCGGAATCAATGCCCCTTGATCTTGGAGTGATGGCAGAATGTCAGCGTACATCTTCTGACGTTTCGTCTCGTCTGTCGTTTTTAAGACATCTTTGATTTCTTGTAAGAGTTGTTTTTTATTCGGATAAGCCGAAATCGCTTCTTTGAAGCCGAAGCCATCCGTATCAATCAGGTTCACGAACGTATGTGGATCATACGGTGCACCGAAGTTACTGTAGAAGTTGATGTCAAATCGGTTGTCTTTGAAACGCTGGACTTGATCCGGCAGTTCGACAGCTTCCGTCTTCAGCTCGACGCCGATTTTCGACCATTCCGACTGCAACGTTTCGGCCATCGCCTTTTGGACCTGCTCGGCCGCATCATACATCATCCCGATTTGCAGCGGTTGACCATCCTTGACGCGGATCGTTTCACCCTTCGGCAGTTTCCAACCTGCTTCATCAAGGAGACGATTTGCTTCCTTGACGTCATAATCCCGTTGCTTCACTTTCAGGTTCGACGTGTACGGCATGTTCGGTGGCAACAGGTAGTCAGCCGGTGCTTCTATTCCCGACGTGATCCCTTCGACGAGAGCGGCTTTATCAAACCCGTGCTGGAGCGCCTGGCGGACGCGTTCGTCAGACAGACGCTTATTTTTCGTATTCAAGACGAGGAGACGCGTCGCGACTGGTTCGGACATCTCTGTTTTGTAGGATTTATCCGTCTTCAACTGATTGAAGGCATCGATGCTGATCGCCCCTTCACCGTAAATCAGATCAACTTGTCCTTTTTCGAGTGCTAAGACACGTGTCTCTGCATCCGGGATGATGTCGACCTTGATGTGATCGATGTTCGGTTTCGGACCCCAGTAGTTCTTGTTGACCTTAAACGTCGCATACTGATCCGGTTTGTATTCGTCGAGCATCCATGGACCTGTTCCGACTTCTTTTTTGACACCCTTCGACGTATCGCCGTTTTCCGGGAATCCCGCTTCTCCGAGGAAACGGACCGGGCGGACGACCGCGAGCTCTTGAATCGTCGGGTAATAGGCTTCAGATAATGTCAGGCGAAACGTCTTCGCATCGACGGCTTCCGTCTTCTCGATTTTCGTGATGAAGCCAAGCCAGCTATGTAAGGCTTTTTGTTTGAGGATCGCGTCAAAGTTCTTTTTGACGATCGCTGCGTCGAATGTCGAACCGTCCGAGAACTTGATGCCGTCACGGAGCGTGAACGTATACGTTTTTCCGTCTTCAGAAATCTTCCAAGACGAGGCTAAGTATGGCTCGAGCTTTCCACCTTCTCCGTAGTGGACGAGTGGTTCATAGATCATTGACTGTGCGAACAGTTGTGATGGGTTATAAACGTGCGGGTTCATCGTTCCGACGTCGCGTGGCCACGCGAGCGTCAATGTATCTTTATCTTTTCGCTCTCCTGTCGACTCGCCCGGGTTCGAGCAGCCGATCAATAAAGATGTCAAAGACAGGATCGAGACGGTAGAAATTAGTAATTTTTTACGGTTAACGTTCATGGTAGGCAGAACTCCCAACTTGTATTGATAATCATTTTCAATTGTATGAGGGAAAGGGAAGGATTGTCAATGGATAATCCAGATGTTAACTGGACGTATAGGCGCTTTTTGACAGGATTTCCACGCTTAACTGAGTAACATTCTGTGTACGCCTCTTGTTTGTAAATAATTGTAATCAACTGTGTTAAACGGTATCCTAGTTTGTATGCTGCATTTCTTGTCTAACGAAATCAATTGCACGGAAAGGATGATAGGATGTCACGACTGGTTTCCTCCGTCTCGCTTATTTTGCTCAGTCTGCTCTTAGTGTTCCCTTTACTGATGATCGATGGACTGATTTTCTACGTCGGAGATGTGTCCTACGACTCGTTCGTTGGTTGTCTAGTGTTTCTCGTATGTTTCTATCTCGCTAGCCTGGTCGTCAGCGTCGTCTTCGACGGGATGATGCGTGCGCTTGGCGGACTGTTCAAGCGTCGTTTCTCGAACATACTGTTTGCTGTCGTGAACGGTTCCGTCAGTTTGAGCGTTTTACTTTGGATGGATCTATACGTGGAGTCCATTACAATCTCGCTTGCGACAAAAGTCGTGCTGGTATCTGTACATACGGTATTGTTTTACCTGATTCATCAATCGAGCGATTCGACTGCTTCGTCTTCTGAAGTCAGCGCACAACATGAGCCAATCGTCCAAGAAGCCACCCGCTTGTTAGAAGAGGAAGATCCTGTGACATGTGTCGAACAGTTATGTCTCAAGTACCCCGAGCTTCCGAAAAAGGACATCATTCGGATCGTCTATCGTCTTCATGGCAACTAAAAAGACCTGATCGTTTCTGAAGAGATTCAGAAGCGTCAGGTCTTTTGATATTCGTTCATTTCTTCGCCATCTCATAGAACTGATACGTATTCTTTCCTAACGACTTAGCGGCATATAGCGCGGCATCTGCCTGTTGTAACAAGGCTTGCAACTCTGGACGGTACTCACCGTCATACATCACGATCCCGATGCTCGTCGACACCCGGTAGTCCGTTTTCCACTCACTTAACGCGGTGACGATCTGCTCCGCAAGTCGTTCCCAGCCCTCCCTCGAATCAGCATGTCCGAAATGCAAAATGAACTCATCGCCGCCTAGTCGCACGGCTATCGCATCCTCCTGTTCGCGGACGAACTGTCGCAAACGTTGTGCGACTTCTTGCAGGACGATGTCCCCCGTCTCGTGTCCATAGACGTCGTTGACCTGCTTAAAGCCATCGAGATCAAGGAAGAAGACGGCCCCTGTCTGCCCGGGATGCTCCTCGAACTGTTTCGTTAAGTACCTCCGATTGTGCAGTCCTGTCAACGCGTCTTTCCAAGCATGACGCTCGAGCTCCAAATAGTACAAGAAGAGTCGGACGATCCGTTGCAATAACTGGATGTTCTTTTGGTCATACAAGCTAACCCGATTATTGATCGCACATAACGTACCGAACGTCTCCCCGCTCGTTAAGACGATTGGAATACCCAAGTAGGAACGGACGTGAGCCTCCTCCAGACCTTTTCGCCAGTCGCCGAGTTGTTCCGCGTTCGGAATATCTTCGAGGACGACCGGCTGTTTCGTCTCGAAATCAATCAGTTTACATAACTATTGGTTCAATTCAATCTGCATGCCTTCGACCATTGGGATATCCACCTTAGCGTTCGCAATCTTCAGCATCCGTTGTTGTCCTGCTTCGATTGCTGATAAATACAGCATCTGCTCGGGTAGAATCTCTTTCGCGAAATCGAGGACATCATCAGCCAATTCATCAAAATTTTGATACATCTTCAATTCTTCAAATGGTTGATTCATACAGCACCTCATTTCGAAGTCATCTTCTGTAGCGTCTCTGATTTAAAAAACGAAAAGGTTACATTTATTACCACTTTCTCTTTTTTAAGTCACCTAAACCTCTTTTCGTCAAAAGCGTCCAATGTTCCTACTTCCAGTCCTAAATGAGAAAGATTATCATTTTTTTATTTTCGTATAGTTTATAGAAGGTAAAAATTTAGACAGCCATTTGGCTGGAAATTAGCGTTGCGTCTTCCAAAATCGTCTGCTATCATTCTCGGTGAACATGACAATGATAATCATTATCACTTATTGAGAACAGATTAATCACGTAGGTATACATAATCCATCTGCTACTCAATCCGTGATCCATGTTTATCAAATTGAACAAGAGGAGCTGAATCATCATGGGGAAATGGAAAACACCACTCGTCGTGAGTTCGCTTGCTGTCTTATTGGCGGCATGCGGGAACGCAGGAGAAGCAGACACGAAGAAGGACGCAGAAGCACCGAAGACAGTCAAAATCAAGGACGCACACGGAACGGTCAACGTCCCGGTCGATCCGAAGAAGGTCGTCGCACTCGACAACCGAACGTTCGAGACGCTTGCCGCATGGAACGTCGAACTCGCAGCAGCACCAGTCGGACTGCTCCCGGCTGAATCACCATACGCAAAAGACAAGGATATCGTCGATGTCGGCATGCACTTCGAACCGAACCTCGAAGCGATTGCTGGTGTCAATCCAGACGTCGTCATCGTCGGCCAGCGTTTCGCTGATCATTACGAAGACATCAAAAAACTCGTCCCGAACGCCGCTGTCATCGATCTTGACATCGCTTTACCGGAAGACTCCGGTACGCCAGGTGAGTTACTCGTCAAAGGACTTGAAGATACGACTGAGACACTCGGACAGATCTTCGATAAAAAACAAGAAGCGGACCAGCTCGTGACGACGCTTGAGCAATCGATCAAAGACGTTAAAAAATCGTATAACGGACAGGACAGCGTCATGTCGGTCATCGCCTCAGGCGGCGATATCGGATTCTCGGCTCCGATGAGTGGACGTGTCTTCGGACCGATGTATGATCTGTTCGACTGGAAACCAGCCCTCGAAGTCAAACAAAAATCGGGCAACGACCAAGGTGATGAAGTCTCGGTCGAAGCGATTGCTCAAAGTAACCCGGACTGGTTACTCGTCCTTGACCGCGACGCACCACTTGGAAACGCTGAAGGTGCCGTACCGGCGCAAGATGTCATTGACCGTGCGCCTGCCCTGCAGAAAACAAAAGCAATCAAAGACGACAACATCGTTTACGCACCAAAAGACACGTACTTGAATGAATCGATTCAGACGTACTCGGAATTCTTCACTGACATCGCGAAAGCGCTCGAAAAGTAATGGCACACGCACAGCAACAAATGAATGGAAGAGTTGAGCCACCCGCTCGACCTTCCTTTTCTGTCGTTTGGACGAAGCCGTTCGTCTTAACCTTATGTCTCGTCTTAGCGCTCGCGACGGCGTCCCTCTTCACAGGCGTCTATGAACTGCGGAGTGCCGTGAACGATTTCGATATGTTCTGGATCACACGTGTTCCACGGACACTCGCCTTGATGCTGACGGGTGCTGCGATGGCAATGGCTGGACTCGTCATGCAACTGATCACGCAAAACCGCCTCGTTGAACCGACGACGACGGGAACGATCGAATGGGCGGGACTCGGACTGTTAGCCGTTTACTTACTCGTTCCGGCACCGTCGTTGATGATGCGGATGAGCGGTGCTATTCTTTTTGCATTCATCGGAACGATGGTCTTCTTCTGGTTTCTCCGTTCGGTCCGATTACGGTCATCGTTGATCGTTCCAATCATCGGTCTGATGCTCGGAGCCGTCATCTCCGCGATTTCGACGTTCCTCGGGTTGTTTTTCCGTGCCAGCCAAGCAATCGAAGGATGGTTCGTCGGCTCGTTCGCATCCGTTCAGATCGGTCGCTACGAGTATCTCTGGATTATCATCGGAGTCACGGTCTGTATCTTCTTCCTTGCGAGTCGCTTGACGCTCGTTGGGCTTGGCGAAGACATTGCGAAGAGTCTTGGCGTCAACTACAATCGGTTGATGCTGATCGCGACCGGGCTGATTGCCCTATCCGTCGGTGTCGTCGCGACTGTCATTGGCAATCTGCCCTTCCTCGGCTTGATCGTTCCGAACATCGTCTCGATGTTTCGCGGTGACGATCTCCGTAGTAATTTGCCGTGGGTCTGTCTGATTGGGATGGCAACGATTTTAATCAGTGATCTGATTTCACGCACGATCATCCGTCCGTTTGAACTACCGGTCTCGTTGATTCTCGGAACGGTCGGGGCAGCCGTCTTCATCATCATTCTGTTACGTCGACGGAAGACTGGAGGTGTCAGATGAGTACCGCGATTAGACAACAGGAACATACACGAATTCAACCGAACGTTACACGTGAAACCAATCGCCGGGCGTCTGCCTTTCAGTCGAAACGACTCGAGCGCCGCTACTGGATTCTCCTCATCCTGTTCCTTAGCGGCGGGGTGTTCAGCACGATTGGTCTCTTGCTCTACAATAATCCGGTTCCAGTTGATTCTCCGTCCTTTTGGCCGGTCGTCGAACGCCGGATCACGGCAGTCATCACGATGGCGATTGCAGCAATTTGCCAAAGTCTCGCGACCGTCGCCTTTCATTCGATCACGAGCAACCGGATCATCACACCGTCCCTGCTTGGTTTTGATGCCCTTTACTCGACGATCCAGACATCGATGATCTTTTTCTTCGGTGCGGGAGCACTCGTTGGCTTTACCGGCACGAGCGCCTTTTTGACACAGGTCGCGATCATGCTCGCGATGAGCCTCTTGTTATACGGCTGGTTATTGTCTGGTAAGTATGCGAACTTGCAATTGATGTTACTCGTCGGAATCATTCTCGGTACTGGTCTCAACTCGCTATCGTCATTCATGCGAAAGATGCTCGCGCCGTCCGAGTTCGACATCTTACAAGCGCGCCTGTTCGGTTCGGTCACGAATGCCGACGCAGCTTACTTCCCGATCGTCATTCCGGTCGTCCTCGTCGTTGGTCTGTTGCTCTACTTTTCGTCCGGACGACTCAACGTCGTTGCACTCGGAAAAGAGGTCGCGACATCGTTCGGTGTCAATCATCGCGGCAGTGTCATCTACTTCTTGATTTTGATTTCACTCCTGATGTCGATGTCGACGGCATTGATTGGACCGTTGACGTTCTTCGGCTTTTTAGTGGCAACACTCAGTTATCAGGTCGCTGCGACGTACGATCATAAATACGTCTTCCCGATGGCATTCGCGATTGGTTTCTTCGTTTTGACGACTGCCTATTTCTTCATGTATCACATTTTCAACACGCCAAGCGTCGTCTCCGTCATCATCGAACTGTTCGGCGGACTGATTTTCCTTATCGTGTTGCTTAGAAAGAGGTCCCTATGATATCACTTGAACAAGTTAAAAAATCGTATACGGATGAGGTCCGAATCGGTCCAATCGACTTAACGATTCCTAAAGGCGGATTCACGGCGTTGATCGGTCCAAACGGTGCCGGTAAGTCGACGACGTTGATGATGATCGGTCGTTTGCTTGATCTCGATGCCGGACAGATCGAAGTCGCTGGTATGGATGTGACGGGTAGCAAATCGAAAGACTTGGCGAAGATCATCACGATTTTGCGACAGGAAAATCATTTCGTGACCCGATTGACTGTCCGCCAGCTCGTCGGCTTCGGACGTTTCCCCTACGCGAAAGGTCGCTTGACGGCTGACGATGAGACGATCATTTCGAAATACATCGATTTTCTCGAGTTGACGTCGCTTGAGAACCGCTACCTCGACGAATTATCGGGCGGACAGCGGCAACGGGCATATGTCGCGATGGTACTCTGTCAGGAAACGGAATACATTTTACTCGACGAACCCCTCAATAACCTCGATATCGCCCGCTCGGTCCAGATGATGGAGTACCTGCGACACGTCGCTGATACGTTCGGACGGACGATCATCACCGTCTTACACGATATCAATTTTGCCGCGAAATATGCCGATCACATCTGTGCGATGAAGGACGGACAAATCGCCGCCTTCGGAACGGTCGCCGAAGTCATGGATGAAGCGCTATTATCCGAGATCTTTGAGACTCATCTTGAGATTATCGAAGGTCCATACGGTCCGATTGCCGTCTATTGATGCTGATAGCGAGTACCTAATATCTTTTTAAATCAATGAGCAAACGTCACACAGTGATGTTGTTTGCTCATTTTCGTGTATACTCTCCTCTTGAAACCGTCATCCATATTTTGTAACATGAGTTTATGAAAGGGTGACTGAATATGGATGTTTTACTCTACAACTTCATCATGTTTCTCTTCTATTTTCCTTGTTTGATTATTCATGAGTATGGTCATGCGTTCGCTGCACGATGTTATGGTATTCCGATTAAATCCATTGCATTAGGAAAAGGAAAACCATTTTTTCAACTGGGACATTTCTTTATTTCTAGAAAGTACGTTTGGGAAGGGCTATATACTCCGGGCGGCCCTATCAGTACGTTAAATCGCACGCAAAAATCTTTTTATTATCTAGGTGGTGTATTGTTTAACTTCATTTGTGTTGTGATCGGGAGTCTGATCCTTTTTCTATTGCATAATGAAACAATGCATTACATGCTACAAGCTTTCGTACGTATGTCCGCTATATTCGTCATTTTCAATCTATTACCACTTCGTTTATTTAGTGGATTTCCAAGCGATGGATTACAACTGATCTATCTATTTAAACGAAGAGATCATGCACAATGAATTAGGAGGATGATCTCTTCATATTTAATAAAAAAAGACTGGGACTGTGTAGATGTCCTAGTCTTTTTTTATGAGTACATCTAAAACATACCTTGGATTATGATATGCATTTTGATAAAAGATAGTATGTACACATATAGTTACGTTAAGGTATGAGAAACTATAGAAAATCCAAGTGTCTCAAGAAACATTAGATTTATTGAAAAAAGATGGAACATTCGGCATAAACTGATGACTCCCACATACCTTAGTTTATACCACTCCTCAGAATAATTTTGTAAACGCATTCAAAATACTGGTGATTTAGTGGTAACGTACGTCATACTGACTGTAGGTAATAGAAAAGGAGTGTTGAAGATGGAATACAAAAAAGGACTCGAAGGCGTCATTGCCGCTGAAACACAAATCGGTTTAGTCGATGGAACGTTAGGTCACCTTATTTATCGCGGACACTGGGCAAAGGAACTCGCATTATCTTATTCGTTTGAAGAAGTCGCGTATTTCATCTGGAATGGTGAATTCCCGACTGAAGCGGAATTGGTCACGTTCAAAAAGCAGATGACGAGCTACCGTGAACTTCCTTCTTATATTAAGACGATTCTCGATACATTACCGAACGAGATGGATGTCATGAGTACGATGCGAACAGCGATCTCGGCACTCGGTACACCCGCTTTCGCTTGGCCACCGACAATTGATCAAGCGATGCACGTAACAGCACTCTTACCATCGATCATCGCCTATAAATATCAAAAAAATCAAGGTGCTGACTTCATCGAACCGAATCCACAACTTGATCACGTCGCGAATTACATCTATATGATTAAAGGACAATTGCCGAGTGAAGTTGAGATCAAAGCGCTGACGGCGTATCTGATCCTAACGATTGAACACGGTATGAATGCTTCGACATTCGCTTCCCGTGTCGTCGTCTCGACGGAATCGGAAATGATTTCTGGCGTCTGTGCCGCGATTGGTTCCATGAAAGGACCGCTTCATGGTGGAGCTCCGTCAGAAGTCATTGAGATGATTGATGAGATCGGAACAATCGACAACATCGAACCGTGGATCCGAAACAAGTTAGAAAAAGGCGAAAAACTGATGGGCTTTGGTCACCGCGTCTACAAAACACGCGATCCGCGTTCAGAAGCCTTAAAAGTCGTCTCAAAAGATCTCGCGCAAGAGAGCGATTGGTTCAACCTGATTACACAAATGGAGCAAACAGCGATCGATTTACTCGAGGAATACAAACCGGGTAGAAAACTGTATACGAATGTTGAATTCTTCGCGGCAGCCGTCTTAAAAGGACTCGACATTCCGAAAGAACTGTTCACACCGACGTTTACCTCTAGCCGTATCATTGGCTGGACGGCACACATCCTCGAACAATCGCAAGATAACCGGATCTTCAGACCACAATCGTCCTATACAGGACAGATGCCGGAACAAGCAGCTAAGTTTTGATCAGTCTCTAGATACGATCAAAAAATGGACCGATGCCTGACATCGGTCCATTTGCTATGGCGTTTTATTTAACGATTGTCTCTAATGAGAAATCTAGTACTTCCACTTCACACCCTGCCGCTTCTACATCCGGACTACACGCATACGGTCCAATCTTCAAATCCGTCACGGCATGTAAGTGTGCGATCCGGAGTTGCTCTTTGTGCTCTCCTGTCACGTGATACAATGTGACGTCTTGATTGAGGTAATGGAGTTCAAAGACCAGCGGTGCGCCAAACAGCGTATTATCGACGTCCCGACACGACCAATCCGAGTACCCGAAGCTCGTCACGACGGCACCGAGATGTGACGGACCATCCGGAATGAATTCAGCCGACACTTTCACCCAGTGATCATCGTTCACATAAAGCAAAATCCCCGCTTGGTCATATGTCGCATTCGGGTTTAATTTTACTTCGATTCGGCACTTGAATTCCCCGTCCGGAGCATCCTGTAACAACGCATGACCTGTCAGACGGTTAAACTGATAATGGGTATTGCGCCAAAAATCCGTATCCGGATCCGTCATGAAACGTAATGGTGTTTCCTCCTTGATCCGTGTCGGTCGATTGAGCCATTTCATTCATAACACCCTCCTTTTTATCGCCCTCTTAACTTCCGTAACTTTCGATAGCCACGAATGAGCATATCGAGCATACAATCCCTCCTATTTTCGATGAACCCTTAGACGACTGGACGAAGTCGTTGCATATCCTTATATAAAGCTGATCGCTTCAAACGTCTATTCTGTATTAAGTATTGCACATCCGACCGGTTATCGTACATCAGTTGGATATGGAAATAATTAATGTATTCAAGAATCGCAAAGACATACAAAAACAACGTGATTCGTAACCCGTACACTGGAAAATCGGATTGAAAGCGAATCCAATCGAGTCCGAATGCACATGCTGTCAGGACAATCAAAGCCAGATTGAAGACACGACAGTGACGTAATCGTCGGACGACGGGTTTCGGGGTGATCGACGTTCCTTCCTTCTTCAGACGCCTTGACTTGCTGTACCAATACCAAGCTCCTTGAATCAACAACAGCTCAAACAAAAAAAGTGACATCCAAAAGGCACTGAGTTCAAATAACTGCAGTCGAGGAAAGACACGATTACCAAACCAACTCAGCGGTAAAATCGTAATTACTGTGAACAATTCTCCCCGGTACAGATAGGCGAGTCGTTCCGCAACGAGCCGCTTCATGGCGTCACCCATTCGATGCGGAACTTACTTCCTGGACCAATCTGTGCGATCAATGGTTGATCTGCCTCGATCACGCGTCCAAGGACGTTAACTCGCTCATCAGCAGGTAGATTATGTTTCGTGATTTGAACCTCGCCCGCGTATCGCCCGTATTTTTCATTATCGATCGTGATCGTTCCAAGCGGGCGGACAGACGGGTCTTGCGGTGTTAAATCGATCGTCGACGGATTCATCCGCGACTCGACGGACCGAATGACATCCCGCGCTGGATCAAACCGATTCGTTTCTGTCTCTCGTTGTGTCTGCTGTCCGTTCGCTACTGCCCGCAGTACGATGACTCCGGTTTGCTCTGCTTCAAATTGCCGGATCGTTGCCTCCGACAATCGTGGATCTCCGACAAGGATTCGGTCAACGATCGATTGTAAATCGATGTAACTGGCGAATGGTGACGCATGCCGGTGTTCTTCAAGTGTCGGTAACGTCTCAAACAACGGTCCTCGGAGTGTCTCATCACCCGGTATGAACGCTTGGACGCGCAATCCTTGCGCCTGCAACCAGGTATTCTTTTCGTCAAACCACGTCCGGTCGAGTCCCGTTTCCGGTCGCGGATAAAAATTATGCCACGCTTCCGTGTGATCGATTCGCAGACCCTGTGCCTTCATCTCGGTTAATTCATCTGCTGTTAACGTACTGGCGTTCAGCGCAACCATCATTTGGTTCGATAACGTCGCGATTTGCTGCGGACTGATGCCGTAATCAAGACGGAGTCCCGTCACACCCCAGTCCGTTAACGTCGCTGCCGTCTCCCATGTCTTGCCAAGCGTCGCGAGCGACGCTGGTGCGATGTCCGCCACGAGTTCGAAACCGAGCTCACGTGCTAAACGACCGAGCGCTTGCAAGCGTTCGACGTACAGTGAAGAATCGTCTTCGGGAATATGCAGCGATGTAAAGAGCGACGTAAAGCCAACAACACGCATCCGCTGTAGCCACTCGCTCGTCTCGTATGTGATCGGTTCACTTAAATAGATTGATAATCCTTTCATCGACTCACTCCTTCACTTCTCTACTTAGAGAAAAAGCAGCTGATTCCTTCTTTTTGGAAGGATTCAACTGCTGGTTCACACCTTAAATACCGTCTGCCATCTCTTCTTTGAAACCGAACCAGTACGTAAACAGGAATCCTGCCGCGTACGAGATGACGAGACCACCGATGTACGTCAAGTACATACCGTTGTCGATCAACGGTGTCAATGATAACCCGGATACACCGACACCAAGCGCCGTCGTCTTCATCGTTGCTTGGAAGGCACCACCGACTGCTGCGCCGAGACATGCCGTTACGAACGGGCGACCGAGTGGTAACGTAACACCGTATAACAACGGTTCACCGATTCCGAGGAATCCGACCGGAATCGCACCTTTAATGATGTTACGCAGGCGCGGATTGCGCGTCTTGACGAAAATCGCCATTGCCGCCCCGACTTGACCCGCTCCTGCCATCGCAAGAATCGGTAAGAGTGGCGTGTTGCCAATCGTGTTCAAAAACTCGAGATGGATTGGTGTCAATCCATGGTGGAGACCGACCATGACGAGTGGTAGGAAGAAGCCAGCCAGCACGGCTCCGGCGAGTGGTCCACCGACCTCAAGCACGGCATTGATTGCTTTCATGATACCGTCTGACAAGAGTCCAGCAACCGGCATGATCGCATAGAGCGAGGCAAATCCGACAATCAGCACCGTAAACAGTGGCGTAAAGATGATATCGATCGATGCGAACATGAAGCGACGAATGTGTTTCTCAAGATACGTCATCAACCACGCAGCGAAGATGACACCAAACAAGCCGCCCCTGCCTGGAACGAGCGGTTCCCCGTAAATCGTGATGTCCGCAAGCACGGGGTTGAATAGAATCCCACCGGCAATCGCCCCGAGCACCGGTGTTCCGCCGAACTCCTTCGCCGTATTCCAACCGACAAGGATTGCGAGATATGCAAAGACCGTCCCACCGATCAAGAGTAAAATCTGCATCCATGTCTGTGTTGCATCGACACCCGCATTTTTCGCGAAGTTCGCACCACCGTTGATGATACCGGAAGCAACAAGACCCGGAATGAGCGGAATGAAGATGTTCCCGATTCGGCGCAAGAAGCGTTTGAACGGAGATTGTTGTTTTGCTTTTACTTTTTGCCGTTCGACGGCAGCTCGTTCTTCTGGCGTCAAGTTCGGATCAACGGACTCTTCCCCGATTGCGAGTCCCGTCTCGCGACTTAAGTGGTCGGCTACCCGATTGACCGTTCCCGGACCGACGACGATTTGTAACGTCTCGTCATCGATGACCCCCATGACCCCATCAATCCGCTTTAACGCATCGATATCTGCTTGTGTCGGATCCTTTAACGATAAACGAACCCGCGTCATACAGTGCGCAAGCTGCCGGAGATTATCTTTTCCACCGACATGCTCAAGAATCGCGTGTGCCAGCACTTCTTCCTTCTTCATCGTGTTTCCCCCTTAGAGTGCGTCTCGGACGAATCCGTTTGCTTGTTGTAATCGTTCGACGGCTTCCGTATACGAAACATTCGCGAGAATCATGACGATCGCCGTCTTGACGTGCCCGTGCGCTTCACTAAAGATACGCTCCGCCGTTACGGCATCGACTCCTGTTGCCTCACAAATCATCCGCTTCGCCCGGATCTCCAGTTTTTCGTTCGTTGACTGGACGTCGACCATCAGGTTTTGATAGACCTTACCGACACCGATCATCGCTGCTGTCGAAATCATGTTCAAGACGAGCTTTTGTGCCGTTCCAGCCTTTAGTCTTGTTGACCCCGTCAAGACTTCCGGACCTGTTTCGACTTCGATCGCATAACGCGCGTGCCCACTGATGATCGCATCCGTGTTACAAGAAATCGCTGCCGTCACCGCTCCGACTTCCTTCGCGTAATCAAGCCCGCCGATGACATACGGCGTCCGACCGCTTGCTGCGATCCCGATGACCGTATCACTAGCTCCTAGCTGGAGCCCTTTTAAATCGTCGACGGCAAGAGTCCGACTATCCTCTGCTCCCTCGACCGCCTTGATTAACGCGCGTTCGCCGCCTGCAATCAAACCAACGACCATGTCTGGTGAGACCCCGAACGTCGGTACACACTCCGCCGCATCGAGAATACCGAGTCGTCCGCTCGTACCAGCACCGATGTAAATCAAGCGTCCTCCGTTTTTGAATGATGCAATGACATGTTTGACGACTTCCGCGATGACAGGAATTTGTTCCCGAATGACCGTCGCGACCGTTTGATCCTCAGCGTTCATCACCCGTAAGACATCCTCGACTGTCATCTCATCGAGTTGCATCGTCCGTTCATTCCGACGTTCCGTTGCTAATTGATCTAACATCTGCTTCACCCTTTCTCTTCCCTCCCTTTATTATACAATTAAGAAATTTCAATTCAATATTATTTATTTATTTTTGAAATTAAATTTCGGTATATAAAAATAAGGTTTTGTCCTTCTTTTTCAGGCTAAGTCCCTTGATTTCCTGCTTGCTTTAATTTCCTCATTCGAAAAATCCAGTAACGCAGACATTCGCTCACGTCCAATCGTCGCATAGTATCATTAGTAAATAAAAAGCTGATTTTCACCCGTTAGATGCCTAACGGACAAAAACCAGCTTTACATGGACCACTTTTGTACGCCTCATGTTACTCATAACATCATTCGTACTGAAACTTGTATGAGGCTCTAAGAAATTTATTAAAGAAGTCGTTCACTAGAGGCGTAAATCATTTTAATTTCTCTTCCATACTCTCTACTGAACTAGAACTGTCGCTGTACTGTTCTTTCTCCTCAACGAGATATTCGATATCGTATGTACCCGGCTCGATCGTCTCGCTTTGTACCGTTTGTTTGAGAACGACGGTTTCTGATGCTTTGACACGTTTCTTTTGTTGTCTTGTTTTAATCTGTTGTTTTCTTGAATCGAAGACGACATTCCTCGACTTGCTCTAACGAACGACGACATTCAACAAATGTCCAGAACGCGCAACGACATCAAATGCATGGTCTCCTGTGTTCGTCAATTTGTATTCAAAGACGAATCCTTCTTTCGTAGTCCCTGTGAAGGACGTCTCATTCGTCTCACTTCCACTTTGCGGTTGGATCATACAACCGCTTAAACAAAGAATCATGAGGATCAACAACCATTTTTCATTTGTAAAACTCCGTGCTGTGTGAAGAATTTCTAAATCATTCCCACCCTGGGAGTGGGCGTGGTGGCTCCTCGACGAAGGCACGATATCCATTGAATCTCAGTCCTTAACGTTGCGGATTATGATTACGAATCAACGGATCACCTGTCTCGTCCTCGTTCTGCCAAAACCGATGCTCCGTTTGAAAGACCATGATTGACGAATACTGGAATCGCTCTGCCATTAGATATTCTCGAACCGATTGCATCACTTTATCAAAGCGCGAATCCGAGTCGTAGCTACTGCCAAGACGTTCTTTTTCTTGTTTCCCTTCGAAAATCTTAACCGAGAAATACGCATCCCGCTTCGCCATCGGATACTCGATTTCAACGCGAACCGAGTCGACGAAGCGAATCGGTCGTGGTTTGTTCACTTCCTCTTCAGAATTGTGATTCTCTACATAATAAGCATCTGTTGCAATCGAGAAGTCCTTGAACTCCCAGAACATATCGCCTTGCGCAATGATTGCATACTCGAGAAACGTGCCGAAGTTCTGTCCGATCGGGTCTGTCTCCTCTGTCGACAACTCATGAAACATCCAGTGCATATAGGGTGTCTCATCCGTCTTCGCATCTTCCGTCTGAATCAAGACATATCCTTCGTTCATTTCGCCAATCATCAAGAAGTGATCATGGTCTTCATGGATCAGGTCGTCCTCATTAGCTTGGATTGTCATTTCAATGACTTTTTCAAGCGGATAGAGCTCGATGCCGAGACCTTGAATCATGAACAACTCCGCTCCGTCATGTAAACGGAGGAATGTCTTATATTCACTTGGTAACGTTAGGTTGAACTGTGTTTCAAATGACTGAATCGCCTGTTCCGTCACCGGGTCATTCAAATTGAACTGAGCGACTCCAGTGTCGTATCGTCGCTGAATGAAGGTCGACCCGTGATTGATTTTTTGTGATAAGACGTCAAGTACCGCTTCGATTTGGTTCATTTCTTTCATGGGTCCCATCCTTTTCATTTTCGTATTCATGAATGATACGACTTCATCCTATACACCATACCATTTTTTCAATTATTTGGTGTGTTCCATCCTATGCGTTCTGTGGTATTCTCGTTCTAATATCATTTTAAAAAATTGCATTCGAAGAGGTGACCCATGTCTAAATCATCATCGATGTTACTCATATTACTCGCTGCGATCTTTTGGGGCACGACTGGGACCTCACAAGCCTTTGCGCCGAATGATGCACATCCGATTGCAATTGGTGCCGTTCGTCTGGCTGTCGGTGGACTGTTCTTACTCTGTCTCGTTCTCTTCAAAGGAAAGCTGACGTTACACGACTGGCCGTTGCGGACGATTTTACTCGCTGCCGTCAGCATGGCGGCTTACCAGCCGCTGTTCTTCTCGGCTGTTTTGATGACCGGTGTCGCCGTCGGTACCGTCGTCGCAATCGGTAGCGCGCCGATCTTTTCTGGATGTATCGAGTGGCTGTTCCTAAAGAAACGTCCAGCGTTGCTGTGGTGGGCATCGACCGGACTATCGATCACCGGTTGTCTGTTGCTTTTGAACAATCAAGGAACAGTTGCGATTGATCCAAGCGGAATCATCCTTGCACTCGGTGCCGGACTATCGTTTGCCGGGTACACGTTCGTCAGTCGAGACCTCGTCAAGACGCACTCGCCGCTGTCAGTCGTTGCCGTCATTTTCACGACGAGCGCCTTACTGTTATCACCTCTTCTGTTTTTATTCGACCTCTCGTGGTTGTTCACGTCACGTGGTGCCGGAATCAGCCTCCATCTCGGCGTCGTTGCGACCGGAATCGCTTACTGGTTTTTCGCGAAAGGACTATCGAACGTACCATCGTCGACTGCCGTCACGCTCTCGCTCGGTGAGCCGCTGACTGCCGCCTTGCTTGGTGTGTTCGTCCTTGGTGAAGAATTAAGTGGTACGGCTTGGTTCGGAATCTCGTTATTATTACTCGGAATCGCCTTATTGATTGGTTCGTCTCGCCTAGCAGCGCGCCAAACCGTTTTGACAGAAGAACGACAAACTCGGACTGGAGGCTAAATCATGCAAGAAATCACGCTTGAGAAACTACAATTTCGCGAAGATTATCACATCGGACTCAATCAGTTCTTGATGGATGTCGCAAACGGTAACCGATTGATCTTTCATTTTCGTGGGCATACGGAGGAGACGATGGTCATCGTCGGCGACTACAGCTGTAATTACTTCCGATTGACCTTCGAGGTGGATGCGATTCTGCTTCGTTCACCGGACCTCTATGAACTAAAAGAAGATGTCGAGATCAACTCGATTCCACTTCTGACGCTGACCGATTCAAAGCTGCTGACATTCGCACGTGAAATGATGAATCTCGATCCTACAAAAGACTGGGTCCACTACTGGCTCCGAGCATTTGAACAGGATTTTCATGTCTTGTCTCCCCGTCCACCGGTTCTGACCGACCTCGGACATAAACGCAGTGATGCGATTGTCAAGCATTCCTTTGATTCGTTTAGCGTTGAATGACACAAAAAAGCCCTACCTCGCCAAAGGTAGGGTATTCGTTCGTCCCGCCCAACGGCTCGCGCCGGACGATTACTTGGATTATAGATACAAAGATAGCGTTCTTTCAACCGACTGGACGGAATCGACCGGACTGAACCGCTGTACGACACGACCTTGGCGATCGATTAAAAACTTCGTATAGTTCCATTTAATCTTCGACGACAGCAGACCGGAGCGTTCGCGTTTTAGGAATGTATAAAGCGGATGTTCATTTGGTCCATTGACGTCGATCTTCTGAAACATCGGAAACGTCACGCCATAGTTCAGCTGACAGAACTGCATCGTCTCTTCCTGACTCGCGAACTCCTGCTGATTGAATTGATCGCACGGAAAGCCAAGCACCGTGACTCCTTGCTCCTCATATTTATCGTATAATGCCTGTAGTTCGCCAAGTTGTTTGACGAGCCCACATTTGCTTGCCGTGTTGACGATCACGAGGACACGCCCCGCATAGTCACCTAATGAAACAGTCTCGCCCGCTGCGTTTTGTACGGTTGCATCGTATACGGTTTTCATGTTTCCCATCTCCTTTGCCCCGAGTATAAGACAAAACGCGCACCCTGTCGTTTTCAGGCATGCGCGTAATGCTTTACCAGACCGTCTCTTCTTTGTCGCTCAGTTTGATGACGAACTGTAGGATCAAAACGAACAAGAGACTGATATATCCGAGCGATAAGTAATGTTGCGAGTCTTTTGAAATGTATTGCTTCACGCCGCAGTTCGGACATGCTTTCCCATGTTTCGAAAATCCGACAGCGAGCACTTCTTTCGTTTTGAACGTATATTGGCAATTCGTACAATGTACCATCTGACCATCTTCTTCTTCCTTATCTACTGGTGGATTCAGGAAAAAGTTTCATGAAAATAAAAGTAACCGACATCTTACCTCATCGATTCTTCCCGATCGCTCAACCGGATTAGAAATGGCAAGAACAGGACGAACAAGAGACTGATATTCCCGAGTGAAAGATAAAATTGCGACTTCCGCGACATGTATTGTTTCACGCCACAGTTCGGACACGTCTTGCCTTTCCCATGTATCGCAACACTGACAGCGAGCACTTCTTTTGTGCTGAACTTATACTGACAATTCGTACAGCGTGCCATGACATCATCTCCTTTTCTGTTATCTACTTATAGAGTTTGGAAAAGGTTCCGTCGAGTGGATGGGTTGTAAACGCATCTTCAAAAATTCATAGCTTCCACCATTCGTCGCCTGTTGGAACCGTTCGATGGGAAGGAAGCCACTTTTCGTATACAAGCGAATCGCCCGCTCGTTGAATGTCGCGACAGCTAATTCAATTTGTTTAGGTGCATATCGGTCGATGATGAACGCAAGACCGGCTTCTAAAAATGCCACTCCATTTCCTCGGCCCGTCAAGTCTGGTCGCATGCCAAGCCCGACGTCAACGACGTCTGCGTTTGGTTCAAATACATAATAACCAATCAATTCTTCCCGATCCAACACAGCAAAATAATGTTCCGTCCGCTTTGCTGGATCGAGAAATTCTGCTAAATCTTCTTCGTCATTCGGCATATCATAAAATGCAAACGCCCCGTCATATTGCCACTCGTAGGCAATCTGTTCCGCCTGTCGTTGCGTCAGCGGTGAAAATGTATAGCTCATCGGGCGGGATTCAGCTCCTCTTGGATTCCTCAACGAGATCGATTCTTTCGGTAGTCTAACAGTAGCGGCAATACATTTAATCCGATCGAGATGAACGTCAATACCCACAGTGCCCGCTCCATGCCCGGTACGACGTCCTGTAACGCTGCCCAATCCTCCCGCGCCACGAATTCCGCGACGAGTTGGTATTCAGCGCACATAGTCAGTGCCGTAAAACTCAGTCCGAGCACCATCAGGAAACGATAGTCCTTACCGATCAAATAAAAGATGATATTCAGTGCCGTAAATCCAATCGCCAGTAAACCCAGTATGATCCACATCTTTCATTTCCTCCAAAGATAATTCGTTGTGTAATACCGTTCGTTTTGAACGCTTTTCAAGACTATGTGTGCATCATGCTACTTCACTCATAAAACTTTGGTATCATTCATTTACTTTAATAAGACGCGTTATTCAAGCGTGTGTTGAGCGGTATTTATAAATACTCCAGATGCTGAAAACACTTAAAATCGTTCCAATGAACGAAAATAATGTGGTTGTCATCCCATTTGGAATCATGAAGCCAATTGGCATCAATCCGATAAATGTTAGAACAATAAAGGATTGATAGACTACATTGATGATATTGATTAGTGGATGGTTAAAGAACGATAAAATGAGCGGTGGTAAGAACAATACGATGGTCATGATTAACGAAATACGAAAGGCTACCGGCTCGTCTAACGAAATGATGTGATCTCCTACTGCATTTTTCGATGCGATGAATAATAATGCCACTGCGGAGCACATTGTTAAAAACACGAGCAATACTTTTCTAAGCATAATTTGACCTCCTTTTTTCCATCATATCATTCTCTCTAAATAAAATGTTTATATTATACTTTAAATAACATTATTTAACAATTGTCAAAAATTTTATATTTTTATTTTTTATCTTTTTACAAACTAAACAGCATTACTCTCTATACCTTACTCACAAAAAACCCCTTCTTAGACTAAAGTCCATGTAAGAAGGGATTTAATATGCAAAACGATACATTTCTCTTTTTTAGAGTGTTATGGATTTAACTGATCAACAAGAGTATAGTTACCTGCTTCGACATAAGTCGTAAAACGATCCAGAATACTTTGCCATGAAGCACGTTGTGCATCCGGATCATTCACTTGATCGTCTTCAAAAATTTCAATCACTTTCGTTCGATGGCGTAACGGAATGAACATGACTTCGACAAGTCGTCCATCTTCTAATTGATAGCGCAAATGCTCTAAGGGTGAGACCTCCTGATACGTACCCAAATATTCGACATATGTCGGACTTCCTTCGCGTTGCATTCGACTTTTAAAATGTCCCTGTTCCATTAATTCGTTCTCGACATGTGTCGTGTACCAGCCATTCGACGATCGATACCATTGGATCATGTGCTGCGGTTCTGTCCACAGACGCCATACGGTCTCGACTGGAGCTGAAATCGTTGACGATATCATTAAAAAATTATCCAACATGTTCCCTCCACTTCAAAGTCTTTATTAGAGAAGTTAATCCTCTTAGATTTTTTCTAAAGATAACTTTCGATAAACTAGTCTAATTTCCCTACTTATTTATCGAAATAGTTTTAAAGAACTAATTAGGGAGGTCATATAAATTGTTTTTTCAGGAACTTTATGCCTTATTCATAGTAAAACTAGCAATTTAAAAAAATAAAAAAACCGCTCAACCGAGCAGCTCGTGACATTATGGCGAAAAAAATAAAAAAGTGGGAAGTAAGTGGGAACTGACCCCCACTCACCTCCCACAAATCGCTTAAGACTGCGGTCTTTTCCGACGCAAACCATAATATTGATAGAACTGAACTTCGATGTTCCCGTTATAGAGCTTCCGGCGCTTCGTCGCTGGACGACCGTACGCTTTTTCGAACTCAACATACGACGTGATCATGTAAACACTGTAGTATGGGAATTCTTTGTACGCCGTTCCAATCTTACGGTACAACTGATGGACTTCACGTGCGTCCTCCAAACGCTCCCCATACGGCGGGTTCCCGATGATGACACCGAAGTCTTCCTTTGGTTTGAAGTCTGCAGCGTCGCGTTGCATGACGTTGATCGCATCGCGGACGTCTGCGAGTTCTGCGTTTGTTTTCGCGAGTTTGACCATCTCTGGATCGACATCGCTTGCGTAAATCTTCAATGGTTTGTCCCACTCGGCTTTTTCGTTCGCTTCGTTGATCGCATCGAACCACGCCTTCTTCGGAATGCATTTCCATTCCTGTGAGACGAACTCGCGGTTGATGCCTGGTGCGATATTACGCCCGATCATTGCCGCTTCGATCGCCAGTGTACCTGAACCGGTGAAGACGTCGTAGAGCGGCATATCCGGCTTCCAGTTCGTCAGCATCAGCATCGCTGCTGCCATCGTTTCTTTGAGTGGGGCTGCTGAGTGGAATTCACGGTAGCCGCGTTTGTGTAATGCGTCGCCTGACGTATCGATCGTTAATGTTGCGATATCTTTTAACAAAGCAACTTCAATCGGATAACTTGCGCCGGTTTTTGGCAACCATTCCGTTCCTTTGTTGTACTGTTCTTGCATGTGCGAGACGATTGCTTTCTCGGTGATCTTCTGACAGTCACGGATCGAGAACAGCTTCGACTTGACCGAACGACCGTTGACGATGAAGTTCGCATCCCACGGCATCAACTCGTGCCACGGCAGTGCCTTGACTTGATCGAACAATTTTTCGAATGTCGTCGCGCGGAACTCAGCAACGACGAGTTTGATCCGGTCCGCTGTCCGAAGCCACATGTTCAAACGGGGAATGTCCTCCATCTCACAATCGATGTAGACCTTTCCGTCCTCGACCGTACATTCGTATCCTAACGCACGGACTTCTTTTGCGACGAGCGCTTCGATTCCCATCGCCGCTGTCGCGATGACTAAGCGTTTTGCCATATCGCGTTCACTCCTTTATTGTTTCTTCCACTGAATCGTTTCATTGCAATAAAAAAAGAGCCCAGGGTGGACCTGGACTCTCGTTCAACTTAAAAATAACAGCCTATGTGGTCCTGTAAGCCATGTTCTGTTCCTTAGTGTTTCAAACGGTTTGACCCTCACACGCAGGCGACAATCATCTATCTCCGTATTTGCATACGCTCTCCTTCGCGTTCAGTTCCGCTCCGGAAATTCCCCTACCAAATTTGGGTTTCTCGCTCGTGGGGTTTACCTCGTTCCACCTTCATGGTTTCCCATGAAGCTCCGTCACTGTGGCACCTTCAAGAAGTTTCGGCCCTATCCGAAGACTTAGGCGTTCCTTCTGCCGTCAGCTTGACGCTGCCTACACTTATCTTTTTGTGTAGCACGATCACTACAGCCATCGCAGGCTGTGCGAGCATGGACTTTCCTCAAAGCACCGAAATGCCCCGCGATTGTCCGAACCAACATAGTCACTGCTTATGAGTGTAGCGTAGATGCCGCTTTCCTGCAAGAGGCAATTCTCGTTTTATAAACGAAAAAGTTGCGTCCCTGCCTCATTTCACGGTATAGTACAAGAGTTCAGAAGGGGGCATGCAGTATGAAAAAACGACGCTCTGGTACGAACCGGCGAACGGTTCGCAAGTTGACGTTCCTGATCGAGATCGATGAGATCAAGGCACTTCATCTGCGAAACGGCATCTTCGCCTTCTATCGTCAAGGAGAGCTCATCCACGCGTTCGAGCCGTTCAACGTCAAGGCGCCCGATGCACTCTCAAAACGTAGCTATCATTTCGATCAACACGATATCTTGCTTATGAATGAACGTTTCCCTGAGCAAATCCCGTTGTATGATGAAGCAATGACGTTACGCTCTTGGGCCGACCAGGTCGCTTATGGTTTATACCAATTGATCGATTCCAGTCGCTTGTCGTTCGTCCATGAGGATGACACAGGATACAAAATGGAAGCGATGATCACGTGGACTGGAGAGGCATTAACACCTCCGACGCCCGTCTATAAAAAAGGAAAAGACCCGAAGTAACCTTCAGGTCTCGTACAGCGTTTCCCACTCGGTGGGAGGCGTTTTTTTTATTTGACGGTCAGGAGTCGTTCGACCGTTCGCGTATGGCGTCCACCACTCGTCTTGAATACGAGTTTATAGGACCCTTTTTGTTTCAATTGATACGTGAACTTGTGCGTCCCATTTTTTAATTTCGACTGGGTGAACGTTTTAATGACTTTCCCATCTTTATAAAGACGGGTCGTCGTTTTCGCATTCGAATATTCGTCAAAGTAAAACGCGAATAGTTGATTCGGTTTGACTGTTGAAGGGAGCGACACTTTAGAAATTGGCGCTGGAAGCGCCGCTAACATTCCGGCATTCAAGCGACCGACTCCGTAATGTGAACTTGTATCTCCTGTTTTTTTGGTCGCAGCAGCATACAGTTTACTGCGCATCGCTTCATTCGTGACGAATGGATTCTTTGATTTCGCAAGCGCCAATACCCCGCTGACGACCGGTGTTGCCATCGATGTCCCGTCTAAGTAACCATACTTATTCCCAACGATCGTTGAATAAATCCCTTCACCCGGTGCCATGATGTTAAGTCCTTTGCCGTAATTCGAGAACGTCGACGCTCGACCGAGTGTGCCTACAGCCCCAACGGCGACGACTTGACTCATCGAACCTGGGAAGAGCACTTTATTGCGTCCATCATTCCCCGCTGCTCCAACGACAAGGATGTTCTTCGCTTCTGCTTTTTTGATTGCTTCTTCCATGTAGGGATCGAATTCATATTGTCCAAGCGACAGGTTGATGACGTCTGCTCCCTGCTCGATCGCATACAAAATACCGTCACCGATATCAATCGACGCAGCAAAGTCACCATCGAATACGTCGGCTCCGATCAATTTAACACCGGATGCGACACCAATGATCCCTTTCCCGTCTTCCCGTGCCCCGACGATCCCAGCGACGTGCGTTCCGTGATCGTCCGGTTTACGGATGCCCGAGATCGTCGTCGTTTTATAAATGACGTCCTTGAACTCGCGGTGTTTCGTATCGATCGCGTCATCAATGATTGCAACGCGAATATCCGATTTACCACGGCTGTACTTCCAGTAAGTAGGGATCCGTGACTGATCGAGATACGTTTGCTGGAACTGGGCAGAATCCGTCGCTTTCTTGACGTCCGTGATCGGAATCAAGTCGGCATCGATATCCTCTTCTTCGAGATGTGCAAGTGGCTCGACGAGAGAGAATCCTTTTTGTTTCAAGGCACGAATCTCGCTCAGCCCCTGATGCGCCAACCAGTTTTGTTTTTGTTGTTCTGTAAAAGTTGGGTCGTATTGTACGTATTGAGACTGCGCAAAGGCAGACGTTGGCATGGCGACGATTGTCGCTAGTATGAGTAGTGCAAGTTGCTTTTTCATGGGAACCCTGCCCTTCTCTGTTTACGCGCCGACCGAAGAATCGTCTGGACTAAAGCGGAACCGTACCGTCCGGTTCTTCGCTGACTTCAAAAGGAATGATTTTTCCGATCGTCACGTAAGCATAATAGCGTGCAAGGACCGCACGCCAACGCGTTGCATCGATGCCTGTCAGATCTTCACCTAACGGGGACCCGTCGAACGTCTCGAACTGTTGGCAAAAGAACGCTTCCTCTTCTTCATGCCACGTTACTTCTTCGCCGATGAACCCAGTCGAAAAGCGGACGAAGTCCGCAATCGAGGGTCCAATCACTTCTGCCGGCAAGCGTTCGCTCATCCGTCCGACCAGTTCATACCGGTCGCGTTGTGCTTGTTCCGCTTCTTCAATCGAATGACACAGCAGCACTTCACGATTTATTTCTACTAACACGACATAGTCACCACTCGGTAAATTGACGTGAATCATCCCTACACCCCTTGGATTGGATTCGTGCGGCTTCTAGGTGTCATTTTTTCTTCGATAATTTATAATGTCCATTTTCGATCAAATGTTAATTCAATCGGCTCGTTATCTTTCGACTTTAACATAACGACCCGTGTCGTTTCAATTTGATCGACGAGATCCGCTTGACGAAGAGACTGAATTTCCTTCGATGAACCGGCTTCAATCCGGTCTCTGTACGGGGCAAGCAACTCTTGTTGATTGCTTGCGAGTGCGTACCAGGCAAGACGAGCGAATGGTTCATCCTTTGCTGTCTCGAGCGCATAGCTCTCGAAGATATCTGGAAGATAACTGCTAAATTGATCGAGGGCGTCAATCCGTTCTGCGACATCTAAAATCGTCAACCAGCTCGGGAGTGACAGCAAGGATTCACTTGACCACCAGTCGAGTAAATCGACATGTTCTTTAAGTAATTGCTGCGCTTCTGGACGATCAATCATATGTTGTAGGGTCTGGATGAGTTCGTTCCAGGCAAGTGACCAATATTCCTCTGACGGATTAGCTGAGAGGAAGAATTGACGATAAACCGTCAGTAGTTCCGAAACGTCCGTTAATGGTTCGACTTCCAATCGTTGATTAAAACGACTAACTGCTTTTGTAAAATAACTTGGTTCAAGCGTCAATGCCATATAGAGTAATTTCGGTGCATTTTTAATTTCGCCTTGATCGACCGTCTCGAATAATTCTTGAATCCATTCTGGTTGTGGTTGTGTCATAATCCTTTTCCTCCGTTTAGTAAATTTGTTTACTATACCCGAAAAAAGATTAGTTGAATCATGCCCACCTTAAATTGCTCCGATTCTTTGGGCGGTTTCCTCCGAACATAAGACGATCAGCGTACCGTTTTTCGGAATCGGTTCATCAAGACGTTGGTTCAAATCAAGCCGCTTCCCGTCGGATAGAATCGTCACTCCTTCTTCTAGCAAGGCGTGAAACGCATCGCGGTATGTCGCCCATTCCGGTCGTGTCGGAATCGAGAACATTCCCTCACCATCCTTCGTCAATAAGTTCGTCACGACTTTCGTTACGCCAGGATGATGGGACGCGAGGATCGCCATCCGGGCAATCGTCTCGTCACCGAGCAATACCTCATCGATCTTGACCTGTTCAAAGCTGTCGAGGTGTTCTTCGAGCATCATCTCGACGATCGTGTAAATGTTCGGATTCGCCCGTTCGATGCTTGAAGCGATCAACAGTGTTCGTCCGTCCGCATGGACCGGTGGAATCGAATGATCAGCGAGGACGATCGCACGGACCGCCTTTTCGATGTGTGCTCGCTCGAGCGTCGACGTCAGCGCCGGATCACCACAGACGTAATGGAACCGGGGGTGACTGAATGGCTCTCGCTCTAGGTCGTCGACGAGGACGACATCCGTATGTTCGAGCAATGACTCGATGACGTGCTTCGAACGCCGACTGTAACCGAAGACGACCGTATGCCCTGTTTCCTTCACTTGTAACAACCCTCTTTCCTTTTGATTACGAATCAACTGGACACCGTCGACCAGTTTTGAGATCAATCCCCCGACGATCCCAATTCCGAAGATGAACACGAAGATCGTCAGAATCCGACCGGTATCCGAGTTCGGGAAGAAGTCACCGTATCCGACCGTGACGACGGTCGTCATCGTCCAGTAGACGGCGCGGAAGTAGGACCCGAACGTCTCCGGCTCAAGCGCATACATGATGCCCGCGACACCGAAGACGAAAATTAAGGACGCATACCCGAGCGTCCGCATCCGTAGAAACGAGACTCTTCGTAAAAAACGTAACCAGACCATGTTTTTTCATTCCTTTCGAACAATCCGGTCTCTTCCCCTGTCAATAAGGGCGAAGGAGGTGATACACATGACACAAGCAGAAGAGATCAAGACGAGTCTCGTCATCGTCTTCGAGCGTAAGGACAAGGTGACAGCGAACGGTGATGCCGTCGTCGCTCGCCGCCGCTACAACGGCTTACGTTCGAATCTTCCAGCAGACGTCGTCGCTTCGATCGGGCAATCGATCGGTAGCTTACTCGACGGACGCTACGCGCTGACGGAAATCAGCCGTGACTACGCTTTACTGAAGGCATGACCCATCCTCTACATTTCATGAAAGGAGTGACCATTGATGGAACATACGATCGTCCTGACGTTCGATACGGTGACGAAAAAACCGTATCGCTTACGGATCGCTGGTGCGAAGGAGAATGCGACCGTGGCTGAGATCAAAGCAATCGGTGACTTGTTCGTCGCCCATGATCCGTTCATGAACGGTGTCACACGTCTCGCGTCCGCCGAATTGCAAAATAGTTCGGAATCGGCATTCGTCTTGTAAGCTTTTTCAGTCCATCGTCACGGGATTACGTGACGATGGCTTTTTTTTGGTATACTAGAAACATCAACCAGCTGAAAGGAAGTCAATTTATGGCCAAACGCCCACTCACTCCTCGCGAATGCGAACTCGTCGTCTGTAGTCTCTACGTAATGGAACTCATCCCGTTCGAAGGCATCATGGAACGTCTCGAATCCATTACGCTCCGAGACATCATCGGCCCCGTCGCACGTGGTGAATCGACGCGGGAGCAAGCTGCTGACGCGCTTGACCAATACATCAAGGTCCGACGTCGCCGGTTCCGCAACGTCCCACCGGAACATCTGTGGTCGCTTGACGACCGGATTGAACAAGAAGCTTTGCGGATGATCCGCAAGCGTTCGCCGCTCTCGGCAGGAGAAAAGCTCCAGCCGAAAGCCATTCCTCATGAAATGGGGGATACGGTCGAGATGAAAGTGACCGAAATTCAGGATCGCAACAACAAAGTGACCTTAATCGGAAAAGTCGGAAATGTCACGGCGAAACTCCCGGTCGCGAACCGTCAAGCCTATAAAGGCAACAAGACGATTTCCGCCTGGATCACGGGTGTCGAAAAGAAACCTGCCTTACTTCATTTGTCGACATCCGATTACGGCAAACACCAGCCGTCAGAAGACGTCAAGGCAGCGTATGCGACTGCCGTCGCCGCTTTACGTCGCTATTTCGAGACGAACGAGCTCCCGACGACCGAAGAAGTCGACCTTGCAAAATCACTGTTCCAACGGATGATCCGTCGCGATCAGAACGATTGGTTCACGGTATACGTCGCGATGGGTCGCCCGCAACTCGATCACGTCCGGCGCTGGGTCAAGGTCATCCAGATGCTCGCCCGCTCCCTACGCGGGGACGAAGAAGCGACACAACAACTTGCTTCGCAGGAAGATCGTTTCTTCAAGGACGCCTTATTGCGTGCCTGTAAAGCAGCAGAGAAAAACTTCACGTCTTGATGCTTTCGCCCTAGAACGTATCGATTCCTAGTCAAAACGAAAAAAACGCTTCGTCCCGGATAAGTTTTTCCGGGACGAAGCGTTTTTTCGTGGATCATTGAACCGCAAAATCATAGATACGCGTTCCTTTTTTACGATTCGCATCTTTGATTTCTCCTTGATACATCAGTTGCTCATTCTTCAGATCGATCACGGACACTTGGAATCCATCGTTTGTCTCGGAAGAGAGATAAAGTTGCATCTCGTCCTTCGAATCCAACCAATCAATCTTTTTCAAAACGAGCGGACTGCTTACGCTATGCTCGGATAATCGTTTCGTTTCCAAGTCGAACATCGACCATTCGATTCGTTTCGTCTCCCCTTCCGGCAGGCGGAAGCCGATGAGATAACGACCGTTCGCATAGGGCGTATAACCGATTTGCTGCTGATTCAACTCCTTGATGGAACGAACGCTCTTCCCGTCATCGAGGAAATAAGATAGTTTAGTGTTCTCCTCATCGCTGTCAGACGGTTGTTCCGTGTAGACGACCTCATTTTGATGAATCGCTAAAAATTGACGAGCGTGTTTAGGCGCTACTGGCTTTTGAAGAACGATCTCTTCAACCCGGTCGCTTGTTAAATCGAGCACAAGCAGTTTCGTTTCCCTTGGCTGATCGACTCGATCGAGTTGAATGTAGACCTTCATCGCCTGTTTATCGACGACACTGGCTTGTATGTCCATCCCCGTCTCAAGTTTTGTATCATACTGAAATGTTTTCTCGAACATCTCCTCCGTCTTAAACGTAAACATCTTAAATTGCAGTTTATTGTGTTTGATCTGAATCGCATACTCTGATTGTCCATCTCCACTTACATTCGTTTCCATATGCGTCGTGAATTCGTAATATTTATCTGGCAAATCCGTCGTGCTATCTTCACGGAATAGTTGTCCGACGTAAGAATTTGACTGTTTTTTGATGTCTCCCTTAGCGTTGACATCATAAATCGTCGAACGCATGCCTTTCGTCTGAAGACGTAAATTAAAATTTTCGATTTGCGAAGGTTTTCCACTGACGGTCTCGAGCGAAAAGTCTGCTCCTTTGATCGACAGCGTGTAGCCGATGTAGCTTCCGATTGTTATGAGAATGATCACTCCATAGATCAGAAGTTGACGATATCGTTTCATGAGATTTCTCCTTTAGACGGATAGACGCGTCTGGACTAACCGCAGATTTTTGTACGACACATATAACGTTAAGAGCACGATGTACCCGAGATAAAATTGCATGTGCAGTTGACTCAAATCGTTCGAAATAACTGACAATGCTAAGCCCAAGATGATATAACCGCCAATCAACGCAATCCCATGTAATCCGACGAGCAAGAACGCTTTTCCCTTTCGGAACGATCGTTCAAGTAATACTGTCATGAAGACGAACGAGATGACGATGAATGTCATCAGTAAGATGAATAAAATATCACTCGGATACATCGTATAGAACAACTTCATATAGATGGAGTATTCATTGATGCTGGCTGTGACCTGTTGAGCATCTGGTAACAACCATAAGTAGAGATTACGACTAAGCAACAACAGCCCCCACTGAATTCCGATCAAACTAGTCACGACAAGTAAGAGTGCCGTCATTTTCGACCCAAAAATCGCCCGTCGTGATCCCGGTAACAATAGCAATCTGTAGATGTACTTCGTCTCACCTATCCAGTCGCGGTACCAAATCCAAAACGCAAACAGGATGATCATCCCCATTGCTAATACAATGATGGAATCGTAAAAATCCGTTGCCTGTGCGAATGTCAACGCACCACCTGCTCGCGCAATTGCGTCCATTTCTGATATCTGTTCAATCCGCATCGTTTTCTCGATCGTGCTTTGATAATCGTAAATTTGATAGAGCAGAGACGCGATTTCCGCGACGATCAAGCCTGAAATCAACAACACCAGTAATTTCGTACTTCGTTTCAGTTCTTCATTCGTTAATAACAACCAACGTTTCATCCTTGATATACCTCCCGCATACGGTCCTGGACCGATTGATGATGACTGCCGCGCAGCTCATCCGTCTCTTTGACTTCGACGATCTTTCCGTCCCGTAAGAACAACACTCGGTCGATCACCTGCTCGACTTCAGCGATTTCGTGAGTCGTCATCAGGATACTCCGTCCTTCCATGAACTCACTTGAGAAAATCCAGGCAATCTGTTCCTTCATGAACAAATCGATTCCCGCGAGCGGTTCGTCGAGTAATATGTACGGTCGATCGAGGGCGAATCCTAAGACGAGATTGAACTTCGCTTTGTTCCCTTTTGATAAGTTCGCCATTTTATCCGTCGTAAACAGCTGGAACGTCTGCAGTAACCGTTCCGCTGTCTCTTGATTCCAGTCTGGATAATGATCTGCTATATATGCGAGCGCTTGTCCGATCGTCATGTAGCTCGGCATCGTCTGAAGATCAGGCACGAACGCAATTTTGTCGCGCGATGTTTTACCGTCGACCGTCACCGTACCGGCATCCACCGGAATCAGACCGAGAATTGCTTTTAGGATCGTCGACTTCCCTTCCCCGTTCAAGCCGATCAAACATGTCACTTCGTTTAGACCGACGGAGAACGTCACGTCAAGTAAGACGTGCTTTTTTCGTCCGTATCGCTTCTGTAACCCTTTTACCTCAAGCATCGGATTCACCCTCCTTGATTATCACCATTGTATTAAGACAATAGTACATCTGTTAACTGTATGGTACATGCCATACAGTCTAGCGTCAACTTGTTTTTTTCCTGCCATCATCCAGAAAATGAAAAAGAGCCGGACAATCCTGTCCGACTCCGCGAGTATTCGACTTCGTTTTTGCTTTTTAATTTATGAAAGAAGAGAGACGTTTTGTTCACTCGAAATCGCTTCCTAAGGAAAAACAAGCAGGAGCGACCTTGCAACGAAGTGAAGCGGCACGATGCTTGTCCCAGGAAAACGATTCGAGATGAACAAAAAAGTGCACGCTGTTTTCACGACGTCGAATTCTCTCGATTCGTTGATTAAAAAAAGAGAGGACATCCTAACGGACGCCCCCTCTGAAAACGTGACTGGTGCTTCAATAAATATCAATCGTTGACTCCAGTGCCCGGCATGTCCGACGCACGGTCGGTAAGAAGTCGGTCCGTTTTGCGACACCGCCTTCAATCTGGACATGCTGAATGCCTTTCGTCCGCTGCATCGCTGTTAAGACGGTGACCAGCTCGATGAACCAATTCGAGATCAGTTCGACGACCTGTTCGTCAAAAGCGGCAGCGCCATACACATCATACCCGTTCTCGCAGAGATGGTTCGGGAAGCGGGCTTTGAACCGATGAATCAAAGTGTCCGTCGTCGGAATTAAAAATTCGTTATAGACGACACGTTGTTCGGCATCAAGCGTTTGTTCTGTCACACCATCCATCATCAAATGTGGCTGATTGCCGATATTCAATGTCCAACTCGTCTTCTTTCGCTCGCCAGTGGAAGTGATCGTTCGCATGGTTTCATCCATCTCCTTTTGATGTGTAAGCGTTTACCTTCTCATTTTACCTGTCATTTGACCTGTTCTGCAACCGTCAACTTGACCATTTTAAACGATGACTTCGCTTGACATTCAGTCTACCAAATTCAACGCTCTTTGACGATGTCAGGAATTAACATCGTCCTTGTAAATGTAGACAGCAACGAGATCGATCAAGACATGGATGATGATCAGCGGCCATAGCGTCTCGAGCGCTAGATACAAGTAGCCGAATCCCGCTCCGATCAGTCCTGTCACGAGAATCGCGAACCACCCTTGATAGCGATGGGCAATCCCGAACAGGATGGCACCGATCCAGACGAAGCTGACTTCTGAGAACGGTAAAAATAATCCGAGCGTATGGAAGAGAAACCCGCGATAAATCAACTCTTCCGTCACTCCTGCCATCAGCGCGACCATCTGAAACCCGGTCCGTTCCTCTTTCGTTCGCGGCAGAATCAGTCGCTCCGCCTCACTTTGATAAAGCGGCAACAATCGTTTGCGAAACGCTGGAACAGTCGCCGTCAAAAGTAAGACGAAGCAGAGAAGGACGATCAGTCCGATCGTCGCGTACCAGACCGGACCACTTGGGACAAAAAACGTCAAGCCGATTTCCGGCAACCGTGTGCCGCTGATCAGCGTTCCGCCGACGAGCAACAGACATAAGATACCACTCGACTGGACCATCGAGGGATAAAATTCCTTGCGTGGGACGATCGTCAAATCGACCGGTCGGACCGCTGCGATGATCGAAAGGACGACGAGTAATCCGAGTAAAAATCCATTTACGAAGAGATACATGACTTCGACTCCTTTTTTGATTCCACACTCCCGTCACAGAAAGTGCTATTAGACCCTACTAAAATATGATACCATTCAGTGGAATCCTAAACAGAGGAGAGAACAATATGCGAAAAGTTTTTCGAATCAGCATCTTGTTCGTACTGTTCGCCCTCATCGTCAGTAGCTTCATCTACTGGCAAAATCGGGAACGTGTTCAAAATGAAATGTATCGTACGTATTATGGACAGCATGGCGTACCTGCCGAGAACATCGACATCTACGAACAAGCCGCGGCACGTTACGGCATCGACTGGAAGCTGCTCGCCTCCATTCATCGCGTCGAGACGATCTTCTCCAACTCGTCAGCGATGCAATCGTCCGTCGGCGCTATCGGTCCATTCCAATTCATGCCGAAAACATGGGTCGGTTGGGGATACAAAGGTGGCACGTCGCTCGGTGACATCGAGCATGACGGCATCGACGTGACGGATCCGGAAGCCATCGAGAAATATGGTGGTCTCGGAGTGGACGCGGACGGCGACGGGAAAGCTGACCCGACGAGTCTCGTCGACAGCGCCCACACGGCAGCGAAATACCTGAAACAACACGATGTCACGAAGACATCCGACCGAGACACGCTCGCAACAGCACTGTTTGAATACAATCGCAGTGAACAATATGTTTCTGACGTGCTCGCCCAATACGATCGTTACCAGCAACACGTCGAGGCGATCGATGCGAACGACCTCGACCTCAAGAAGAAGACACTCGCATTCTTCCTTCGCATCAGCTCACGTTTGACCAATTAAAAGGAGGCACCACCCATGACACCAGCCGATTCTTCCGAACTCTTGATTGAGGAATCGTCGATCCGCGTCCAGACGACGTTTGATCGAGACAAGACGAAACGCTACTTACGCAGCTATATCTTTGACGACATCGCAGAAGGAACGCACGTCGCCGCTTTAATCTACACACCACGGACGACGGACGCCTTTCTCTCCGGAACGACGACACAACGTGCGTACAATTTGATGAAGAAGTATGTCAGTGATCCCGTTAAACAATATGACATCATCAGTTTGATGCCGGACCTGCTCGTCAGCGAGGATCTGCCATTCGCTCAAGCGAGTTTCGATGAGACGAACTATGCGTTCGTCGCGAAGACACTTGCCGATGTCAAAGCGAAAAATGGCGTCGTCCTCTGTGGCTGGGGATCGCCTGGTCGACTGATGCACCATTTACCGGCTTACGAGGATCTATTCAATGAATATGCCGACATCTTGTACTGCTCTGGCATCACGAACAAAGGTGAACCGAACCATCTGCGCTTGACGATGGACGATAGCCCGATGATCACGTATAACGACATGAAACAAAAAGCGAAAAAGTTGCGTCGTAAATGACACAATGGACCCTTCCATAACGGATAGGGTCTTTTTTTGAAACATTTTCCATCAGCTTCGCGTATAATCTAGGTCTACATACTACATAGCAAGGAAGGTCATACGATGCCATTTTGGGATAAAGAGTTACAAGAAGAAACGATGATTTCAGTCAAAGAAACAGACATTCAACGAATCGAGCAAGCCGTCAACGGTTCACTCCCCGTCCGTTACCTCGAACAAATCCGGGAACAAAACGGTGGTGCCCCAGAAGCTATGGCCGTGATGGTCGAGTTCAAGAATACATGGTCGGACGAAGAAAGCGGATTGCACCTCCCACTCCGCTCCATGACGTCATTGACATTCGAACGGTATCTGGACGAATTGTCGGTCCTCCGGGAATGGGATGTCGAAGGAAACGTCATGATGTTCGCGGAAGGAGAAGGGAGCTATTTTTGGTACTTCCACTTCATGGAGGCTGCTGAGCCGACTGTCTGGTGCCTCGATATTTCGGATGAAACGACCTATTTTGTCGCGGCGACCTATGACGAGTGGTTAACGAAGCTGAGTTCCGATGTTCCGGAAGTCGTCATGCCGGATGTTGTATTTCTGACGTTACCTGAAATCAAGGACATTCTCCGTGGAGATGACGAAAATGAAAAACTTCTCGCATACTCCCACTGGATGATTCTCGATGAAGAACAGGAAGAACTCATCGAAGCGTTCATGACACTGATCGAACGAAACGACCAGCCTGATTTCCTCGACTCTTATGCGTATTACCTCATGGAAGTCTTGACGAACAACCCGGAGTTGTTAGAACAGAAACGAGATGACGTCACGACCTTGATCCTCAGTAAAGGTGACGATCTCGATGCAGAAGACTTGCTATCTTGGATGGATGAAGAGATAGACGAAGAGTTCTGACCTCAACCAGAAAGCCAGTATTCCTCGTCCATATGGATGACGAATACTGGCTTTTTCGCATGCCTATCCAATCGTTTAAGACAACATCAACTCAAGCAGACAATCGACGAGATCCTTCTCGAGTTCGAGTGCTTGCAACTGGTGCATCATGTTGACCGGGTCGAGCTTTTGTGACAGCAGGCGGTACAAACGGTCCTTCAAATCATAGCTGATTTCCGCTTGGTCGAGGAACGCATACAACCGGTCCATCTTGTTCTCGTTCGTCGAGATCTCGACTTGAAGCGACAATGTGATCGTATCGGTCACTTCACCCAGTTCGACACGAAGGGACTGTGTCGCATGATCATAGTGGCCGGTGACACTCTCTCCGTCGCGCTGGACGTATCCTTCACGGACTCCACGTAAAATCAATGTGATCGACCGATTTTCCGGTAGCAAGTCACGATGTCCAGTCGGTGCAGCGATCGTCAGTTCACGCGCTTCCCAATCGAGCGCGAATGTCGTCTCAACATTGACGCCGTCGCGGTGTGCGACCCCTGTGCTGTCGTCTTCAAACAACGTAAACCGGTTCGAGGCTCCCGGGAAGACGACGACTTCGAGATTGTCCGGATTATGCAATGTATTCGAATGTTCGAGATGACGACCGAGTGGGACGATCGCACCGGCTTTCGCGAGTACACCTTGGTCTTCGAGATAGCGGAACAGACGGATCTGTTTGCCGCCACGGTACCGGTGCCCATTGAAGAAATCGAACCATTCCCCTTCTGGCAACCATGCAGTCGCAGCTGTCATGTGCAGTTTCCGATGCATCGGCGTGACCATCGGCGCAACGATCAATTCCGTTCCGAAGTAAAACTGATTCGGAACATTGTATGCTTGATCGTCTTCTGGATGCTCATAATACATTGGGGAGACGAGGGGCAAGCCGTCAAAGTGATTGCGGGCATTCATCGTGTAGATGTACGGCACAAGCTGATGCCGGAGTCGTAAATATTTCTTCATGACGTTCGCCGCATCGGTCGAATAGCGCCATGGTTCCTTCCCATTGAAGATGCTCATCGTACTATGCAGACGCATGATCGGACTAAAGACACCGTACTGGAGCCAACGTGTCGATAACTCGTCATCTTTTTCCCCGCGCTGGTGCCCCCCGATATCATGACTCCACCAGCCGTAACCGATGTTCGACGCCGTCGCCGTGAAATACGGCTGGAATTGGAGCGATGCCCACGAGATGATCGTATCGCCCGAGAACCCGACCGGATAACGATGACTTCCGGGACCCGCGTAACGCGAGAAGATCAACGGTCGATTACCATCGCGGGCGATATCAAGCGCATGATAATGGTTGAGCATCCAGAGCGGATCGAGCCCCTTCATCTTCGAGTTCGCGCCCTGCTGCCAGTCGATCCACCAAAAGTCGACCCCATCCGCCTCATGCGGATGATGCAACTTCGTGAAGTAGTTCTCAATGAACGTCCGGTCCGAAAAATCAAACGGAATCCGAACATCCGATTCGGGATCAACGCCCATCGCGACCGCCATCGCCTCGTATGCTTCCTCAAACCCACGCACCCCGTCCGCCGGGTGCAAGTTAAGCGTGACCATCCGGTCGTCGTCCTTCAACCATTGCAAGAAGCCCCGTGGATCCGGGAATAGATCACGGTTCCACGTATAACCCGTCCAACCGCTCCCGTATCGTTCCGGAATATCGGTGACGTGCCAGTCCATGTCGATGACACTGACCGAGAACGGAATATCTTCCGTCTTGAAGCGTGTCATCAAATCCTTGTATTCCTTCTCACTATAACGCCAGTAGCGACTCCACCAGTTACCGAGTACCTGACGCGGTAACATCGGCGTCGGTCCTGTCAGGTGGTAGAAGTCACGCAGTGCCTGTTTGTAGTCGTGACCGTATCCGAAGTAATAGATGTCATGCGTACCGGAGCGTCGCGGTTCGACGAAGTGGTCTTCCGTCAGCACGAAGGCGTTCGAATCGTCGATCGCCGCGTATCCTTGCCGTGAGACAATTCCTTCTTCGAGAGGAATGACACCGTCCGCGTGGTCAAGCGTCCGTGCCGTTCCTTTTAATGTCCGGAGCGGTCCGCCGAACGTATAACGGCTGTAATAGGTACTGAAGTTCCCTAAGACATCGATATAAAGTGTGTTCGCAGCGAACGGTCCCTTCGTATAATGCAGATGGACGTGCTCGGTGATGATTTGCAATTCTTCCTCGTTTTCGACGATGCGATAAGCAGGTACCGGGAAATCACGATTGAAGACCGTTTGGGTCGGTCGATCCTCGAATTGTCCATCCGCCGCGTATTCGAGTCGGATCATCCGACTCGTCAAGACCGTGAAACGGTAGACATCTCCTTGGATGATAGCGTCTGGTCGTGCTTGTGGTTTCATGTCGCGCGTGTAGAAATGGGATTCATCAATTGTTCGCATACGAATTCGGGACTTCCGCCCCTTTCACTTCCTTCCAGGCTAAGTAGTGTGCAACCGATTACACATCTAGTGTATAAGAGTTCATGTTCCCACTTCAAGGAAGAATGAATCAAAAAAACGTCCCGCACCTGAAAATCGATGCGGGACGTTGCGTCATAATAGTGGTGAAATCAAGCGCGAAAGTGACTCGAAAATCCGGAAGCGGAGCGGACGTTTGACGTAATCATTCGATGATAACTGAATCGAGACGTCGAAATCAGCAATGAAGTCACGCTCGAGCTGTTCGGCACTTTCCGTATCGTACAGGAACGCCATCAGTTCATAGTTGAGGACAAAACTGCGAATATCCATGTTTGCCGTTCCGACGGCACCGATCTTCCCGTCGACGAGAAACAGTTTCGCATGGATGAAATGACGGTTATACGTATAAATCTTGACGCCGTCCTTCAAGAGTGGTCCGAAGTAAGACCGAGTCCCGTAATAAGACGTAAAGCTGTCGCCTTTACCCGGCGTCAAGATACGGACGTCGAGTCCGGCACGTGCTGCGAGTCGGAGCAACGTCATCGTCTCATTGTCCGGAATCAAGTACGGTGTCGCAATCCAGATCGAACGTTGTGCCGCGATGATTGCGGCAATCAAGGCATTTCGAATCGCGGGATCCTTCGATGTCGGTCCGCTCGTGACGATTTGAATCGCCCCATCTGACGCCACATCATGTTTCGGGAAGTACTGGTGGATCGACTCATCCCCCGCAAACGTCTCCCATGTGTCACTCGATTCGATTTGGGCATAGATCCAGTCGTCGAGGAACGTCGCTTGTAATTCCTTGACGGCCCGTCCTTCGAGCCGCAAATGCGTATCACGCCAAAATCCGAACTTCTTACTCTTGCCGTCGTACTCATCTCCGACGTTCAATCCACCGGTGAAGCCGACTTTTCCATCAACGATGACGATTTTCCGGTGATTGCGGAAGTTCGCCGTGAAGATGAACAAGGGACTTGAGATTGGGTCATAGGCTGCGATATGCGCTCCCGCGTCGCGTAGCGGGCGCAGGAAGTTTTCACCGAGCATATAACTTCCGAGTCCGTCATACATGAATCGAACCGTCACACCGGCTTCGAGTCGCTCGATCAATGCTTCCCGGATCGCTTTACCTGTCTCATCGTTGCGATAGATGTAGTACTGGATGTGGACATGATGCTGTGCTTGACGAATCGCGTCAAGAATCGCCGGGAACGTCTCTTCCCCGTTCGTCAGGATGTCACTTGCTGTATGAACGTCCACCCCGCCACCACCGAAGTTACGAATCGTATTCGCGAGCTTCAAATGGTTCGGTGGCAACTCACTGACGGCAAGCGACCGGACTGGACGAATCGCTTGTTTGAGCAATTTCCGTTCGTCATGCGAACGACGATTCCGACGGCGACGCCGTGGATTCCGACCGAACATCAACCAGATGATGACTCCGAGAATCGGTAAGAAGATCAGGACGAGGAACCAAGCAATCGTCGATTCTGCGGTCCGGTTCTCGATGAAGATAATCATGATGACAGCAAGCGGCACGACCGTCGCTGAAATCGTTAAGACATAAAATAAATAGCCGAGTTGATATAGTCCCCAAATGATGCCGCCGGCGACTAAAAATACGAGTGCGAATTGTAAAATCCGGTTGCGCACAGATTTTCCTCCTTCAATTAACATACCTTCACTAGTATTCTTTCCCCATTCACTATGAAAATATAACAAAAAAGAGAAACCGCAGATACGATTTCTCGAAAGATTGACCTCTTATAAAAATGTTTCTTCGTACATCTCGCGACCAGGAATTGGATCATTCAATGACGCCCAGTCCGTTTCGTGTTCCTGGACGAGACACGCATCAAATAGCGCTTCGAGCTTCTCCTGTTCTAGTCCGATGCCGATCAAGACGAGTTCGGTCCGTCGATCCTCATCCGATGCAAAACGACCAGCGTATTCCATGTTCGACGCATATCCTGCCTGATGGAACAGCAATGCCATCTCGGGACGTGTCGCAAGGAACAAGAAGCCTTTCGCCCGGACGACTTCTTGCGGCCAGTCTTCGATCAAGGCAAGCAAACGCTCCGGGTGGAACGGCACGTCGCGCTTGTAGACGAACGAACTGATCCCATACTCTTCCGTTTCCGGAATATGTTCTTCCGCATTCAACTCACGGATCCAGCCAGCACTCGCCACCGCTTGTTCAAAATCAAATAGATCAACGTCTAAGATGTCTGCCGGATCGACTTGACCATATGTCGTCTCGATCAAGCGGGCAACTGGATTTAATGCCTTTAGATAGCCGATGACGGTATGGCGTTCTTCCGGTGTCAGACGATCAACTTTGTTCAAGACGATGATGTCCGCGAACTCGACTTGATCGACGAGTAGATCGACGACTTCGCGCACGTCTGTCTCATCGACTGCCTGTTTCCGCTCAATCAACGATTCACCGGATTCGAAGTCCTTCAGGAAACGGTAACCATCGATGACCGTGACCATCGCGTTGATTTTCGTGACTTGTGATAAGTCGATGGCACTGTCCGGATCCTCGTACGTAAAAGTCTGTGCGACTGGAATCGGTTCCGAGATACCACTCGATTCGATGACAATACCGTCAATATCGCCTTGGTCGACGAGGCGTTTGACTTCAAGCAAAAGATCATCACGTAACGTGCAGCAAATGCAGCCGTTCGAGAGCGTGACGAACGACTCTTCCGTCCGCGAGAATCCGCCTTGCTCAATCAATGCCGCGTCAATGTTGACCTCACTCATGTCGTTGACGATGATCGCGAGGCGGCGCCCTTCGCGATTATGTAGTAAATGGTTCAATAGTGTCGTTTTACCGGATCCAAGATATCCAGATAAAACGGTGATCGATATCGGTTGCATCATCATTCATCCCCTAAAACGTAATCGTTACGTTTTATAGAGTAACCGACTTTTCACCTGACGTCAATCGTAATGATTTCGATTTATTTTATTCCCTAAAAAAGCCGATAAGCATCGACTCAAGGAGTAGACCGGGCTGACTCCAAAAAAATGACGCATCTTCTCACGCCCTTTCCTCAGGCGAGACACAAGCCAGTTTTCCTTCTTCCTTCAAGCAGGAAAGCGAGTCTTGTTTGTCTTCTGACAGCGCATAATGCGCTTTTTCCTGTAGGAGTGGCGTGTGACGCGTCATTCTTTGTAGATACTGACTTTAAAGTCAGCTCCGTCAGTTAAGAAAATAACATTTTTTCGCTCGGAATCGCTTCCTAGTGAAATACAAGCAGGAGCGACCCTGCAACGAAGTGAAGCGGCGCGATGCTCGTCCCAGGAAAATAATTCGAGCGAAACGAAAAAGCGTAACCTTACTACTGACTTTGAATCGGTAAATCCCATGTTGTCCCGATCAAATCCGTGATCCGCTCCGCTGCCTCGTGCGAAAACCCGGCAATCGTGTAATGATTCGTATCCGCAATCACATGATACATCCCGTTCGGTAAACTGTCGGCGAACGCAGCGTGAGCCGCATTGATTTGTTCGGTCAATGCCGGGTTCAACCAACTTTCTGGCATACCTCCCGCCCAGTTCGAAGCGGACAGGACGAGGACCGGCTGTGTCACGTCTTCAAGCAACGAAAGAATCATCTGATTGTTCTCTTCGACCGATTGCCATTCATCGAGCGTCCCCCGCCAATGCCCGGGTGCTGCAAAATGCCGCCACATCGGTAATTGATCAGCTTCCGGTAAGACACTGAACATCTTTTTGCCCAGATGGTCAGGAATCATCCAGGCGATCGGTCGGACGTGACTAAGGAAATAGAGGAATCGATTCCACTCCTCTTGTGTTCGTTCGTACCAGTTCGGTAATGCTGCGTCGACATCCGGATGCGACGGATCAAGCAAGACGATGCCGCGTGTCTCGTCTGCAAACAGTCGTCCACTTGCGAGCGAGATATAGGCGCCGAGCGAGTGCCCGATGAAGACATACGGTCCTTCGATACGAAGCATCCGTAAGACGTCCGCGAGCTCATCCGCTTGATGCGTAAAGAGTCGTTTGTTTTTACCACGACTCGATCGACCATACCCGAGACGTGAATATTCAAAGACCCGCCCCCGCTTCAATAATTCAGTTCGTAGCCAGCCCCATTGGTGTCGATTCGACATCATCCCGTGATCAAGGACGAATGTGACGTTCCCATTTCCTGTCAGCCGGGTATCAAAACGACCGGCTGATGTTTCAACGATATATTCCATACACTACCCCTACTTCCATTCATTCAAATAACGAGATCTCTAGCTCGTACCCAAGGATGTTCAAGTAATCAAATAACTGGGATCGATGATGATAGAGATGCACGGCTGCTTCGATTGCCCAGCCGTTCATCGAGTCGGTAACGCCCCAGTACGTCGGACGCGTCGTAAATCCGGTCGTGACTTTCTTCTGATAGATAGAAAACGCACGATTGATTCGATCATTTAACTGATCGCGCGGGACCGGTTCCGCATAAAACGCCTGCATCGCTTCAGCCGTCGCCCCTTCTGCGATCATCAAATCGGCTTCAAGTAACACAGCGAGATGGACAGCGACTTCACCGACGGTCCGTTTCCCGGGGATTGGTCGCGCGTCCCAATCCTGCGCCTCGATCTTCTCAAACAACGCTTTCGATGTCTTCACACCAACGCCGACATGGCGGATGAGGGCATGTTCCCAGTCAGTCATGTGCATTCTTCCAAGCGATTGCGCGGTGTTCGAGTTCCTTGACGAACGCATCCTTGCCGGCGATATAGGCTTCGATATCAAGCGGATATGTCGTTGCTAATTGTTCCTTTAATGCCCCGTAAGCAGTGGCTTCTTCTGGATGCGCACGCAAATAATCCCGAAAGACGAGATGACGCTTGATTTCTGGATTTCCCGCCGCATAGAGATGGATGTGATGCGTCCGTTCGTCGCCGCCTTTTCGATAATAGCGGCGTCCCGGCATCCCGAACTCACCCTTCGCTTCGTAACCGAGCGCTTCCATCTGTGCGTCGAACTGCTCGATTCCCTCGAGCGTATCGACGACGGGTAAGATATCGATGATCGGCTTTGCTGCGAGTCCCGGAACTGATGTACTCCCCATATGATGGATCTGCTTAAGGCGTGCTCCGAACACCTCCCGTAAGTGGTCCGCTTCTCGCGTATATTCACTCGCCCATTCTGATTGATACGGTAACACAATGACTTGTCGCATGGTCGTTTCCCCCTCTCAATTCAGTATGCCAGTTTTTGGGGTAAAACAAAACGACCATCCATTTTGGAGGTCGTTAATGTTAGAGAGTCGTTAATCCGTTAAATAATCATACAGTTTCGCAGGTCCACCAAGTCGAAGATCAGCGATGATATGCTGGGCATCGACGATCTTCCGAACAGGGAAGTCAGCGAGTGGTGCCATGACATGTTCGAATAACTGAAGTCGCGCCGGTCCACGGTATGCTTCTTTAATCTCAAGATCCGTGATTTGACTCCGCGTCAGCTCGGAGATGATCAACTCGCCTTGATAACCGCGATGCTGTTTGAGCATGAACTGCGGCGCACTGATGATCGATTGTGCCTCTTCGACCGCCATCGGAACATACTTGTATCCCATCGTCGCTTGGGCGACACGGAGTGAATGGTAGTCAAGCGTTCCAACGAGTACATCATTGTCGAGATAAAGCCGGGGTGAACCATACTTCTTCGGAAACGCAGCCACTTCACGACCAGAGGCGATCGCCGGCTGATTGTTGACATACATCGAGAGGTAAAACTCACCGACCTCTCCTTGATACCGAACCGGAATGACTTGCCCGCACTCGAGATAACTCCCAAGACCTGTGCTATCCGGCATATTGATGATCTCAAACTTGATCTGATTACTCAGCACATCGAGCGGTTCCGGAACGACTGCTTGTAACGCTTCGATGTCCGTCTCATAGATGATGTTCAAGTATTCCCGATTCCGAAAGAAGATATCGACTGCCGGAAAGACCGGTGCATTGATCGGTGTCGCGACGATATTTTTTACATCTTCCTGTCTCATCTGAATCCCTCCTTTATGCGTTTAACAATGCGGCAAAGCGTGCGACACTTGTTTCAAAATCTGGAACCGTCTTCGCTGCTTGCGCTTCTTCGACGATTTCTTGAATGAGTGAGTTGAACGGCGTTTTGATATCGTACGTGTTGCCGTACATCGTGACGATCCCATTAATGAAACGAATTTCGGTCGGTTGCCCTTTTTGTAGGTCCTGCAACATGCTCGCTTCTAAGTCACGCGACCCGTGCATCAATTGTGGCACGGTGATCAGTTTTTCATCGATATCGTCTAGTGTTGCGTAGGCTGCCGGCTCAAACGTACTCATCGGCGCGAATGTGATGCCGTGGGCGTGACCGACTTCAACGACTTCCTGCATCGTATGGATCGCTGCCCGTAGCAAGACCGGATGATCGAGAACGTCGCCATACGTACCGTTACACGCAGCGGATAACCCACTGAACGTACTATTGATGACGAGTTTTGACCATTTCGTTCCCGGTAGATTATCAGAGATTTCCGTCCCACCGATGTGATCAAGGATTTCCTTCAAGTGAATGATCCGGTCCGTCTTCTTACCGTCCAGTTCACCGATTTGCATCGCATATGTCTTGAAGTGCTCGTAATCCGATGTCAGACGTGACTCACCTGGTCCGACGTACGTCGCTCCGAACTCGACGGATCCCGCGATGATGCGTTCGCGCGGAATCTGTTGTTGAATGAATTCTTCTGGTACACCGTTCTGCAAGGAGACGAGAATACCGTCTTCCTTCAAGATCGTCCGGACTTTCGCCAGAACCGGTTCATTGTAGACCTGTTTCGTCAGCAACAATACGATATCGTACATCTCCGTGATGTCATCCGGATGCATCGCATGGACGGCTTGCGTCAAATCTGGTCCAATGACATGCGCGCCTGTTGTGTTTAGCGCTTCGATATGTGCGCGATTCGTATCGATCAGATCGACACCCGCATACTGTTGACTCAAATAAGCTCCCATGATGGTTCCTAGTGATCCTGCTCCGTAAATTCCGATTTTCATATCTATCACCTCTGGTATTTACGATATACTGGTTTCATCATAAACAGAAATATATATATTTATATATTTTAATAACCTATAGGTTATGTTAGGAGGATATCATGGAACTCTTACATTTGAATTATTTTCGTCACGTCGCGGAGGAATTGAACGTGACGCGTGCTGCCGAACGATTATTCATCAGCCAACCCGCCCTCAGTGCGACGATCAAAAAACTAGAACGTGAATTGAACACGACGTTGTTTCATCGAAAAGGCAGAACAATCAGCTTGACCGACAATGGACGACTTCTGTTGCAATCAGTCGAAAAAATCGAACACGAGCTGACACGGGTCCAGGAAAGAATGATACGAAATGATGCCTCTTCTGAAACGACACTCAGTCTTGTCAGTTCGCATGGTCGCTTCATCCAATTGATTCTACGGGAATTTCTCCTACCGCAGACGGCACCTTTGTTCAACTCGGACATCCTCTCAAATCGCGACATTTTAAGCGGTCTGCTTCATCAAGAATTCCATTTCTCGATTAGCTTTATGGAACTCAAGCACCCGCTCATTACGAGCGAACCGATCGTGGAGGAAGATATCGTCATCACCTATCCTGCTTCCTATTCAGAGAAAGAAGCGATTACGGCGCTCTATGCGGATGAAACCGAAACTGCCTTTTTGTTTCCCTCTCACAATAAGGATTACAACCGCTTCATCCAATTGAAGATGGCGGAACTGAACATTTATGCCGATACCACGCACTATATTGATGACGTCTCGCTGCAACTCGCCTTACGCCAGCAACGGTATTTCAGCTTCGTTCCCGTCTCCGTCTGTCGCGAGATGGGACTTCCCTTCATCACAGACGATGTGTTTACCATTACGTCACGCCTCTATATGTCGCAAGCGACGGATCAATTGACGGTCGAGCAAGCAACCATCTACGAACGTATTAAACGATTTCTACTCTCACAACGCACATATCTAGCCAAATAGAAACGGATGCCTGCATATGCAGACATCCGTGTGAGATATTACTTCGTGATGAAGTAGCGTGACTGATCGAGATGATCTTTCGCTGTATAGATGTTGAGTTTGTACGAGCCGTTCGTCAATGCCTTACGCATCTTCAAGACATAGTTCCCGTGCTGATCCGCCACGTCTTGAGCGATCAATTGATAACCAGCTTCTGTTTTTTGGTAGAGGCGGACGATTTGTCGTTTTTCGACTTTACCTGTCAACGTCTTTTTGCCTGACCATTTTTTGACTGGATACGTGTTCTTGATCGTGAACGACGCTTTTTTCTTGATCTTATTCGAGATGTCTGTCGACTTGACCGTGTACGTACCTGTCGTTAGACCGTTCTTGACCGCAATCTTGAAACCACTTGCCGTCGTTTTCGCTTTCGCGATCTTCGTTGATCCTTTATAGAGCGTCACGTCAAGACCTTCCGTTGCTTTACCGCGGAGGACCGTTGAACCGTAGACTGCTGACTTTTTATCGATCGCTGGTGTCGCAACGACACCTGTTCCGACTGTGACGTTCGTTTCTGTCTTCATGAAGCTGAGTTCAGAGACGATCGTCAACTTGTCACGCAATTTGAGCGGTCGTGTTCCGACTTCGTATTGACCCGCTTCGTTTGCTGTTGCTGTTCCAAGGACTTTATCGCCAAGTTTAACTGTGACTTTCGCACCTGGAACGGCTTGACCAGTAACGACTTTTGCACCCGGTTTAACTGCTTTTGCCGAGACCGTGAAGTCTTTCATCGGAACGTTCATATTGAATTTAAGGAACGTACCTGTCTCACCTGGACGTGTTTCACCTGTGTTCGTGATGCCTTCATACCGCTTGACGTACGGTGCAGCTGCAGCCGCTGAATCAAAGCTGACCGTCGTCGGCTTACTTGCGACGAGTGACCAGTTGTCATCGGCTTTATAGTCAACCGGTTGTTTCGCTTTGATGAAGTCCGAGATGACATTACGTGTTTCGTAGGCTGATTTGTAGACGATATTCTTTCCGCCACCAAGACCTGGGAACGTCGCACTGCCTGCGCGGTAGTTGTTCGTCGCAACAAGGAATTCTTGATCGTCTGCGATCGCTTTACCTTGATACTTGATATTTTGGACGCGATTTGCGTCTTTATTGACAACGACACCATTATAGTCAAACTTCGCTGGTTTCGTGATGTCGATTTCATACGTCAATCCATCGAGGATATCAAAGTTATAGCTGCGGAATTCTTTGTTCAACAAGTTCGTTTGCTCACCGCCGACTTGGTTGAACTGACCAGCTGACATTTCGAGCCAGTCTTTGACGTCAGCCCCTGTTACTTTGACGACTTCGAGTGTATTCGGATAAACATAGAGATCGGCGACGTTCTTGAGTGCGATTGGTCCTTTTTTGATCAAGGTGTAATCGGATGCGTTGACCTGGTTACGACCACCTGTCTTGAATGGTGCACCAGCAGACAACAACGGGAGATCTTTATATTTCGCAAGATCGGCATTTTCTTTGAGTTGTTTCTCGACATACCATTTCTGAGCATTCGTTACGAACTGAACTGAATCATCGTCTTGCGCGAGAGCGAAGAAGCTCTGGATATCATCATTGATCGTCCCGACTTCTTGACGAATGTAAGCGAGCGTTCCTTCATGTGCTTTTTCGATCAACTTGACAGCACCGGCATCTGCTGTCGTGTCTTTCGTCACGTCCGCTAGTTTCGCACCAGACGTATCAACGACCCATTTCCCGTCGACTTGCTTCAACTGAAGATCGATGACTCCGACGTTTTTCCCTTGTGTGTTTGCCATGACGACCGGTTTGCCATTGATTAGACCGTTCGTCGCGTCAACGTTCGGCAGCTTGTTGAACGCTGAATCGGCTGCTGGGAACTTCCCGTGCTGATGACCTGTCATCAAGACATCGATGTCTGCGACTTTCGTCAACGCGTAGCCGACGTTCTCATCGCCATCTTTTTGATCCGTCGTATCCCCGATACCTGTGTGTGCGAGTGCAACGACGACGTCTGCGCCAGCATCTTTTAATTTTTTCGCTGTTGCTTTAGCAGTCGGGATGATATCTTCAGCCGTGACTTTCCCCGTCAAGTTCCCCGCATCCCATGCCATGATTTGTGGCGTGACGACTCCGAACACACCCACCTTGACTGTTTTCATGTCACCGTTCTGGTCCTTGACTTGACGTTCGATGATTTGATAGTCTTTTCCATCTTTGTTGTAGTCCGCGACGATCGGCTTTTTCGTGACTGCATCCAATACGTTCGAGTTGACGAACTTGATTGAACCGCTCGAAGCACTCATCGCTGACTTGAGGAAATCAAGACCGAAGTTGAATTCATGGTTTCCGAGCGTGACCGCATCATAACCGAGGTATTCCATCAATTCATACATCGGATGTTTGCCTTTGTTTCCTTTGTCATACTGATTCTTGACGTAATCACCGAATGGCGTTCCTTGAAGTGTATCTCCGTTATCGAACAAGAAGCTATTCGTAACGCCCACTTCAGCTTGTTGCTTTTTGATGACTGTAGCCGCTTTGACGAGACCAATCGTTTCGTCCTGCGCATCCTTGAAGTAATCGTAGTTCATTGAGTTCGTATGTAAATCCGTTGTTTCTAAGAAGCGTAACTTGACGACACTGTTGTCGGCAGCAAGTGTCTTGACTTGAACGACTGGTACGAGCATCGGTGCGATCAGTGTCGACGCGATGACGAGTTTCGTTGCTTTTTTCATATGGATTTCCCCCCAGGATGTTTTGACTGCTTCATTAATTTAGCATGGTTCGATTATAGCTAATAGTCCTTTCAAATAGGTCGGACATCCGTCTTATTTAACCTACTTAACTAATTCCAAATACTGGCTTAACATTGTTGATTTTCCCTTTACAAACCAAGTTTACATGGTAAAAAAAGGAGATGGTGCAAATGAGATAAACCACGTAAAAAAACGATACATTTCAGGTCATGAACCTGAAAACGTATCGTTTATGCTTGATGTAGAACGTAACTGTTCCTTCTCGACTCCTACAGGAAAAAAAAGCATGGTTTTCGCTTAAGTCAGGGTCAGGTAAGACCCGGTCGTAGTTTAGGATACGCGACTTACCTCTCGTCTGTGGAAAGCGAGGATGACAGTAACGTTCGTCGTCCCCATTCAGGGTATCTCTCCTAGTGGAGGAGCTTCATCACTCCACGTCCCTTACACCGCTTTGTCTGGTTTCCGTCGGACGACATAACCAAGAATTCCACCAAGTAACGCAAGACCTGCAGCATATAGTACCGTCCAGCCTGCCGTCTGTTGAGCGAACTCGAATAAGACTTCACTGCGCCATTTCATTGCGAACTGAACGTACGAAGCTTGACTGACGATGAAGCTGATGACACCGATCGCGATCGCAAAGACGAACGGATCGATGATCGATTTGAAGCTTCGGATACTACAGACGAAGTAGATCGCAAACGTTACGAGCAACAACACCCAATACGCACTCTCACTGGAGACATTCGGTGGCGTCGCTCCTGCCGATTCCGCATCAATCACTTGGATCGTCTGCCGCGCGACGCCGTAATCAACAGGATCGAGCTTCAATTGTGTTGCTGACAAATCCGGACGTTCTCCACCGAGTAACGTCAACAATTGTTCTGTCACCCGGTCCGTGTCGATCCCATCGACGACTTTTTGGATCGAGTCATTGAGCTGATCCGTTGAGGTCTCCCCGTTCAACATCGAGACGGGGATTTCCGCATTCGCTCCAAGGACGTCTGCTTGATACACGACTTGACCGCCGTGGATCCAGTCGTACATCCCGCCACTTCCGGCGTTCAGACTCGCGACGGTCAATGCCGTCCGTAGTGAAGAATCGCCGTCATATTCCGCTTCGTCCTGTACCGTAAAGACGAGTTGAAGCGTACTTGCGAGCATCAAAATCAGTAAGCTGGCACGTCCAGCAGCTGTCAGACCGGATAACTTTTGCGGGAAGAACGCCATCCAACCAAGCAAACTGACGACGAGAAGCGGTAAGATGCCACTCATCGCATAGCCGTCTTGTAACGAGAGGAATGGCACGTCGTTTCCGCGTCCGGCAAGGACGAACCAGATGATCCCGACGGTTAAGAAGAAACTAACCGATCGAATCGTCCACCCAAGACGACTTGCCTTAATCCTTAATACTAAAAATAACAGGACGATTAAACCGATGCCAAAGACAGAATAAAGTAACGTGCCGTAAGAGACATCGAACGTAAGTGGTGCAAGAACTTGCTTTAAGTCAATTCCAAACAACGATAAGACATCACCGGCAGAACTCGCGTCGAGTACCTGATTGATAATCCCTTCCCGGACCGCACTCGGCATCGTGATCGACAGCCCACCGACGAACAGTAGCATCAATGACACCGTGATGTCTGCATCTTTCCAGGAGACATCCGCCTGTTGCATCTGCGTCACGAGATCCTGATAGTCTGAGGATGAAGTGATTTGTGAAGTCAAAAATGCCATCACACCATAGATGACACCGAAAAAGATGAGACCGATAAGGACGCCAAACAGGACATCCCAGACGGAAAACCGTCGTTGTTTCCTTTCTTGCCTTGACTCCATCCCATTTCCTCCTTTTTATGTCTGATGTTTGAATATTCCTGCTACAGCGAAACCAAAAACATCAAATTCATTCAACAGCCATTATATCCCACCTTTTCTCTGACTGTCTCCACTGATTTCCAAAATAAAAACCGGCTTCTCACAGTGAGAAGCCGGTTGAACGATCAGGTGCCATGGTATTTTTTCTCTATTAGATGCCTTCGTATGCTTGTTCCATGATCGTCCGTAACTCAGCGACAAGCGGCATCTTCGGATTCGCCGTCGTACATTGATCCTCGAAGGCATCGACTGCCATCTTATCGAGTTTTGCCTCGAAGTCTGCTTTTTGAATGCCTTGCGCCTTGAATGACATTTTGATGTTGAGACGTTGTCCAAGATCAGCAACGGCTTGGATAAGGGATTCGACCCCTTGTTCCGTCGTTGCTGCCGGAAGACCGAGGTAGCGTGCGATGTCGGCATACCGCTCATCCGCGACGAATGATGCGTATTTCGGGAATGCTGCTAGTTTCGTTGGACGTGACGCGTTATAGCGAATGACGTGTGGCATCAGGATCGCGTTCGTCCGTCCGTGTGGTGTGTGGAATTCGCCACCGATTTTGTGTGCAATCGAGTGGTTGATGCCGAGGAAGGCGTTCGCGAATGCCATCCCTGCCATCGTTGACGCATTGTGCACTTTTTCGCGTGCTTCGGCGTCTGATCCGTTAGCATATGCTCGTGGCAAGTAGTCGAAGATCATCTTGATTGCTTTGAGTGCTAGTCCATCCGTGTAGTCGTTCGCAAGCACCGAGACGTATGCTTCTGTCGCATGCGTCAAGACATCCATTCCGGTATCAGCAGTGATCGAAGCCGGGACGGTCATGACGAATTCTGGATCAACGATTGCGACGTCTGGTGTCAATGCATAGTCAGCAATCGGGTATTTGACGTTTTTCTCTTTATCCGTGATGACGGTGAACGGTGTCACTTCTGAACCTGTACCAGAAGTCGTCGGAATCGCGACGAACTTCGCTTGACGACCAAGTGTCGGGAATTGATACGCCCGTTTGCGAATATCGAGGAATTTTTGACGTAAGTTCGAGAACGTTTCGTTCGGTTGTTCGTAGAAGAGCCACATTCCTTTTGCAGCATCCATCGCTGAACCACCACCGAGGGCGATAATCAAGTCAGGCTTGAAATCACGCATCGCTTGAGCACCTGTCTGAACAGTCGTCACCGATGGATCTGGTTCGACTTGGTCGAAGATCCGGTAACTGACGGACTGTGGTAAGTTTTGAATTACTTTATCGGCATACCCGAACTGTACCATCGTTGGATCAGTGACAATCATGACACGTGAGATGTCAGTCATCGACCGCAAGTACTGAACGGAGTTCTTTTCGAAGTAGATTTTTTCAGGGACCTTGAACCATTGCATGTTCACGCGTCGTCTCGCCACCTTTTTGACGTTGAGTAAGTGTTTCGCTGTCACGTTTTCAGATACAGAGTTTTTCCCGTATGATCCGCAACCGAGTGTCAGAGATGGTGTCAACTCGTTGTACAAATCACCGATTCCGCCATGAGCAGATGGGCTATTGACGAGGATCCGGCAGGCTTTCATGCGGAGTCCGAACGCTGTCATCAAGTCATCGTTCGTCGTATGAATGACAGCTGTATGACCGAGGCCACCGATTTCAAGCATCTGTTCGGAAATCGTGAACGCTTCTTCAGTTGATGCGACGCGGTACGCACCGAGGACGGGACTGAGTTTTTCATGAGACAATGGTTCTGCCACTCCGACGTGCTCGAGTTCTGCGACGAGCATGACTGTTGTTTCCGGAACATCGATGCCAGCTTTTTCTGCAATCCAAGTCGCAGGTTTCCCGACGATGTCCGCGTTGACGGCACATGTATCGGTTTTGATGACGAGTGATTCGAGGCGTTGTTTTTCTGCCGGTGTACAGAAGTAACAACCGAGTGCTTCCATTTCCGCACGAACCGTCGCATAAATCTCTTGGTCGACGATGACGGCTTGCTCAGACGCACAAATCATCCCGTTATCAAACGTTTTTGAAAGAACAAGATCGCTGACTGCCCGTTTGACTTTCGCAGACTGTTCGATGTAACACGGAACGTTCCCTGGTCCAACACCAAGTGCAGGTTTACCTGTTGAATACGCCGATTTGACCATTCCTGCTCCACCTGTCGCAAGGACCATGGCGATTTTTTCATGGTTCATCAAGACTTTCGTTGCTTCAAGTGATGGTTCTTCGACCCATTGAATACAGTCTTTCGGTGCCCCTGCTTTGATGGCTGCGTCGCGGAGTGTTTTCGCTGCTTCAACGGAACAACGTTGTGCCGATGGGTGGAACGCGAAGACGATCGGGTTGCGCGTCTTGATCGCAATCAATGCTTTGAACATCGTCGTTGATGTCGGGTTCGTGACCGGTGTGACACCACAGACGACACCGACCGGTTCAGCGATATATGTGATGCCGTTTTGGACATCTTCTTCTAAAATCCCGACCGTTTTTTCATGACGTAGACTGTTGTAGATGTATTCTGTCGCAAACATGTTTTTAATCATCTTATCTTCAAAGACACCGCGTCCCGTCTCTTCTGCCGCGAGACGAGCGAGTTCGACGTGCCGTTCAAGTCCGGCAAGTGCCATATCCCGAACGATCGTATCGATTTTTTCTTGATCGAATGTCAGTAATTCTTGTAATGCGCGTTGCCCTTTTTCAACGATTTGTCCAACTGCTTGTTCAACCGGCGTTGCCGTCGATTTTGTTTTTTCTTTCACAGCCATGAGTGGTTTCCTCCCTGTCGTGGAACGAATCTGAGTTTGATTTGCTAACCATTATGTCAGGAATGCCAAGCTGTTTTTCAATAGTTTGTGCTTTCCTTCACAAATCAATCATAACCCCTTTTTCCTGTTTTGTGCATGACCATCCTGTGAATTCCATCACACCTTTGATAGCGTTTACAACTGTTGTGAATTCCTCTTTTTCATCAATTTGCTTCATGTACATAGATGTGTGCGATTTGTCACACCTCGCATTTTCGTGACTTGATAGCCGTTTCATCATCTTGTATTCTGATATGGGGTACATATTAAGAGCTACCACTAAAGGAGGACACTTGAATGTCAGTTGTACAGGAAATGCTAGCCTTCAACGAGCGATTCGTCGCCGAAAAACAGTATGAGCAGTTCGTCTCGGATAAGTTCCCGGATAAAAAGGTCGTCATCCTGACGTGTATGGATGCCCGATTGACGGAGCTCCTCCCACACGCACTTGGTCTTAAGAACGGGGATGCGAAGATCATCAAAAATGCAGGTGCTATCCTCTCGCACCCATTCGGTTCCGTCATGCGCTCGATTCTCGTCGCATTGTATGCCCTTGGCGCTGAAGAAGTCGTTGTCATCGGTCACCACGACTGCGGCATGAGCACGATTGATCCTAACCACATGATCAACGAGATGAAGGATCGGGGAATCGACCAACAGATTCTTCACACGCTTGAAGTATCAGGTGTTGATTTGAATCAATGGTTGCGTGGCTTCACGTCAGTTCAAGAGAGCGTCGCTCACTCGGTCAGCCTCGTGAAGAACCATCCATTACTACCGCCAGGAACGAACGTCCACGGACTCGTCATCGATCCGGGTACCGGTAAGCTCGACGTCGTCGATTGCTGATCACTCTCTATAGAAGAAACGCAAATAGATTCGGATATTCTACTCCGTCTTAATTTAAAAATAACGTGCCATATTTTCTCGTAACGGAGAAGGATGGCACGTTTTTCGTATGAGTCATTTTCATTGATCAAAACGCTTCTCACTTCATGCTTCGGGGTATAACAGAATGTAACTTCTTGTGGAGAGCTAAAAAGCGTATCATTCATCTTTCGATTACGAGGTCAGACTTTTACTCTTGACAGCATTCCAACATGGCTGTAAGATACTTTAGTATAGTACAGTGATAACAAAAGAAAGTGTGGTTTTACTGAATGATAAACGCCGTATTGTTTGCCGTCTTTTTACTATTTATTTTAGCGATCTTCCGCGTCCACATCGTGCTCGCGATGGTCATCAGTTCGTTTGCTGGTGGTCTCGTCGGTGGTCTTGACCTGACTGCGACGACAAAAGCATTCTCCGGTGGTCTTGGTGACGGAGCAGAAATCGCCCTTAGCTACGCGATGCTCGGTGCATTTGCCGTCGCCCTCTCGAAAACAGGTTTACCGGATGCACTTGCTAACTCTTTGATTGCGCGTTCGCGTGGTAACGCAAGTGCCGCTTCCGTCAAAAAATTAAAAGGATTCATCTTGTTCGCGATTCTCTTGCTTGCGATCAGTTCACAAAACGTGTTGCCGATCCACATCGCATTCATTCCAATCATCATTCCGCCGTTGCTTGGTCTCTTTTCTCAGCTTAAGATCGATCGACGCCGGATAGCGATCATCATGACGTTCGGTCTTGTGACACCGTACATGTTCTTACCGGTTGGATTCGGAGACATTTACCTCAATCAGATTTTGCTGAAGAACCTGAAGGCAAATGGTCTCGATACTGCTGGAGCTTCCGTCATCGAAGCGATGGCGATTCCAGCACTCGGAATGGTCGTTGGTCTCTTGATCGGTTTGTACACCTACCGGAAAGAGCGGACGTATGAGATTCGCGACATCGCTCCAGACGATTATGAAATTCCGGTCATCACGAAAACGAAGCTTGTCTTAAGTGGAGTCGTCGTCATTGCGACCTTGATCGTACAACTACAGACCGGATCAATGATTCTCGCTGCGACGACGGGGTTGATCCTCTTCTTGTTGCTTCGTCTTGTTCGCTTCAGTGAAGCCGACGACGTCATTACACGCGGTATGCGCATGATGTCATTCATCGGTTTCGTCATGATTTCAGCGAACGGATTCTCAAACGTCTTGCGTAAGACGGGCGATATCGAGCCTCTCGTCGAGAACTCGAAAGCGTTGATGGGCGATTCGCAACTCGTTGCCGCCTTCGTCATGCTCTTGATTGGTCTTCTCGTCACGATGGGTATCGGCTCCAGTTTCTCGACGGTTCCGATCATCGCTGCCATCTTCGTTCCACTTTGTATCCAGTACGGATTCAGCTTAGAAGCGACGATTGCCATCATCGGTACATCCGGTGCTCTCGGTGACGCGGGTAGCCCGGCGTCTGACTCGACACTCGGACCAACGAGTGGTTTGAATGCTGATGGTCAGCACGATCACATGCGAGAAACGGTCATTCCGACGTTCCTGCACTACAACATTCCATTACTCATCTTCGGTACGATCGCTGCGGTCGTATTATAAAAACAAGACGGATTCGCTGTCATCGCGAATCCGTCTTTTGAATTGTCTCCGTTTTTTTCCTTTTCATTTCGTCCTCGGTTCTCTAAAATAAAGGAATGAACTGATACAAAGGAGTTGTCTAACGTGTTATCTCAAGTCGTCAACCAGATTTTACTTTCGCTTGCCGATCTCGGATATTTCGGCATCGCCCTCGGGTTGATGATTGAAATCATACCGAGTGAAATCGTCCTCTCTTACGGTGGATTCATGATTTCCCAAGGAACGATCGGCTGGCCGCTCGCTATCGTCGCTGCCGTCATCGGTGGATTATTCTCGCAATTATTCTTATATTGGTTCGCTCGCTACGGCGGTCGTCCCCTTATCCTGAAATACGGGAAGTATGTTTTGATCTCAGAGCATCACTTGGATTTAGCCGAGCGTTGGTTCTTAAAGTACGGACAAGGTGTCATCTTTGGAGCCCGTTTCATCCCGGTCGTCCGTCATGCCATCTCGATTCCGGCAGGTCTTGCCAAGATGGATCAAACGAAGTTTTCTCTTTATACGGTGCTTGCGATCATTCCGTGGTCAATCTTGTTCCTGTATCTTGGTGAAACGCTCGGAACGAACTGGCGCTCGATCAAGGAAGTGGCTGCACCGTACACGAACGGTGTCCTAATCGCTGCCGTCGTCTTGATCATCTTCTATGTCATCTACAAACGCCGTCAACGAACGGTTTGAACTACTAGCAGTCTGTCTGACGACGGACTGTTTTTTTAAACAAACAGGAGGTCCTGCCATGCTCACATCCCCACTTGCCCATTTTCCACTCCGTCGTTTGACTGCATCCTATCGGGCGGGTCATCCTGTCGCGACCGGGATCACCGTCGACGGACATATTTTAATCGTCGAAGAAACCCTCGACGAAGCACGCAATGAACACGTCCTTTCCATTCATCAATTGAAGGATGATTGGCGTAAGACGACGATCGTTAAAAAAAGCGAAATTGATTTTTCGCTCGTCGATCGATTTCCGGATGGACGTTTGTTACTCGTCGCTTCCCGTTGCGATGATGACGTAGACGGAACGTGGTTGCCGAATGCCTTTATTTATGATGTTCAGGGAAATCTAGTCAATCAATTTTGTTTAGATGATGGGATTCAAAACATGCAAATCGATGAACGAGGGTGGATTTGGGTCAGTTATTTTGACGAAGGTGTCTATGCTGACGCCGTAACCAGTTCAAATGGTGCCTTTGGTCTCGTCGCTTTTGACGATACGGGCGAAGTAAAATATAAAAACCGTCAATACCCGATTGATGATTGTTACGCCTTAAACGTCTGTTCATCAAAAGAAATCTGGTTCTTCTACTACTCTGATTACCGTTTCATTCGTATCGATCAAGAGGAAGATCTCGTCTGTGAGGCACCTACGATCGCCTTTTCTCAGTTTGCTCGGTACGACGATTTTCTGCTTGCCGCAAATTCTGATGAAGCACATTTACTCGAACGGAAAGGTACGCTCTTTGAAAGTGTTCGTTCGATTCGATTCATGACAGAACAGGGAAATACCCTGTCAGGTGACCTTACAATGCGTAATGACTTGATCGTACTAGCGACCTCGGAACACCTATATTTCGGGAAACTCGGTCAGCGACTTGTCTCTCTCTTAGCAGGCAAATGAAAGCCATTACACAGTTGTTTCATAATCTTTTTACTTTTGAAAACCTTTAACCCAAATTTTCAAAAAGACTAGCGAGTTCTATCTGAGGATAGTATACTCAGCGTTATAGTTATTTGGACAAGTTGTCTGAACATTATGACGTCACAGAATTTTTTTGGGGGAAATGATGAGTTCGAATTTGAAACGAGATTTAACAGCACGACAGGTACAAATGATTGCACTCGGAGGAACGATCGGGGTCGGTCTTTTCCTTGGAGCATCGAGTACGATTGCTTGGACGGGACCATCCGTCTTACTCGCGTACATGCTAGCAGGAGTCTTTATCTTTTTCATCATGCGGGCACTTGGTGAGATGGTCTACACCCATCCTCACAGTGGTTCGTACGCAAAGTTCGCAAACGACTATATCCATCCAGCAGCTGGTTTCTTGACAGCAAGCAGTAATATCTTCAACTGGGTCGTCGTCGGGATGAGTGAAGTCATCGCTGTCGGAACCTATTTACGCTTCTGGTGGCCGGAGCTACCGACTTGGATTCCAGGCGTCGTCGTCATCATTCTCTTGACGCTCGCGAACCTCGCTTCCGTCAAGATGTTCGGTGAACTCGAGTTCTGGTTCGCCTCAATCAAGGTAATAACGATTCTTCTGATGATCGTCGCCGGATTCGGAATCATCTTCTTTGGTCTAGGGAATGACGGAAACCCGGTCGGCTTCTCGAATCTTTGGGCAAACGGTGGATTCTTCACGAATGGTTTCACCGGCTTCTTCTTTGCGCTCTCGATCGTCTTCGCCTCTTACATCGGTGTTGAGTTGATCGGCGTGACAGCTGGAGAAACGAAAGATCCAGAGAAGAACATCACGAAGGCGATCAATGGTGTCGTCTGGCGAATTTTGATTTTCTACGTCGGATCCATCTTCATCATCGTTACGGTGTATCCATGGAATGAGTTGTCGGATCTCGGCAGTCCGTTCGTTGCGACATTCGCCAAGGTCGGTGTCACGATTGCTGCCGGTATCATCAACTTCGTCGTCATCACGGCCGCTTTATCCGGTTGTAACTCCGGGATCTTCAGCGCAAGCCGGATGATCTATGCATTGGCTGAAAAAGGACAAGTGCCGTCCTTCTTCTTAAAGGTCAACAAACGCGGCATTCCATTCTACACGGTCTTCGCGATTTCAATTGGGATTTTCTTCGGTGTCATTCTTGACATCACCTTGCCACTTGTTCTCGGAAAGGATACGAACATCTTCGTGTATGTCTACAGTGCTTCGGTACTACCAGGGATGGTACCGTGGTTCGCGATTTTAATCAGTCATATCCGGTATCGTAAACTCGAAAGTGAACGGACAGCCTCACATCCGTTCAAGATGCCCGGTGCGCCGGTGACGAACTATCTGTCGATCGTCGCGCTGTTGACAGTGCTCGTCGGGATGTTGTTCAACGATGAGACACGCGTCTCGATCTTAATCGGAGTCGCTTTCTTGATCTTAAGTACGGTCTATTACATCGTAAAAGTACCGAAAATCGAAAAATAAACGTCTGTCTCTCCTCTCATGACCGCATGAGAGGAGTTTTTTGATGGAGATGATTTTCTATATTGACATTGAATAATATTCATGATAGATATTTTTCGCGAACGCTTAAACCCTTAAGACGTCGTAACATTCTTGATTTCAATGCGTAAAGCCGTATTTCATCTACTATTTTTCTAATAAATAGATAAATTTTCAGAATAAATAGTCTTTTCATTCTAAGTGCATTTTCATGTTTCGAGTTCGTTTGAGCGGGAATGTTCTCACCATACACATAATATTTCATGTGTAGAACAATCACGTTAAAACAATTTAACGGCAGAAAGGAGAGATGTAATATGAACGGATTCAATCGTTTCCTACTCGTTCTGATCGGCATTCTCGGTTTAGTCAGCGTCGGTCTTCTTGTACTTGGCGTCTATGATGTTCCACGACTCAGTCCTTTGATTGAACAGTGGCAAGATCAACAATGGTATAGCTACACGATTTTATCACTTGGTGGCTTCCTAGCATTCGTATTTGTCATTCTATTATTCACTGGACTACTCAGTCGTTCAAAAGGACAACGTCTCCTGATTCAAACGGGTGACGGGAATATCACGATCTCTAAGCAAACGATCGAACGAACGGCACTCGAGTCGATTCGCGGTATCAACGGCGTACGTTCGCCACGCGTCAACGCAGACATTCACTCGAAAAAAGAAACCGTCGCGCTTGAAGTCGACTGTTCCGTCTTCGGTCAAGAAGGCTTGCCGACAATCGGAAAAGACATTCAAGAACGCGCCAAGAATGCGGTCGAATCATTGCTCGAACTACCTGTCACAAAAACACGCGTCCGGATTAGTGACACGAAGACGAAAACGTCTGAACGCGTCGTCTAAGATACGAGAGGAGGAAGATCATGAAAACGAGCGAAGCACTTCGTCCGTATCGCTACCGTCTACTCGGCGGGCTAGTCGGACTGATCCTCGCCACCTTGTTCTTGACGATCGGTTTTGGACCGACGTTGTTGATCATCGTATTCGCAACAATCGGTTACTTGATTGGTCAGTGGCGGGACAATGCGCTAGATGTCGAGGGATGGATTCAATTCTTTCAACGGGATTGAGCATACAGAAAATAAAAAATCATTCAACTTACACTAAAAGGAGAGATTTCTCATGGCTAACGAAATCAACACTAAACAAAACGAAAACGAAGTAGTACGCGAAAACAAACTCACATTCGAAGATCAAGTCATTAAAAAAATCGCCGGTATCGCATCAAATGATGTCAAAGGCATCCTCTCAATGAGCGGTGGCTTCATGAGTGGATTGACAGATCGTTTCCGGAGCACGGAAGATATCACAAAAGGCATTGACGCGGAAGTCGGCGAACGACAAGTCGCACTCGACTTAAAAGTCATCGTCGAGTACGGCAAAAACATCCCGTCGATCTTCCAAGATGCTGTAACGAAAATCAAAAAATCAGTCCATGATATGACAGGACTCGATGTCATCGAAATCAACATGCATGTCGAAGATGTCATGACACGTTCTGAGTTCGACGCAAAAAGTAAATCGTCGAAAGAAGAGGAAGAAAAACGCGATTTGAAATAAGGCAGTCAACTAGATAGCCGCATAAAATGGACCCGCTTAAAAACGGGTCCATTTTTTACTTTTTCAATGCCCCACGTGCGTTCAACGCAGCAAAAATCACCATCGCAATACTGAGAACAGCAGCGACGATCAAACCTTGCCAGTAGACCGACCATTCAATTTCCGGACGAGTCAGTACACTACGCATGCCTTCCATGATATAGGTCGTCGGATTGATCGTCGCGGCAATCTTGAGCCATTCGGCTTCAATCAAGTCTTTCGGCACGAATGTCGTCGACAGGAAAATCAGCGGGAAGAATAAGAGTGTTCCGGCTTGCGCGGCTTGCGCGTTCCGTGTCTTCAAAGCGACACCGACCGAATAACCGGCAAAGGCGAGACCGAAGCCAAGCGCGAGTAAGATCGTCAAGAAAAAGCCACTGACACCGACTGGAATCGATAGACCAAGCAAGAATGCCATTCCGAAGATGAGTAATGTTTGAACGAATAATTGCAGCATCCCGGCAAGCATCGGTCCGAGGACGATTGCGGTCCGGGAGACCGGTGTCAATAAGAGTCGAGCGAAATAACCACTCTCGATGTCCTTGACGAGTGCTTGCCCCGCTCCCCCTGCTCCGCCGACAGCACCCGAGACGATCGAAACAGGCAAAATGAAGTTCAAATAATCGACGCCGTCGAACTGCGGTAAATTCGAGATTCCAGACAAACCACTCGTGTAGACGAGCAGGAAGAAGACACTGATGATCAAGTTCGGAATGAAGGAAAACGGATTACGTAACGTGACGAGGAGACTCCGACGCATCAAAAACCAAGTTTCCCGTATCATGTCACGATTCCTCCTTATAAGCTTGTCCCGTCAAACGAATGAAGACATCATCAAGCGACGGTTGTTTGACGACCAGTGACGTAGCGACCATTTTTCGTTCATCAAGAAAACGGACGACCGCGCGCAATGTCTCCGTTCCCCGCGAAGGAATGACGAGGCGATCTTTTTCCTGACGACCGGCAAACGTCTCTAAGACGATCCGTTCGTTCTCTTTTTCAGCTAGCGTCAATTCGATCCGCTCTTCCCCGTTTGCTGCCTTTAGCTCAGCTGCCGTCCCTTCCGCAATCAGTTGCCCTTCATTGATGATCGCGATCCGGTCGGCTAGCTGATCGGCTTCTTCCAAGTACTGAGTCGTCAAAAAGATCGTCGTTCCGAACTCTTCATTTAGTCGCCGGACCTCGTTCCAGATTTGCAGACGACTCGCCGGGTCGAGTCCTGTTGTTGGTTCATCGAGAAACAAAACGGTCGGTTGATGGACGAGCGTCAAAGCCAGGTCAAGCCGACGTTTCATCCCGCCGGAGTAAGTACCTGATCGACGCTGACCGTCTTGATCGAGTCCGACGAGCTGCAACAATTCCTCTGCCCGTTTTTTTGCTTCCGTCTGACTTAATCCAAATAATTTTCCCTGTAAGACGAGTAATTCAAGCCCGGTCAAATCTTCATCGATGCCGGTATCTTGCAAGGCGACCCCAATCTGCAATCGGACCTGTTTTTCTTGTTTGACGACATCAAATTCCTGAATCGTCGCCCGACCTCCGGAAATCGGAATCAACGTCGTCAGCATCTGGACAGTCGTCGATTTCCCGGCCCCGTTCGGTCCAAGAAAGGCAAAAATCTCCCCTGCCTGAACGTCGAACGAGATACCTTTGACAACATCCTTCCCATCGTACGTCTTCGTCAAGTTCTCGACATGAATCATCTTCATTCCTTCTTTCCTTGAATTCAAAGTCATGTCCAAGATTTTCCCGTTTTTTCTGTTCTCGAATCAAAAAAAGACATCTGATTCGATGCCTTGATTCAAGCTTTAACGATTACGCAACAATCTGATACACACCATACAAGACGCTGACAGATACCACGAGCGTTGTGACGAGCGACACCAGCATCACCGTTAATCCGACTCCTTTTAATCGAACGGTTCGGGCTAACGAGAGACTAAACGAGAGCACTGCACCACTTGTAAATATAAGCGCCCCTCCAAATAACAACGTAGAATTAATCCATGACTCTCCGATGACAATCCATGCGTAAGTGACACAGCATAGAAGTACATTCATGATGAGCCATTGTTTCGATGTTCCATTTTTCAACATATCGATTCCTCCTGATTTGCTTCTATGTTACTTGTTCGCCCTTTCCGATTAGATTCCTGTTACTAAAAAATCGTGCCTCCTGTTATACGGAGACACGATCCACTTACGACGCTACTTGCCATTTTTCTTTTAATTGCTCCATCTCTTCTTGACCTTCGTGCGATTGCATCCAGAGATTGAAGACATCAACAACATCTCCTTCCGATTCTCGAACGAGGTAGCTCTTCTCCGCCGGAATCCACTTTTCTTGAATTCTTGGTGCCGCGAGTCGTTTGTCGAGCGCTTCATAATGAATCGCCTCGACCGTATCGGTGATCATGACATCGACTTCTCCTGATGCGACCGCGTGCGGGATGTCGAGATTCTGTTCATACATGACGATGTTCGCCTTCGTGAACGTCTTACGGACGAACTGTTCGTTCGTTCCGCCCGGGTTTAGACCGATCGTCACGTCTGGGCGATTGATTTGTTCAATCGAAGCAAGACGCTTAGCATCTTCTTTACGAACGAGCGGTGTCTTTTGGAACGACAGGTAACTTGACGTGAAGTCGCCGATGATCTCCCGCTCGATGTTTTTCGTCACACCACCGACGACCATATCGAATTTCCCACTTGCGAGATCAGCAGACAGCGTCGGCCAGGTCGTTGGGACGAACTCGACATCGATACCGGTCGTCTTCGCGAAAGAACGGATCACTTCGATATCAAATCCTTCGTACTCGTTCGTCTTCCGGTTCAAGTACGTGAATGGTTTGTAATCTCCGGTCGTTCCGACGACGATTTTTTTCGTCGCAAAGACGTTCTTCGCTTGTACACGTCGTGGTTGCTCCGATTGCCACAGCGTCAGTAAGCTCGCAAACAGGACGCCACCTCCGACGACGATCCATCCCCATTTACTCATGTGCTCCCGCTCCTTTCGCTCCGACCGTCTCACGCGTCGAGACGATGTTCCATTTTTTCTTCAATTTTTGAACTTGTTCTTGTCCCTCTGCGCTTTCGAACCAGACTCGGAAAACGTCTCCAAGCTGTTTTTGGTCCGGTTTCATTAAATACGCCATCTCGGCTGGTTCCCATGCCTCTGTCAGTTTCGGCACCGCAAGATCGAGTTCTGTCGCGTAATGCAACGCCTCGATGTCGTCCGTCACCATGACATCAACTTGTCCGCTTTGAACGGCTTTTGGAATGTCCAAGTTGTTCTCAAAGACGGTCACATCTGCCTTCGGAAAATGCTTCTTCACGAACGCTTCGTTCGTGCCACCCGGATTGACGCCGATTTTGACTGCTGGATCATTGATTGTTGCGAGCGAATTTAAGCGTTCGACATCTTCCTTCTTTACGAGCGGTGCTTTTTGAAAGGAGAAATACGACGATGTAAAGTCTCCGACGACCTCGCGCTCGACTTTCTTCGTGATGCCACCGACAGCGATATCAAACTTTCCTGATTTCGTATCCTCCGATAATGTCGGCCATGTCGTCTTGACGAACGTCACATCAAGATTTGCTGCTTTTGCGAACGCTTGGATGACATCGATATCAAAGCCTTGATAACGATTCCGTTCCTCGTTCCAGTATGTAAAGGGCTTATAATCCCCCGTCGTCCCGACGACCAGCTTGTGGTCTTCGAAGATGTCATGTGCTTTGGCATCCGTCTGTTGATTCCAGATCATCCAAGCGGCAACGCCTGTCAAAACAAGTCCTGCCAGTAGCCATGGTTTCTTTCTCATCGTAACTCTCCTTTCTGTTTCGTCGTTTCCCATTCACCGAATATTGCTACAATTTAACCCAAATGATTTTCGGTGTGGGTAATAGTCATTATCCTACCACACTTACACGTGATTTCAAGATAATTTGATGATTTTATGCATAAAAGCGTTAAAAAGATGTTTTGATGACGGTTACAGTTCTACAAGTCGTCTTTCTTTACAGAATCCCCCCGTCTTTTCCATACTGAAACAGAATCATCAAATCGTGAAATGGAGGAATGGAACATGAGTCAGATTTTCATCATTGGTGCAAATGGTAAAGTAGGTCGTCACGCTGCTCGCTTACTGCAGGATTCGGAGCACGATGTCAAAGTAGGATTACGTTCCAAGGACCAGTTCAGTGATTTTGAGAAATTAGGTCATACCCCGGTCCATCTCGATCTTGAAGCGGACGTCGCGACGATCACTGATGCATTACAAGGGTCAGATGTCGTCATCTTTACGGCAGGATCCGGCGGTCACACAGGAGCCGACAAGACGATGCTGATCGATTTCGACGGTGCTGTCAAAGCGATTGAAGCAGCGGAAGCAATCCATGCAAAACAGTTCATCATGGTCAGTGCCTTGAATGCCGATTCGCCGGAAACATGGTCCGACAGCATGAAGCCGTATTACATTGCAAAACGCTACGCGGATCGTGTCCTGAAGGAATCGTCACTTAACTACACGATTCTTCGCCCAGGCGGACTATCCGATGAAGCTGGCACAGGAAACGTCACGACGGATCCGTCCGAACAAGCAACTAAAAAAATTCCGCGTGAAGATGTCGCACGCGTTATTCTAGCTGCAATCGGTCACGACAAGGCGTCGAAGCAAGTCGTCACACTGCTCGAAGGTGACACACCGATCAACGAGTTATTCTAATACAAAAGCTCACGTCTCCATTTCCGAGACGTGAGCTTTTTTGATGAAATCACTCATTGGTGAAGTTGCAGATACATCGTTCACATCGTTTCAGCAATCGTCGAGAATGAGAGCACGTAATGTTTCCTCGCTAGCTCGGATTCCGATGTTTAATCCTGCTCCGCAATGGCACGCAATCCACGTAACGTTTGAATTTTACGTTCGTGACGTTGCATCACGAATGAGAGACCCGTCACGATCGCGAGATTGAACCAGATCATCGTGTCGGTAATCGGATTAAACAAATTAATGAGTACTGCAATAATATTAACCAAAAAAACGACTTTATAGAGTTGCAAAATCCGGTGTTCGTGATGGATCTGTGAATCAAAGTCCGAGTACAAATGAAATGGTTCATCCGAGGTCCGTTTTCTTAAGAAGACCCAGCGGAACGATGTATCCACGACTTCGATGCCCATCTCTTCCAAAAACGCAAAGTAATCCTGCGACTTCGGATGCTTTGGCATGTTTTCTAATAACTCAATTCGATACGTGTACATACCAGGTTCACCTTTGATGAATACATAACGTCCGAGTCGAAACTGCTGTAAGTACCAGCCGTTGTTTGCCATCTTGTTTAACCACACTTCTTCTTTCGCATAATCAGCGTAAAAGCGATAGATCGTTTTACTACTCACCTTGATCCACTCCCATCGTTTCTTGTCCATGTCGCACGAGTTCTTTTAATCGATCTAGCTCTACCTGTAATCTCTCCCGCCCCTGATTCGTCATGATGTACTCTTTCTTTCGCCCTGCTTCTTGCTCGATCGCTTCAATCCACCCTTTATCGACCAGACTGCTGAGTGCGCCGTACAACGTACCAGCAGCTAACTTGACACGATCATTGCTCAAATCCTGGACGAATTGCATGATGCCGTAGCCATGACGGGGTTGTTGAAGTGACAGTAAAATATAATAGACGGCTTCTGTTAATGCCGTCTCTTGAACCGTTCGTGCCATTTTCCCACTTCCTTACTACGTCTTCCGTTATATCGTCTACCGATATACTAAAAATATCCTATTTCTAACGATTTGACAACAAAAAACGTGATGATCCCTAAGTGAATAGGATCATCACGCTATATTGTTCGATTTTATGAAAAGCATTTTTTAATATGTTGATAGCTCTTGTTCCCACCTGATAAGTTGCATACATCCGTAAATCCAAGATTTTTCAAGACGTTTTGCGCAGCATTCCCCGTCACGCCTTTGTTGCAGTAGACGATCGTCGGTAACGTCGGATTCAATTCCTTCGCGCGTGTCCGCAGTTCACCAAGTGGGATATGAATCGCTTCATCAACATGGTTTTTTTCGAATTGTGCTTTCGAGCGTGTATCGATGATTTGGAACGACTTCCCACTCGCGACTTGGTCAATCAACTCATTCGGCGTCATCAGTCGCGCTGTTTTTTTGATAGCATTATCGAGCGCCATTCCCGTATAGAGAACGGGATCCTTCGTCGTCGCAAACGGTGGTGCGTATGCTAAGTCGAGATGGAATAAATCCTCTGCCTTCGCTTTAAATGTGATCGCCGTCGCCAGGACATCAATCCGTTTGTCGACACCTTGCGGACCAACGATCTGGGCTCCGAGGACTCGCCCTGTTGCCCGATCGGCAATCGCTTTGATCGTCATCTCTTTCCCACCCATGTATTCCGGACGATCTGGTTTGATGTTATGCAATACTTCGATGTCATACCCTGACTCACGCGCTTCTTTTTCCGTCAAACCTGTTTGAGCGACGGTCAAATCGAACGCCTTGAAGATACCTGTCCCCAAGATACCACGGTGCTCCGCTTCTTCTCCGGTAATGACCATGCCGGCAATCCGTCCCATCTTGTTCGCGGTTGACCCAAGCGGACGATAAAGTGCTTCACCCGTGATGACGGAGAAACTCTCTGCGACGTCACCGACTGCGTAGACATCAGCTACATTCGTCTGCATGTGACGGTTGACTGCAATCGCCCCTGTTTTACCAAGTTCTACGCCGATCTGCTTCGCAAGACCGGTGTTCGGCTTGACACCAACGGACAGAATGACTAGATCCGTCTCGATCGTTTTTCCACTCTCAAGCGCGACCTCAGAAATACGTTCTTCTCCGTTGAACGCCGTCACGGATTCGCCAAGCAAAAGGGATACCCCTTTATCTTTCAAATGATCCGCTACACGTTCTGCCATATCGCGATCAAGTGGCGGCATGACTTGCGGCAAGCGTTCGACGAGCGTGACTTGAATGCCGCGATACGTCAATTGTTCTGCCATCTCGAGTCCGATGAATCCTCCGCCGACGATTGTTGCCGTTTTCGGATCATGGGCATCAATATAGGACCGGATCGCGTCGGCATTGCGGACATTTCGAACCGTAAAGACATTCTCCTGCTCAACGCCTGGAAGCGGCGGTACGATACTAGAAGCACCGGTTGCCAGCACTAACGTATCATACGTGTCCGTGAATCGATCCCCTGTCAGGAGATTGACGATGGTAGCTGTTTTTGTCGCATGATCAATCGATTCAACTTCGTGTTGTGTATGAATATCGATGTTATACCGTTTTTTAAAGAAAGCGGCATCTCGCGGTGTCAATTCATCAATGTCAGCGATTTCGCCACCGACGAAGTAGGGAATCCCACAACCTGAGTAAGAGATGTCCTGATCCCGATCATAAATCGTGATTTGCAACTCTTCACTGTTACGCCGCGCTTTTGCTCCGACTGATGTTCCCGCAGCTACTGAACCAATAATCATCAATTTCATCTTTCGTTCCTCCTTAAAAATCAATAAAGTACCAAGCTGATATACAAGCCAAGCAATGTGATCGCAAGTGTCGGGATCGTCAGAATCGTTCCGATCTTAACGTATTGACCCCAACCAATTTTCACACCCTTCGTTCGAAGCACGTGCAACCAAAGCAATGTTGCTAAACTACCGATCGGTGTGATCTTCGGTCCAAGATCAGATCCGATGACGTTCGCATAGATGAGCGCTTCTCGAATCGTTCCGGTTGCCTGACTTAAATCAATCGCGAGCGCATCGATCATGACGGTCGGCATGTTATTCATGATCGACGACAAGATGGCAGCCAAGAAGCCCATACCAAATGTCGCGACTGCTAAATTCGTCGCAAAGCCATCAATGATGTCAGCGAGAACTTGTGTCAATCCGGCATTTTGCAGTCCGTAGACGACGATGTACATGCCAAGTGAAAAGAAGACGATCGCCCACGGTGCACCACCGATGACCTTTTTCGTCGGTACGCTCGGTGAACGGCGAGCCATCAATAAGAAGAACAAAGCGATGATTCCAGCGACAAGACTGACGGGAATGCCGATGACGTCACTCGTGAAGTATCCGACGACCAGCAAAATGAGGACGAACCATGAAAGCTTAAACATCCGTTGATCCTTGATCGCTGTCGCGGGTGCGACGAGTTGCGCGACATCGTAATTCTTTGGGATACTCTTTCGGAAATAGAGATACAAAACGATCAGACTGCCGATAACAGAAAAGAGATTGACGAACACCATCCGTGACGCATACTCCGTAAACCCGATGTTAAAGAAGTCTGCTGAGACGATGTTGACGAGGTTCGAGATGACGAATGGTAAACTTGCTGTATCGGCAATGAATCCGGAAGCGAATACGTAGGCTAACACGACATAATCCGGAAGTTTCAAGTGACGAACCATCGCGAGGACGATTGGTGTCAGAATCAAGGCTGCCCCATCGTTCGCGAATAAAGCCGCAACGACAGCACCGAGCAATGTCATGTACACGAATAGTTTGACACCACCACCTCGTGCGATGCGTGCCATGTGGAGTGCCGCCCATTCGAAGAATCCAATCTCATCAAGAATCAATGAGATGATGATCAGAGCGATGAACGTAAAGGTGGCATTCCAGATGATGCCCCAGACCGTCGAGACATCATCGAGGTTGACGACTCCCGTCAATAGCGCAACGAGCGCCATTCCCATCGCGGAGTAACCGATGCCGAGTCCTTTCGGTTGTTTAATGATTAAGAATAAGGTGATCAGAAAAATTCCGATCGCTAGTAAATGTGTACCGGTCAATGCGTTCACTTCATTTCTGTATTAAATTTCGAGTGGGTCAATTAACGATTCGTCATCCTTTAACGTGTCACTCAGAATGGAATATCGTTTTAATTCCCCTGCCTTACTCGTGCTAATCCATTTCATCCATGGTGCTAGCAGCTTCTGTCCGGGATGTCCGGCGTGTCCATTTCTTCTAAAATCGTCAATAACAACTTGTGTTGCGGGTGATCTGGATTGATTCGAAAATAAATCCATTGTCGTTCACGTCGTTCCAAGATGAGATGGGACTGACGCAATAATTTTAGATGACGACTGACTGCAGGTTGCGAAATATCAAACATTTCGACGAAATCACAGACACAATGTTCCCGAACGTGTAGTCTTCGCAAAATTTCAAGACGTGTTCCATCGCTCAGTAGCTTTAAGAACTGACTCATCTCTTCTACCCGTTTTGCTGTCTCGATCACTGGAGAGTCCTCCTTTCTCTTAAACGTATAATCCATGCCTGATACAGGAGCGAAAATATCAATTTCGCTTTTTACATAACCATATTATTATATAACCTTTTTGTTATGCAATGATTTTTTCATAAATCGATCTCAAATAAAAAAATCGCCATCCTATTCGATGACGATTCTTCTTATATTCTTCATGCAACAACACGTCGTGCTTGTCGTTGCTCTCTCCAACTCACCACTAAACATGTCACGATGAAACTACCGAGACCAATCAGTGATAAATGAAGCACCTGTGGACCTACTGAACCATCCATGAACAGTAGACGGCTGAAACCGGAGACTGCATTCGGAACGGGCAGGAATGTTCCAAGCGATTGATAAAACGGTGCCAGCATCTTCGCTGGCACGATGTTTCCGGCAGTCATCAACTGGAACGGAATCAATGCGACATTGACAAGTGGCGCAATCGGTCCAAATATCGCAAAGTTCATCTGCGTGACGGCGATACAGGTCGCGACGACAAGGAGCTCGAACGCCCACAGTTTGATGAACGGTGTCGTGATGTCCGTTAATACATGTGCCACGGAAACGAGTAGCAATGGAACAACCAGAAGAACGATTCCGTGCAACAGTTGGCGACTCCAAAATAGAGACCAGATCGAATGACGCTTACTTAGAATAGTGCTGACGAGATTGAATTGAATCCCCATCGTCATCGTCGCGATATAGATGACGAACCCGAGGACGAGTGGCAGCATCGACAAGGCAAAATCTGAGACGGCATGCTCCGTGACGACCGACGTCGTGAACGTCGGCTCACCATTCAACTGTTTGCCGATCGTTTCCGTTGCCCGCTCGAGAATCGCATTCGCGAATTCGGCATTCGTCTGGCTGACGTGTGCCGTCAGTTGACGCGTTGCATCATCCTTTTGTAGAACGAGATCGACTTCATTGGCATCGAGTGCTTCCAACCCTTTCACTTCGGTCGGAACTGCTTGGACCGTGAACGGCGCTTCCTTTAGTGATGTGACGAACGGGTCATTCACTTCCCCGACGACACCGACGTTCAATTGATCGAGTCGTTCCGTCGTTCCTTCGTAACCAGTCATCCAGACGACGAGGAACAAGAGCGGGACGACGATCGCGAAGACGAGCCCCACTTTCGTTTGTGTCATTGACCAGACATCTTTCCATGCTTTCATATTACAATCTCCTTTTATATGCATTACTTATAATATCATGTGCAACTATATGTCCGAAGGAAAACCATTCACGTCACATTCCGGTGAATGGTCTCAAGTGTTTCCTTTAATTGCTCGATTTGCTCTCTCGATAGTCCACGGAACGCTTCGAGTTGTAGCTGATCGAGCTCTGGTCCGAGGCGATCGACGATGTCGCGTCCTTCTCGTGTCATCAAGAGCAGAACCGCTCGTCGGTCCCGGGGGTCCGGCGTCCGAACGATCAGTTCTTTTTTACCGAGCTTATCGAGAATCTTACCAATCGTCGTTTGATCACGTTCTGTCACGAGTGCCAGCTGCTTTTGCGAAACACCATCTTGTTTAGCGAGTTCGCTCAGGACAGAAAACTGCTCTGGTGTCAGACCGAACGCTTCCATCCGTTTAGCAGCAGCACGTTTGAACGCATAATAACTACGGGATAATTGCATGCCAAGCGACCATTCCGATTCTTTCATCCCATCATCTCCATATAGTTGCACTACTTATTATTTATCCACTATACCTGAAGAAGAACAAGTCCGTCAACGGTCTCATTTTGCCTGGCGTTGGCGAATCCCTTCGATATGCGCTTGTTGCGTGGCACGATCGACTTGTGAATGAACCCCGAGTTTCCCTGCAATCGTATCAACTTGACTCGGTGTCAATGGTTTTCCTGTCGCGAGTTGCTCGATCGTCTTGCGAAGGACATTTCGTTTCAAGACACGGACATGCGCTGAATCGACGGTGATCTTTTTCAGTTCACAGCGTTCGCTGAAAACGATCAAGGAGTGAAAGAGCGCGGGATCCGTTCCTTCTAAGAAGCGTTGCATGCTTTTGAGATGCCCTTCATTTTGTTTGATCGGATTATAGAACCGTTGCTTGAAGCGATTCTGGAACTGCTGCGTCCACTGACGGTCCTGCTCGCGTCCGAAAATCCACCCGCTGTAGTTTTTCGATTCGAGTACATAGATGCCACTTTCATGAATGAACGTCACATCGATCTCCGTCGTTCCTTCTCCACGCGCACGTGGTAAGTATGTATTAAAGACATACGTGCCGTATCCGGAAACTTGATCGAGTTGACGTGTCGTCAAGTATTCGCCCCATTTCCCTTTATCACGAACGATCCGTAAAAACGGTTCGCGCGTTAAACGATAATAACGACTACTGTGATACGAACTGCGTTTTACGAAGAAAAACAGACCAAACGTTCCGAAGAAGAACAGTACCATGATCAGTCCGATTTGAATCAAGAATGGTAAAAATGTTACTAATACATTGTCCACTAGATTTATCTCCTTTCCATATTAACCCTTTATTTTCCACTATATCAGCATAATCAATTTCCACCTCATTTTCCACTATTTGTTATGGAGACTGTCCTATGGTACGGTGAAACAAAGGAAGGTGTTCACCATGGATTCTGTCGTCACGTTCGCACCACTGATCGTCTTATTCTTCATCTGGATGTCCTTATCACAAAAAGCGGACGAAGCGAAACGCCGCCAACAAACGATTCTGAAGAAGCTACAACGGATCGAGGAGCACCTCGGTCTGAATGAGGTGTCACTAGAAGAAGCAGCGTTACAAGTCGAACTGGTTCAGTTGCTTCATGAGGGAAAGACGGTTGAAGCTGTCAAACGCGTTCGAGAGACGCTCGGATCGTCCTTACTCGAAGCAAAACAATATGTCGACCAACTAAAAAGCGATCACGGAATATGATCAAAAAGACCATCTGACAGCGAAGTTCAGATGGTCTCTCTATTCATTCCGTTACTTCATATTGTTCGTCTGAAACTGCCTCGAGCCAGATTGGTGTCCCGGCAGTAATCGCAATGTGCGAAAACCAGGAAGAACGTGTTGCCCCGTGCCAATGTTTGACCCCATCATGCGTGACGACGACATCTCCTGCTTGCAAATGTCGAGCGGGTTGCCCTTCTTCTTGATACCATCCTTCCCCTTCCGTGACGAGGAGAATTTGATATCCTCCATCATGGATGTGCCAATGGTTCCGCGTCTTCGGCTCGAACGTCACATGTGATACGGAAACGGGTAACGATTCGTCGACGAGTGGTGCTAAATAACTGATACCTGTGAATACCTCTTGATACGCTTCGTTCTTTTCGCCTCGTGGAAACATTAATACTCCTCCTTTTTACCACGGTTGAGTCGTTGGACCGACCGTAAATTCGCTCACGTTCGTATCCTCTGGTTGATCGATCGCAAAGGCGACGATCCGCGCGATACTCTCTGGTGAGATACCGTATTGGTCATATAGTGCCGTCATTCCTTCAAGCGACTCCCCGTGTGAGATCGTCTCGAGCAATTCGGTATGAATCGCTGCCGGATAAATCGTCGCCGTTCGGATGTTCGTCCCTTCTTGCGCCGACTCCATCCGTAAGACTTCCATTAAGTTACGTACTGCCCATTTCGTTGCGCCATATACAGCTCCACCCGGATACGCCTTAAGACCTGCTACGGATGAGGTCGTCAGAATATGCCCCGCACGTTGGGAGGTGAATGTCGGCATGACAGCTGCAATCCCGTTCAAGACACCTTTGAGATTGACGTCAATCATTTGATTCCACTCGTCTACTTGTAAAGCAGATAGTGGAGAACTCGGCATCAGCCCCGCGTTGAGGAAAATCGCATCAATTCGACCATACGCCGTCAATGCTGCTTCGATAAGTCGTTGATTATCCTCCAGTTTCACAACGTCTGTCTCTTGGTGTATTGCTTCCCCACCGTCCGCTTGAATCGAATCGACGAGTTTCGCCAGTCGATCATTGCGACGTGATCCTAACACTAGCTTTGCTCCCTGCCTTGCCAGTAAGCGTGCTGTTGCTTCTCCAATACCTGAACTTGCTCCTGTGATGATAATGACTTTTCCTTGAATGGCCATGATGATGACTTCCTCTCTTGTTTTCTTAATGTTCCGTACTCATTTGAACACGCACTGTATCAGCTGATAATAGTTCGGGTAATCGATTCGGTTCGACCCAACCAATTCGCGTGTATTTTATATCCGTTTGAAACGACTCATAAAAAAGGACGAGACAATCTGATCCATACAGCATGAGATCTCCCGCTTGCACCGTTCCGATATTCTTTGGATTCGTCGGTAACGAGAACGGAAAGTAATGATACTTTTCATTCCCATTCAACTCTTTCATCTGCATCGTCAACGGCAATCTTTTTTGCAATGCCATCGCTGTCTCATTGTCCGCAAAACGAATCGGGACGGTTGTTTCATCGATTTGAAGCAAGACGGATTTCAGCTCCTTTTGTTCGTCGTGACGATTCTTTCGTATCGGTACATCCACTCAACAGAAAAAATGTAAGCAGACAACCGTACCATCTATTCATCCGACACCTCGACCGTTCGAATGATTCTCGCCGGAGTACCTGCGACGATCGTACGGGGCGGAACATTACGTGTAACCGTGGCGTTCGCTGCGACGATCGCATCCTCACCAATCGTCACGCCAGGCAAAATCGTCGCGCCGGCACCAATCCAAACATTACGCCCGACATGAATCGGCGCTGTCTCAACGCCACCTCTTTTCGTCGGTGATTCCGGATGGTTGACAGTCAGCAACCGTGCGAACGGACCAATTAAGACATGATCGTCCAAACGAATCGAACCAAGATCCGTGAACATGACACCTCGATTGAGGAAAACGTGCTTGCCGATGGATAGATGCCGTCCGAAATCCGTAAATAGAGGCGTTAAGACTCTAACAGATGAATCGATGTCTTGTCCTGTGATCACGGCAAGCACCTGTCTTCTCTCTTCTTGTGAGACCGCTTGATTCAATCGCTGTAATTCCGGTTCGATTTCATCTTGAATGGCATGAATGCGCTCAAGGACCGGATCCGCTGGAAGAATCGTACGTTCTCTTACATAGGTTTGCAGTTCAGTCATCATACATCCTCCTTTCTTTTGATCACTTGGTCTCATCTTACGGCTGACAACTATTCATGTCTAATGCTAATCTTAAGTAATAAATCATACGATTTTTGCATGGATAGAGGTGAAATGATGGAATTACAACAACTACGCTATTTTTTAGCTTTAGTCGAAGAAAAAAACATTACAAAGGCGGCACGAATCCTTCGTTTGTCGCAACCGGCATTATCGCGTCAGCTGCAACAACTAGAAGAAACGATCGGGGTCGAATTGTTTGAACGGTCGAAACAGGGGTTGCGTTTAACAGAAAAGGGACGATTCTTTGAAGAGCGCGCACGTGAGATGGTTACACTAGCAGATAAAGTATTAGTCGATTTGAATACAAAAGAAGTATTGACGGGTGAAATTCATATCGGTGGTGGCGAAACCCAACAATTGACGACAGTAATGCAAGCGTTTAGAGACTTACACGCCATTCATCCTGATGTAACGATTCGTATGTATAGTGGCAATGGAAATGATGTACTCGACCGGCTCGAAAAGGGATTGCTCGATTTCGGACTTGTCATTGCTCCGTTTGACGTATCCGCTTTTCATTCCTTACGATTGCCTGGTCAGGAACGTTGGGGGGTCTTATCACGTCGTAGTGCCTTGATCGCACAGTCTAAGACAATTTCGCGGGAGCAGCTCCTCTCCCTTCCCTTGCTCCTATCCGAGCAGACACAGCTCGACACGTATTTCCATGAACAGGTTGGTTTAACGCTTGAGGATTGTCAGATCATCGGAACATATAATTTGTTGTTCAATGCGTCCTTACTTGTACGTCAAGGGGTGGGTCACGCTCTAGCAATCGATGGCATCATCGATACGACCGCTTCCGATCTAATCTTTCTTCCTCTTGATCCTCCCGTCGTTTCGGACGTTCATTTGATTTGGAAAAAGGAGGCGACTTTATCGCCTAGTGCGCGTGTATTACTGCGAACGATCAAGGAAAGATTCCATTCTTAATGAGACGATGATAAAGATACGATTGTTACGTTTTATTTAAACTTATACATCCGAATAAATTGACAAGTACCAACTATTTTAAAAATTAATATTGATATAAGTTTTTGCAAAGGAGTGCGATTTATAAAGTGAATACATTACATGAATGCTTAGTATGTGGATTTGAAGGATTAGAAGAACCAATTTTTATAGATGGGACATACTCAAAAACATATGAAATATGTCCTTGTTGTGGATTTGAATACGGGTTTAGCGAAGATCATGATGTCATCCATGGTTTTATAACAATACCTGAAGAATTTTTAGAAGTTGCATTTCAGTTGTATCGAAAAAAATGGATAGAAGAAGGAATGCAAATTTTTAATCCAGATACTATTCCTGAGAATAAAAGAAATAAAGATATTTTAAAATTTGATATTTTAATAAAGCAGCTGAAAGGCTTGAAATTAGATTTATCAAATTTTGATATCACTGGATTTTAAAACTTTTACTCGTAATTACCTGATATAACACGATGTTATCTTTTTATCGGAAGTGTCAGGAAACACTTTCAAGCCTCGAAAGCTTACGAACTAGAGCTTGAATACCTCTGAAGATTTATCCCATTTCTATATATGACATACAACAAACCCTCATTTCGTCTTTGAAATGAGGGTTTGTCTACAATCTGAGACGACGGACTTTCCGTCGTCTGTTGCTGTTAATCCCGCGCCGCGAGGCGATACAAGAGATCAAGTAATTCGATATAGAGCCAGATGATCGTCACGATCAATCCGAATGCCGCGACCCACTCCATCGACTTCGGAGCACCAGCGCGAACTTGTTGCGAGATGAAATCGAAGTCCATTACGAGTGACAAGGATGCCACGATGACGATGACGAACTGAACGCCGATCGCAACCGGTGAGCTACCTGTCATGAATGGGAGATCGACACTAAATAACGCGAGAATCAAGTTGACCGCATACAAGACGAAAATCGAGAGAATCGCTGCTGTGACCGCAGAACGGAAACGTTGCGTCACTTTAATCATCCCCGTCGAGTAGACGAACCACATCGCAAACGCAACGACGAATGTCGCAACGACTGCTTTTCCGACGATTCCTGGGTACATACTTTCGAACATCAACGATAACGCTCCGACTGCCACACCCTCAACGATCGCATAAACCGGAGAAAGGACTGGAGCTGTTGCTGGTTTGAATGTGATGATCAAGGCAAGGATTAGACCGATGACCAGTCCACCGATTAAGGCTGGGAACAACAATCCTTGGTTTTCTGCGAGGAAGAACCAACTGCCCCCTGCTGCTGCTGTGACGAGAGCGAGCATCAAGAAAATCTTGCTCATCGTCCCGCTTTTTGTCATTGGTCGTTCTCCGACACGTGCCGTATCGAATCCGCGACGCAATGCCGGATTTACTTTAAAACGTGAAGCCATTGCTTTCACTCCTTTTTGTGATTCTGTTTTCTACTACGAAGGTTTCCCGAAAAAGTTTCAAAATAACCATTGATCAAGCGCTTTTAATTGCAACATGACGACTGGGATCGAGGCTTTGGCATCGATGCGGTAAGATTTCGCTTGTCCGATCAGACCGGACGTGACGAAATCGGCACTTTCTAACCCTTCACCGATCGGACCGAACGCCTCACTATCGATTTGGCGATGTCGGTAATGAATGAATCGTTCCGTCGATCCTTCTTTGACTTTACAACCATCCTCGACGTCCGGACGATTTAACCCGTATTCCGCATAATGCCAGACGGTCGTCGTATCCCAAGGAGAACCAATATGCAGAATTTGACCGTCCGCCTCGATGAAGCGTTCGATCGGTGAACCGGGACCGAAGCCATTTTCTAATGTATGATCAGCAACGAACGTCGTCGCATCTTTCCCCCAAGCAGTCACGGACCACATCGGATGATTGCTTCGAACGACGCCGGGATATGTCCGGAAAACTTCCGGAACACGACCGATGCCGCGCGTGACCGTTTTTGCCGGATCATATGCCGGCATCTCCCGACGAATCGTTTCCCACCATTCTTCAGGCACAGCCGGTTGGCTCCAGTTCTTCGGATCCGAATTATCGGTACTTTGCGCCGGCATCATAATCAAGCCTTCGGTCGTGACGACTTCCTGTAAGGCCTCGATCAACGCTTGTACGCCGCCGGGAATCCAGCCGATTTGTTTAAGTGACGTATGGACGAACAATTTCATGCCGGGCGTCACACCTAATTCGCGTAACGCCTCTTTGATTTGTGATTTCGTGACCATGTTTCGTGTTTCCATCGATCTTATCTCCTTACTCGACGACTAGTGCAATCGTCGACCCCGTTTTTCCTTGTTTGACCTCGATTTTTGCGTCAACTCGTGACTTCAGTTCCTGGACGTGACTGATGATTCCGACCATGCGACCGCTCGCTTGAATCGAGAGCAACGTCTCGATCGCTTGTTCGAGTGATTCCGGGTCAAGTGTTCCGAATCCTTCATCGATGAACATCGTCTCAAGTGATACCCCACCGCTGGCTTCTTGCACGACTTCCGACAGTCCGAGCGCAAGCGCAAGGGATGCTTTGAAGCTTTCGCCACCGGATAACGTCTTGACGTGTCGTGTTTGCGACGTGTATGCGTCAAAGACATTTAAATCAAGCCCGTATTTCTTGAGTCCTTTTCCCGCCTCCGTTTTCCGTTCGAGCTGGAAACGACCAGAGGTCATCTCGTGCAGATGCCGGTTTGCGGCGAACAATATTTCATCGAAGTATGCCGTCTGGACATACGTCTCGAACGTCATCCGTTGCGCATTCTCCCCGACACCAACGCGAGCGAGTTCACCGATGACCCCGTATCTCGCATCCTCGTCTTCAATCTGGCGTTGCAAGTTCTCCCAAGCCGCGATCAATTGATCGATGTGTGCACGTTCCTTCTCAAGCCCGACACGTCGGTCGGTCTGCTCCGTCAGTTCGAGCGACGACGTCTTCACATCCATCCGCAACTGTTCAAGGTCTGGACGCACTTGACCTTCCGTCTTCAAGCGGGCTTGTTCCTGTTTCAACTTTAATTCCTGCCGCGCTAAACGGTCTTGTTCTAAACGTTCTTGGAGTTGACGGAGTTCGTCACGAGACCGTCTCGCTTCACGGAAGGCTTCGATCGTCAGAAACATTTCTTCTGTCAGGACTGCGTGTAATTCGTTTTCGCGGTTCGTTAATCGGTCGTTTTGTTCAGCAGATGCCTCCGTCAATTGACGGAATCGACCTTGGTGTTCCGCAAAGTCACGATCAAGCTGTTCCTTCTCGCGTAACTGTTGCTGTTTGACTTGTTTGAACTGCTCGATACGTGTTTCTGCCTGTTGTTGTTCCTCACGGAGTGCTGGTAGCGATTTCTCGGACTCTCCTGATTGACTCAGACGACCCGACAAGTGTGCCAATTCCGATTCAATGCCGGTCCGGTCTTTGATCATTGCATCGATTTTCAGTTGTAGCTGATCCATGGATTGCTCGAGTTGTTGCAGGCGAGTCTCAAGACGCGCTTTTTCCATCTGTGCTGACGCTAATCGGGCTTCCGTCTGTTCGACTTCCCGAAGCTGTGCTGAAACATCTGCATGAGATGACTCGTTTTCACTCGTCTTTTGAATATCGGTCGTCAGTTGTCCGAGACGTTCGGCAACCGTTCGGTACGAGGCTTGTAACTCTTGATGCGCTTGTTGGGCTTCTAGGAACCGCTGTTGCGCTACATCGACGGATAGTTCCTTTACGACGGCGACAGCATGCTGTGGATGCGACGTACTGCCGCAGACTGGGCAAGCCGTCCCGTCTGTCAATCCTTTGGCAAGTTCAGCAGCCAGTTGTTCCCGTTCGTATATGCGCGCTTCTTCGTATTGGCGCGCTGCTGCCTCTTTTTGATCCCGAACGCTTTTGCCGCGGACAATCAGCTGTTGCCGTTCTGCTTCCAATTTGTCATGTTCCGCCATCTTCGTCGCCAACTGTTGCAGGATGAAGCGCCGTTCTTGCACCTTTAAGCGCTCTGCTCCGATGTTTTGCAATGGATGCAGTTGTTCTTGAACAGTCTTACGCTCCGTCCGTGCTTGTTCGAGTTGCTTCCGTAATGGCTCTGGGTCCAGAAGCTTCGAACGTTCGATTAGTTGTTGCTGTTGTTGTCGTAAAGCCGTTTCTGCTTCCAACCGTTCGCGTTCTTCTTGAATCTTTTCGAGGCGACGACTGAGTTGCTCGATCTGTGGTTCCTCCGCTAGCAATCGATCCACTTTTGCTTGAACGACCTCTTGTTGCTCTTTCAAGCGAGCGATGTGCTGTTCAGTTTCCTGTTTTCGATGCGTGAGTTGCGTCAATTGTTCTTGATCCTGTTGCCACTGGTCATAGATCGGTGCGACGATTTGAGCGCGTTCAGCCGCCATTGCTTCTTCTTGCATCTGTTTGATTTCCGGTAGGCGATCCAGTAGTAACTGTTCCGTCTGTTGAAGTCGCTCCTGCTCTTGGAAAACCGCTTCGAGTTGCTCGCCTTGTTGCAATTGCGTCGTTTTCTTCTCGACAATCGCACGGGTCTCTACTTCAGCTTTACGTGCAGCCGTTAACCACTCGTCCCGTTCGGTCGTCAACGCTTCCATCCGTAACCGGATGTCGCCTTCCGTCAGTTCACTCCAGTTCGCTTGCACAGGTAGTTCCTCAAGCTTGGCCCATTGCTTCGTCTTCGTTTCCTTGATGCGTGCCGCAAGATTGAGCGCTTGTCGGTGCAAACGTTGCTGGAACTCACCATAGTGTTCCGTCTTAAACAGCTGTTTGAGAATCTGGAGTTTGTCTTTTGACTCTGCCATCAACAGTTCGCGGAACTTATTTTGCGGCAACAGGAGAATTTGCGAAAACTGTTTATGGTCGAGCTGAATCAGCTCTTGAACCCGTTGCTTGATTTCCGGAATCTTGACCGCGAGCGGTTTCCACGTCGTTCCGTCGAACCGAGCGAGCTCCGCTTCATGCGAGTAGCCCGTTTTATTGACCGGATGCGGTTGACTCGGTTGGCGGATGATCCGGTACCGTTCCCCTTTCAGCGTAAACTCCAGTTCAACTTCTGTCTTTTGCTCGGGCACGGCAAAATGACTTCGCAGTTCGCTCATTTCCCGTTCGCCGCCAGACGTCTCGCCATACAGGGCGAACGTCAATGCGTCAAAGATCGTCGTTTTTCCTGCTCCGGTATTCCCGGAGATGACGAACATCGTCCGTCCGGCAAGTGCCGTGAAATCAATCGTCTCTTCACCAGCAAACGGTCCAAAGGCACGTAATGTCAGTCGTTCTGGGCGCATGTCGCTTCCTCCTTCAGGACGGCTTGCATCGCTTCCGTCGGTTTCTTCTCACGGACTGCTTCATAGAACTCACTGAATAGATCCGCAACGGATGCATCCTTGACTTGTTCACGCGACGCCTTGACTGCCCGCGTACTCTCGCGGACGAATCCGATTCGCTCGAGGTGCAGGATGTTCGGATAGATTTTCTTCAGCTTGCCCATCGGATCCATCAAGGCTTCACCGTCCGTTAGGTTGATCTTTAAGTAATCGTCCGTGTCTTGTGTCGCGACGAATGCCGAATCTGTCAGTTCAGTGAGACTTCCAGTCAGTTCCCGTAAATCACGTTTTGGTGCAAGTGGTTCGAACCGACGATCGAACGTACCCGCATCGTTCAACGTCAACACATCGACTCCTTTGACATGATGGGCTTCCGAGAATGAATATTTCAAGAGCGATCCGCTGTAGCGAACCGTCTCGGATTGAATCGCAAGCGGATTGTGCAAATGACCGAGTGCCGTATACGTAAACGGTGCAAACTGACTCGCACTGACCTGTCCTGCCGTTCCGACGGACAATTGCCGCTCCGAATCCGTCTCGAGTCCACCGATCACAAAGGCATGACCGACGAGGACACTCGGTCCGTCCGGACTACACCCGGCAAGGATCGTCCGCATCGCATCATCATGTGTCTTGATCGTTTCGTCCTTGTACACGTACCGAACGGTCGCAGGATCGGCAAATGGCACTGGATAGAACGACACTCCTTTAATCGTGACCGGAGTAATGACCGGCGTTAGTTTTCCGACGAGATGCAGTCCGGCCCGTTGGAGTAACGTCGTTCCGAAACTTAACCGTTCGGCCGAATCGTGATTTCCGCTGATCGCAACGACCGGGATGTCTCGATCGAGAATCAAGGCAGCGAGCGTCTCGTCAAGCAGTTCGACGGCTTCCGTTGGTGGTACAGCGCGGTCGTACAAGTCACCTGCAATGACGATCGCATCCGGTTGTTCGCGGTCGACGAGTGTCAAAAAATCCGCTAAGACCGCCCGCTGGTTCTCGAGCATCGACTCGCCATGAACGATTTTGCCGAGATGCCAATCGGCAGTATGTATCCATTTCATCTTCATCACACTCACTTTTTGAATATAGTAGCTTAAGTGTAGCATGCAAGCGGTCGTTCTGCGACGAACATCCGTTTGGAACACAAAAAGCAGGAGTCATCATATTTCTTAGCGACTCAACAATGAATTTGAAGAAATAAAAATTATACTTTTTATTATTGAAGAGAAGCACTATGCGTTATCTTTCACCTGAATTTCTTAGGTGATTTATACGATGCTCAAACAAATCTGACGAAATTTTGATGTTTTGAAAAACCTTACTTCCGGTCACTCTCAATATCCAATAAATGTATTTTGTGTTAAGCTAGTGTCGTTATAACTCAAGTAATAATTGAATCATGTCAGGACTCTCGTAAACTTTAATCGTTATGGATCATCCATTGAAATATGAGGAGGTAAAACGTGAAAAAACTTATATTGTTAGCTCTGTTATGTACTTTATTATCTGCCTGTAGCATCAACGAGTCTGTAACTCAGTTTGACTGAGTTACAGACAATACCTAACGATGTACAAATGAAAATTAATCCTGACTCTACTTTGCAATTGATTAACACGAAAGATGATATCGCCTATATTGTCTATAACACAAAGAAAACAATTACTACTGATCTCGAATCAAAAGAAGATACAGTGAAACTAAAATTGGACGAATCTAACGATACTAGTAAGAAAATGAAACAACATGTCTTTAAATTAACATTAGATTCTAAGCATGAAATCATCGATGTCTATTTAAACGGTAAATCTGCTGTATTCGATAACGTAACCGGTTCATGATTTTTGATTTCATAAAAAAATGAACACATATCGCCCTCATTTTACTTGTAGATTGAGGGGATATACAAAAAAGCAGAAGGCGAATGCCTCCTGCTTTTTTCACTCTTGCGACGAATGTGTTATTTCGTCCGTTGTTTTCTAAAGCGTTGAACGGAACGAATCACAGAAACCGATCCGCCGATGATCGCACCGACACCGACAACGATGCCTGTCTTGAATTTTTTGCCCGATTGTTCTGATTTATGCGTTGCTTGATTGTGTTCAAAAAGTTGTTGGAGGGGCGACGACGTCTCGACTTCGAGAATTTTCGATGCATCCTGATGCACGTCTTCTCTACGTTCGACACTACAAGGTGACAGATAGAATGGGTTCAAGTTCGTCCGGTACCGATCCGGATTCCAGTTGGCTTGCTGAACAACTGCTTGGGCGTCTTCCGTCTGTGCTTGATCCTTGATTGGATCGAATTCTTGTTTCATCTGAATCACTCCTCTTCACGTTCAAAACTTGTAGACCGATTTACGTCTGAAGTCTTATTTACCTGTTTTTCAAACATTTAAAACATATATATTTAAAATTAGTTTTTAATGTTTTGTGAACGTTAGCCGAAATAGGCATGATAGAGCCGCTTCGCTTTAACGAGATCCGCCTCGCCATGAATCAGAACACGTCCATCTCGGAAAGCGACCATCCGATGTTCGTCCGTCGTAAACGCCAGCAAATATGGATTATGGGCGGAAATCGCAGCGACCGGCTGGAGACGTTGTTTCAACTGTTCCAGATCCCGCTGTCCGTCTCCCCGGATTTGAACGGCATCCCGACCGCACAGTGCCGTGAAATGAACCGTTTGATCCGATAAGTAAGGATAGGACGGTTCGATGCCGCACGACGGGCACTCCATTTGCTTCAGTGACTGGACGTTAATTTGTTGAAACGTATTCGACCAGACATCAAACGCAAGCAAGCGCGTCCGCATGGCGTCCGTCTTTCCGCTCAACCACTTCAATGCTTCTGTCACCTGCAAGGAAGCAACCATCTGTACAGCTGGTCCGATGATTCCCGCCGTATCACACGTCTCCTGATCACGCGGTAATTGATCGAGCAGACAATGCAGACACGGCGTCTCTCCGGGACGGACGGTGAACGTGATCCCATAACTGCCAACGCAGCCACCATAAATCCACGGAATCGAACGCATCAACGCCATGTCGTTCATTATCAAGCGAATATCGAAATTGTCCGTTGCGTCGATGATCAAATCGATATCATCGAGAAGCCACGTCAGCGCTGCCCGGTCGACGTCTACTACATGCGCTTCGATCGTCACTGTCGAATTAATCGCTTCAAGCCGTGCTTTTGCGGCAATCGCTTTTGGTACGATGTGACGCGCATCGTCCTCGGTATAAAGCTGTTGTCGTTGTAGATTACTCCACTCGACATAATCGCGGTCGACGATTCGAACGACACCGACACCGGCGCGGGCGAGTTGCTCTGCCGACGCCGTTCCGAGCGCTCCCATGCCGATGATCAGTACCTTCGCTGATGCCAAGCGTGCTTGTCCCGCTTCCCCGATCGGTTGAAATCGAGTTTGCCGTGAGTAACGGTTCATCGAATCAATCCACTCGTTGGACTACTCGCGACCGCATATTGTTTCTTCTCGATACGTCCCGCTTCGTAACCGAGGCGCCCTGCTTCGACAGCTAGTCGCAACGCACGCGCCATCTTGACCGGATCTTGGGCATGAGCGACAGCTGAGTTCAATAAGACACCATCCGCACCCAGTTCCATCGCATAGGCGACGTCGGTCGGTGAACCGATCCCGGCGTCGACGATGACCGGGACCGTCGTCTGCTCGATGATGAATTGCAAATGGAGCGGATTGAGAATACCTTGTCCGGAGCCGATCGGTGACGCCGCCGGCATGATGGCGTGACAACCGAGTTCTTCGAGTCGTCGTGCAAGGACGACGTCGTCCGACGTATACGGTAAGACGATGAAGCCTTCTTTAAGTAATTCTTCAGAAGCCCGCAACGTCTCGATCGGGTCCGGTAGTAACGTCTTATCGCAACCGATCACTTCGACCTTAACCATGTCGCACATACCGGATGCCCGCGCAAGCTTCGCAAGCCGAACAGCTTCCTCCGCCGTCTTCGCACCGGCCGTGTTCGGCAGTAAATCGTACTTCGCTAAATCAAGCGACTCCAAAAAATTCGCTTGTTGTTTGTCAAAGATGTCGAGCCGACGGACGGCGAACGTCAAGATTTGTGAAGCGGACGCATCGATCGCTTTCTGCTGTACCGTAGCATCCGTATATTTCCCTGTTCCGAGTAATAATCGTGATTCAAATGTCTTTTCTCCAATTTTCAGCATGTTTATCCTCCTCCTACGAAATGAACGATTTCAAATGTGTCATTGTCCCGAACGACCGTCTGACCGTACACCGTACGATCAATGATTTGTCGATTCTGTTCGACGATGACGAGCTTTTCCCCTAAGCCGAGTTGCGTGAGCATGTCCTCAATCGTTTTAATCTGTTCGATCGTGTGGTCATTGCCGTTAATCGTAATGTTCATCGGACTTCCTCCTTCTGAATCAAGCGTAATGTATTTACCAAGACTTCCGCTGTCGCTGGTGCGAGTAATATGCCATGCCGATGATGCCCTGTCGCTAGGAAGATCCGACGGGATGAATCGGTGACTCCGATATATGGCAAGCCGGACACCGTTTGCGGTCGTACACCGGACCAGACTTCTTCGATGACCCCGTCACGAATCGGTGGATACAGTCGTTCTGCTGCTTGAAGCAGTGACATGATCCCAGCGACACTGACACCGACCGTCTCGTCGTGCGGCAGTTCGGTCGCACCGATCAAAATTCGTCCGTCTGCTTTTGGCACAAGGTAGACAGCGTCGTCAAACAGGATCGAGCGTAACGGCTGACCCGCGAGACAGACTGCGAGACATTCTCCTTTGACCCCATATGTCGCGATCGAAATACCAGCTGTATCGAGCAAGGCTTGCGACCCGCGTCCGGCAGCGACCGTCACCGTTCGTCCGGTCCAGATTCCCGCATTCGATTCGATCCTAATGAAGTCATCGTTCTCTTCGATGCGTGTGACATCTACCTGTTCTTCAATCGATATGCCACGTGCGTGTAAGGCATACATCAATGCAGTCGTCAGTCGTCGTGGATCGATTTGACCGACAGCTGGAAACAGATGCTCGCGTCCTTTACGTTTTAACAAAAACGGTTGTTCCCGGTATCCACAATCGATGCCTGTTTCTCGCTCGAGTCGACGTGCAAGCAGTGGATACAGACGACGACTTCGCGCGGCAAGTGCATGCAATTCTGCTCTCAGCTCGATGTCCGTCGCAAGCATCCCGGCAGCTGCGCGGCTCGTTCCTCGTCCGCATGTTCCACGTTCTAAGACGACGACGGATTCATTCTGACAGGCGAGACCGTAAGCAAGCGTCAACCCGATGACTCCGCCGCCGATGATGATGTGATCCGTCATACGCGAACCCCCTGGTAACGCCTGATGGCGGCGAGTGGATCCGATTGACCGAGAATACCCGATAAGACAGCGATTCCGGTTGCACCGGTCGCTGCGATTTCAGGCATGCATTCTGGTGTAATCCCACCGATCGCAATGACTGGTTTCGTCGTGAAGGTGACGACTTGCTTTAATGCGTCGATCCCTCGTGGTGGCACGTCCGGCTTCGACGCTGTCGGATATATATGACCGTACAGCAGTCGGTCGGCTCCTTCCGCTTCTGCTGCCAGTGCCTCTGCCAGTGAATGAACGGATTTCCCGATGACGAGGTCCGGAAAATGACGTCGCACATCACGGACACGCAAGGACCGGCGCGTCAACTGCACACCGATGCCGGCGACATGGGCGACATCGACCCGGTCATGAACCGTTAACTGATCAGGCGAATAACCATGCCCAAGGAGTGCTTCAATCAGATCAAGTAATTCTGCTGCTGACAAGTTCGGTTCACGTAGATGTAGCTGATCCGTATAAGGTTGAAGCGATTGAAAAGTCTTTATTTCATCAAGCGGATGGATGGATCCCGTCGAAATCAGATGTAGACGCATCATGTTCTTCCTTTCCATACGAAAAAGGACCACTCCCGATGTTGAAGGGAGTGGTCCGAAAATGCGCTGAAGCGCTAAGGATATCTAAGGTTTCGAGCCACTTCCCTCCGCTAGTACGAACTAGATCAGGTTCAAAGGGTCCGGATACTTCCGTCTCAGTCTGCTGGGAGACTCCCCTAGTGTCTTTTCGTGTTTAATTGGCTTGCCCCATTAGTCTAGCATGAGTCGCTTTGCTTCGCTAGTCCTAGTTGAGCGCTTCCACTTGCTGAATCAGCTCCGATTTCGTCGGTCGCTGTTGCTCTTGGCTGTCGGCATACGTCTGCTTTAGCTTCAGGATGCGCATTACTTTAGCATCGAGCATCTCCGGCGTCAGCGTTTTGTCTTTGACGGCTTGCATCACTTCAGCATGAACTTTTGCGTAAGCACCTGCCTCTGAAAACATCGCCATATCAGCTCCATTGACGAGCGACTGACGTGCCGCTTCTGCGAGACCATATTGTTTCGTGATCGCCCCCATGACGAGATCATCCGTGATGATGACACCGTTGAATCCGAGTTGTTGACGCAAGAGGTCAGTCAAGATCGGCTTTGAGAGCGAGGACGGATTCGTATCGTCATACGCGGGATAGAGAATATGGGCGACCATCACCATCTCGGCGCCCTCTTGAATCGCTTCTTGGAAAGGTAACAGCTCCGTCCGCTTCAATTCTTCCTTTGATGCCGTCACTTTCGGTAGCCCGACATGGGAATCGACACTCGTATTGCCGTGACCGGGAAAATGTTTGACGACCGGAATCGTTCCCGTCTCCTGCATCCCGTGCATCAGGGCCGTACCAAGCGTCGCGACGGTATTCGGATCAGCACTTAACGCACGGTCGCCGATGATCGGATTGTTCGGATTACTGTTGACGTCAAGGACCGGCGCGAAGTCCATGTTGAAACCATAAAATTGTGACAAATGACCGAGCGTACGTCCGACGTCTTCCATTTTCACTTCATCTGCTCCTTGCGCTATCCGTTGACTCGTCGGTAACCGTAATCGTTGATCCGGTACCCGGCTGACGCGTCCACCTTCTTCATCAATCCCGACGAAGGCATACGTTTTTTGGTTCGTCTCTTGAATCGCACGCGTGAACGTCAAGAGTTGCTCTTCCGACGTAATGTTTCCGCCGAGCAATAAGACCCCGCCAATTGCATGCGTCTGTAACAATTTCCGGTCAGCTGCTGAAAGTTCCGTGCCGGCGACTCCGATAAAGAGCAGTTGATCGATTTTTTCTGACGTCGACATCGCTGCCAATTGTTGCTTTAGTTGTGCTTGTTGTCGTTCTTCCTTCGTCGGCTCAGGCTTCGGTTTCTTTTCTTCTGTCGGTTGTTTCGCTTCCGGTTGTGATGATTTCGTTGGTTCCGTCGTCTCCTGCGCACACCCTGCAAGCAACAGGCAACCGATCAGCACTACTTTCTTCACAAAGGATCCTCGCTCCGCACACCATTGATCGAATAATAGACGGAAATCTCAGCGTTCAGGGATTGCGAGACCGAACAATATTTATCCTTTGATAACGAGATGGCGCGACGGACCTTATCTTCCGGGAGATCACCTTCGAGCCGGTAATGAATCGAGATCGACGTAAAACGCCGCGGATGGTCCTCTGCCCGTTCTCCTTCGATATCCATTTCGAAATGGGTGATCGTCAAGCGCATCTTCTCTAAGATCGAAACGATATCAATTCCGGTACAGCCGGCAACGGCATGTAGCAGTAGTTCAGTTGGTCGCGGTGCTTGGTTTTCACCCCCGTTTTCGGGTGCTGCATCCATCGCCAGGTGATGCCCTGATTCCGTCTGTCCACTAAACCCCATCTGTTTGTTCCATGTCACTGTCGCTTGCATCGTTTCCACTCCTTTATAAGTAGTCTTCTTCTGTAGTATACGCAAAAAACAGTACGCCTGGAAATTCACACGCTATTTTGAATAATGGTTCTTTTCCCGAAATCTCGCTTTGCGATACCCGGCGAAATCGTTTCATGCTATCCTGTTACTCATAGTTTCGCGCGCAAGCGCTAGAATTGAGGAATCATCCATGTCACCTACTACTCGTTTAAGTCGACGCGATTGGCTCTTGATCGCCACGTTGTCGCTCCTGACGTTCGTACTCGGAACAAGCGAATTCGTCATCGTCGGGATCCTCGCTGAAATCTCCTCAGCCCTTGATATCACGATCGCAACAGCCGGTACGCTCGTCTCGGCATTTGCCATCTCCTTTGCGATCGGTACGCCGATCGTCATGTCGCTGACCGGTCACCTGGAACGTCGTCGCCTGATCCTACGTCTCTTACTCGCCTGGGTCTTACTGAACCTTGCCAGTAGTTTTGCTCCAAGTTACGAAGTGTTGCTCGCAACCCGCATTCTGACAGCGATCCTGACCGGCGTCTTGATCTCACTCGCGATGGTCGTCGCAAGTGACGGTGTGCCTGTCGCAAAACGCGGTGTCGCCGTCTCGTTCATTTTCGGTGGTTTTACACTCGCGAACGTTCTCGGTGTCCCCATTGGAACGTTCATCGGGCAACATGCTGGCTTTGAAGCCACGTTCTGGCTAACGACAGTCATGGGAATGATTGCGTTCCTCGCAGTATGGAAGATCGTTCCGGTCCAGCAATCGACGGGTTCTGGTTCTATTAAGGAACAGCTTGGATTGCTCGCCAACCCACGGATCCTGATCGCCTTCTTTATTCCGTCGTTTGGATTCGGGGCAACTTACGTCGTCTACACATATCTCGTGCCGATTCTGCAAACAGAACTCGGGATTGCGAAAACGTGGATCAGTCCGATCTTGCTCGCTTACGGCGTCGTCTCAATCTTTAGTAACATCCTTGCCGGCAAGATTGCTAGCAAAAATCCGATGGGACGCTTACGGTTCGTCTTCGTCGTGCAAGCAGTCGTTCTTGCTGCATTATACTTCACGACAGCATCCCTTCCGCTTGGTCTGTTCAACATCGCCTTGATGTCGTTGATGTCGATTCTACTGACGACTTCGACACAAATCTATTTGATTGACCTCGCTGAAAAGTTCAATCCAGAAGCAAAAGGACTCGCCGCTTCATTGATGCCGGTTGCGAGTAACGTCGGGATTGCTTTTGGTTCGGCACTCGGTGGCATCGTCTATGCGAACGGTCCGATGATGAACACGGCACTCGTCGGTGGACTGGTCGCGCTCGTTGCTGCTTTATTAACTGCAATCAGTCATCGCCTCGATCAACGCTCATGAAACCGTTACCTTGTCCTTTTTTGTAACAGGTCGATGACGGTTCGATGACGTTATGATGATAGTCCCCATCTCGCTGATGATTTTTCAGTATGATGGGGACTATGTTGTAGTAGAGGAGTGTCTGAAAGTGAAAGCATTACACATCATCGGTCTCGGTCTGTTGACAATCATCCGACTCTGGCTCGGAATCCAGTGGTTCATCGCTGGAATCGGTAAGTACATTAATGGCTTTGATGCAAAACCGTTTCTCGAAGGAGCGCTCGCGAAGTCAACGGGCGAAGACGCACTCGTCAGTTCCTGGTACGCGACGTGGATTGAGCAACTCGCCTTACCGAACGTCGGGCTGATCAACGCCTTGATTCCGTTCGCGGAACTCGTCGTCGGGATCCTGTTGATTCTTAGTCTGTTGACGGTTCCTGCACTGGTCGTCGGAAGCATCATGAATCTCAATTACTTACTCGCTGGGACGATTGCGTTGAATCCAGTATTCTTAGCAGCATCAATCGCCTTACTGGCTGCAGGACGCTTTGCTTATAAAATCGGTATCGATTACTGGATCATCCGCTGGTATCGCTCGTCGCAGCAACCGCATCCCCTAGACCGGATTCCGGTCTAACGAAATAAAACTCTCCCGCACGGGGAGAGTTATTTTTTTTGTTGCTCGAGAATCGTCTGTTGTGTCGGAACCCCGCCGACTGAGACTGTCCGCTCGAGGAACAGATAAGGTTTACCATCAACTTCAAAACGACGGTCACCGAGATAACGTGCCGAATGACCGCCCGTCGCGAGCTTTTGTTCGATTGCTGCGACATGTTCGTCGAGTGAATAAAACCGATCGTCGAACGTCATCGTGATGTTTTTCTTACGGTACCCAAGTAAGAAATTGTAGTAGAACCAATACATAGCACCTGCGAATACGACAAAAATCAAGAATTGCATGTGAGTTCCCCCTTTGTATAGTCTTTATACGTTGGAAGAAAACAGGAAGTTTCAAATATTTTACTTTTTTCGTAGTTTAGTTAATTGTCATCCCGTTGAGTTGAAGGTCACTCTTAGGCATGTCATATTTAATTGTTCCCTCATATCGAACTTCTTCAGTCTGTGCATCTAAAACAAGGATAGATGTGCCAATTTTTTTCGTCTCAATGAGAGCATAGATTAAACCATTATCAAGAGTAGTTGAAGCAAAGCGCTGTACTTCGTTTAAATCTCGTTTAGGTAAATCATAACGATGCTGCGTGAATTGCTTCGTTCGTAAGTCAAACGTCGACCATTTGATTTTCGTTTCGGTCATGTTCTCTGTCATCCCTACGACGGCACCTTCATCTATCACACGTGTATCCCACATGTCTTCAACTTCAAACAACTTTAATCGTGTCGTTGTTGAATTGTCTCTCAGATAAACTCTTGTCTTAGCATCATTAGTCATCTTTCGGTATAAGACACGATTCTGATAGATGGCAAGTACCTCATCCTCTTCTGTTAATTGAAATGGTAAGTCCATTAATTGGACTGTTTTTTTCTTTAAATCAATCACATAGATATGATTTGTACCTGGTTTTTGTACAACATCGCCAATACGTTGGACATATAATTTTTGCTTCGTTTGTTGAAACGGTCGATAGTAGATCCCTTTTGTCTTTGCCGGTTTCGGTAAAGAATAAGTCTGCACCTTTTCGGTTCCACGTTTCCATGATTGTAGATCCCATGATCCATCTTCATTGACGTGTAATCCAAATACCTCTTTGCCTTGCTCATATCGTGATAATTCGATTTGGTTCATGAAATGCCGGAAACTACGCGGGGCATCCGTCACATCGGAGTAATCTCTAGCGAACTCAGACAAATAATTCGTTCGCTTTTTTTCAACTTCTCCTTTTAACGTAACTTCGTAATCTGTTTTATAACTTTCAGGATCATTGAATTCGAATTGAAGTTGTTTCACCAACGGATCATCTGAAGTTCCCTGTAACGTTTGGACCGTAAATGTGGGCTCATCTGTTGAAGAAGAGTACACGACGTAGACTCCAAGTGTCAAAATACAAATGACTCCCAAACACAATATATATTTATAGGTTCGCATAGTATACTCCTTACACCGTAATTTTTCGTTGCAGTAATCGAAGACTTTTCCAGATCATGTACACGAAGTAACAGAGACTTAACCCAATCAGAAGAAACATCGCCTGTGTCTCCAGTAAGTAACGCGTCTCATCTAAAAGCGCTAATATACCAATCGTTAAAGCAACAGGAACAAAAATTTCAAGTCCAATTCTGATAATGGCTTTTCCTTTACGGAATGAACGTTCGATCAAAACCAACAAGAAAATAAAACTGACAATGAATAGTGAAATGGCGAGAATGATCCCTAAGTCGATCAGATTCATCGTATAAAAATCGTTCATCACGTTTCGGACTGGACTTAAGTCACTTTGATTTTGATATTCCGGCTGAATCAACCAATCAAACAGATAAAAACCTGATTTCAATACACACCACTGAATGCCAATAAAACTTACGATGATTAAAAAGACTGTCGTCAATTTTGAGAAGAAAATGCTTGCCCGATTTCCTGGAAGCATCAATAAACGATAAATATACTTTGTTTCTCCTAACCAATCTCGATACCAAATTTGAATCGCATAGATGACAACAATCGCCATTCCAATCAAAATTATATAACTAAAGAAAGAGGACGCCTCAGAGTACCCGAGAGTATCGATTTGTTTCAGTGCTTCTGCGACAGATACTCGATTAAGTTCCATGAAATTCTCGACTTTCCGTGCGTGATACATGACTTGCGCAACGATTGATGTTAATTCAATCGCTATCATTGCTATAACAACGATCACATAAAGCTTAAAACTCCGCTTAATCTCTTCGTTCGTCAATTGTATGTATTGTTTCATCGCTGATAGACCTCCCGCATCCGGTCCTGAACCGATTTCCCGTACAGTTCTCGCATCTCTTCCGTCTCATGTTCATCGATGATTCGACCGTCCTGCAAGAAGACGACTCGGTCGATCAAATGCTCGATTTCCTGAATTTCGTGTGTCGTCATCAGGATACCGCGCCCTTCCATGAAATGACTCGAGAATAGTCCGGCAATCTGTTCTTTCGTAAACAGATCGATCCCAGCGAATGGTTCGTCGAGTAGTAAGTACGGACGATCGAGCGCAAAACCAAGAATCAAGCTGACCTTCGCCTGGTTCCCTTTTGATAAGTCCGTGATCTTATCTGTCGATAACAGCTGGAAGATCCGCATCAGTTCATCCGCTGTCGCCTGGTTCCAGTCGGAGTAATAATCCGCCATATACGTCAGCGCATCACCGACCGTCATGTAGCCGGGCATCGTCTGGATATCCGGAACGAAGGCGATCTTGTTTCGATTGACCTCGCCATCGACGAGAACTGTTCCCGCGTTGACTGGGACGAGACCTGCGATTGCCTTCAGGATCGTCGATTTCCCTTCACCGTTCAAACCGATCAGGCACGTCAGTTGATCCATCGGAACCGAGAACGAGACTCCTTGAAGAACCGGTTTTTTTCCGTATTTCTTTTGTAAGCCATGGACTTCAAGCATCGATCTTCCTCCGTTCCGTTTCCTGATACACCGTCTCGACCTTCGAGACGACCTCATCAAGTGGGATTTGAATTGCCTTGACGGCATCGATGAATTCAGAGACGGCTTCTTCCAGCATCTCGGCACGTACTTTTTGAACTACTTGTGGATCACGTGTAATCTTACTCGGGACATTCCGTTCTGTCGTAATCAATTGCTGCTCCTCCATCTCTTTGTATGCTTTTTGTGCGGTATTCGGATTGATTCCGAGCTGTGCGGCGATTTCGCGGCGGGACGGGATCTCTTGCCCGCTTTGCAATTCCTCGGTCGCGATTCGTTGTTTGAACCAACGGACGACCTGCAGGTACACCGGGCTTCTTTGGTCGAACTGCATCGGTAGACCTCCCTTTCCTGTTTAATGTATTAAAACAATAATACACTTCTCTTCTGTATCATACTCACCATACAGTTTGACTGTCAAGATAGTTTGTCTTCTTTATCACGAAAAAAACACCATCCAATTTTGGATGGTGGTCACTTCACTCATTAATAGGGATTTGGATCCTCCTGCGGTGTATCCGGAATCTCGGTCGGTTCTGGGAACGTATCCGGTTCCGGCTGACGGACCGGGTCTTCCTGTGGCGTATCTGGCACCTCGCTCGGTGGTGTCTGCGGTATCTCGTCCGGTTGATGATCCGGTTCGCGTTCTGGCACTTCATTCGGATTTTTCTTCATCTTGTTTTCCCCCTTACGACGTGATGTAATCGCCGCCATTGATATGAATCGTCTGACCCGTGATGTAACTTGAATCGCGAGAAGCCAGATAGACATAGGCCGGTGCATTTTCTGACGGTTGTCCTCGGCGTTTCATTAACGTATCATCCCCATGCGACTCGACTTTCTCCTTCGAGAACGTCGCCGGAATGAGTGGCGTCCAAATCGGACCGGGTGCGACCGCATTAACGCGGATTCCCTTCTCGATCAAGCTCGAGGCGAGTGAGCGCGTCAATGTCGTAATTGCCCCTTTTGTCGCCGAGTAATCGATCAACGTTGGCGCTCCACGATAAGCCGTCACCGATGAGGTATTGATGATTGTATCTTCTTTATGCAGATGCGGAAGCGCCGCTTGAATCAAATAGAACATCGAAAAGACATTCGTCTCGAACGTTTCCTTCAATTGATCTGGTGTAATCGAAAGAAAATCATCCTGCGGGAATTGTTTCCCGGCATTATTGACGACAATGTTCAATTGACCGAATTCTGCAATGACCGTATCGATGATCTCTTGTGCATTTTCCGGTTGACTGACATCTTTTGCGATTTTTAAGGCTTTGACCCCGTAGCCTTCAATCAACGATTTCGTCTTTTCCGCGTCTTTCCCCTCATTTAAGTAAACGATCGCGACGTTTGCCCCTTCTTTCGCATAAGCGACAGCAACGGCACGACCGATTCCACTATCCCCGCCCGTGATCAGCGCGACCTTCCCCGTCAGTTTTCCTGAACCGACATAGTCCGGATCATCGTAAATCGGTTCTGGTTTCATGGCGTACTCGACACCGGGTTGTTGTTCCTGCGTCTGCCCTCGTGCTTCTTGATGCATCGCTTCGAACTGTTCTTCTCTCATGAACGATCAGCTCCCTTATCACTGTTGGAATGAACTACATGATTAACCATTCCCTTGCGATACATCTATAAACGTTTTTCTGGAAAAGTCAGATGTCATTCGTCAACATTGTCGGAAACATATTTGTTTGAAGCATTTTTGATAATTCGCCTGGATACAACGTATACTGATCCAGTTTGTCGAATGGAACGAAGCAATACGTCAACCCTTCGCTTTCTGGACCGTAAAAGTCTTCCGTCGAAAGTGGCAGTGGCTCTCGGCAAACGACTTCATAAAACATCCCTAGTTCATGAAACTGGTGATCGGCGTACTCAAAGAAATTTTCATGGAGGAAACGGAAGACCGGTGGCTCAATCGACTGACCGAGTTCTTCTAATATCTCACGTTCGATCGCTTTGGCACCACTTTCACCGAACTGGACACGCCCTCCCGGTAATGACCAAAAATCATCTTCTCCTTGACGATGAATCAAAAGATGTCCATCTTGAATCAACAGCGCCACTGCGCGAATGTTAAGCTTTTTTTGATTTACTGTAAACGTCAAATCCATCCCATTACCTACTCTCTTCTTATTAGATTCCCATACTTTCTCATCATTTCCCACGATTGCGTTTTGTCATCAAATTCATCTCGTTGTAACACGAATTCATCTTGATTTTAAAGGATTTTCGAATTGAATGGATACTCAATATTACAACAAATGTTATTAGAATATATTTTAGCAATCGAATTGAAACACAAAGGTCTGATGTTTGAATGCTATACTCTCGTTAGTCAAATGACCGCATCACTCACTTCAACACACACTAAACGCATCCACTTCTATAGATGTCATTCCGACGACAACACTAGATATTCAACTTAGGAGGAACATTCATGAAACGAACAATCACGACGTTAGCAATGAGCGCCCTCGTTGTTTCAGGTTTTGCAGCTACGGGTACAGGTAAAGTTGAAGCCTCTTCTGGCTCATCGTATAAAGTAAAGATTAAAGCAGATGGACTTCGCGTCCGGACTGGTCCATCGTTAAAACACCGTATCGTCGACGGCGTCAATGCGGGTCAAACATTCAAATACCTCGGTCAGACAGGGAACTGGACGAAAATCATGCATAAAGGTGAAAAACGCTACGTCTATTCTGGTTACGTCAAGAAGTACAATACTTCTAATAAATCAGCGAAAAAAGCATCGTTCTCTTCATCGACTGGATTCATGCGTCCGACAAGCGGACCAATCACGCAAGGCTACGGGAATGCTAGCGGTAAGTACGGCTACACGTTCCATAACGGCATCGATTTCGGAGCACCGACTGGAGCATCCGTTAAAGCAGCTGCTGCCGGAAAAGTCATCAAATCATCATATCAGGGAGCTTATGGTAACCATGTCATGGTCGAACATAAAGTGAACGGTATTTCGTACACAACCGTGTATGCTCACCTTAGCAAACGTTCTGTCTTTGTCGGTCAATCAATCCCGAAAGGCGCGAACATCGGAGCTGTCGGTAGCACTGGTAACTCATTCGGATCTCACCTGCACTTCGAGATCCACCGTGGAAACTACACCTACAGCGGTTCGTCTGCAGCAAGCAGTGTCAACCCACTCGCTTTCCTATAAATACGTTTAAGGTACTCCGTCCGGGGTACCTTTTTTGAATTCCATCTAATTTTACATTTTATCCAATTACACCCAAATGAGTCAACTTACTTTCATGATGATAGCAAGCGACTAGCGTTAAATCTTACTAGACTAATTCGTTGAATTGATAAGATTGTCTTTCTTTCATTAAAATCCCCGTAAACATGACTTCTTGTCATGTCTACGGGGATAGCGATATAGTGTTAGACGAGCATTTCTGTCTGTTTCGCTTCAATCGTCGAGGCGATCGCACGCGCTGCGGCTTGTCCTCCGTAAATCGAGCGAGCGAACGGACCAACCGTTAAGTCAGCGAGGCTACCTGTCGCAAATAGATTCTCTCCCCATTCAAAGGTTTCTTCATCTAGTAATGGTGTCCGGCAAGGAGATAATGGCAGCTTCAACTCTTGCTGGACGGCTTCAAGCCAAGATCCTTCAACGACCATCGGACGGATACCCGTTGCGCAAATAATCGATTCAGCGGTGAGAATACGACCATCCATCAGCTTTACTCCGCTTTCGACTTCCTGCTCGACTTCACCAATCACATGACTGATGATTCCTTCTCGAATCAGATGACGGACACGTTGAATCAAATCCTGTGTTGCCGTTCCCGGGCGACGCTCCTGTACGATCAGCGCTCGTTTCTCGCTAGCCGACAAGGACTTGAATGGTGTCAATCCTTTTGGTCCCATGAACTTTCGATCGGCATCGAATGCACTTTTTTCGAGCGGACGTCGTGAAAGAAGGGTCACCTGCCCGGGATAGCGCTCGCCACATTGAATCGTATGATGCAGAGCACTAATCCCACCTCCGATGATGACGACCGGTGGTGTATCGTGCTTCGATAAGAAAACGTGACGCGCCGATTTCGCCCATTCTGGCATGACGTGATGTTCCGATTGTCCGAGAGCGAGAACGACATGGTTTGTTCGTAACTCGCCTTCGTCTGTCGAGACAATCCACGTTCCGCTTTCTCGTCTTAGTCCTGTGACTTCCCCTTGGACCCAGCTCGCCTCCACTTCATTTTGCTTCGCCAATTGAAGAGCATGGTCGTTGAATAATTCCAAGGATGGCCGTCCGTATGTATCCTTGAAGGCTTGATGTGTATAATCCTGTTCTTCCGCATGATGCCTGAGACTCGTCGGATTCGTCGAAGTGTGGTGCACCCGAGTTGAACGTAGGTAAGGCATGCCGATCCGTTCGGTTTGTTTACGCCAGTTCATCAATGGTTGCCGATGACGGTCGATGATCCGTATCATCTCCCGATCGATTCCTTTTTCACATAAGGCATTGAATACCGTCATTCCATGAATTCCTCCGCCAACAATCACCCATTCATATCGATCCGTCATCACAAAAACTCCTTTACCTGAATCAAATCGTAATCATTACGTTTTATAACGATAGCGTGTTTTTAAGAAGAATTCAAGCGTCATTCGACGAAATCCCATAAAAAATCCGCTTCCTCTCGGTAGAGGAAGCGGATTTAAACGCATCAATCAGGAAGAAGCATGTTTCGCTAGATACGCTTTCGAATAGCGGTCAGCTGCGATGATCGCATCCGCGACTTCGTCCGCCGTGACATTGAAACCGCTGTGGATCGTCTCGCCTTCAGCAGTCGCTGCCTCGCCGACCTTGACGATGTCTTCACGCGACGCATCTTTTAGCTTGACGTCTTCGAGCGTCACCGGTAAGCCAAGATCCGTGTAGAGCGCGATGTACCGCTCGATTTCTTCTTGTGGATGTTCTTCGAGCGCCAGTTGAACGAGTGTACCAAAGGCAACTTTCTCACCATGCGTTAAGTGGTGAATCTCACCGTCAAGCGCCGTGAACCCGTTATGGATCGCATGCGCTGCAGCTAATCCACCACTCTCGAAGCCGAGTCCACTTAAGAGCGTATTTGCCTCGACGACGGCTTCAAGTGCCGGCGTGACGACTTGCGCCTGAACGGATTCATACGCCAAGCGACCATGCTCGAACAAGACTTCCTCACACCGTTTGGCAATCGCTTGTGCCGCAATCGTCGGACGTCCCCCTGCCATCGTTTGTCCACCAAAAGCGACGACACTCCGGACCTCGACCCACGTCGCGAGCGCATCGGCGATTCCGGACGCGAAGAAACGGGCTGGTGCTTGGGCGATCAATTTCGTATCGACGAGAACGAGATCGGGATTCTTCTTATAGAAGCGATAACTTTCAAAAATCCCTTCGTCAGAATAGATGACCGAGAGGGCACTCGTCGGGGCATCGGTCGAAGCAAGCGTCGGAACGATGACGACGGACACGTTCAGCTCATCCGAGACGGCTTTTGCCGTATCGAGCGTCTTTCCGCCTCCCACACCCATGACAAACCGGACATCTGCCGCTTGTGCTTGCTCAGCGATTCGTTTCACTTCATGCCGTGAGGCTTCACCACTGAAGTCCGCTTTCTCGATGCCGACGTTTTCACCGGACAACGAATGCTCAACACGTTCCTTGACGATTTTCCAGACGACATCATCCGCGATGACGAGCGCTTTTTCACCGAACGGGCTCACATATGTACCGAGCCGGTCAATGACATCCTTTCCTTGGACATACTTTGAGGGACTAATGAAGACACGTTCTGACATGTTTCAACATCCTTTCTGTAAGGGACACGATAGTCAATGACATACAGTAGAAGAATTGCCTTTTCTGCTGACGTTTAAACCCCATCGATTCGAATCATTTTGACAAAACGGGTACTCTTTCAAGTGCTTGAACAATAAGAAGTCGATCACTTTTTAAACGCTTGTCTGGATCAGGACCGAACCATTCGAGACTTGCTGTCAAGTGATCGAGATGACCTGAAACGTCTTCAAAGAACTGGTGATAATCGACGATGCCTTCGAACAATGGAACCATCCCTTCCCGCGATCCGCTTGCCGCATAGACATTTGTTGGTTCAAAGACTGAAAATTGATCAATATTCGCCACTGTTTTTAAATGTAGGTGATCCACATACGATGCGAGTCTGAAGTATGCTTCGACGGGATCTGCCTTTGATTCGATGACGTGTAAGACGTCAAAGTTGATCCGACATGCCGGGTGGTTGATCGCTTGTAGTAAACGTATCGTTGCCTCTACCGTATCTGTTGCAGTATTCGGATGAAATTCAAGTAATAATCGCTGTCCTGCAGAATCAAGGACACGGCAAATCCCCTTCAACCGATAAACGAGTTGATCCCATTTGGCATCGGATAAGGTATGGCTCGCCTCATTCCCCGCAAAGATGCGGATGCGCTGCGTTCCGATTCGTGTCGCTAATCGCGAGAGTCGTTTCGTCTCCGCAAGTAGTTTTGACATCGGTGCGTTTAAATTTAAATAATGACTCAACATACTGACGTTCAGATGGGACGACTTCAGCCGATCGACTTCTTCCGTTCTTAAATGTTCAGCATGAACTCCCCAAATATCAATGGCGTCAAAGTGTTCTTCTGAAGCAAAATCGATCAAATCATTAAATGAACGCAGATGATGCCGATAGCTGATCGTACAGAGTGCGAGTTTCATGTTCAATTCCCTCCTGTCGTTGATACGCATGGAACGTGTCGACGAGTTGCCGTTTGATGGCACTCTCCCGTGCCCATTGTTCTTCGATCAATCGTTCGATTTCTAAGTACACTTCCGGTTGGCGCGTTACAGCGTATTTGACAGCCCGATGCTGGATGACAGAGTATTGATTGACTAATGTTTCAACCTCATCCGTCCATTCTTCAAAATCAGATGTCTGCAAGTCGCGTCCGATCGCCTCATATAAATAAGCAAATGCATGCTCATAGGCATATTTTCGAATGGCAATGACAGGTAACTGCTTTAAGGCATTCGGTAATCCCTCAGGTTGTTCACGATAGTGATGCACAACACGTTTGACTGCCTCAGTCAATGGATGTTGTACGTTTATACAACTCATGAAATACGCACTTACCGTCGTCGCATTCGGTATTCGAACATCCGTACTTCGAAACGCAAACCCACCAGCGACAGCACGATGGCGTACTGCTGCAAGAATACGTTCTCTTTCTAGTTCACCTTCATACCGGAAATCAGGATCAAGCATATGCCATATTTCCGGATCTTCTGTCGCCTCTAACATGACGTAGTGGGGAAACACATCATGGTGAAATTTATTTTCGCGCTCAGGTAGACTAGCTAAATCCAACATGACGATCACTGACTCGTCCATATTTTTCTGTTCAATCCGTTGAATCAGCTGAGTGATGTTTTCTTCTTTTGATTGTTTGTGATCGTACCATTCTTCGACTGGGATTCCGTAAAGACGTTCATACCAAACAAGCATCTCCTGATGGTTGATTGTTTCATCATGATGCGAGAGGACATAATCGGCTGACAAGGAAAACGAAGAATCCCACACGCCAAAGTAATAGGGACGATGGTCCGCGTCCGATCGTTTGATCGTCTCGCAGACGCAACTGACGAGACAGTGTACTTTAATCATGAATGACCTCCTGTAAAACAGACATCAACTCTTCTACTCGCATTTTGGGAAGGGCTGACATGTGCTCATCGGGAATCACTAATCCGTGTTCCAATTCAAGGTGAAGCAACAGATGAATCAAGCGCATCGAATCCAGTCCTAGATCATCTCGTAGAGAGTCTGTTGTCGAAATAGCGACAGATGATGACCATTCGAGCTGTTCGGTCAGTATATCTTCGAATTGCGCAATCGTTAAACGGGACATGTTTGTTCCCCCAATCGTTTTCTACTCACTTTCCCATTCGCAGATAGCTCAATTTGCTCAACGAGTTGCCACTCCGTCGGTCGTTGATGAGGTGCGAGATGCTTCTTGCAATGTTGTTTTAGTTCTTCCTCCGATGCCGTCGTCACGAGTTGAGCGCAGACGCGCTCTCCTTGGAACGCATCCATTCGTTTAAAGACGACGACAGCCTCGACGGTCGGCAGCTGATACAAGACATCTTCGACTTCCCCGGGATAGACAGATAAGCCAGACACATTGATCATCTCATCGAGTCGGCTAAGAAAGTGCAGCCCGTCTTCAACGTACATTAAATCCTTCGTACCAATCCGTATGCCTTGTGCGAAACGACTAATTCTGCTGGTTTTTCCTTCGTTCCAGTTTCAATCTCAAGATGCTCTAGTGGAAAGCCGATCGCTTGCGGACTCGGCGGATTTGGATGAAGTGCGATACAGCCGATTTCTGAACAGCCATATTGTTGAAGCAAATGACGTGTCTTCCGTTCGATCGAACGGAACCACTTTTCTGGTAATGTCATCCCGGAAATCATCACTGCGTGAACGGATTCCGGGAACAAACTCATCGCATACGCTAGTCCCGGTGCCATATAGATGATAGCGTCCGGATGCAAACGATGGATTGCTAGCACATGACGTGGTGAGAAGTCTTGTAGGATGACTGGTGTTGCTCCGCGTCTCAAAGTCGCAAACACTCCACACAGTAATCCGAATGAGTGTGTCGTCGGACAAGCAACGATCGTCGCTTTCGTCGTCAGCGGAAAACTGTTCGTATAAGCATTCAGTTCCGTCTCGATCGACTCCCATGTCCGGTGAATGATTTTTGGTTGCCCCGTCGTACCGGAACTGAATTGAATCAATCCACCCGCACGTTTTTCCGCTTCCGGAAGCGGAATGATGGTCTCTTGATAAATCAAATAGCCACATCCGGCTTGTATCGCTAGACGCTCAGCACCAGAAACAGGCGTCTCCGGATGAATGGGAAGGATTGTTCCATTCATGCGTCGCATCGCAAGACAGAGGGCTAACCATGCTTTTGTATCTGACGTACAGATGGCTACGGTCTTCCCTTCCGTTATGAACGATTGCTTCACCAGTTCGTGTGTCGTCAATTCTTCTTCTGTCACCCATTCTTTCTCAATCCATAGCATGATCGTCTTCCTCTCCTTGTTGAACGAGTGAATTTTTTACATCGATTTGATTCGTCAAACCAAACCGTGGTGCCAGTAAGGCTTCTGCCGTTACTCTTTGTTCGTACCATCCGATTCGTTCTAGTCGGTCTCGATCAATCGGCAACCCCTCGATCGTCTGATGCATCCAATCAAAGAACGTCGCTTCATTCAAGTTCTCCGTCAGTTCAAGTTGATACGCTAGTTCCGTCAAATGATAGACGAATAATGTGTCGTACAGCAGCTCGCGTAAGGCAAGCGGGTGTGACATTTCATAATAGGTATTGAGCGGTGCATCAAAATCAGGATGTAGCCTCTTAAAATCGGGTACATCCGATGGATCGTCGAGTAACTCGGTGACGAACTCGACGCTATCATGAAAATCGCGGAGAATGATCCGTTCCGGCCATCCGTCCCGTAAGACAAGTAACGTATTTTGGGCGTGAGCTTCCACACCGATGCCTTTCTCGGTCACGAGTCGGATGACTGGTTCGAGATAGACGACGAAGAATCGACGAAGCCACCGTTCATGACCATATCGTTCCAACCACGGTCCTAAAAAATGTCGTCCATCCACCTCGATTTGAGCAAGTGCTGTCAAGGGAATGACCTGTTCCCCCTTGTGAACATACGTCAAGACGTTTTCACGAAAGACACAGCCGACCCGACCCGCAAGTGGACCGCTCGAGCCGACGCATGAAGCAAATTCAGATAACAACGTCATCGGCAATTCACTCGCCTGTTTTTTCAACCAATCCGATACTGCAGGAGCTGCCACGACATTCGGCACGGAAAAAGTCCGAACGGCTGACGTTTGCTTCAAGTCGAGCGGCAATTTGATATGCGGTAGTTCGGGCTGACCTGGGCAAAAAACGGTTCGAATCGACTGCGTCGCTTGCACGAATACCCCACCTTCGCCTAAGTCGACACCTCCGACTTGTGCCACCTCTTGCTTGATACGCAACCATTGCCATGGGTGGACAGGAAGAATCTGATAATCGGTTTGCTTGAGTTCTTCCAGTTTGACTAAAAACATATGTAGAAGCGGTTCTCCAAGAATCAGTGGAATAGGTAGGATTCCATTCCCTTGAACGAGCGTAGAAGGTAAGGCAATCCAATGTAACTGGAAGCGATTGCCCGCTTCAGGTCCGTATGCCTCGTGATCAGCTCGCGAAAAACCAATCCTTGATTTATAACAAGGATGATAGGGATGCCCTTCGATGATGGTCTGCTCCAACTCTTCATAATCTAAGCCTGCTCGATGGATTCGTAGACGATGTCGCTGCGACAAGTCATCGAAATCATGTGTACGTCGCAACTCTTCCTGAAAGTCGTCCGGGATCGGCAACTGCGTCAAGAGATGCTCAAACCAGTCGTTGACGCCAGATGACTTCGATGAGCGTAACGTCGTGATGTCGAGCCGGATTCGGTCGAAAGGACCGCGTTTTCCTTCGACTGTCACTTCACTATCTTTTATGTGGAATGTAAAACGATTCTTCATTCCGACAATCATTTCAGTAAAAGGAAGAATCCGCTCGAATAACAAACTCTCAAGAAGTTGTTTGCAGATGCGTGTTTTGCTGTCGTAAAGCATAGTTGCCCTCCCGTAACGGATTATCCAAGTCGATGAAACAAACCCGTTCCCCCTCGACTTCAAGTTCATCGAGTCCTTGTAGGCGTGTTAGTAAATTCGCCTTGTATGGAAGTGTCGGCGATTCTAACAACATCAAAAGCCAAGCTCTGCCTCGCCCTTCTAGACTTTTAACTCGTACTTGACACCATTCGTGCAGTAACGCGATAGCAACTTCTTCCTTCAATAATGTGTCTGCTGCCAATCGGTCGATGATACTCGCTAGATGGTTCCAAATCATGTAGTACGTCAAACGCTCAGCAATGACTTCTTCTGGGTAGAATAACGTCGTATGCTTCAGTTCCGGTTCCAGCAGGGTAAAGGAATCTCGATTCGTGTCTGCTAAGTAATAGCCTTGATTATCCCGGACGTGATATCGAACCGGCCATCCGTCTTCGAATGTGATGAGACTATTTTGCTGATGCGCCTCGAGTCCGATTCCTTGTTCCTCATATAGTGTAACGATCGCTCCTAACGTCAACTCCAGGTACTGTTTCCACCACCGAGTGACATGTTTCGATGCGATTGATCCCGACTGCCGGATGAGCCGCAGCAGGAGCGATTCTGAATTCGGTAATGCCGGTTGGACGAGTGCCGCAACATTTACCGCGTGGGGTGCTGGCTCTCGCAAAATGACTTCGAATCCGGTCTCTTCTTTAGTCCGGATCGCTAAATATGCAGGATCGTGAATAAGGTCAAACGTATCAGGCAGAGACAGATGACAAAACAAGCGATACATCAAATAACCAGCCTCTAATTCGTGTCGCTTGTTGACGCGTCTTGAGTTCGTCACTTGGACAGGGATGGATAACTTCAACATATGACTTCGGTCGAGTGATTCGACGGTCCGGATCGACGAAGTTGCGTTATAGAGTGGTCCAGATGCGCCGTGATAACGGATAATATCTTGCTCAAACCATTGCTCGACTGTCGGCTGACGTAACAAATACTCGGCTTGAAGCGGATGAATTGGAATGATTCGCTCTTGCTCTGTCGCTTGAATCAAGTTACCCAGTTGATTTTTCATCAGCTGACTAATCGTCTCGTTGCTACCTGAACGTTCTTCGAGCAATGTCTCATGTACTGTAAAATAGTGAAGTTGAAACGGCTGACGGAATTCAGGCGCATACGCTTTTTGTTGCCAGTCGGTCATACCGACTCTACTTTTCGGGGTCGGATGGAACCAATGACCACACCACAAGCGTTGTTCATAATCGATGAACGTCTCTTGCTCTTGTGCGTTCAGCTGTTCCTCTAAAATCAATTGCACTGTCCGGTGACTGTCAAGAACGCGAAAGAGTAAGTCCGTTTGATTCGGGTCTTTTTGTTGAAGCTTGATGCAACAGGTGATGATACAGGACATGGCTGAAACTTCCCGCCATCCGCTTTTTGTCTCTTCACGAATCATTCCAATCTCGTGGCGTCCGATGATGGAACGACGTTTGATTTCGATGAGATACGGCTTCATCCAATAAAAAGAGGATGTCTCGGATGCATCAAACGGTCTCTCGTTGACCCATTCGCCCGGGTTCACTTCTCTGATGTAGCTGTTCATGAACGATTGAAGCGTCACCTCGGTCGCTAATCGCTCGATTTGTTCTTCGCATGTTCGCACGCTCTGTTCCTCCCCTTATTGAAAATCATTCTCATTCCACATCAATAGAAAAACGGGTTTCCCCGTTTTTGATGGTGCGTATACACACTTATTTTAAGTAAAACGTTTTCAAGTTCCTTCAATCCGTTTTCACAATCGATTAAATGCAGAAGTCACGTATCGTCGTGAGATTTAACACCAATCAAACAAACGATCCTCCCTAATATTCGTACGACAAGGCGACGACTTTTTAGGTTCATTTGTCAGTCTTCTTTGCCTTATCGTGAACTCCATCTGTAATGATAATCATTATCAATGATGAGTGACATGGATTTTCTTTTCATTCTTCATGGACAAACAAAACAGTTACTATCGCTGATATATGTATGCAATTGACGTAACATATGCATTCTCCCAAGTGGTCCCCACGGATCCCAATCGACACTGTCTGGGTAAAATATACGCTCCGACCTAACGGCACGAAGCGTTTGCCACACCCTCGTTCCTCGAATTCGTTCCACATCTGCAGGTTGACTCCACAGTATGAACAAACCATCCGGATCCAACTGCTGTAATGTTTCTAAGCTGATTGTCATGTAGACGGTGTGCGGGAGTCCTTCCACGGCCTGTAAACCGATTTCACTGAACAGAAAATCTAACATCGTATGCCCTGTTCGTCCGTACAGTCGGATTTCTGAGTCTCTGATCCAAATAACTGCCCATGTCACATTCCGATTGAATTCGAACTGTTGCTTCACAATTGTTTCAAGCGTTTCGACTTCGTTGATGATGTCAGTCGTCCGCTCAAGCGTATCGGTTGCCGTAGCAACAGCATACAAGTAATCCTTCCAACAAGTTTGTTTCGAAATATCGATGACCGGACAAGACGTCAATATAGGTGGTGATTCACCTCGTATCGGTGTCCGTAAAACGAGATCGAGATTTGATGTCTCGAACCATTCCGGTAAAATCGTTGCTGACGCGTCGTATAGTCGCGTACCTTCGATTTCACTTAAATAGTCTGGCACACCGTTCGAACGATATTGTGTCGGAAAAGACGGTGCGATGACAGGTTGAATCCCAAGTGCCAATAAGTGATCTTGTAACAACGCTTGACTCCAGATTCCGACCCGTGGAAACAACCGTTTCCGGTACTGACTTGGTGATAGTCCCTCACGCTTTTTAAAGAGACGGCTGAAATAAAATTCATCATTGATTGATACACGTTCTGCGATCTCGGCAATCGTCCAATCTGGTTGTGCAATCATCCACTCCTTCGCCCGTTGCATCCGCAATTGATGAATCAGTTCCTTTGGTGATTGATCGTAGTGCTTTTTGAATTGGCGGGAAAACGTCGGCAGTGACATATTCAACTCATTTGCCAAGTCACTGACTGTTCGTGATTTTCCGAGTTCTTTTAACCACTGGGACGTCACTTCCTCAAACGTCTGCTCATGACGACGTTCACTTAATTGCTCGAGCAGTTGATACAGATAGCGATGCTGTCTAAGAGAACCGGTCATTGTGTTTGGACATCCGCGCATTCGTTCTAAACACTCCACTAGTTCATCAGTTGGTTGACGGTAGACTAGAAATGGCGTCAATTCAACGTCTAACTGATACAACAAACAATGCCCTTCCTGAACGATGAATCGTTCACCTGGTTTCATGATGAAACAGGCTTCGCCCGATTCTAGACGTTTCCTTTCTGTGTAGGTAATGCCAACGCCTTGTATGACGACAATCAAACCCGGACGTATCGCTAATTGTCCTCCTGTCTGTAAAGCGTGTTTCCTCACTCGAAATACATGCAGTGCTTCTGTCATTTTCAACTCACTCCTAAAAAACATATACCATCTGACGCTTTTCCGTATCCGTTCAATCTTGATCAATATGAAAGGGAATCTTCGAGATACTTTTTTTTCACTTGCCTACGTGATTGTTTATTGTTGTGTCGATCATGTATCTGCTGTCTTAAATCCAATCACATCATAGTAATGTTGCTGACCGTCAAGAATGAAGGAGGGACCTGGTTGCCCCCTTCTTTCTCGGTGACCGGCAAGGTGTACCTCACTCGTTTCCCACGCTTTCCAGTCTTGTTCCGATTCCCAGCGGATCAGGACAAGAACTTCTTCTTCCTCTTTTGTACGCTTCTTATGTAAGACACTTAAATCGAAGAACCCTGGTTGTTGCTCGATGATTCCCTTTCCTGAAAAACGCTCGATCATTTCAACAGCACTTCCTTTTTTGACTTTAAATGTTTTTAATTGGATGAACATCACCTATCACTCCTTCTAATTGATAATGAATATCATTTGCATTAACACTATAGCATTATTCCACCGGTTTTTGTCAACAACTGTTGTTAGAATACGTTTCATCGTTACAAAAAAATCCCTTCACCCAGTGTAATCTGAGTGAAGGGGTTTAATTTAAGCCACACGCGACGACGATTGTGTCTCCGCTGTTTTCTTACCGACGACTGCTCCGATCACTCCACCAATGATGGCTGGTACGACCCATCCGAGACTGACGGAAGCAAACGGTAATACCGCGTCGAACACGTTCGTGACAGCTGAGACGTTAATCCCTGCTGTCTTCAATCCATCAAACAAACTGACGACGAATGTCATCCAAAGCGCCCCTTGATAGACGGCTGGTTTACCTTTAAAGAGTGAATGCAAGAATGTCAGGAAGATGAGACAGATTGCCAGTGGATAAAGTGTCATCAAGACTGGTTTTGAGACGGCGAGCAATTGATTCAGACCGATGTTCGCAACGAGTGCGCTGAAGACCGATAGACCAATCGTCCATTTGACGTACGAGATTTTTGGCACGAGTGCCGAGAAGAACGACGCACAGGCTGTGATCAAGCCGACGCTTGTCGTCATACAGGCGACCGTGATCATCAGACCGAGTAAGATTGCACCGTATTCACCGAAGTAATGATCCGACACAGCTGACAAGATTTCTGCGCCGTTCGCCAGTTGTCCGATTTCCGAGACACTTGAAGCACCCATGAAGGCAAGTGCCGAATACGTGATTGCTAGCAAGGCCGCTGCGATCAATGACGCTTTCGTACAAATCAACAGCAACTGTCGCTTCGATGTGACACCTTTTTCCTTGATCGCTGCGATGATGATGATCCCGAAGACGAAGGCACCGAGTGCATCGAGTGTCATATATCCTTCCTGGAAACCGTTAAAGAAGGCATTCGACTGATATGTCTTCAAAGGATTCTGAAAACTTCCGATTGGATGCAGGACAGCGACGACGATCAACAGACCGATGAACGTGATTTTAATCGGTGTCAGTACTTTCCCGACGACATCGACGATTTTCGTCGGATTCAATGATAAGAGACAAGCAACCGTGTAGAACAAGACCGTAAAGATGAGGAGCGGCCAGTGGCTCGTCGATTCACTGAAGAACGGCTTGATGCCGATCTCATACGAGACCGTTCCGGCACGAGGAATCGCGAAGAAGGGACCGATCGCAAGATACAGAATGACCGAGAACCCGATTCCGAACGCAGGATGAACGCGTGACGCCATCGCTTGTAAATCGCGTTCCCCTGAAAACGCGAATGCGAGAATCGCAAGCAATGGTAGACCGACACCGGTGACGAGGAATCCGGCATTGGCGACCCAGACATGCTCCCCTGCGAGCTGTCCGAGCATCGGCGGAAAGATGAGATTTCCTGCCCCGAAGAATAAGGCGAAGAGCATCATGCCGATGACGATGATAAATGATGTTGGAACAGTTTTAGACATAATAAACCCCCACTAATGATGATCGACTTCATCTCGCTCCCTAAGCAGATGAAGTACTTCGTTCGAAAGGATACCATACGTTTAAGAGCTCGTGCTAGGAGTTTATCTGGAGAATATTCTGAAAATTGTGCAGAAAGTTTGGTGGAGCTATGGTCTATAGAATTTGTTACGTCTGTGCGTCGAAGCATGAAACCGGATTCATAAGTTCATATGACGTAGTAGGATTAAAAGGCTTCATGAAGAAAGTAAATATATGGATAATCAAACAGGAGGTTTTTCTATGAAATCGATCTATCTTCTTAGCGCCACCCTTTTACTTGTCAGTTGTTCCCCCGCTGCCGAAAAACCAAAGACGTATGACATTACGTTTACGTATGAGAAACAAGAGATTCAAATCGTTCCTTTGTACAAGGCGTATGACGATTACATTCAAGCGGTTTCGAAACATCCCGAGGACAATGAGGCGCTATTTAAAAAATATGTATTGGGCGCTAAAAATAAGATCATCAAAAAAGAACAGCTTCAAGCGATGCCCGTTCCTAGCCTCTATGAACAGCCATCGGAAAACATCAAGGACTTAAAGCAGATGAATACATATTTGAAAAAACACCATCAGCGCATCATGAAACAGATCAAGTCCAGTCTCCTGACTTCAATGAAACAACTTCCACGAGATGAAAAGCTCGTCGTCTTCGTCTCCCCGACGACACCAATCGAGCATGATGATGCCAAACATTATGGCGGTGTCAGCGGTGTCGCTCAAGGAAACAATTCGATGAGTCTATTCTTCTTGAAGGATTTTTCAGAAACATCATTACGCAACACGACAACGCATGAGTACCATCACACCGTTGCCCTCGATGAACCGAATCGTGCAACGATGCTCGATTACATCATTCTCGAAGGAAAAGCGGAATTCTTTGCCCACAAGCTTTATCCAGTGGAATCATCGGAAGCGATTGCCCCTTTACTTGACCATACTTTAGAGCATGTGATTTCGGAGCTGAATGCGGAACGATTGACGACGGATGATCTATTCTTTGGAAATTACGAAAAACAAATTCCATCGTTCGTAAAATACAGACTCGGCTACATGATCGTCTCCGACTTCGTGAAGCAACATCCCGAGATTTCCTTGAAGGAATGGTCACGGATGTCCTCCGTGCAAATTCTCGAAAAAAGCAGTTACAAAGACATGTTAACGATTCGCTAAAATCAATACAGCACGAGACAACGGGAGCAAACATCTCCTTCGTCTCGTGCTTTAATCGTTAGTCTTCGTATTTTTTGACGATCGTCGCTACCCCTTGACCGCCCCCGACGCATAACGTCGCAAGACCATGCGTCTCACCTGTCCGCTCGAGTTCATGGATCAACGTTACGAGAATCCGCGCCCCACTCGCACCGATCGGATGACCGAGCGCGATTGCACCGCCGTTTCGGTTGAGCTTCTCATGCGGGAACTGTAGCTCCGCATCGACCGCGAGAGATTGTGCCGCGAACGCTTCGTTCGCTTCGATGACATCGATCTCGTCAAGCGTCAGTCCCGCTTTATCAAGTGCCTTTTGGACCGCTTGGACGGGACCGATTCCCATGATGCTCGGGTCGACGCCAGACGTTCCGTTCGCGACGATCTCAACGAGTGGTGTCACGCCGAGTTCTTGTGCCTTTGACGCGGACATGATGACAAGTGCGGCAGCTCCGTCATTGATGCCGGATGCATTGCCTGCCGTGACCGTTCCGTCCTTTTTGAATGCTGGGCGCAAACGACTGAGTGTTTCGACAGATGTTCCGGCACGCGGAAACTCATCTTGATCAAAACGGATCGGGTCGCCTTTTCGTTGTGGAAGCAACACTGGTGTGATTTCCGAGACGAACCGTTCTTCCGCTAATGCCGTCTGCGCTTTTTGCTGACTCGTCGCCGCGAACTGGTCCTGGGCTTCGCGGGAGAGTTCATAGGCGTCGGCTAAATTCTCTGCCGTGATTCCCATGTGATAGTCATTAAACGCACACTCAAGTCCATCCTGGATGATCGTATCGACGAGCGGTTGGTCACCCATCTTCAGCCCAGACCGTGCGCCCGATAGGACATACGGCGCTTGGCTCATGTTCTCCATCCCACCGGCAACGATGACATCGGCTTCGCCCGACTTGATTGCTTGATACGCAAGATGGACGGCCGAGAGACCGGATCCGCAGACCTTGTTAACGGTCATCGCTGGACATGTCTCCGGTAATCCGGCAGCGAGTGCCGCTTGCCGTGCTGGATTTTGACCAAGTCCTGCTGAGAGGACGTTACCGAAAAAGACTTCGTCGACGTGATTCCCAGCGACACCTGCTTTTTCAAGTGCCGCACGGATGACCGTCGCTCCGAGTTCCGTTGCTTTGACGTCCTTCAAACTCCCATTGAAATTTCCGATCGCCGTGCGCGTCGCACTGACGATGACGACTGCTTCACTCATCTGCTCCATCTCCTTATTGAATCGTATATCCTCCATCGAGTACGTTCGCTTGTCCTGTGATGCCTTTTGCTTTGCGGCTCGCGAGGAACAATGCATAATCCGCGATTTCCTCGACGGCGAGCAACCGTTTTTGTGGAACGAGCGGATAGATGACTTCCTCAAGTACCTTCTCAAGCTCGACGTGACGCGTCTTCGCCAAGTCTTCCATCTGATTGCGGACAAGTGGTGTATCGACGTACCCCGGGCAAATCGCGTTGACGGTGATTCCGTGTTCCGCTCCTTCAAGGGCTGCGACCTTCGTCAGACCGAGCAATCCATGTTTCGCCGAGTTATACGCTGCTTTCCCGGCAAAACCGATCAAACCATTGATCGATGCCATGTTAAGAATCCGTCCGTAGCCTTGTTCCTTCATGATCGGAAAGGCATGTTTGATAGCGATGAACGGCGCCGTCAACATGATCTTGATCATCAATTCGAATTTCTCAGTCGGAAACTCTTCAATTGGTGAGACGTGTTGAAGACCCGCGTTATTGATCAAGACGTCGAGTCGACCAAACTGTTCGACCGTCTGCTTCAAGACGACTTCGACCTGTGCTTCATCAGTGACGTTGAGCGTCATGCCGACCGCTTCATGACCAGCTGCGCGAATCGCTGCCGCCGCCTCTTCTGCTGCTTCTGCGCGAACGTCCGTTACGACTACCTTCGCTCCTGCCGCAGCAAACGCCTTTGAGATTTCAAGACCAATTCCGCTTCCTGCACCTGTGACGAGTACGATATCTCCTTGAACCATCTGCTTCACTCCCCTACCGTCATGCGCTCGAGTTCCGGACTGACCGTGAATCGTGCTTCCGTGACTTGTTTGACGTCTTCGACCGTATGACCATTCAGCGTCTCGATCAAGACCATTCCGTCCGGTGTGAAATCAAAGACGGCCCGGTCCGTAATCAAACGGTTGACGACGGCGCGTCCTGTCAACGGCAAGGTACACGCCTGTTTGACTTTCGATTCGCCATGTTTGTTGACATGCTCCATGATGATGACGACGCGTTTCGCTCCGTTGACGAGGTCCATCGCTCCGCCCATGCCTTTGACCATCTTGCCCGGAATCATCCAGTTCGCGAGGTCACCGTTCTGATCGACTTCCATCCCGCCGAGGATCGCGAGGTCGATGTGCCCGCCGCGAATCATCGCGAACGATTCGGCACTGTCGAAGTAAGATGCTCCGGATTGTGCCGTGACCGTTTCTTTGCCGGCATTGATTTCGTCGGCATCGACTTCATGATCAAGCGGATACGGTCCGATGCCAAGCAGTCCATTTTCGGATTGCAGCATGACATGCATATCGTCCGGAATCGCATTGGCGATCAATGTCGGAATCCCGATCCCGAGGTTAACGTACATCCCGTCTTCAACTTCCTGAAGTGCGCGTTCAATGATGATCTCTCGTGTCGTTTTCATATCCGTCTCCTCCTCAAGCTTCCCGGACAGTCCGGCGTTCGATGCGTTTTTCATAATCCGTTCCGACGACGATGCGCTGGACGTAGACAGCAGGTGTATGAATCTCATTCGGATCGAGTTCACCGACTTCGACCAGTTCTTCGACTTCAACGATCGTTACTTTTCCGGCTGTCGCGACGATCGGGTTAAAGTTGCGTGACGTCTTCCGGAAGACGAGATTCCCGAGTCGATCTGCTTTCCATGCCTTGACGATCGCAAAATCACCGACGATTCCTTCTTCAAGGAGATACGTCTTCCCGTCGAACTCCTTTTGTTCCTTTCCTTCAGCAATCGGCGTGCCGACGCCTGTTGGTGTATAGAAACCGGGAATGCCAGCTCCACCGGCACGGATACGTTCGGCAAGCGTACCTTGTGGGACGAGATCGACTTCGATCTCGCCACTGAGGTATTGTTGCTCAAACGTCTTGTTTTCCCCGACATACGATGAAATCATCTTCTTGATTTGTCGCGTCTGCAAGAGGAGACCGAGTCCGAAGTCATCGACGCCACAGTTGTTACTGACGATTGTCAAATCCTTGACGCCCTTCTCTTGCAACGCGGTAATTGATTTTTCCGGGATTCCGCAGAGTCCGAAGCCCCCTACGACTAGCGTCGCCCCGTCAAAGATGTCTGCTGTCGCTTCCGCGAATGATGCGTATACTTTCCCCTGTTTCATCTGATGATGCCCCCTTTAAAAATCCTTAGTACAAACCAGTCAAGCTATACAATCCGATCATCAAGAAGACCGTCACTGTCTTGAGAATCGTAATCATGAAGATGTCCTTATACGACTGACGATGCGTCAGCCCCGTAACGGCAAGTAACGTGATGACGGCACCGTTATGCGGTAACGTATCCATCCCGCCGGACGCCATCGAGATGACGCGATGCATGACTTCCGGTGGCACGCCGCCTGATGTGATGGCTTGCGTATATTTATCCGACATCGCACTTAACGCAATCCCCATTCCACCCGATGCGGAACCGGTGACACCAGCTAGTGTTGTCGTCGTGACAGCTCCGTTGACAAGCGGATTCGTAAATGTCTCTGAGATCCCGCTTGAGACGGACTTGAATCCTGGCAATGCTGCGATGACGCCTCCGAAACCATACTCAGCACCTGTATTCATGACCGCTAGGAGCGCGCCACCGATACTGACGTTCAGACCAGCTTGGAAATTCGTCTTGATCTTCGGGAAGTCATACAGCATCGCTGCGAGAATTCCGATCAATAACGCCATTTGGACGGACCAGATCGCAAGAACGGCCGGTGTCTCGATCTTTCCAAATGCTTCTAGACCGATTGCTGAAAAATCGAATCCTTCCGGATACCATTTCGGAATCGAGAGTGTGAAGACTTTGTTCATGACGGCAACCAGGACGAGTGGAACGAAGGCAAGGACTTGCCGATAGACCGGTTGACGATCCGTCTCGAGCGTCATTTCTGGTTCATTCTTCAACTCCATTTGCGGTGCGGCACTTGCAGCTGTTGCTTCAAATCCAGCGTATCCTTCCCCAGCTTGATGGGCTTTTTTCTTGCGTGACTCGAGGTACCACATGCCGACGACTAGGATGAACAATCCACCGACCGTTCCCATGATCGGTGCAGCGTAGATATCCGTTTTGAAGAACGTCGTTGGGATGACGTTTTGAATCTGTGGTGTTCCTGGTAAGGCATCCATCGTGAACGTGAATGCACCAAGGGCGATCGTTCCCGGGATGAGGCGCTTCGGGATGTTCGCTTCGCGGAACAAGTTCGCTGCGAACGGATACACAGCGAAGACGACAACGAACAGGCTGACGCCGCTATATGTAAGAATGGCGCCGAGTAAGACGATGGCAAGAATGGCACGCTTCGCACCGATCATACGGATGATCGTCTTTGCGATTGACTCCGCGATACCGGACATCTCAACGACTTTTCCGAAAATCGCCCCGAGGAGGAAGACCGGGAAGTACGCCTTGATGAAGCCGACCATCTTTTCCATGAAGATATTCGAGAAGAAAGGTAACACCCAATCCGGGTTCGTCAGTAGGACGGCGAACAAGGCACAGATTGGCGCGAATAGGATGACCGAAAAACCACGATAGGCAACGAACATCAATAAGGATAAGGCAAGAAGAATGATGACAAGTTCCATAAGTAGATCTCCTTCGATTTTAGTAAGCGCTTTCATATCGCTTCTTCATCATTTAACAACGCAGTGTCGAAGAGGTCAATTAAATTCCGTCAAACTATAAGTACAGCTTATAGAAATCATAAGTTCACATTATAGACACAATTGCATCAAATAGATTATTTTTTCAAGGAACAGGAGTTAGTCCTTTTATGGCGTATGTCTTTTAAGTAACGTACTTTATTTGAAGGGATGGACATTTCATGAAAAGCATCCTTTTTGACGTCTTGCATAACGTGACGCTATTAATGGCTGGTTTCTATCTGCTCGGAAAATTATCACCGCTCCCGATCACCCGTGAATCCCCATGGCTGACACGCGTATTGTACGGTCTAGCTCTAAGTGTCATCTCGTTACTACTCATGCAGATGACGATTGAAGCAGCACCTGGCGTCATGGTTGATTTGCGTCATATTCCGGTCGTCGTCGCTGCCTATTTTGGTGGCGCCATCCCGACAACGATCGTGACGATTGCAATTATCATCTATCGTTTCAGTTTAGGAACGAATCTAGCAGCCTTCACCGCATTCGGCTTCATTGTCGCCATTGCTTTAGGAACGAGCTTAATCGTTCGCGAAGTGCCACCTTATGCAAAACGAACATTCACACTCGTGACGCTCTACGCGACGGCTTTACACGCTCTTGTCTTATGGATTGTCTTACCGAAACAGATTCTTCTACTTGAAGTGATGGCAGTCGTCATTCCTGCATCGTTCGTCAGTAGCTGGCTCGCCCTACTGATCATCCGCGATATTCGGTTGACCAAACAATCATTACGGATGCTTCGGCAAAAAGCGCAACTCGACTTTTTGACAGGATTGAACAATTCACGCGCCTTTAATGAATACTTCACGGATGTCAAACAGCGATTGATTCTAACCAAACAGTCGGTCGTGTTGTTGACGATCGACATTGATCATTTTAAACAGGTCAACGATACGTATGGACATGAGGCGGGCGACGAGGTGCTACGGCAGTTCGCCAATCGACTGCGCGATGGAGTGGCAGAAAGCGGGTATTTATCCCGTAACGGCGGTGAGGAGTTTTCAGTCCTGTTCGAGGGTGTTCCGCTTGCTGAAGTCCTGCCTTTAGCAGAGCAATTACGCGAACGGATCGCTTCTAGTCCGTTCCGACTAGCGACGACAGAGCTACCGCTCACAGCATCGTTTGGTTTAGCCGCATACGATGAGACGACACTGCAAATCGACGATCTTCTACTGGATGCGGATGCTGCTCTCTATCAAGCAAAGCAACAAGGACGGAATCAAGTCGTCCTGTTTTCTCCTAATGCAGAATCTGCCGTCAGCTTTCAAGAATAACGATGGACGTCACCTCTGAAATCCGCTACCTTTAAAGAAGAGGTAGGTGATTGGCATGAAGTTAGCAAAAGGTCCCTATATCCTGATCGGCCTCATTTTAGGTCTCTTGTTCGGATTCATTGGTGACAACTTCTATTTGTATGTATCAGCAGGTATTCTCGTCGGAGCACTGCTTGAATTGTATGTTGCATACGAACAACGCAAAAAAAATAAAAAATCATGATGGAGGTACCAGCATGACATTCAGTGATCTATTCCTTTCAACGCTCTCGTATATCGGTGTCGCGACCGTACTCCTTGCAATCGGTGTCGTCCTGTTCGAGGTGACGACGAAATCAAAGGAGCTCGAACTCATCCGTAACGGGAAGAAAGCAGCCGTCTACGCCTTCGGTGGACGAATTCTTGGTCTTGCCATCGTCCTCTATTCGAGTATCTCGAACTCCGTCAGCATTCTCGATATGGTGTTATGGGGCGCACTCGCGATCGTCTTACAAATCGTCTTATTCTATCTCGCGGATTTACTAATCCCACGTTTGAGCATGACGAAAGAGATTGATGCGAACAACGAAGCAGTCGGCTTGTTACTCCTTTTCTTATCGATTTCGATCGGTTTGATCATTGCAGGATCGCTTACATATTAAAAGGCATGAAAACAGCCCTGGATCATTAGGATTCAGGGCTGTTTAGATTGTATATCATTTAATCCATATTATAGATTCTAGCTTTATAAGGTCGTAATCTAACTGTGTCATTCGAAACGTTCAAATTTATCCATCCTAAACCCCATCCATATTAGTTCCAAACTGAAGTAATTTCTTTTTCAAACATGACGGCCTCTCCTTCTTGAGAACGATCGACCTCATCTTTTATATATTGTGCAGGTGTAACGACCTCATTCCAAGCACTCTTCAGATAGTTTGCTTGATCGACGTTCATCGATTCCTTACCGTGCATATTGCTCGCAACATATTCAAGCGCCTCAATATAAGCAGTATAGTTCTTCGCTACTTTTTGTAAGGATTTTGATTCTGGATCATTCGACTTGAATTGGAAAGATTTTTCGATGTGGTACATCGTATCAATCTTCGACCTTAGTTCATTCATGGTCACATTCTTTGTAATGGAATCACCCGTCGAATAAGGTGCAAAGTTAGCCATATCTCGCATCGATCTATCGATGTAGTCTTTTCGATTGACTGAATTGACGGTCTTAGCATCCATCAACTCCTCATGCTCTTTATCTATATAAGGTGTTGTATAAGGGATATATCCTGCTTGATACGAATACAAGCTTCCCCCGATTAATACAATGACTGTCGAATAGAAATATAAATATCGTTTTTTCAAAATACCCTCTCCTTAATGCTATGAAATTTTATGTATCTTACATCCCTCTATTAAGATCTGTAAAAAATGTTCGGGAGCAGTAGATTCCTCATAACATCATTCATTTCTTTCAAATTGCTACTTTTTCAATCTTTCATCGACTTTTGATCCACGATAAGAAATTTAGAAACCATTACAAAAAGTGGGTACGTTAATACAATGGTGATTAAAATGAAGCCTAAACCAGGGCTTGGCATGTCTCCTTCATTCGTGACTGGAATAATCCTACTTATGAGATATGTGAATAAAACAAAGTAGACGAACCAGGAAAGACAGATGATTCGTTCAAACGACTTATGTAGAGTGGACGTGAAGGTGATCCGTCTAATAAAAAAAGGAATACTGATTAGAGTGAGGCATCCGATCATGATATTCAGAGTCCAAAACATACTTGAAGATATATCAGTAAGTCTTATGATTCGATTGATATTTAGCATGAATTGTAATGGAACGAATAAAGCGATGGCATATAAAAAGCTAGCTATGTTGATGTTTAAAAAGGTTTTCATCCAATGAATCTCCTTTCGAAAACAATGTTTTTCCTTGAATCATGATTGATACAATCCACATCTTACCAGACCGTGCTTTAGGAAAAGAGATTTTGAGTGCTGTTTTTCACTTTTTTTTTAATATTTAAAGTAAGATAGTTCTCTTTTAAATCGTGGTCAAGACTCTTCCATTGTACGTCTATTAAATGACACACTTCTAATGTGTCGTTCAATAAACTAGAATCCTTAGATGTCCACGGGATGAAAATGATATATTAATTAAAGGCTGCATCTTATATCGTTGTACCTAAAATGTTCTCTAACACTCCATTTTATTAATATCAATGAAATCTAACTAAGGGAGACAGTATGAGCGAAATATTAATGTATACCAATCTTGCTATTGCAGGTCTCACGATCCTTCTTTTCTTTACAAAAAAAGTAGAGCAACCAAATTTTCGAGTCCTAGTAATTGGTGTCAATCTATCTATTGTTATAGTAAGTATTGTGCTTTTTATACTTAAAGATAGTGCCACATATGGCACGTTTGTAAAAACACTCTCGATTAGTATCTATATGATATTATTTGTAACCTATGACCTCGCAATTAATCGACTTAGAAACATATTAATCTGGTCTTTCCTAGTATGTGCGACTGTACTCATCTCCGGGCTTTTATTAGAGTAAAACAATAGCGTTAAAATGACCTGATGTAGCAATCAGGTCATTTTAACGCTATTGAGATGAATGTTTCGAGTAAAGAACGAATTCAATATGTACAGTACATGATTAGCTTTTCAAACATCATTGTAATGGATAGATACGTAAAATGATTTACGGAGTAATCATCACCATAACGGAAAAACATACAACAGCCGCTAAAATAGCACCTGTTATCATTTTGAAAACAAATGCCCAGTAAGATAACGATTGTCTGTTATACCGATCCAACTCCCGGATAGGTAAATTAAGTACGAGCAGAATAACTCCAAATGTTAAAATCATAAAAATATTTGTGTTGAGTTCATAGCGACCAATTAGCATTGTCGTGATAAACAGTATAAAACAAGCAATATAACATCGTATTAATAGTCCTTTATTCACATATCCACCTCACGGATCAGCATGATTATTTCCTTTTCCATACTATACATTATAGATTCTATACGTAAGCTTTATTATTTTCGAACAAAAAAGCCTCAACCTGATATAACACATCACCATTTCAACTAAATATACGCAAGGAGAAATGAATGAAAATTAAGCTGCAAACATTAAATGATATCGAAACCAATCAATACATACCGATTAAATCTAATAGTTCTTTTCCTGAAGCTTATTACGCGGATCTTTTAGGAAACATGGATGAAACATCGCTACGGTTCATTTCGAAAAAAATGCAAATCAATATGTTGTATTTCTACATGAGATTTCATTATTTTATCGAGGAAAATGTCACAGAATACTGCCAAGATCAGAATTTATCTATCCACTGGCTAGGTGAAGGAGATAGCTATAAATTCGCTAAAATAGACGTTGATAGCATTCAAAAATTTAAAAAATGTTTTTTCTTAATCAATATAATCACTGAACGCATGGGAGATATCACTTTATTTTCGGTAGGCGATAATTTAGAGATTCCGAGTGGTGAAGCCCTTATAACAGATGGTAGATTTTTTATAACTGAGAACAGCGAAAGGGAATGTGTTACAGTTCTTATTTCGGAAGACGTATATGGCACATTCCGCTTGATGTCTAATGATCCGATGTATACCCCAAAATCCTTACAAGAGAAGTTAGACGAATTGATTTTCTTTGTTTAAAGAGCTACTAACTCATTAAAAAAACTTTCATATTCTTAAAAAACTTTTTCTAAATATACGGCTATGTTATTGCAACTACAATTAAAACGGCTAGAGCCCGTTCAAATCCTGGACTCAAGCCGTTTAAATACCTCATAGCTAATTGCTGTTATTTTTCAAGCTTCTCTAGCTCCGTCCGCGAACGTGGAAAACCATTCGCTTGCCACTCCGACCGATAGATCGAATCCAGTTTCGTCAATCCGACCTCATCCGGGTCTTTCGTAGCATCTGGACTCGGATCCTGATCGAGATGCGCTAAATAGTCTCGTAACGCATCGGTCTGTGTGCTCTGTTCCCGCTTCCTGAACAACAGTAGACTCGCACCGGCAATGACACCCGCTCCGAATAAATATCGTTTTTTCAAGCCCATACGGTTTCCTTCTTTCTTTCCTTAAACCAACCCACCACCGTCACGCAGTCGTGGATGCGCGATACGTTTGACCTTGCCCTCTTCGACCGTCAGCACATGATCGGGCTGTCGCTCGAAGTAACCGGTCTCGAGTACACCCGACCAGCTCTTCACTTCTTTTGCGAATACTCGGACGTCCGAGATGGCTGATACATCGACGTCAAGAATCACGTGACCTCCATCTGTAACGAAGGGACAATCGTCTTTCACGCGTAGCGTTGCTAAGACATGCTTATCACGCAACCGTTGCCGCACATACGGTAACGCAAACGGATCCAGTTCGACCGGTAACGGTCCGCTTAAATGATGAACGAACTTCGAAGAATCGGTCAGATAGAGCAATTCCCGACTCATCAGTGCGACGATTTTCTCGCGAAATAGTGCACCGCCACCACCTTTGATCGTTTGAAATCGTCCGTCAATCTGATCAATCCCATCAATCGTCACATCGATTTCCATTCCCTCTTCCAAGTCAATCAACGGAATGTGTAACTGTTCCGCGAGTCGGACCGTCGCAAGTGACGTCGCCACACCTTGAATCTGTAGTCCAGCCTGCACAAGTGGACCAAGCGCCTCGATGAATCGTTCCGTCGTCGAACCCGTCCCAAGACCAATTATCATCCCATTTTTCACGTAAGTTAGTGCTGCCTCAGCGACTAATTGTTTCTCCTGTTCATACATCCGCATCCCTCCCTACATTTCTGTTCCCGTTTCGATTCGTCTTCAATCGACGGAGAGAGAGGATTCCGTTAACTTCAGGTACTGCTCAATTGCCTGGACGAGCGGTTGCTGGGCTTCCATCCAAAACGCGACAGATGTCGGATCAGCGTCGAGATGACGTGTAACGATCTCATCGATCGTCGCTTGACCGGAATCATGCATGACCGCTTCAAAGACTGTCGAAAATTGACTCGGATTCGCTTGAACCGCCTGATACAAACTATTGCTGAGCAGATAACCGATCGTGTAGGGAATGTTGTAGAACGCAAGATTCGGATTGAACAAGTGACTGATGTACATCCATTTATAGCGCGCCGGTTCAGGCAATACCGGACCATAGGCTAACCGTTCTTCCTCTTGCAGGAGTTCACTTAACCGTTCGGCACTGACTGTCCCTTGCTGACGTTCCGCATAAAAACGTTGCTCGAAACGGAACATTCCGGGAACGATGCTGGCATATTTCAGCCCTTCCCGGATCTTGACCTCTAGGAGAGCGAGCACTTCCTCCCGCTCCGTCGTCTCTTTGATGGCAGCATCGAGCACGAGATTCTCCATGAACGTCGAAGCCGTCTCCGCGATGCTCGTTCCTTTGACTTGATTTAAATACGGTTCGTCTTGCAGTAAATAATTATGATAGGCATGACCGAATTCATGAGCGAGCGTCGCGACGTCCGGATAACTATCACGGTACGTCATGAAAATCCGGCTCTCTTTGGCAATCGGAAAGGCAGCACAGAATCCGCCCTCTGCTTTTCCAGGACGATTCTCTGCATCGACCCATCCCTCACTAAACACTTTTTCCGCGAAGGCGCCGAGCTGCGGATTCAATCGTTTGAATTGTGTCGTGACGATGGTCTCTGCCATCTCAAACGGAACGTGACGCGCGGAGCGATAGGTGTTCGTCTCAAAATCATGCCATTCTCCCGTCACCCGCTCCGCCTGGGCAATCTTCCGAGAGTAATAGGCGTGAAAGAGATCGCGGTGTTGATCGAGTGCTTCCATCATCGCTTTTAGGCTCGCTTCCGAGATCCGGTTCTGCTCAAGCAACTCAGTCAACGGTTGCTCCCAGTTCCGCATCTTGTAGGATTGCAATCTGAAGCCGGCAATCCGGTTCAGAATCGTCGCAAACAGGTCAGCTTCTTGTGCACAAGCGGTGTCAACTGCTGTCGCTGCCGCTAAACGAGCCGAACGGTCAGGTGCGAACATCGCTTCGTGCAGCCCTTGACCGATCGTGACCTGCTTTTTGTCCAAGTCGACGCGCAATGCCATGAAACGCTGTTTGTAGAGCTGCCCCCAGCCTTGGAACCCATCCACACCGAGATCCTGCAATAATTGTTCCTGAACCAGTGGTGCACGACGCGACTGGATGTCACGGCGTTCATTCAAGAAAAAGGCGTATGGTGAACCCGTGACGAGCTCCTCCCACTCTTCTTGTGACAGTGCGGCAATCTTCGTATCGAGTGCTGCCGCCTCACTGCGCACCATCGCTTGCACGATTTCGATCTCTTCGAGCAATGGATGGACTTCTGAGCGCGTGACATCTTCAGCGTACAGACAATAAATGAAGTCGCTCCATTCCTCGACGTCGCGCGCGACTTGCTGATAACGCTCGACCTGTTTTGCCACATTAGCCGGATGTTTCGTCAACGCGGCTTGTATCGTAGCAATTCCTGCTTTGACATCATCAATCGTGTAGAGTGTCTCTAATTACCATCGTGTGTGTTTCATGCTTTTCCTCCTATGCGTGATCTATTCGTTCTTTCATTCGTGAGGACACTCGACTTCTCCTGTATTTTCCATCAGACACAAAAAAACTCCTTCAGCCATTGACTGAAGGAGGACATCCTCATAAGACGAAGAAGTAGACACATAGGAAGTGCGCTAGGCTACCCAGTAGTACGAAGATATGGAAGATTTCATGGAATCCAAGATGTTTGAACGATAAGATCCGTGGCTTCAGCCCATAGATGATGCCACCAATCGTGTAGAAGATACCACCAAGGAACAATAATCCGATGCCGAGCGGTGATAAAACTTGCGCAAGTGGTGTGATCGCAAATACCATGATCCAGCCCATTCCGATGTAGAGCGTCGTTGATAACCAACGTGGACTGTTGAACCAAACCAATTTGAAGGTAATTCCAGAGACTGCAATCAACATGACGATGCTGAACAAGACCCAACCAGTCGGGCCGTTCAGACTGACGAGGCAAAACGGTGCGTAAGACCCGGCAATCAACAGATAAATCATCGAATGATCCAACCGACGCCAGATTGCGATTGCCCGGTCGCTCGCAAGCACCATATGGTAGGTCGCTGAGACGGCATAGAGCGCCATCATACTGACACCAAAAATAATCGCTGCAACGATCGCAAGTGATGCCCCCCGTTCTAACGATGCCTTAATGACAAGTGCCAGTAACCCGACAAAAGCAAAGACAGCCCCTCCAAGATGCGTTAATCCATTAATCGGTTCTCTCATATAAGCTTTCACTTTCGTTCCTCCCCTGATATGTAGTTTCGAATACTACATGGCGTTATATACGTATTCTATCATATGATGGAGAAGTAGAAAGTCCTATTTTAGCGATTTTGGAGGTTTTTTTATGACACATTCTGATGACACGAGACACGATCGTCAATTACGGCTCGAAGATATTCCGAATATCGATCTCTATATGGATCAAGTCATCCAACTGTTCGAGCGGACATTCGAGGAAACGACGCGAAGTACAGATGAGACGATTTTGACGAAGACGATGATCAACAATTATGCCAAAAAGAAATTATTCTTTCCGGTCACGAATAAAAAATATACGAAGGAGCACTTGATTCTGATCAGCTTGATTTATCAATTGAAAAGTTCGTTTTCGATCAATGATATCAAGACGATTCTCGCGCCCTTGAACGAAGGGATCGAACAGGATCAACTCGATCTTGAAGGATTTTACCGTGACTATCTCATGTTAGCAGAGCGAAATACAGCCCGCTTCGTAACGGAACGAGAGGCTCTAACCGCCTCGACGACCGACCCACTGGAACAGATCTTAGCGATGGCTCATATGAGTAACTTGTACCGGCGCGCAGCAGAACAATTGATTGACACCCAACTGAAAAAATAAGAGAACGCTTTCACTGCGTGATACACTAGAAGAAAAGGCAGAGGAGGAACAGTCATGGAGATCGCGACGACTTTCTTGCGACAGCTTGATCACATCGGACCAGAATTCAGAACCTATCAGGATGGTATTCTCATCGAACTGGCATTCGACCGGACAATCGGAACGGAGCAGGTTTCCGCAAGTGTATTGCTTGAGACAGCAGATGACTTAAAAATACGCTTGCGTACACAAACCACCCAGGCATTATTGCTTGCTTCGAAGATTCATGCCTTTGACGCCCACACACCGAGTCGGATTGCTGAGATGATGTCGATTCATGGCTATTTTAAATCGCATCGCTTGTCGCATCCCTTGAATGCCTACTCTACTGCCCTGTTCATCAGCCGTCTTACTCCACAGGACGCGGTACTTGAACGAACGGTACAATTATACACACGCCTCAAAAAACAACATCGGTTCATCGTGTCACCGCTATTGATCTCTTTCGTCTATTTTCATGCTACGACACGCGGTGAGTTAGACGAACTCGCCTCGCGTATCGAAACGGTCTATCAACGACTTAAACGATGGTTCGGACGCGCTCAACAGACGTATGTCGTCGCCTTAATATTCGCTTTATTGCCTGAAGACGATTGGGATCGCTATATCGCACAAGTGGAGGCATCCCGTAAGATACATCGTAAACACCATGTTCCGCTGTCGTTCCACGGCATGCTTGCGTTACTCGGTGATCCAAACGTTCACACTTCGTCACTCGAACGGATGGCAGAGGCGTTACGCTCCGATTTACATTTTAAATACCGGAAGGACTTAGTCTATTTGACAGCAATCCGATTGTATTTAAGTCAACAAACAATCCTGCAACAGCTCTTCCCATCTTCGATTCTCCCACCGGACGGCGCCGACGCGATTCCGTTCTTACTCTTCCCTGTTGATTTGACCGACACGTCCCATGCGACAGACGGCGGGATCGACGGAGGATTTGATGGTGGTGGTGACGGCGGTGGCGGTGGCGAGTAATCTTTTACTCCATCAAAAAAGGCAATCGATATCCAGCATTTCTGCCGGACATCGATTGCCTTTCATTTTAGTTATTCTTTATCTTGCTGGTCTTCATCAGAAGGCTGGACATCGCCATCTTCATCTGAAACATGGGACAAATCGGGAGCCTCTTCACTTGAAGCTTCTTCACTTGATGTGTCTGCTTCTTGATCTGGATGCTTCGATTCTTTTTCATCCTTCGATTTTTCCGGAACCTCCGCATGGTCCTGCGGATCACGCCCCGCAATCTCATCCTTCGTCATTCGGTTACCTGAAGTAATCGGATCCGTTTCTTTATCGTGTTGATCAGCCATTTGGCATCCCCCTTAAAATGTACTTGTTCCACATTTTAAGGTATTCCCGACTGAAGAACGGTTAAACCTCAGCATGCCCTCGTATGATGTCCTCGACGAGTAGTTGATCGATGGGTTGAGGATGATGGACCTCGTATCCTTGCACATACAACAACTCATCTAACGTTTGAATGTGCTGCAGCTGTGACGGTGTTTCGACTTCCTGAATCACGAGCGCGATGTTCAACGTCGACGTCAAGGAATGGACAGAGCGAATCATCGAACGTTCCAGCTGATTTTGAACGAGTCGACGCGTAAAGATTGGATCGAGTTTGACCGCTTGAACAGGCAGGCGTAACAACGAATTGAGTGACGCGTAATGACTGCCGAAATGATCGACGGTCAGACGATAGCCTGCTTGGCGTAACTGTTCCAAGCGTTTGATCGCAAAACGACGACGTGTTTGCAGTACTTCCTCACGAATTTCAAGAATGAGACGCTCATCCGGGAAGTAAGACTCTTCTGTTAGTCGAATTAACTCGGAAAAGAGTTGATCCGACTCGAACTGATTTGCCGATAGATTGACGGCGACGGAAATCTTACGACCAAACGTTTCTTCTAGCCGACGTTGGTCCAAGATGGCCTGACAGATCGTAAATCGACCGATGTCCGGAAAAATCTCCATCTTCTCAGCAATCGGAATGAAATCCGTCGGACTTACGAAGCCAAGCACTGGGTGGTTCCAGCGCAAAAGTGCTTCAACCGCGACATAATGTTCTTGTTTCGCATCGACGATCCATTGGTAATAAAGTTCGAACTGTCCCCGTTCCAGTGCATGCGACAGCTCTGATTCAAGGACCGATGCAAATGGGTGCTGCTCCGCATGTCGGTTCGGATTGACGAACGAGGTTCGACGTTTCCCGTCGTGTTTCACTTGTTGCATCAAGGCTTCCGCCGCGTAGATTTGCGTCTGACGACTCGCCATGTCACCAGTCAGGAGACTGACCCCAGACGATGCCGTCACGTGAATCGGTTCGTCCGCAACACCAACGATTGGTTGTTCAATCGCTTCCGTGACGATGCGAGCATACTCTTCTGCATGCTGTTCGAATTCCTGTTCCTGCTCAAGTGCCGCTAAGACGACGAATTCATTACCATCCATTCTTCCGACGACATGATTCGGTAATGGGACATACTTCAGTCGATTTGCAATTTCGCGCAATACTTCGTTTCCGGATCGGTATCCATGCGTCGCATTGATCGCATGAAAACGGTCGAGGTTCAGTACCATCAGGAATGCCGGATGAATCGTCACGCTTGAAATCAACCGATTCATATAGCGTTCGTTATAGACGTCTGTCAGGGCATCCTTAATGACGTACGTTTCGACATTGATTGATTTACTAATGATGTCGGCATATCGTTCCACAAGTGCGATGTCCTGCTCCTTGAAGTCGAATGGTTGATCATCGAAGGCACATAACGTTCCGATTTTCTCATTCTCCGCGTTTTTGATCGCCACCCCTAAAAAGCTACCGTTTCCAAGAGCTTTCGTGACCGGATGATTGACCGTTAACGGATCATTGAGCAATTCATTGATCGAGACCTTCCCGTCCGTCTCATCGACGACCAACTTACAGAGGACATGTTGGAAGACATGGGTCGAGCCTTCTTCAATCAATTGTCGTTCTTGATTGATCGCCTTGACGACAAAGTTGCTATATGAATCATTTAATGCAAAAAATAACGTATTGATGCCGATTCGTTCACTCAGCTTTTCAAGAATCTCTTCGACGAGCGGATGCAATGCTTCATAACGAATGTGTGAGTTATTCACCGTGTCTTCCTCCTTTCTCAGTCGATTGTCGGTCATGCGTCGAGCGGGAGTTGAATGATGAAGGTACTGCCCTCTCCTTCCGTCGATTGGACGGAAATCGCTCCCCCATGGTCAAGCACGATCATCCGGCAAATCGCGAGCCCTAAGCCGGTTCCACCGATTTTACGTGTATCCGAGTTATCTGCGCGGTAAAACTTATCAAAGATAAAAGGTAGGGCTTTCTCCGGTATACCGAGCCCTTCGTCCGAAACCTCAATCCGTAATTGATCCGACTGATTTGACCCTTTGATCCGGATTGCGCCACCTTCAGGTGAATATTTAATCGCGTTCATGATCAAGTTCGTGAACAGCTGTTTCATCTTTTCACTACTTGCTGAAATCGTATAGGAGCCTGGATCGAACTGGACGCTGATGCGATGCGCGCGACTCGCAAGATCAAACATCGGTTTCATCTCGAACATCAATTGTTTCACATCAAGCGGTTCTTTTTGCGTTCCATGCGTCGAATCTTCTCCTTTTTGAATTTCCAGGATGTCATTAATCAATTCCGCCAAACGAACGGTTTCGGAATGAATCGTCTGCAAATACCGCTTTTGCCGCTTCGGATCGACTTCTCGTTTCATCAATAATTCCGTGAAGCCCATGATGGAAGAGAGCGGTGTCCGCAACTCGTGCGACACGATCGAGACGAATTCTGCCTGCTTGAGATCAAGTTCCTTATCTTTCGTCACGTCACGTAAGACGAGCATCATACCCCACTCGACGTTTGCGATCGCAATCCGCTCGGCGTAAGCACTGAGTAGCAAGTTCCCTCGAAACGCTGATAGTTCGATCGTTTCTCCCGGAATATCTCCATTCATCAGTTGACCGATGTAGTCATGGAGTGCGTCTGGCTGATCGACATGTTCAAACAGCGACGTCGCCCGTTCGTAGGCGTGGCGGAATCCTTGCGCCTGATTGACGAGCTTCGGTGGAAACATGTTCAACAAGGCTTGGTTCGCATAGATTTGTTCCCCACTACTCTCGATGTATAGGACAGCTTCCCGAATCGAGTCGAGGAGCTGATACGTCTTGATTTTTTCATGCTCCATCTGATGAAACAGGAGATGGCGCTCAAGCGTCATTCCGAGTTTTCGTGATAGATCAAGTAAGTCCCCGACTTGCTCTAGATTGAACTGAGGAAAAGCATGACGAATATAAAGTAACCCGACGACTTGTCCATTACTTGGAGATTGGACAGGGATCGCCGATTCGAACTGATCGCCAATCGGTAATTGAACCGATTTACGCATGACGAACGCCCGACGTAAGACTGAATATTGATCGAGATCTTTTTCGATCAGCTCCATCTCGTCGATGCCTTGCGCGACGAAATGATTCAACTGTTCGCGACGGTACAAGAGAATAGCACCTTCTTTTACATCGAGCAGTTGCAACAAGATCGTCAGGACGGTCTCACAGGCCGCTTCGACATTTTGTGTCGCTAACGCTTCCATGATTTCATTTCGTTGCTTCAATTTCAGTTCGACTTCTCGTAAATTCTGTTGTAATCGATTGATTTCACGTTGATCGAGTGATGTGAGTCGTGCCTCAGCTGATGCCGGAACCGTTCCTTGGCGCAATCGGTAAGGACGGTCCTTCGAGTGGTCGCGTAAGATTCGTTTCAACGTGTATCCTCCTTTCTGAATGCATTCCTGTTACAAATTATAGCATGGTCCCTATTTGATCGACAGTTCGAGTACTGTCTTCCTTATATGCTGGTTTGCACTAATGCACGAAATGCCTCTTCAAATGCCCGGTCCGCATCGCGCGTCCGTTTTTTTGGTCCTTTCGTCCGTCCTCCTGCTCGCCGGATTTGTTGTCCGACATGGCGTGTATGAAGCAATAAATCGATATTCTCGTTCGTGAACTGACGACCGTTTTGGTCGATCGCGAGTCCTCCTCGTGCTAAGACGAGTGCTGCTAGACCGTAGTCTTGCGTCACGACGAGATCGCCACGTTTCATCCGATTGACGATCGCGTAATCGACGGCATCTGGTCCTTGTCCGACCGTGATTGTCGTCGCCCCCTCCCGCATCATCTGGTGTGCTGTATCACAAACTAAAAAGACGTCACGTCCCTGTCGGTGTCGAATGACGAGATCGACAACGGGACATCCGTCCGCATCTACGAAAATAGACATCTGCATCCTCCCTTGTTGTTTCCACTATCAGTGTCACAAACCAAAAGATTTCTTGTCAAGTCGCGTTTCCCATTTGACCGTTTCTTCGTTCTTTCGGACAATGGAAAAGAGAGGATGTGTTGAAATGAACGCTGCTACGTTCCAATCTTTTTACCTGTTATTGAAAAAAACGAAACCCCCGGTCGGATTATTATCCGCTGCCGTTTCCGTCTCCGTCATCCAAGCGCTGGCTGCCCTCGCCATTCCTTGGTTCTTAAAGACGTTGATTGACGGTTTTACAGTCGATCGACTGACTCCGCAGCTGATCAGTTTGTTCGTGATTGTCTTCGTCGTCCAAGTCGTCGCGAATGCCTTATCGATCTATTGGTTACAGATCGTCGGTCAACGGATCGTCGCTAATTTACGGACACTCCTATGGAAACACCTGTTGACCTTATCGATTCCGTTCTATGATGAGACGAAATCAGGTGAGCTCGTCTCGCGACTCAATAGTGACGCTACGACACTCCAGCAATTGCTGTCGGAGCAACTCGTCCGCCTGCTGACATCACTCGTCTCGATCATCGGAGCGATCACGATTCTGTTCTTCCTCGACTGGCAGATGACACTCGTCATGGTCATCGCTGTACCCGTGACGCTACTAATCATCATCCCGCTCGTGCGGAAGCTGCATAAGATATCCCGTGAGACTCAGAAGGAACTCGCAGGATTATCTGGTTTTTTCGCCGAGATGCTCGGCGAAGTCCGACTCGTCAAATCACAAGCGACTGAACCCTATGAGTTATATCGTGGGAAAACTCGCATTGAGAATCTTTATGGCTATGGCGTCAAGGAAGGACGAATCCAAGCCCTCTTGTTGCCGATCTTTAACGTCACCTTAACGACGATGTTGATCTTGATCATCGGCTTTGGTGCCTACCGCGTCGCGACGAACCAGATCACGGCGGGGGAACTCGTCGCCTTCTCACTCTATTTGTTCCAAATCATGACGCCGCTCGTGACGATGACTGAATTCATCACGAAGTTACAGAAGGCTCGCGGGGCGACAGAGCGAATCATCGAGCTTCTCGATGAGACACCGGAAGCACCAGGAGCGCTTGTTGCGCCGCGACCGTTTACGGACGTCACGGTCGATCACCTATCATTCGGATACAATGAGACGCCGATCCTACAGGATGTCAGCTTTACGTTACCACGCGGCAAGACGACAGCGATCGTCGGTCCGAGTGGATCCGGGAAGACGACATTATTCGCGATACTGGAGCGATTCTATCAACCGACGTCCGGGCAAATCCGACTCGGAGATCAATCCATCGCTGATTTGACGCTATCGTCTTGGCGCCAAGCGATTGGTTATGTCGCCCAAGACTCACCTGTTTTATCGGGAACGATACGTGACAATCTCATCTACGGTCTTGCGGAAGACGTCAGTGAAGACAAAATCCGTGAGGCTGCACGAATGGCGAATACCGATACGTTCATTGAACGTTTTCCGGAAGGGTATGCGACTGAAATCGGAGAACGGGGTGTCAAGTTGTCCGGTGGTCAACGCCAACGGATTGCGATCGCACGTGCACTCCTCCGTGATCCGGAAATTCTATTGCTGGATGAAGCCACGTCAAGCCTCGACTCCGAGTCAGAGCGAGTCGTTCAGGAAGCACTCGAGCGATTGATGGTCGGACGGACGACGTTCGTCATCGCCCATCGTCTCGCGACTGTTCGTCATGCCGATCAAATCATCGTCCTTGAAGATGGTCGGATTTCCGGCATCGGGACACATGATCGTCTTGTCGTCGACAATCCATTGTATAATAAGCTCGTAACGCAACAATTCATCGGCACGGAACGTGCAAGGGGGAATCACGTATGAAGACAGTCGGTTTCATCGGATTAGGTGTCATGGGACAAGGCATGGTCCGCAACCTGCGCAAGGCAGGTTTTACAGTCAAAGGATATAATCGTACGAAAGAAAAAGGACTCGTCCTTGAAGCAGATGGTGTCGAGATCGTCGATACGATTCAAGACGTCGTCACCGATGTCGACGTCGTCATCTCGATCGTCGGTTATCCGCAAGACGTCGAGCAGATCTACTTCGAAGACGGAATCCTCGACCATGCGGCACCAGGAACAATTCTGATTGACATGACGACATCCAGTCCGGCTCTTGCAGAACGCATCGCGCAGGAAGCGGCAGCACGCGATCTTCAGGCACTGGACGCACCTGTCACAGGTGGTGACCTCGGCGCGAAGAACGGGACACTCGCTATTCTCGTCGGTGGTGAAGAAGCGCCTTTCGTACAAGCGAAGCCATTATTCGAAGCGATGGGAAAATCGATTTCACTCTTCGGTGGTCCTGGTAAAGGACAATCAGCGAAACTCGCGAACCAAATCGCGATCGCCGGCTCGATGATCGGAACAGCGGAGATGCTGTTGTTCGTCACGCGGTCCGGGATTGACCCGACGCAATTCATCGAGACGATCAAATCTGGTTCTGCCGGTAGCTGGAGCCTTGAGAACTTGATTCCGCGCGTCATCGCTGAAAACTACTCACCTGGTTTCTTCGTCAAGCACTTCATCAAGGATATGCGTCTTGCTCTCGAACGCGGCGCTGAGATGGGCATCGCGACACCTGGTCTTGCACTGACGAAGGATTTATATGAACAACTTGCTGAGCTGGGTCATGCTGATTCCGGTACACAAGCGCTTTATCTGTTGCTCGCCGAACGTTCACGCGCTTCGGTAGAATAAGCAAAAGCCTGTACGCTACGTCTACTGACGTAATGTACAGGCTTTTTTCGTTCATCCCTCGACGGATGATTGATGTGTTGGTTTCAAGCGTTCATAGAAGTGTGCCATCGTCGTATCGAAATACGGCGTCAAGAAGATGACACCCACAGTACTAAGTAGTGCGAGGATACCCCAGCCGATGAAACTCAAGTAAAGCATGATCAATTCACGCTTATGCCCTTTCATCATCCGACGGCTCTCGCCAAGTACTTGCCAAAACGACAATTCAGGCCGGTCGACCAAAATGTACGGAACGAGGCGATACGCTAGATAAAAGTACAGTGCCGGTAAGATCAAGAATGATCCGACATAGACCAATACCGTCACGATCGCGTAAGCGGCAATCGTCCGGAAAGCACGTCGAAACGAAGAAAATCCTTCGAATAACGTTCCGATGCCAGCAGATTCCCCGCGTGTGAAGCGTAAGTAAGCAATCGTTCGTCCGACCGTCACCGGAGCAAGGACGATCGTTACGACCATGTTCAGTCCGGCGAAACGGACCATGCTGTCAATGTCATCTTGGTCAAAGGACATCCGGCTCGCTGCAAGCGCAAAGATCAGGAAGTAGATGATCGAGATGCTTAGCCCGACCAGCCAGCGTCCTTTTAGTGTACCAAGGGCGTCTTGTTTTAATTGTTTAGGGTTCATGTCGTACTCCTTCATTTCCACTATTTCCATCTTTGATTCTAGCGTAGTCCCGTTGAAAAACCTAGTTATCCCACTCTGCTTTTCAAGCGCGTCACGGAATCGTCGAAAATCCGTCACGAAGACCTACAAAAAAATCCATTTCTCTCATCTCATCAGATTCGAAAAATGGATTCGTGCGGTATAGGATTAGCCGAGAAGTCGTTTCAATGCTTCAACACGTTCTTTTTGAATGATACCGTCTTGTAAGACCGCGGACCCCACATGTAGTTCCGATGCCTTCGTCGCTTTGAGAAGCGTTTCCGCATTCTCAAGCGTGATCCCGGACCCTGGTAAGATGATCAAGTCTGGATGATCCTCGATCAAGCGCGCGATTGTCTCTTTTCCTTCTAGTGCCGTCGCTTGACCACCTGACGTCAAGATTCGGTCGACTTCCGGAAAATCAGCGAGCACTTCTGCCGCTTCGAAAATATCACGACTACTGTCGATCGCCCGGTGGAACGTCAATGACAGTTCCCCTTTATGTTTGATGATTCGACCAAGGAAGCCTTCGTCGACACGACCGTCTGCGGTCAATGAGCCGACGACGATCCCGGCAGCACCGAGTTCACGGATCAAGTCGATATCCGTGATGATCGTCTCTTCGTCTGATTTCGAATAGACGAACGACTTACTATGTGGTCGCACGAGGACGTGAACTGGAATCTCGACCGTCGAGACGACTTGACGAATCAGTCCATAGCTCGGCGTCAACCCACCTTCGGATAATGCGGAAACGAGCTCGATCCGGTCCGCTCCGGCTTGTTCTGCTGCGACCGCTTCTTCTACGGTCGATGCGATGATTTCTAACATGATGCATCCCTCCCGCATCAGTGTATCATGAGACGACCATCCAGTTCACGCGTTCGTTGAACAGTTTCATCTCCCACGATGGTGGATAGGAGGCTGGACTGAGGACGATCTTTGCACGCCGGAACTCTGCCACCTTATATTTACGATTGCCTTGGAATTCATCATTTGCCAAAAAGGCATAGACGTCCTTCGTACAACTGATGACGGCTTTTTGAATCAGTGAGGATTCAATATCATCGCTGACGAAGCCACGCTCGATTTCAGCACCGTCAAACGATAGAAAACAAGCATCAAAAGCGTAAGCATCGAGCGCCTGCAAGACTTCGACTCCGACCGTCTGCCCGTAAGCATCGACTGTCCCACCGAGTAATCGAATTTCACCTTTGAACGGTCCCGTCTTACGGCACTGCTCCAAGTGACTAGCGACGACTAGTGAGTTCGTGACGATCGTCGCGTTCCCCGTTAAATACGGCAACAGATGCTCGACCGGCTCGCCTCGACCAAGAAAGATACAGGAATAATCGCTGAGCCATCCTTTCGCATAACGCGCTAAACGGCGAGACAACTGATCCGTCCGACGCGAGATCGGTGTTTCTCGTTTTCCTCCTTGATAGATGGCACCGCCATAGACGCGCTTCAACTGTCGTTCCCGTTCGAGCTCCTCTAAGTAGCGTCGTACCGTTTCTCCCGAGACATCGAGACGTTCGATCAAATCCTTCGTCATGACTTTCCCTTCCTCTTCCAGCCATTCCATGATGCGTGATTTCCGCTCTTCTCCTAACAACGACACGTGCGCTTCCCCCTTCACAGACAAGTTCTAGTTCTAGTGTATCGAACATCTGTAAAGGTCTTGTAAATCCGATGTAAATAAACGTGTAGTTCCTATGAAATGTCGTTGAATTCGTCCGTTATCCGACTTTTTTCACAAACAAAAGACGCATCCGCATCTCAATGAACGAGATGTAGATGCGTCTTAATGACTCATTCAAACGGTTTCTTTGCAAAGAGTGGAATCTTAGATTCTGTTCCTTGGCGAATCCGTTGGATGTTCTCGCGGTGCTTGAAGATGACGAACAAAGCAAGAACCGTAAAGAACGTCGGAACGATCCAATCGTTCGTCAAAAAGCCGATGGTGATGGAAACAACGATTCCGACACTTGCCGCCACGATTGAACTGAGCGACACCATCCGGCTTAGACGAAGTGTCGTCAAAAAGGAGACGAGCAGGAAGATGAACAGAACAGGGCTCGTCACGAGCAACATCCCTCCGGACGTCGCAACTGCCTTTCCGCCTTTGAACTTCGCGAAGATCGGATAGATATGACCGATGACAGCTGCTAATCCAGCAAACAACGAATGTATATCTGCTCCCATTAAGATTGGAACAAGGCTTGCGACGGCTCCTTTTCCGAAATCACCGATCAATACGATGATTCCCGCCTTTTTTCCCAAGACACGGAACGTATTCGTCGTTCCGAGATTCCCGCTACCATGTTGGCGAATATCCATCCCGTGTCCCCACTTCCCGACAAGAAGTGCGAACGGTATCGAACCAAGCAGATAGCCAAGAACTAAAATCCCTATGATTTCAATCATAGTCAACCTCCAACCTCTTAGTGACCGACTTTCATATATTCCTCAAGAGTCTGTCCGTTATTTTTAATTTGTGTCGCGACATCGACACCGACATAACGAATGTGCCATGGCTCATACGTATAGCCTGTCCGTGATTGGAAACCACGATCGTAGCGCACGATGAAACCATATTTGGCTGCGTTATTCGCAATCCATTTTCCTTCTTTCGTATCACCAAGGGCAGCTGTTAACCCGTTACCAACGCTTGGTGCCGAAATATCAAAAGCAAGACCTGTTTGGTGCTCACTGTTACCAGGACGTGCTGAATATTGATCAGCAGCTGCCTTGCCATCACGTGCGACATAATTATTATACAATACTTTTTGACGTGCGCCTGAACGGAATCCGCTGACAGCGTTCAATGTCACGCCTTCTTTTTTAGCAGCGGCGAACATCTTTTCCATCTGTTTCGCAGCCGGCGCCCGCATGTAGCTTTGCTCGAGCACGCCCGAGTATGAAAAGCTGACGTTCGGGACGACAAGATCCGATGGCTTGTAGTCGATCGGCAAGCCATATTTCTTATTGACGACGACGAGATTACCAAGTGATAGATTTGCTTTGGCATTTGCTGATTTATCGACGTCCGGTGTTTCATCTTCTGGTTTCGACGGTTTCTCTTGTTCTGGATCCTGAGATGAACTATCCGGTTTATCCGTCGATTCGTCTTTGTTGTCTTCTGTTTTGTTCTCTGAAGCTGGTGTATCGTCTTTTTGTTCTTCTTCTTTTTTCGTCTCATCCGAAGAACCTTGATCTTCTTGCGTTGCCGCGTCAGACGAATTGTCTTCTTGTTTTGCTTCTTCTGACGTATCGTCTTTTGCTGTTTCGTCTGTTTTATTTGTTTCGTCTTTGTTCGTGTCTTTTGCTGTGTCTTCTTTTTTCGTTTCGTCGTTTGATTGTTTTGTCTCATCTGATTTCTGTTCCGTTTTCGTTGTATCATCCGCTTGTTGATCCCCAGGATTACATCCTGCAAGGAGAAGCGCTAACGTACTGACGGTTACGATTTTTTTCATGAGTAAGACCCCTCTTCTTTTTATGCTTCTCTATGTTACCGCTAATCGTTCCATCCGTCGAGTCTACTTCCGACAGATAGAGTAAGTCCCTACCTTACTTCAGCTTCTTTATTTTCGCAAATGATTCTGACTTTGTCATCGGTCGTTAGTACCAAGTGCTAAATTTTACTGTTCAGACTGAAAAAGCTGAAAAAAGAAAAAAGCAGAACCGATTCAAAAATCGATTCCGCTTTTGATGCATCTCTTCACGCTTCCGTTAAGAGTGCTGCGTCCGTCTCACTCATCTTCTCATAAATTTCGTGCCAGTTCGGGAACACCTTCGGCAAGCGAATCGGTCGGAAGTTTTCCTTCTTGACGACGACGTGTGTCGTTTTCGCAGATACCGCAAGTTTCCCGTCCGGATGTTTGACTGTATAGCCATAAATCGTCCGTAGTCCATCGTAATGATCAATCCAAACCGTGACGACCGCTGTATCACCGTACGTCAACGAGCGTTTGTAATCGAGATTGACATTCGTGACCGGGGAGACATAACCCGCATCTTCCATCTCCTTGTAATCAAGACCCAAGGACTGGATTAATTCTGTCCGTGCGAGTTCCAAATAGACGAGATAGTTCGAATGATAGACGATGCCCATCATGTCCGTCTCGGCGTACCGGACAGGTATTTCAATCGTGTGCATGTAGCTTCCCCCTTAAAAATCCTCTTTTTCAAGATAGGACCATTCTGAACCGGACAAGCTAACTTTGTCAATTAATCGCATCGACTGCTTCGCGATCGCCTGTTCGACGATCGTGATTGCCGCCCGTGCGTTTCCGTTCGGAACGACATCAATCTTCTCGGTAAGCGTCAACCGTGCGTCCTCCGTCAGCTCGTATCCGAACCGTGCTGCGTATCCTTCAATGATTTGAATCAACTCGTCTGGCGAATAATTCGGGAAGTGGAACGATCGCTTAAAGCGTGATTTCAGTCCTGGATTACTTGCAAGCAAAGCGTTCATCTGTTGCTCGTAACCCGCAAGGACAACGACGAGATTGTCTTGATGTTTCGTCATCTCATCCACGAGCGTATCGATCGCTTCCTTTCCGAAATCGTTCGCTCCACCGTTTAACGCATACGCTTCATCGATGAATAAGACACCACCCAGCGCGTCGCGAATTGCGTCGCGCGTCTTTTGCGCTGTTTGTCCGACGTAACCGGAGACGAGATCCGCCCGGCTGACGACTTTCAGATGTCCGCGTTTCAAATAACCGCATTGTCGTAACACATCAGCATAAAGCTGCGCGACAGTCGTCTTTCCGGTCCCGCTATTGCCGCTAAAGACCGCATGCAATTCGACCGGTAAGACTTTATAACCAGCTTCCCGGCGACGTTTTTGCATCGACAACAGAGCTTCAATCTGTTTGAGTTCATCTTTAAGATCAGACAATCCGACGAGCGAAGCGATCCGCTCCTCAACGGTTGCGTCCGGTTCTTGCACCATCTCGAAGTCTTCTTGTTCGAGTAAGGCAAAGTCTTCGTGACTGGCACTCTCTCCAAGGCTTGATCCCTTCTTGAAGATCGCATCAAGCACGATATTTCGGACGGCGCGTCCATTTCCGAAACTGGCGTCAACCCGTTCTCGTTCCAGACGACCGAGCAACGCTCGCTCTGCTTGTTCCGTCAAGACGTAGTCGTTCGCGGTCGCGATCGACCGTCCGATGGCGAGCAGCTCCTGATCCGTATAGTCGGCGAGTAGATAATGATTTGATTCCGGGAAACGACTCCGCAGTCCAGGGTTCGCCTTCAGGAAATCACGCATCTCTTCTGGGTAACCAGCAAGCACGACCGCAAATCGCCCTGCATATTCCCCACTCGTCATCGCTGCGACGAGCGTATCGATCGCGGCCTGACCATAATCGTTCCCACTTTGTCCGGCACGTTTTAAGGCATAGGCTTCATCGATGAAGAGCACCCCTCCGACGGCTTCGCGGACTTTACTCATGACCTGTTCTTCCGTCTGACCGACGAACGCACCGACAAGCGATGAACGATCCGTCTCGACGACTTCCGGTCGTTCGAGAAGTCCGAGCTCGTGATAGATTTTTGCCATCAAACGGGCAAGCGTCGTCTTTCCTGTTCCGGGGTTACCCATGAAGATCATGTGTAGCGATGGTTGATCGCTTGAACGGTAGCCATCTTCCGATCGTTTTTGCTGATACTTCAAGAAGCGATACATATGATGGACCCGTTGTTTGATGTCTTCGAGACCAATCATCGCGTCGAGTTCTTCGAGTGCTGAGCGTTCGACTTGTTTGCTTTCGACGGGGAGCAAAGCGACGACACGTTTGAGATCCTGGATTGTCGTCGCTTTCAGTTCCGTCATCTCGCGAAACGCTTCTCGGGAATAGAAACGCTCTTGCAAGCTATCGACGAATGTCTGCGCTGTCTGTTCAAGCGTGGCACTCGAACGCAGTAATGCCGTTCCAGCTTCGAACAGTTCCGTCCAGCGACCAGCATCCAATCGACGCAACCGTTCCGTCAGTTCGACGATTTGTTCCGTCTCCTCGACGATTTGGCTTGCTTGGAGGATCAGTTCTTTCGTCGCTGATCGTTTGGCGTTCGCATTGTCCGTCTCGCGAATCGTCGGAAACGTATGCGCAACAAGGCGCTGATACGTACTTTGTAATTGTTGTTCCGTCAACAACTGCTCAAGACGAGCTGGCAAACGACCATGCTGACGGATTTCTTGCATCCAACTCTCAGCTAAGGCATCCAGTCGTCCCGTCATGATATAGCGATGTTCGACGAGTAACGCCAAGATGCGGACGAGTGCTTCCGTCTCTCCAAGCAACCGGCTACTTTGAGCATACCGTAAGGCGAGCACCTCCTCGACCTTCGCGCCCTCTTCCCACGCTTTGATTTGATTGAACATCTCCTCTTTCGAGAATGCTTCCATGTTGAACCTCCTGCGTCTCGAAAAAACCGACTTTGTCCGCTACCGTTTCGTAGCGTCATCGCCGGTCGTTTCTTGTTTATTTTGCTTTTAACCAATCCGGATCGAACGTATCGATCGTTTCAAAACTCTTCATCTTGACAGAGTAGAACAGTTTACCGTTATTACGTGACTCCGCACCGAGTACTTTCGAACGGTCGGAAGCGACATAATACGTTGCTTGTTCTTGGTTGTTTTCTTTATCGAAGATCGATGGGTATTGTTTGATCCAGTCTTCTGGTACCGTGCTTGATGGTTCTTTTTTCACATACACGTCTGCTGCCATTCCAGCGATGTCCGCTTCTCCCTCGACTTGTCCGAAGTCACCTTTGTTGATGAAGGCGAGGATCTGTTCGTTGAAGCCACGTGAGAGGAATGGGCGCGGCGCACTGACACTTTTGCCGGCTTTCGTCTCATTGACTAACTTCCCTGTCGCATCATACTCACGGAACATCGTCCCGTTCCAGATCGCAAGCGATCCTTTTGACGGACCGTCTACGACTTCTGTCCGGAAATGACCTTTGTCATTAAAGACGACTTCATACATGCGTGATTCAAGTTCATCTTTTTTCGTCGCGAGCTTCTTCTCAACATATTGGATGCGTGTCATCGTATAAAACGGTTTGACCGTCGCGGCTTTTTCATCGCTTGCGGTCTGCGTCTTGTTCAAGAGATAAAAATTGTAGGCAAGGAGGATCGCCATTGCCACGATTGCTACTGCAATCCACGTGCTCGTTCGTTTCGTCATGCCATGTACACCTTCCTAGCTCAAGTCTCTATTCCTTATCATCGTATCGGTTTTATAAGGAGAATACAAAGGGTTTGTCCGAGATTTCACGATTTCTGACTAAATTCGTCAGACTTTTGAACAAATCAGAAAATGGTCAGGACGACAAAAAAAGGCGAACCGAATGAATTCGGTCCACCCTTGATTACGTTTATGCTTCTTTCGGCGTCAGCGAGACGATCATCGACTCATCGACCAAGTAATAGCTATGATGCGGCATTTCACGCAAATAGCCATCTTGAAACAACATCGCGCAGTCGACTTGGAACGTTTTGCTATACGGTTTCAACGGGAGTTTCTTCACCCGGTCAAAATAGCGATCGACGGCAACCTGGACATGATCCATCTCATAGACAAGTTCTCGGTCTTTTGCCTCCATGATGGTGAATGTCTCACGCGACATGTAAAACACTTGTGTCGAACGTGCTTTCAAATACGGCTCCAACTGCTTTAAGTCGATGCGTTGTTCGTTGTCTAAAAGCACTGTCCGATTCGTCCCTTTCGGTAGTTCGGATTCAAAAGCATGCGTCGCTTGTTTGACTTCATCAAGCGTCACGTCACGCATCGGCAACGGCTGGTCTTCCTTCGGTTGAAACCACTTCTTGAATCGGTTCACCTTTTTCCTCCTCTCGTCAAAAAAAGGTGGGGTTTCCCCCACCTTTGATTAGACAACTTATGCTTGTTGGAGACGCTCACGAAGGACCATTGGAAGGATCCCGCCGTGACGGTAGTAATCGATGTCGACTTCTGAGTCGAAACGAGCGATCGCTTCGAATTCAGTGACTTTTCCGTCTGCCGCTGTCGCTGTGACTTTAACGATGTCACGTGGACGAACAGACTCATCGATTGCGATGCTGATCGCTTCTTCACCTGTTAAACCAAGTGTTTCAGCTGTCGTGCCTGCCACGTATTGCAGTGGAAGAACACCCATCATGACGAGGTTTGAACGGTGAATCCGCTCGAAGCTTTCCGCGATGACGGCTTTGACGCCGAGCAAGTTCGTTCCTTTTGCTGCCCAGTCACGTGAAGAACCCATACCGTAATCTTTACCAGCGAGGATGACGAGACCTGTGCCATCTTCTTTATACTTCATCGCAGCATCGTACATCGCCATCGTTTCGCCTGTTGGCCAGTACGTCGTGAAGCCACCTTCTGTACCTGGTGCGACTTGGTTACGGATGCGGATGTTCGCGAACGTTCCGCGCATCATGATTTCGTGGTTACCACGACGTGAACCGTATGAGTTGAAGTCTTTTGGTGCAACCCCTTTGTTGACGAGGTATTGACCGGCTGGTGTCGTTTTCGAGAATGAACCCGCTGGTGAGATGTGGTCCGTCGTAACCGAATCAGCAAACTTACCGAAGACACGGAGTCCGTTGAGGGCTTCGACTTGACCAGCTTCCTTCGCCAAGTTCTCAAAGAACGGTGGGTTTTGGATGTACGTCGACTCACCGTCGAAGTCGTACTGATCCCCTGTTGGCACATCAAGGTTGTTCCAACGTTCGTTTCCTGTGAAGACTGAATCGTATTCTGCACGGAAGCTTTCTGGTGTGACGACCGTGTTGATGATCGTTTGGATCTCATCACGTGACGGCCAGATGTCAGCGAAGAAGACTTCTTGTCCGTCTTTGCCTGTTCCGAGTGACGCGTTCATGATATCGACGTCGACTGTTCCTGCAAGTGCATACGCGACGACGAGTGGCGGTGAAGCCAAGTAGTTCGCTTTGACGAGCGGGTGGACACGACCTTCGAAGTTACGGTTACCGGAGAGGACAGACGATACGAGTAAGTCTGAACCGAGGATTGCGTCTTCGACTGCGCGGTCGAGTGGACCAGAGTTCCCGATACATGTCGTACAGCCGTAACCGACCGTGTTGAAGCCGAGTTCGTCAAGGTACGTTTGGAGTCCTGATTTCTCGAGGTAATCCGTAACGACCTTCGATCCTGGCGCAAGTGATGTCTTGACGTATTTTGGAACCGAAAGACCGAGTTCGATCGCTTTTTTCGCGACGAGTCCAGCACCGATCATGACGTATGGGTTTGATGTGTTCGTACAGCTCGTGATCGCAGCGATTGCCACGTCACCCGTACGCATTTCAACTGCTTCGTCTTCGAACTGAACGACAGCGACTTTGTTCGCTTCTTCTTCCGCTAAGCCGAATCCAGCGTTTCCTTGTGGAGCCGTCAACGCTTTTTTGAATGATGTATGAACATCCGTCAAATCGATCCGGTCTTGTGGACGTTTTGGTCCAGCAAGGGCAGGAACGATTGTCGAAAGATCGAGTTCGACTGTTTTCGTGAATGTTGGATCTTCGTTTTGTGGCGTGTAGAACAAACCGTTTGCTTTCGAGTAGTTCTCGACTTTTTCGATCAATTCTTCATCGCGACCTGTCAGACGAAGGTACGTCAATGTTTCTGTGTCGACTGGGAAGAATCCACATGTTGCACCATATTCTGGCGCCATGTTCGCGATTGTTGCCCGGTCAGAAAGTGACATCAAGTGGAGTGATGGACCGAAGAACTCGACGAATTTACCAACGACGTTCTCTTGACGGAGCATTTCCGTTACACGAAGGGCAACGTCTGTTGCTGTCGTTCCTGGGTGCATCTCACCTGTAATGCGTACACCGATGACTTCTGGTACTGGGAAGAACGATGGCTGTCCGAGCATGCCCGCTTCCGCTTCGATCCCACCGACTCCCCAACCGAGGACGCCAAGACCGTTGATCATCGTCGTGTGTGAGTCCGTTCCGACGAGTGTATCCGGGTACACATCAACTGTACCGTCTGCTGTTTCCTTTTCAAGGACGACAGATGCCAAGTACTCGAGGTTAACTTGGTGGACGATCCCTGTTGCTGGTGGTACGGCACGGTAGTTATCGAATGCCGATGTCGCCCAGCGAAGTAATTTGTAACGCTCTTCGTTACGTTCGAATTCGAGATCCATGTTTTCTGCAAGTGCTCCAGCAAAACCGTAAGCATCGACTTGAACCGAGTGGTCAACGACGAGGTCGACTGGTACTTCTGGGTTGATGACCGATGGGTCTCCACCGAGATCTTGCATGGCTTTACGAAGTGACGCGAGGTCAACGACCGTTGGAACACCTGTGAAATCCTGAAGGATGACGCGTGACGGTTTGAACGGAACATCGACATCGTTCGAAACTTGAGCTGTTCCCCATTTCGCCAAGTTCTCGACGTGTTCACGTGTGATCGAACGACCATCTTGTTGACGAAGTACTGACTCGAGCAGGACACGAATCGAGTATGGAAGGCGTTTGACTTCCGTCAATCCGAGTTCTTCCAATTTTTCAAGACTATAGTACTGATAATTCTTACCGTTTGCTTCAAACGAACGGCGTGCGCCAAAGACATCTTGCGACACATCTGTTTGCTTCATGGTGATTCCCCCTTTAAGTGTTCACGACATCAAGCCCCTGATACCGCTTACTTGTACAGTTCTATCATAGTATAATATGGATTCCGTTACAATTTGAAAGAACAAAAGACTTTCGATAAGTTTTACTTATTGCCGATATTAGAAAATTATTCTGTTGTCCTGTTTTTTTCATATTTCCAGTCTCGCGTTTCCATTTAGAATGTTCAGGGTACTTAAAAAGTGTAGTACGATATCCGATTCTTGTGGAGGCGTTTATTATGGCGAAATACAAAAGCGATGCAACGCACGTTATTACGACAATCATTTTTAGTGATTTAGAAAAAGCAAAAACAGGCTTTGCGATGATTAAGGATCTCGAGGCAATCAAGGAAATCGAGATGGATCAGATGGTTCTCGCAAAACGTGACGAAGCAGAGGGCTTCTCTTTCATCGATGCCATCGACTTCACGCAACAGGACCAATCCTTCAAAGGCTCATTGATCGGCATGGCAATCGGTGTCGTTGGTGGTCCGTTCGGTATGCTCGTCGGCTCCGTTGCTGGTTACTTGATTGGTGCGAACCGGGATGAGAAGAACGAGCGGGAATCATTTGATTTGTTCAACCGGACGCTGAATCAGATCAATCCTGACCATTACGGTGTCATCTTGATCAGTGAGGTCAACGAAGATTCAGAAGCCGTCAATGCGATCGCCGCTGAACTTGGCGCGACGATTCGTCGGACTGGTGAGACATTACCGGATGGTACGGTCTAATCAAATCAGAATTGTCACCTTTACGTTCTCGTTTTAAACGGGGACGTTTTTTAATTCCTGGATCACCTGTTTTGCTGCTTCCTGTGTCGTGTCAGGATCTACTTTGTTTAATGAATTTTGTTGTACGGATATGAGGATGTTTTTGTAGCTAATGATGAGGAGCTCGCCGTAACTACCGTTTGATTGATACTGAACCAGATCATTGCCTATGTATCGATTCGTATACGCAAAATGAATCGCTAACTGAGTATCTTGTTTTTGGTTTTCAAAATAAAGTGTCTCCTGGGTCGATGGCGTATCAATCGTTCCGTCAACCGTTAACCATCTTCTCTTCTCAAAACTCAAGGATTGGTCGACAGCCGTGAAATCTGCACCGATCGTACTATCCTTCAACTGAAACTGATCCATCTTCAAGTGTTCATTCATATGCTTGAACAGCTTTTCATACTGAACTGGATTTAAGATGGGGTGTTTCGTCTGATTCGTATGCGTAGTAGTTTTGACTTCTACTTTTTTCTGTTCCGTCGTGACCGCCTCATCCGTGCATCCAGCGATCAAAAACACACTTGAAAACAGAATCAACATAGTCCCCTTATAATTCATAGAATATCCTCCCCAATTGATAATAACCTTCCATCATTTCGCCTTAAAATTGTACAGCGGTTTAATGATCTCGACGACATCGACCGTTTCTTTCGTATTACGGATGATTTCGTCCATCGGCTTGTAGACGAACGGCGACTCGTCACGCGTCGATGCGACGACTGAACTTGACCAGACATCGGTCATCGTCTTTTCGAACGCATCCAGTTCAACTGTTTTGAATGCTTTTGACCGCGACATGATTCGTCCTGCTCCGTGTGGCGCGGAATAGTTCCAATCGGGATTTCCTTTTCCTACGACAATCAAGGAACCATCACGCATGTTCATCGGAATGATCGCCCGCTCGCCGGCTTTTGCAGAGATGGCACCTTTTCGTAGAATCATCGCGTCAAGATCGATGTAGTTGTGGATCGTATCGAATTGATCCGCTACCGTCCATCCCATCGCCTCGAAAATGACCTCGGTCATCGCTTGACGGTTCAATGCTGCGTATCGTTGAGCGATCTTAAGATCATGGAGATAACGCTCCATCGCTTCGCCGGAAACAGATGCTAAATCTTTGTTAAACGTAGACCGTTTTTCCTTCAATTGCTGTAAGGTCGTCTGTATATCCGACTCGCGCCCTTGTTGTTTTAATTCGGCGATGACTTGGTCAGCGTCAAATTGGAAGCGTGCAGTTTCTGCCTCTGCTTGATAATGTTCGGCAATCGTCTTCCCAAGATTGCGACTACCAGAATGAATGACGAGATAGCGCTGTCCTGCTGCATCCTGGTTCAGTTCGATGAAATGATTCCCTCCACCAAGCGTACCAATCGATAATCGTGCCCGTGTCTCGTTAAACGGTGCAAGTACTTGATCAAACGGTACCTGTTCGGACAATGGATGAGCTTGCTGACGTACCGACATGCCACTTGGAACGAGACGCTGAATCGTCGCGTCAAGTTTCGCATAATCGATTGGTTCTTGTTCAGCAAGTCGTGTACATAACATGCCGCAACCGATATCGACACCAACGAGATTCGGTACGACCTCGTCCGTCACATGCATCGTCGTTCCGATGACAGATCCTTTTCCAGCATGGCAATCTGGCATGATCCGGACGCGACTGTCTGTCGCAAATTGTTCCTCTAACATAGCTGTGACTTGCTTAATCGTCAGGTCGTCGACGTTATCCGTGAAAATCTTTGCTTCTCCATACGTGCCTTGAATCGTTTTCATACGATCTATCCTTTCTTTCCTGTCAGTTGATCAATCTGCTGTTTCTTTCATGATTTCAATGAATTGTTTCGTCAGTGTCGTCGGTCCCGTCTCCGTCAACCAGACGAAGGCTGTCGTACTTGCTGCACCGGATAGGTATGTCTGGTGCAGTCCTGTCATATCCAGTTCCCGCAACGTACTCTCCGGCAATACAGTCACCGCCTGTCCACTGCGGACAAGTCCGATCAGCGTCAAAACATCGGAACAAGTCTCTTGCGATACGACGCCGAGCCGTTGACTTAACGTCTGAAAGACACCGAGTCCTTCTTGACTCGGAATGATGAGATCCGCGGTCGGGTGATCGGGGTGCCAGACTTGATGAAACGGTTCTTCTTCCATCCATTCAATCGAAATCCCTTGCGCATCAATCGGTAGACGGACGAACGCTGCGTCAAGCGACCGCTCTTTCAACCGTTCGATGAGCGCACTCGATTCTCCTTGGTGGACTTGTAAGATAATGCCAGGATGTCGTCGTTTCATCTGTTCAATCCATTCGACGAGCCGACTGGCTGATAAAGTGTTCACACCAATGCGCAAGATTCCCGTTCGTCCGGCTTCGATGTCGCTCACTTCCATCCGTGTCTCCTGCTCGAACTGTAGCAAAGAGACTGCTCGTTCATATAAGCGGTTGCCGCTCGAGGTAATCCGGATCCCGCGCCCTGCCCGCTCAATCAGACGAACACCTAGCTCTTCTTCCATTCGCCGAATTTGCTGCGTCAAGGCAGGTTGTGCCATCCGTAAGCGCTCCGCTGCTCGTGTGACGGATTGTTCCTCGACGACCGCACAAAAATAGCGGTACTGGCGTAAATCCATATTCATCATCTCTTTCATATGTTTTCATGTATAAAGATATATGAATCATAACATCAATCATATGCTATGATGCAGGAATATCTGAAGTTTAAGAAAGGAGCTTTTTCATGAAACAAACGACTTCTACCTTCCAGTGGATCGTCTTTTTACTCGCGAACACGATTGCTTTACCAATCGTCGTCGCCAGTCTGTTCGACCTCTCATCAGTTGAGACTGCTGCCCTTGTCCAACGGTCGTTCTTTGTAGGCGGGATTGCCTGTTTCCTACACGGAGCCTTCGGCCACCGGCTTCCGATCGTATCGGGACCTGCCGGATCATGGGTCAGCATCTTCGTCGTCATCGCTGCACTACCGGTCGATTCAAAAACGGCCTTTACAATCGCGATGGCAGCCGTCGTCATTGCCGGCGTCGTCCTCATCATTCTCGGTTTGACAGGATGGACGAAATACTTATTACCCGTCTTTACACCGCTCGTCAGCGGAACGTTTTTGCTCTTATTATGTATTCAATTGACAGGTGTTATGCTCGGTGCCGTTCTCGCCGTCGAGGCAACACGCCTCGCCGGAATCGTCACGTTCTTGCTCGTGCTCGGACTCAGCCAATTTGGACCGAGTCGCTTACGTCCGTTTGCCTTGATGATCGGAATCATCGTCGGTTGGCTCGTCAGCCGTCCGTCGCTTCCTGCATCATCTAGTTTGTTCGCACCACCGCAAGCGCTACCGTTCGGATGGCCACAGTTTGACGGCAGTGCATTCCTTGTCGCGATTCCGTTCGCGATCTTGCTCGTCGTCAATTTAATTGCCGCTTTAAGCGCCGTCGAAGCGACGCTTCAAAAACAAGGACGTCTGCACCAAGGATTATCCATCGAAGGTGTCATTCATTTACTCGCTGCTACATTCTCGACGCTTGTCCCGGTGCCATTGCCCATCACGAGCGGATTCATCGCGCAAACGGGAAGCCGGAAACGTCGCCCGTTCTTGATTGCCTCGCTCGTCATCGCACTGATCGGTTTCTTCCCAAGCTTGATCGGGATCATCGCGACATTACCGCGTAGCGTTGCGAGTGCCGCGTTGCTTGCGACATTGCCGCACATGTTCCTGATTGCCTGGCAGTCTGCGGAAAGTAACATGGAGAACAGTCGCCGCCGCCATGCGTTTGCGATCAGTGCCGTCATCGGCATCAGTATCTTGTTGCAATCGACCGTCATCGCGGAAGTCCTGCCTTTGACGCTTCGTCCGTTCCTCAGTAACGGATTACTCGTCGGAACGATGCTTGTGCTCGGTTTCGAAATCATCGAAAAAGTGCGTTCTCGTCGCGTAAAGCAAGCGGATCAATTGGCGAGCTAAATGGTATTGTACGACCGGACGATGGCATCATCCTCGCTTTTCTATAAGAGTCGAGGATGAACATTTCGTCTGTTTATTCACCTAAAAAAGTAGCCTTTTCGATGTGATTCGAAAAGGCTACTTTTTTCTCATTTCATTCAATTAAAATCAAAAAGTTATTTTACTCAACGCACTTCCCGCCACCATTTTCGTGTCGTGCTCTCGGGTGTCACACTCTCCCCGATCATTGGTGTCAGAACCGGAATCTCATCGCGTTTCGCTTCCTTGAGCAACCGTTCGACCGGCTCGAACCACGCATGGAACGCGAGGATGAAGGCAGACCAGTGAATCGGCATCAGGACACGACCTTTTACATCTCGATGAGCTTGAACTGTTTGTTCCGGTAACATATGCGAATTGGACCACCGGACATCGTACTGTCCACATTCCATCATCGTCAGGTCAAACGGACCATATTGTTCGCCGATTGCTTTGAAGTGTGGACCATATCCACTATCGCCACTAAAGAAGACCTTTTGCGAGCCTTCGATGACCCATGACGCCCATAGCGTTGAAAATTGATCAAGACCATTTCGCCCTGAATAATGGCGCGACGGAGCCGCTGTCAGTTTGATGCCACCGACTTGTGTCGATTCATGCCAGTCGAGTTCCGTGATTCGCTCAGCCGAGACGCCCCATCCACGGAGACGACTCCCGACACCGAGCGGCACGATGAAGCGACCGACTCGATTTTTCAAGGCGAGGACGGATGGATAATCCAGATGATCATAATGATCATGCGAATAGACAACGACATCAATCAACGGTAGACGTTCGAGATCAACCGTCTGCGTCGTTTGAAAACGTCCTCCCCCCAGTTTCGGGAACGGTGATGGTGCGCGCCCGAGCATCGGGTCAAAGAAAATCGTTTGCCCATCGAGTTCGAGTAAAAATGCCGAATGTCCGAACCATGTGACACGTGGTGTTTCACTATCGTCTTGACGTCGCTGATACGGAAGCGTCGGTAACGCTTTGACAGGACGCAGATTCGGAATGTTTCTTCCGTAATCCTTTAAGATACTTTTCATCGAGTCCCATTCCATCTTCAACTGGAAATCCATCTCATTTTTGAACTTCCCGTCGACAAAACGATCTGATCGTTCGAAGCTCCGCCGCTCCGCACGGCTTGGTCGTTTCCCGAACACCGGGTATCGGTTGATGAACCAAGCACTGGCAAGACCAATTCCTGCTAAAGCTGTCACTATTTTTTTCATGTCATATCACCTCTTCGATGCTCTCAGTATAGCACCTCGATTCCTCTCACATCTCGCTTTGCGACTCCGGACGCGAGAAAAAAAGTGAAGATCACCGATATCGGCGCCTTCACTTCTAGGTATTAGTCGAGATCGTCTGCTTTCCACTTCGCCCGGTCGCTCTTCTCACCGTCCCCGCGGTGATTGGATTCATAGGCGTTGTTCCCTGGATTTTCGACCTTGTTATCATCGTGCCGATGGTCATGATCATGATCGTGGTCATGGTGATGATGGTGCTCATGGTCGTGGTCATGATCGTGATCTCGATCTTTGACGAACAATGCAAGACCGCCACGCTCGACTTCTGCGTAATGCCGTTCTGCCTCATCGTCCGAATGTCCGACACGTTTTAATGTCTCGCGGAGCGGTGGTTCTTTAGAAAATTTTGATTTGACCTGATCAATCCAACTTGCACCCGATGCTTCGTCTGCCGCGTCATCTCGACCGACGACAGAAAAATCCGAATCATGATGCCCCTGTTGTTTCAATTCCTCGATTTTTCGTTCCAGACTCGATTGATCCTGATAGATTCCAACAAACCGTTTCGCCATCACATGACACCTTCCTTTTTCATATGAATTCAAACTCGCTCTGTTTTTACCCTTGTTCGCTTGCCATCAAACGAGATTTCAGGAACGAAAAAACGGACCACTTCGAAAAGTAGTCCGTCAAAAACTTAGAGTTGTTGCGGTGAATCGACCAATGTGATCGTTCCTTCGTTCTTCTGAACGAATCGCTCGTAGACGAAATCATTCGCAAATAATAGAACAGCATTTTCCCAACGGTCGTAGACGAGAACCGTCCGTGAATCCGTCAATTGTTTGACGGCAGCGACTTCAGCTGGCTTGATCCATTTCGCGACTTGGAAGTTCGCAGCATCCTTCAAGATGTCAACGCCATACTCGCCTTTGAGCCGGTGCTCGAAGACTTCGAATTGGAGTTGTCCGATTGCTCCGAGGATGATTTCGTTGTATTCCGTCTTGTAGACCTGGATCGCACCTTCTTGCGCGAGCTGTTCGACACCTTTTTGGAACTGTTTCGACTTCAAGGCGTTTTTCGTGTAGACCTTCAAGAAGAGTTCTGGTGCGAACGTTGGTAGTGCTTCATATTGCAATGATGGATCACCGTTCGTGATTGTATCACCGATTTGATAGTTGCCTGAATCGTACAACCCGATGACGTCTCCTGCGAACGCTTCATTGACCGTTTCCCGCTCATCCGCCATGAATTGTGTCGATTGAGATAACTTCATCTTCTTGCCTGTCCGTGTCAGGACGACGTCCATTCCACGATCAAATTTACCCGTACAAATACGGACGAACGCAATCCGGTCACGGTGGTTCGGGTTCATGTTCGCTTGAATCTTGAAGACGAAACCGCTGAAGAAGTCTTGTGCCGGCTCGACTTTCCCTTTGTTCGACTCGCGTGGTGTCGGTGAAGGAGACAAGTTCAAGTAATGTTCAAGAAGTGGTGTGACACCAAAATCGACGAGTGCTGATCCGAAGAAGACTGGAGTCAGTTCACCTTTTGCGATCAATTCTTCATCATATTCGTTACCTGCTCCGTCGAGTAAGTCGACTTCATCCATCAACGTCTCATACATTTCCGAGTTGATCGTCGTCGCGAGTTCTTCGTTCGCGAGACCTTCCTCACCGAGTTCGATCGACTTACGATCGTTCTTGAAACAATGGAATTGTCCTTTGACACGGTCATAGACCCCTTCGAACTGTTGACCTGAACCAGCTGGCCACGTCACAGCAACAGACGGAATACCGAGGACTTCTTCGAGTTCTTCCATCAATTCGAGTGGGTCACGCGCTTGACGGTCCATCTTATTGATGAACGTAAAGATTGGAATCCCGCGCATCCGACAAACTTGGAACAGTTTCTTGGTTTGCGACTCGATCCCTTTCGCTGCATCGATGACCATGATTGCTGAGTCAACCGCTGTCAGGATCCGATACGTATCTTCACCGAAGTCCGAGTGACCTGGTGTATCCATGATTGAGACGATCTTTTTATCGTATTCGAATTGCATGACCGAAGACGTAACAGAGATTCCGCGTTGTTTTTCGATTTCCATCCAGTCGGATTTCGCAAATTTCGAGTTTTTCCGTGCCTTGACAGAACCTGCCTCACGGATTGCCCCTCCGTGCAGGAGGAATTTTTCAGTTAATGTCGTCTTACCCGCATCCGGGTGGGAGATGATGCCGAAAATCCGACGCTTTTCGACTTCCGTTTGTAGAATGTTTGTCATGTATGGTAGTTCCTTTCACCGATATATTCAAAAGTCCGATCAATCTTTTTCGCAACTAGTCTATCATACCGAATTTTCAAGGTCTCGTCCATTTCACTTCATTGACTCAATTTTCAGATTTAAAGTTGACAATTCATCACGATCTTCTTTACGATGACTAGGAAGTTTACTATTACAGAAGGAGGAGACGTACAATGGTATTCCATCAAGCCCGGACATCTGTCCACACTGTCTTTGTATCGGCTACAACTGTACGTCACCCAATCGTTTAATTTTTAATTAAGCAGGGTGTGCGTATGCGTATACGTACATGCTGCCCTCTTATATTAGGACGGGTATGCCCATATTTGTGCGTATCCGTCTTTTCTATTGTCTAAAAACGGAATATAAGGGGTTTTCACTATGTTTAACGCACTCAAACAGCTTGATCGCAACATCTGGATCCGGTTCGTCGGGGAAACGATCACGGGGATCATGATGTTCATGATTGCACCATTTTTAGTTCTTTATTATGCGGATCGACTCGATTCCTACTTCTTGGTCGGTGTCATCATGGCGACCGGACCGATCATGTCGCTCGTCGGTGCCGTCCTCGGTGGTCACTTCGCCGATAAATTCGGTCGAAAACCACTGATGGTCCTCTCGATCATCGGTGACGTCATCGCACTAATCGGTTTTTCGTTCGCTGATTCATTCGGACCACTTCTCGCTTTGAACGCGCTGCTCGGTTTATCGAGTTCACTGTTCCATCCGGCGGCAAGCGCGATGGTCGCTGACGTCACACCACCAGAACGCCTGAACGAATCGTTCGGCCTGCTGCGGATGGGACATAACGTCGGGGCCGCATTCGGTCCACTTCTCGGAAGTGCGGTCCTATTCGTCGACCGTTCACTCATCTTCTACTCTGCCGCTTTCGTCTTTTTCCTGTACGGACTCGTTCTCTACTTCTTCATCGAAGAGACGAAACCGGAGTATATCGAAAAGACGGACGAAGTCAAAGTATCACCGCTCACTGTATTGCGGAAGGATCATGTCTTTTTAATCTTCATCGGGGCGGGTGTCTTCATCTCGATGGGATTTGCCCTCGTCGAGAGTATGTTACCGGTCTTCTTGAAGGAAGCACTGCCGGGACTACCGACGAAACAAAATCCGTTTCCTTACTTGATGGCACTGAACGGAATCATGGTCGTCTTGTTCCAGTTCCCGATCGCTGCTCGCTTGTCCGGCAAGGCATTCGGAAAAGTCATGTTGCTCGGCGCCTCGATTTTCGGGATCGGCATGATTTTTCTCGCATTCGTGCCGTCTTACCTGTTCTCACTCGGAACGAGTTATGTCGTGCTCGTGACGGTATTGCTTGCGATTTATGCGTTCTATACGCTCGGTGAGATGATCATGTCTCCTGTGCAGATGACGTTCATCGCTTTGATCGCACCAGAACATCTCCGCGGAACGTACAACGGTGCTGCGAGTCTCCAGTGGTTGATTGGCGGCGTCACCGCACCGCTTCTTGGATCGTTATTCCTTGATACCGGAAAAGGTGACTTTGCGCTCGGATTCGTCGGACTTCTATGTTGTGTCTCAGGTGGGGTCTATCTCGCACTCGACCGGTCGATTCAACGTGCGAAACGCTTAACGAAATCAGCTTAAAAAAGCGATGTGTCATGCTCCGACTTTTGTCAGAGCGTTACACATCGCTTTTCTCGTTAAGAGGGTAATTGATTTGCCGCTACGAACGGACCGAACAGGACCGGTAGCGGATCAAGTCGTTGCTGGATTTCTTCAATGAAATTCGTCGATCCACTGACGAAGACGATCGGATCATTCGCCGTGATCATCGTCAAGAATTCGTGCATCTGTTGTTCCCATCCTTCTTGACGAATGTGATGAACGACCATCCCTTTCGTCGTCAAGGATACGACATTCGCTAACATTCGTTCTGCCAGTTCCTCAGCTGAGACATGTAACAATGTCGTTTTTCGACCACTCAAGAGCGCGTGCCTGGCTTCATCGATGACGGCTCCGAGATGATGTTCTTCTGCGATCAACAAAATATCTTGTTGACGCCAATTTTCAGCATGACGGTATTTACAAAAATGGCGGCACGTATCGACGAGTTGATGGTGAACAATTGCCCATGCTTGAAGTAAAGGTGCATCTTCTTTAAGGTCATATTCGATTTGAATAGCTTGAAGAATTTCACGACTGATGATGTCCGGGTACGTCAGCAGAAACGATTTCGTCTGATCGATTTCATTCAGCAAAATCAATTTAAACAGTTCACTCGATTCGTGCTGGTTGGTAATCTGGTTCAGTAATTGACTCAGGCGTAAAATCCGTAATGCGCGAGTTCCGTCCTGAGCTCCTGCTTCTCGAAGCGCGCGCAATTCTTCTTCGTACGTCGCCTCGAGCGAGTCATAGAAGCGCGTCGCGATCCGCAATCCCTTTTGCTCCATCGATGGACCGAGCTGTTGCAAAAGGTGTAATGCCTGATCGAAATGCATAATTTAACCTACCTTTCACCGTCCATTATGCGTGAATCCACTCTCAAAAACAATCTCTAAAATGCATCTTATTTTTTGCACATTGAAAGTTGTAAATGCTTGCGTCCCCCCCTAGCATGTGTGTTAAGTAGGTGATGAAAATGCGCATGACACGTTATACGGATTACGCGATTCGGTCCCTGCTGTTCGCAGCAGCTCATCCCGATCGTTTAGTCCGAATCCAGGAAGTAGCGGATTGTTACGACATTTCTAAGAATCATTTGATGAAAGTAGTCTATCGTTTAGGACAGAGTGGTCTGATTGAATCTGTCCGTGGTCGTGGAGGTGGTTTTCGATTAGCGAGCCCTCCGGATGCAATTCATATCGGTGACGTCGTACAACTGTTTGAACCAACCGTTCATTTTCTCGATCCGCAAGAAGGCATTCACGAGATTCCTTCGCTCAATCCAGCACGTGATGCTTTCGATGATGCCATTGCGGCGTTCCATCAAGTACTCAATGGTTACACAGTACATGATTTGCTACATCCGACAGCTGAAACTCATCCACAAATACTTGAAATGATTCCGAACCGCGATTGAGCGGGTTCGGAATCTTTTTTTATTCCGTCCTCGCTCAATTGCGATTTCTCAAAACGCTCGTGGTATACTTATATAAGAAAGGAGGGGTACAGATGAACCCTCAAGAAGAACTCCATCTCTTATATCTTCGTTTAAAGGAAGAAGAACCCTCCGTTGCACGCGGTGAGGCCTTATGGGCCATCTTTGAGGAAACAGCTGATGATTCACTCCGCTTCCTCTCCTTATGGACATTTTCACAAAATCAATTTGATTTAGGACACTTCCGATCGTTTCTTGTGTCCTTCACGCTCTTGATGGAATGGATCCGAAAAGATGAGATGACACTGACTCCAAAACAAGAACTTGATTTGTACTGGAACTACAAGTCCTACTTGATCTATATGGCAGAACAAGAAGACGTGACGGTCTCGCTTCTCGAAGAAGATCTCGATCGCTTCATCGATTTCTGTGACGCGCATGGCTTTATTCGGACGCGCGACTATATCAGCTTCATGGTCTATAGCAAACTCGGTGACGAGGAACAAGCCGATCATTATCTATCGGAATGGGTTGACGCGCCAAGTGACGAACTTAGTGATTGCCCATCCTGCGAAGCATTTAGCCGGATGACGTATGCGATCGAACGTGGCTTCGAAGATCGTGCCTTGTTACTTTATGCAGCACTTCGGCATGAACGGGGTTGTTCACGGATGCCGGATCAGGCACATCCATACATCCTACCGTTGTTCCTTAGTCGCAAAAAAGAACGCTTCGATTGGAGTGAACGCTTGATCGAAGAAGTTAAGCGTGGCGAAACCTTGTTCACAGGTGGCGACGAGCCGTACCACCTATATGCGAAGATGTATTACGATACGAACTATACCTGGTCGATGGAAGAGAAAAAACAATTGATTCCATTCTTGACTGATCGTGGGTATCTTCAGTTCTTACTCGCTCACTATGCGTTCGCCCATCGTCAATCTCTTGGTGAGGAAGCTTCGTATCTCGCAGCGCTTCGGACGAATCTCTATGAGATCGCACAATCTCTCGATCGCCGGATCGAAGGTGTCTTCTACTTGAACCTCGTCGAACGTGAACTGAAACGGATCACTCAGTTCGTTGCCTGAATCTAATTCGTAAAGGAAGTGTCTTCATGTTAGATCATGTCCAGCTCGCTATGCCGAAAAACGAAGAAGATCGCGCCCGTGCATTTTATGCCGGGCTTTTACATATGAAGGAAGTCGAAAAACCGACTGGTGTTCAAGCCAGTGGTGGTGTCTGGTTCGAAGAACATGGTGCAGCACTTCATCTCGGCATCGAGGATCCCTTCTCCCCTGCTAAAAAAGCGCATCCTGGATTAACCGTCGCTGCGTTCGAAGCGTTGAGCGATTCTCTTCAAGCTGCCGGTTATCCGGTTGAGCATGACACACGCCTTGCGCCACGTCGTCGTTTCTTCACAATCGATCCATTCGGTAACCGTTTAGAGATCATCGCTGCCCACCTGCCGACGTTAACGCCGAAGAAGTTGACGGATGGTTCTCATGTCCGCTTAATCGCACCCGCTTCTAGCCTCTCAACGGTCGAGATGAAGATCATCGATGGTGCGATCCAAACGCTCGAATCGCTTGGATTACGTGTCTCGATCAGTCAACATGCGCGTGCCGTCAATCCGTTCGGTTCCAGTGATCCTGAGTTACGCGTCGCAGACCTCCATGCCGCGTTCGCTGATCCGAACGTTGATGCGATCCTGTGCGTTCGCGGTGGGTTCAGCACGAATGAACTTGTCGACTTACTCGACTACGAATTGATTCGGACACATCCGAAAATCCTGTGTGGCTTCTCCGATATCACAGCACTCAGTCACGCCATTCTAACGAACACTGGATTAATCACTTACTCCGGACCGATGTTACGGGCTTTCCGTGATCGCGATTCTTATACGATCGATTACTTCAAGCAAGTGTTGTTCGGAACAGAACCCGTTACGATCAAGCCTTCAGTCCATTGGCGTGATATCGATCGTGGACATATCATTACGTTACCAAACAAAGGACCGATTCTTTTATCCAATGGGCAAGCAAGCGGTCGACTGCTCGGTGGGAATCTTTGTACGTTAAATCTCCTGCAAGGCACACCGCACTTCCCTGATTTACGGGATACGATTTTATTCCTTGAAGATGATTACGAAGTCCATCCAGCGACGTTCGCCCGTGATTTCGCCTCTTTGATGGCACAACCAGGTGCGGAAACGATTCGTGGGATCGTCTTTGGACGCTTCCAACTCACAACGAAGATGACGGAAGAGCATCTGCGATATCTGATCTCACTCTATCCATTCCTAGAGCACGTACCGGTTCTTGCGAATGTCGACTTCGGACATACGAGTCCTTTGTTCACGTTCCCGATTGGTGGTCAGGTGGAACTGCATGACGAGGTCATCCGACTTCATATTTCTTGAATATCAAAAGAAGGAGACGCGGCAATCCGCATCTCCTTCTTTTTTAATAGTCGAGCAATCTCGAAGCGTCGATTTGACGTTTCGACCCATCCGCGAACATCTCAAGTGTCGCAAAAATCTGGTCATTTGCCCATTCATAGTGAAGTAACGTGAAGTCTTCGAGTGTCGAAACCGTCTTGAACGTTTTCCCGACCGTAAACGCACGCTTCCGGCTCGCATCTTCTGCCGGAACGGTGACGAAGATCACCGTGATCTCTTCACCCTTCGTATCATAATAGAATTCAACGATCCGACCGTCCGCTGTTTCAGGTAAAACACCTTTACGGGGCTGTCCGGTCTCGTCCAATTGTACGTATGGTTGCAGCATTCTTTCGCCTCACTTTCTCCGTCATTCATCATAGCACGTCCACCTGATTTATGCTAATCTATATTTGATGTGAAAGGGGGATGAGTCGCGCATGGAATGGTTCATGAACGGGATTCTGCTCTGGGGCTTTATCATGATCACACTCATGGCAATTGGCGGGTTTTTCATGTTCCGGAAGTTCCTCAAGAAGTTACCGAAAGAAGACGGTAAATCGATGATGGACTGGGAAGATGAGTACATCGACCAAACACGACATCTTTGGACGGATGAGACGATGGAATTGTTGAACGCTCTCGTCATGCCGGTTCCATCGGCATTTCGTGATGTCGCACGCCGCAAGATTGCCGGGCGGATCGGACAGTTCGCACTTGAAGAACGGGCGACAGAGATGACATCCGAACTGGTCGTCAAAGGATATATTTCTGCGACACCGAAACGCGATCATAAATTCTTGAAAAAAGCACTAACGGAGCACGCCATCGACTGGCGAGACTACGCATTATACTTCCAAAATTGAAGGATGCACGAAAAACCGCCGAAGTCGCCTTCAGCGGTTTTTTTAATGAGGTAAGTGCGCAACCGGCACGGTGCCCGACTTGACTCGTTTGTATTTCATATACATCGCGAAGCGCCACGGTGCAATCATTCCGAAGGCAACGAGATAAAAAATCCCACCCGTTTCGAAGATATCGATCTGTCCGCCGATGAAAAATTTCGCAACCGTCCGAACGAGTAAGATGCCGAATAAGACGATGAAAAATGCTTTCGAACGTTGCAAATAAATTTGCCCTTCCGCTTCATAAAAATTGGATGTCTTGATCAAAAAGATACTGAAGATGGCTCCAACGAGCAATGCTTCTGCTACCTCCGTCCATGTCAGACGGGATGCTGGGTATAAAAACTGTAGCATCCCCGTCGACATCGCAAAGGGCGGGATCAAGATTTTTTTAGCATTCGTCGGTTTTGCTGATGCCTTCACACGAATGAAGCTGATCAGCAATCCCATGACGAGCGCTACCCCAGTTGATATCCAAATCATCCGATCACTTCCTTGATTAAAATCCAGTGAATCCGACGATGTCACTCATCCATGCTGCGAATTTACTCAAGCCATCAAAATACAGCATGACTCCGAACACCATCATCAAGGCTCCCCCGAATTTCGTTAATTTCAGACTATACTGCACGAACAAGCGCGAACGACCGACGAAGAACGCCATCAATAAGAACGGAATCGAGAAGCCAAGGACATACGCGAGCATGTAGAACATGCCTTGACTCGGATTGGTCGCAGCTAATCCGATGACTCCTGCGAGAATCGGACCTGTACACGGTGTCCAACCGGCTGCAAAACCGATTCCGACGAGTACCGTCCCGACGTATCCTCCTTTTCGTTCCCCGAGATTCAGTTTCTTTTCACGCATCAAGAATGTTGGTTGCCATAATCCGACGAGAACAATCCCAAATACGAAGATGACGAGTGCCCCAACCATCCGTAACGTATCTCGATATGTGATAAAGACATCTGCGAACAACGATGTCGATAAACCGAGTACAACGAATACCATCGCAAAACCAACGAGGAACGCTAACGTATGAAACAAGGATCGCTTTTCTCGTACGCCCCGTTCTTTTAAATCCGTTACCGACACGCCTGTGATGTATGAGAGAAACACAGGATACAGTGGTAGCGTACATGGAGAGACGAAAGATAATAATCCTGCTCCAAACGCTAACCATAATGAGAGCTCCATATGAGCATCCCCTTTCTTTACTACTATAGAAGAAGTTCCTCCTCTATTTTGCCAAACTCCTCTGCATTTAGCACCTATTATCTCACAGAAAGTTGCAAAAGATTCGTGTCCGCCAAAATTACAAAAAAATTACATTTCATCGATTTTACTGAAATCTCATTGCACCTCGTAAATGGACTTGCTAGAATATGGATACGACACCAATGTAAGGGAGACTGCTATGACGACACAACAACTATTGACGTTAGCCATCGAAGCCAAACGTAGCGAACTATATCATCAAGCTGACCAGTCCAGCTTCACCTCCCCGCGTGTTCTACAACTTAGCCATGAACTTGATGTCCTGCTTTTAGAATATTCACGGACAGTCCAAAACTACACCATTCACGGTTCGAACGAACCGCTCTTATCTTAATGCACGATTTGGTCAGCATTCGAGTGTGAATGCTGACTTTTTATTTCTGATGGAGGTGCTTCATGTCCGCTCTTACACTCATTGCTAGTTCTCGTTCCCTCTATATACCTGACGATCTCCCTCAACTATACGTACATGAGGTCGAGCCGCTTGAATATGTCTCATTGAAGCGCGGTCGATTCACGATGCATTACTTGTATACGATCGAAGGTGCCGATCAGTGGGAGTTCATGATTTATCTACAGCGTTATATGGAAGAAGGAGATGTCCTCGAGCTGCTCTATATCGAAAATCAAAATGACAGCATGCATGACCATCTACCGTCCACTCCGCTACTAGAGCCAATCGAAATCAATATTCGTCAGCGAACGTACCAAACGATTCACGGCACGTTTCAACTTTCCGCTAACGATTGGATGCAGGAATTGTATCATCGTTCTTACCTGACAGCGTTCGGCGTGACGACGATCGTCAAGTATTGATCTACGTATCATCCGTTTCACTTTTTCATCATCAGACGATAGAAGGATTCAACACTTTCTATCTTTTAAGGCTTTTTTCTGTTGAATTGTGCGAATTTTTTATATTCAGTAAGCCAAAATACCTATAAACGTCCGTTTTTCATAATCAGTATGTCCTATCGATGACAAAAACCGTCCTTTTGCAATCTTGTTGTCACAAAAGCTCGGTTTGTAACTCGAATGACATTGACCTGTAAACGCACAGGTCAGATTTGCCGTGTAAAGTAGGAACAGTAAACACAGCATATGTCAGGAGGACATCAATAATGAAAAAAGCAGTTTTCGCTGCCGGTCTTGCAGCAACAGCTCTATCAGTAGGATTTGCCCAAGAGACAGAGGCTGCCTCAGAAACGGTAACAGTAAATACACCAGTACTCAACGTACGCACAGCACCTACAACTGCATCAGCAGACGTAGGCAATGTATATAAAGGTCAAACATTAAATGTCGAAGGACGTTCTGGCGCATGGATCAAAACAACAGTTAACGGTCAAAAACGTTATGTCCATGGTGCGTATACGTCTGCAGCAGGCTCATTCGACTTTAAAAAAGCGACAATTACTACGGCAGTACTAAACGTCCGCACACAACCAACGACAAGCTCGAAAGATGTCGGTAACCTCTACAAAGGCGAAAAAGTCAACGTAGAAGGTAAAGTTGGTGCATGGATCAAAACAACAATCGATGGTAAAACGCGCTACGTACACAGCGACTATACTTCACTCGCTGGCGTATCGAAAGCACCAGCAGCAAAAGCACAACCTGCTGCGAAGCCAGCACCAAAAGCAGCAGCTAAACCAGCTACTGCAACAAAACAATCAACACCTGCAAAATCAGGTACGAAAGTGACGATGAACGTCAGTGCTTACACGAACGACCCATCTAACAACGGTAGCCAACTCTACAACGGTCGTGCGTTGACAGCAAGCGGTTATGACGTTACAAATACGATCACGTACAATGGTATGCGTATCGTAGCAGCTTCTTCACAATACCCAATCGGTACACGTATGCACATCGAAGGCATTGGTGAAGCAATCGTACTCGACCGTGGTGGCGCAATCCAAGGTAACAAACTTGACCTTCTCGTTGGTTCACAACAAGAAGCACTTAACTGGGGACGCCAAAACGTTACAGTTACAGTCTACTAATCAAAACAAACAACCTGCCGGGCGAGACCGCCTGGCAGGCTTTTTTTATGTCTTTTTTAAGAGACCGTGACATGACCGGATTGCAGTTGATACATCTTCTTATACAGACCATCTTGTGCGATCAATTCTTGGTGATTTCCTTGCTCGATCACTTCCCCTTGATGCAATACAAGAATCAAATCTGCATCTTGAATTGTCGATAGACGGTGGGCAATAGCAATCGTCGTCCGCCCTTGACGCATCCGTTCAAGTGCGACTTGCACTTTCTCCTCTGTCTCCGTATCGATCGAACTCGTCGCTTCATCAAGGATCAGGATTTTCGGATCCCGCGCCATCGTGCGTGCGAAGGAGATTAACTGACGTTCCCCAGCTGAGAACGTCGCCCCCCGTTCCGCAACGGGACTGTCATATTGATGATCCAGTTGATTGATGAATCCGTCCGCTTGTACGAATTTAGCAGCTGCTTCGACACGATCAAAGGAAATCGAACTATCGAATAATCGAATGTTGTCCGCGACCGTTCCCGTGAACAAGAATGAATCCTGCAACACGAGTCCGACATGCTGTCGTAGTTCTTCTTCTGATAACTGCTCAAGCGGTTGACCATCGATCAAAATCCGACCCGATTGGTATGCGTAAAAGCGCATCAAGATATTGATGATTGAACTTTTTCCACTTCCCGTATGACCAACGAGGGCAATCGTCTGTCCTTTTTTCGCCTCGAACGAAATTCCTTTCAAGACATCTTTCTCTCCGTCATAACTAAAGCGCACGTCTTCAAAGACGATATGTCCTTCCGATACTCGTGCATCTCCTTCGAGTTGTTTCGTTGGTTCCGGCTCATCCGTATCGAGGACCTTGAACACACGGTCTGCTGAGACGACAGCTTGTTGGAACTCGGACAACCGTTGCATGATTTGCTGAACCGGTTGGAAAATCCGCTCCATGTAGCTGATGAAGGCATAGACGACACCGACTTGGACCGTTTGCGAGAACGATAGGACACCGAAATATGTTACGAGTGTTGCAATCGAAACCGCCAGTAACAATTCAATGATTGGTCGCAGTAACCAACTATCGAGCTTCAAGTTCTTATAACGTCCATTTTGGTGGGCGACGTTCGTCTCCTCGAACTCTGCCATTAAGCGTTTTTCTTGGCGGAATTGTTGGATGATTGCCATCCCGTTGATGGATTCGTTCAGTTGGGCATTGATTTTCGATAGTAAATCGCGGACTTCCGCGTAATACTTCGTCGAATACTTCCGGTAAATCCAAATGATGAAATAAAACAGCGGTAACAATAGTAACGCAATCGTCGCGAGTCGCGGCTCTAGCAGATAGAGGAAGATATATGTTCCAATCAACTGAACGCCGCTTTGCACGAATGTCGACAGGACACCGATGTAGAGCTCCTTGATCGCTTCCGTATCGTTCGTGATCCGGGACACGAGCACTCCAGCAGGCGTCCGGTCAAAATAGGCAAGCCGTAAGTGCATGACGTGCCGGAACACATCAATCCGTAAGCGTTGAATGACTTGCAAGGCAATCTTTTGGAATTCGAACGCCTGTAAGTAATCGACGATGATCCCTGTCGTATGCAGTAACAAGTACGCTGTAAACAAAAGTGCGACTTCCTGTACGGGATATGTACCCGGTGCGACGTATTCATCAATGAAAATCTTGACGAGATACGGTCCCCCGAGTTTTGCCGCTGTCGTAATGAACAGCAGGATGAAGGCGATACTGACCTGTTTTTTGAACGGTTTGACGAAATCAAGTAATCGTTTCAGGACGGCTTTTTCATTGATATCATGATTCATTCGGAACGCCCTCCTTGTTCGACGAGTGATTCTAGTTGCTGACGATCGTACGTCTCTTTATACCAACCGTCATGAGCGAGTAACTGCTCATGTGTGCCTCGCTCGATGATCCGACCGTCTTCAAGGACGATGATCTCATCGGTATGTGACACAGCCGATAACCGGTGGGCAACGATGATTTGTGCCTGATCGTGATCCGCCGTGCGGAAGTGGTGGATGATCGCTTCCTCAGTTTTGGCATCAACCGCAGATAAGGCATCATCGAGCACTAAAATCGGACAGTCTGCTAGTAATGCCCGGGCAATCGAGATCCGTTGTTTTTGACCGCCGGATAACGTCACCCCACGCTCCCCGACCATCGTCGCGTACCCTTCCTTAAACCCAAGAATATCATCATGAACCGCTGCGATCCGAGCTGCTTCCATGATGTCTTCCATTGATGCATCCGGTTTTGCAAAGGCAATATTATCAGCAATCGACGCGGAGAATAAGAAATGATCCTGTGGAACGATCGCCACTTGACGACGGACGGTGTCACGCGTCAATTGTTTGATGTCTCGTCCACCAATCGTGATGGCGCCTTGTTTGACGTCGTATTCGCGAGACAATAAGCGAACGAACGTCGATTTCCCAGCACCTGTCTTCCCGACGATTCCGAGCGATTTACCGGGCTTCAACGTCACATCGATGTCTTGTAAGACCGGTTGCGTATCATAGATGAAACGCTCAATCCCAACGTGGAGTTCAGGTGAGGAAACACTTGTTGCTGCTTCTTTCGCGTCTTTAATTTCTGGTTCGATCGCAAGCATCCGCTCGATCCGATCGTAAGAAGCACGACCACGTTCGACGATGTTGAACAACCAACCGAAGGCGAGCATCGGCCATGTCAATAAACCAAGATATGTAGTAAATGAGACGATGTCACCGATTCGAATCTCGCCTTGTTGTAACAGATACGCACCATATCCGACAGCGATGATGTACGAGAGACCGACTAATCCAAAAATCGTCGGATCAAATAAAGCATCGATTTTTGCGACACGACGGTTCTTTTGGACGACGTCATCCGAGAGATCCGTAAACGTCTGCACATCAGACTCCACTTCCCCTGTTGCTTTTAAGACACGGACACCACTAATGCTTTCCGCGACCTTGTCATTCAAATCGGAGAAAGCTTCCTGCGCGTCATGAAAACGCGAATGTAACATTTTCCCGTAGCGTGACGTCAAGTAGACCATCAGCGGCATCGGTAGAAGTGATACGAGCGTCAATTTCCAACTGATCGTCGTGACCATCGTGATGATGACGAAGCTCCCCATCGTCACCGAGTCGACGAGCGTTAGAATACCGGCACCCGCTGTCATCGATACCGCCTGTACATCGTTCGTCGCATGCGCCATCAAATCCCCGCTCCGATATTTCTTATAGAACGATTGATCCAAATCTGAAAAATGTCCATACAGTTGGCTGCGCAATAATCGACCGAGACGAATCGATGCCCCAAAGATATAAAAGCGCCAAAAATAACGAATGATATATGTCGCGACCCCGATGAGCAACAACGTACCTGCGAGACGAATCAAATCATCTTTCGTTAAGCTTCCCTCACTCAGACCGTTGACCGTCGTCCCGATGATTTTTGGCGGAATCAACTCTAACGCCGCTACAAAAATCAAACTGACGACCCCAAGACTATACGCTTTCCATTCTCGCCGGAAAAACCAACCGAGTTTCCTGAAGACTCCCATTCAAGTCTCCCCCCTTTTTTAAATCCTATGATTATTTGAAATAGTCTCACATTTTAGATTAGTTCTCTTTCTAAAAAATAGCAAATAAAAAGGAGACCATTTAGTCCCCTTTCGTACAGCTTATTTTTTAGGTGATTTCATTGAACCACTCATTGAACGCATCACTTGGTTGACTTTCTTTTGTGATGGCTTTTGACCCATTTGCATCATCAATGTCTTAATCATATCTTCGTTGATTGGTGGGTTTTGCTCCAAGTAGTTCATCATGTATCGACGAGCGATATAGAAACCAAGGGCGACACCTGCTACCAAGCAAAGAAGGGCAATTAAAATCCAAATCCATGTAGCCAAGTTGCTTCCTCCTCTAACTTAAAACGTCGCTTTTTACTATACTATAATTCCAATTGTTTGCATAGATGATAATAGATGAAAAACGAGCCCGACGTAAGATCGGACCCGTTTTTCCGGAAAAGATTATCCGAGTTGTTTGACTGTCGCTAAAACGTTCTCAACAGACATGCCGTATTCTTTCAAGAGGAAGTCTCCAGGCGCAGATGCACCGAAACGATCGATTCCGATGACTTGTCCTTCTGTTCCTACATATTTGTACCAACCGAGCGAAGCGCCTGCTTCGATCGCAACACGTTTCGTGATGTGTTTTGGAAGAACTGATTCTTTATACTCTGCTGACTGTGCTTCGAATACTTCCCATGATGGAAGCGAAACGACAGCTGCTGATTCACCAAGTTCTTTTTGTGCTTCGACAAGAAGGTGCACTTCTGAACCCGTACCGAGCAAGAGCGTATCAGCTTTCGTGACGTCACCAGCGATGACATAACCACCTTTTTCAGCGCCCTCTGTCGTCGTGCCTTCAAGTTCAGGAAGACCTTGACGTGTCAAGACGAGAAGTGTTGGTTTGTCTTTCGCTTGAACCGCTGTTTTCCATGCTGCGATCGTCTCTTTTCCGTCTGCTGGACGGTAGATCGTGACGTTCGGCATTGCACGGAAGCTCATCAAGTGCTCGACTGGCTCGTGTGTTGGACCATCTTCCCCGACAGCGATCGAGTCGTGCGTCAAGACGAAGATTGATGGAAGCCCCATTAATGCTGCTAAACGAACAGCTGGACGGAGGTAATCCGAGAAGACGAAGAATGTCGCACCGTAAGGAATGACGCCGCCGTGAAGTGCCATACCGTTGACAGCCGCAGCCATTGCGAATTCACGTACACCGAACCAGATGTTACGACCGCTTGGGTCGATATCGAAGTCTGCTTCGCCTTTGAGCATCGTGTTGTTCGATCCTGCAAGGTCAGCTGAACCACCGAACAATGTCGGAACGTTCTTCGCAAGACCGTTCAAGACTTCACCACTCGTTTGACGTGTCGCTTTTTTCGATGACAAGTCGTACGTCGGAAGATCTGCTTCCCAGTTGCTTGGCAATTCGTTTGCGATCGCGCGAACGAGTTCCGCATGCAATTCTGGATGAGCTGCTTCGTATTGTTTCATCGTTTCGTTCCATGCGTCTTCCGCAGAAGCACCACGTTGGACGATCCGCTCGTCGAACAATGATTTGACTTCTTCAGGGACGTAGAACTCTTCGTGATCCCAAATGTAGCTAGCTTTCGTCAATTTGATTTCCGCTTCACCGAGTGGTGCACCGTGAGAAGCCGACTTCCCTGATTTGTTCGGTGAACCGAAACCGATGACTGTCTTGACTTCGATCAATGTTGGTTTTGTCGTCTCTGCTTGTGCCGCCGCGATTGCTTTCGAAATCGAATCGATATCAGTTCCGTCTTCTACGCGAATGACTTGCCAGTTGTACGCTTCGAAGCGCTTCTGGACGTTTTCAGAGAATGATTTATCGAGATCGCCATCAAGTGAGATATCGTTTGAATCATACAATACGACCAATTTACCAAGACCAAGGTGACCTGCGAGTGAAGCCGCTTCAGCTGAGACACCTTCCATTAAGTCTCCATCTCCACAAATTCCGTATGTGAAGTGATCGACGACGTTGAGATCGTCACGGTTGTATTTTGCTTCAAGATGACGTTCTGCCATCGCCATACCAACTGCCATTGCAATCCCTTGACCAAGTGGACCTGTCGTCGCATCTACACCAGCCGTGTGACGGTATTCCGGGTGACCTGGTGTTTTTGATCCCCATTGACGGAATGATTTAAGATCATCCATTGATAGATCATATCCCGATAGGTGGAGGAGTGAGTAGAGAAGCATCGAACCGTGTCCGGCTGAAAGTACAAAACGGTCGCGGTTGAACCATTCTGGATTTTTAGGGTTGTGGTTCATATGATCCGCCCAAAGCGAGAATGCCATCGGCGCTGCTCCCATTGGCATACCTGGGTGACCCGAGTTCGCCTTTTGTACGGCATCAATCGATAAGGTACGAATCGTATTAATTGCTAATTGTTCTACTGTCGTCATGTTCGTCAAAACAATCATCCTCTCTCTTTTTCACAAATTCCTACTCATTTTAGCACACTCTTAAATGTGATACAACTTTTCTAAATAGTATGTCACATTAAAATGAATGCGCTATCTATAGCCGTTCTATCGACTCATACAGGATGCATGAATTGATGAAAGATCGTTATTAAGATGTATTGCTATCGTGCAATGTTTCCTCATCTAACAGCGCTAAACAAAAAAGAGGTCCGCTTAACGCGAACCTCTTTCTTCTATAGAAGAAACAAACGATTATTGTTTATTCCGTTCTTCTTCTTGTGCTTGTTTTAATTTCTCTGGTGTTACGTCCGTACCTTCTTCATCAACAATCTTCATGCCCATGAGTTGGTTTTTAAACGATCCACGGAATGCTGCGAGATACGCTGCACGTAACTCTTTTTGCTCTGCCGCTTCTGCTTCTGATAACGGCTCGACTTTTGATTTATTCGCTAATGCGTTGATTCGATCTAATTGTTCTTGTGATAACATGGAATCCCTCTTTCTGTACGACTCAAACTTGAGTAGTTCAATTGTATTCTTACTGTAAAAGAGCTTACTAAAAAAAGCAAGTTAACCGCGTCAGTCGACGGGTTACTTGCTTCTCATTCCGGGCTAGGCGTCAATTCGCGGTATTCAAGGTATCGACGATTGACCGTTGCCTTTGAAATATCATGTCCCATCCCGCGAAGCGTAATGGCGATATCTGAAAACGTCAGTCCGAGTTCACGGAGACGTACGATTTCTTCGATCGGTACGTCCTTTCGGCTACGCCCGGCGTTCTCTCCTTGGCGATTCAGATTTCGTTCCGGGCGAAAGCCTTGTTCGACCGCTCGCCGCATGCCGCGCGCGATTTTTGCATTATGCAGTTTACGTTGATATTCTTCCACGAGTGAGACGATCTCAAGGACCATCGCTTCTGCATCAGCAAGTTGGTATTCTCCATCGGAATCAAGTGTCATCAACCAAACACCGTGCTTCTTAAACGTGTGCAAAATAGCGATTTTCGCATTCCCTCGACCAATCCGTGTGTCATCCGTTACGAGGACCGCATCTACCGCATCACGTGTCACATGATCAAGAACCGTCAGCATCCCTTCCCGATCGACGTCATATCCACTCTCTTTTTCAGAGACGACATCCACGACATCAAAACCCTTTTGAGACGCGACCTTCGAAAGTTCCATCCGTTGGCGTTCAATCGAACTATCTTGTGCTTCTTTTTCGGTCGACACCCGACAATAAATCACGACCTTCATCGTACCTCACATCCCTGTTCGTTCTTTCACAACTTTTCCATTTTGTCATTGTTGTGCGATTGGTACAACGATTTTGCTTTTTGAGATGACGTGTTTTGTCTCGACATCATTATTTTTAATCAACCAGTTGACGTATTCTTCATCTGACATCGAACCGTCATTGTAGACTTCAGCGATTTGTTCAACTGTAGCGTTCTCATCGACCGTAACGGAAGCAGTCATTAGTTGCGCCACTTTTTCATCCGGGCGCGGTGTGAGTAAAAAGATCACGAAGGCAATACTTAATGCATAGAAGAGAATTGAAAAAGCATGAGTACGAATCGTATGAATCATCATGAATCCCTCCAAATATGAAATGAATGAGTTAGAATAAATGTTCGCGGAACAATTGTTCGCATAACTCATAATAAACACAGAACCCGTGTTCGGTCAACACAAAATGTCGAACAATTGTTTGTACGCTCATTTGTTCTATGTTATAGTGAATCTAGAAACATATATTCTTACATTTCAAACTTCAATCCAGAAAGAGGTGGCAATTCGTATGCGGAAAATGTCTAAGCGCCAACAAGAGATTCTCGACTACATCGTCTCTGAAGTGAAACTGAAGGGGTATCCACCATCAGTTCGTGAAATCGGAGAAGCAGTCGGACTCGCGTCTAGCTCGACGGTACACGGTCATTTGGATCGACTCGAGAAACGGGGAATGATTCGCCGTGACCCGACGAAACCACGTGCGATTGAGATATTGCTTGATAAGCCTGAAGAAATCACGGAAGCCATCGTCCATGTTCCCGTCATCGGGAAAGTCACAGCAGGTCTTCCGATTACAGCGATTGAAAACATCGAAGAACAGTTCCCACTCCCTGCACATTATGTAGGGAACGAGACGGTCTTCATGTTGACGATCGATGGTGAATCGATGATTAACGCAGGTATTCTTGACGGCGATCGTGTCATCGTGCGCCAACAAAACACAGCAGAAAACGGAGAAATCGTCGTAGCTATGACCGAAGATAGCGAAGCGACGGTGAAACGGTTCTTCTTAGAAGATCAACAGGTACGTCTACAACCAGAAAATGACTCGATGGATCCGATGTATTTCGATAATGTCTCCATTCTTGGTAAGGTAATCGGCGTGTATCGGACGATTCATTGACGGAGGGACCAGTTACGACTGGTCTTTTTTCATGCCATCAGGAAATGTACATGATACCGTCAATACCGTCGCACTGACGGGTTACGTTGCGTATTCGGTCGCAACGCAACAAACCGATTGGTTACCGACTGCCATCGGTATCGCTGTCGGTACCCTTTGGTTGTCACCCGACCTCGATTTAAAGTCAGAACCGTATTATCGCTTTGGACCATTTCGAGTTCTTTGGATGCCGTATGTCAAGATCATGCCTCACCGATCGATCTGGTCGCATGGACTGATCATCGGAGACATCATTCGGCTTCTTTATAGTGCTGCGATTCTGATTCCCCTACTATTTATAAGTCTATATTTTCAGGTTCTTGATTCTGCTACGATTGATTCGTGGTTTGCTTCCTTGCCTGCATTCATCGTTGGCATCATGGTGGCGAGTACGATTCATATCCTACTAGATTATTCCAGCAGTTGGTTTCGACCTAAAAAAAGAAAAAAACGTCGTCGGTAACACCTCTTTTGCTTGCTTGCAGGCAGGAAGAGGTGTTTTCTTATCCACTTTTTCGTATCTTTAAACATCAAAATAAAAAATTTCCATTCCTATATTTCAATTATATGTATTGAAAACGTTCTCAAATCGGAGTAATTTAAAGTAGAAAGGCCATTATCTGCTTTAATCCAAAGGGAGGGTTTTTGCATGAATAACTTTGTACTAGAAATGATCGGTACGATGATCCTCATCCTGCTCGGGGATGGAGTCGTCGCCGGTGTCGTCTTGAAAAAGACGAAATCGGAAAACAGCGGATGGATCGTCATCACGTTCGCTTGGGGTCTTGCTGTCATGACAGCAGCATTCGTCGCTGCTGAAAGCGGAGCACACTTGAACCCCGCATTGACGATTGCACTTGCTTTGAACTCTGACCTACCGTGGGCAGACGTTCCGATCTACATTGCCGGACAACTTGTCGGAGCTTTCATCGGCGCCATTCTCGTTTGGCTTCATTACATGAAACATTTTGAAGCGACTGATGATCAAGCCGCAAAACTCGGTGTGTTCGCAACAGGTCCAGCGATTCGTCATACGCCGTCGAACTTGATTTCTGAGATCATCGGGACATTCGTTCTCGTCTTCGGTATCTTGGCACTTGGTTTAACGACGTTCGGAGACGGCTTAAAACCATTCATCGTCGGTTTACTCGTCGTCGTCATCGGTCTATCGCTCGGTGGTACAACAGGGTATGCCATCAACCCGGCTCGTGACCTTGGACCGCGTATCGCGCACGCTATCCTACCGATTCCGAATAAAGGTTCATCTGACTGGGGCTATTCATGGATTCCTGTCGTTGGTCCAATCATCGGTGGAGCGATTGCCGTGTTCATCTATCAATTGATCTACTAAGATCACGTCTCACTAACACATACCGCTCAAGGGGGATTTCGAAATGGAAAACAAGTATATCCTAGCACTCGACCAAGGTACGACAAGCTCACGTGCAATTATCTTTGATCACGATGGGAAAATCGTCAACTCGGCACAACGGGAATTCAAGCAATACTTCCCACAACCAGGCTGGGTCGAGCATGATGCAAACGAAATCTGGGGTTCGATTCTTGCCGTCATGGCCGAAGCACTCGGAACAGCAGATATCAAACCTGAGCAAATCGCCGGAATCGGCATTACGAACCAACGCGAAACGACGGTCGTCTGGAACAAAGAAACAGGTAAACCGGTCTATCACGCACTCGTTTGGCAATCGCGTCAAACGTCTGGTATCTGTGACGATTTAAAAGAACAAGGTTTGAACCAGAAGTTCCGCGATAAAACAGGACTTCTGATTGATGCCTACTTCTCTGGAACGAAAGTCAAATGGATCCTCGATAATGTCGAAGGTGCGCGTGAGCAAGCAGAGAACGGTGAATTGCTCTTCGGTACGATCGATACGTGGCTCGTTTGGAAACTGTCTGGGGGAAAAACGCACATCACGGACTACACGAACGCTTCACGAACATTGATGTATAACATCTACGAACAAAAATGGGATGAAGAGTTACTCGATATCCTCGGTGTTCCTGCTTCGATGTTGCCAGAGGTTCGTCAGTCGAGTGAAGTCTACGACAAAACGGTACCGTATCACTTCTTCGGTTACGAAGTGCCAATCGCTGGTATTGCGGGTGACCAACAAGCAGCACTCTTCGGTCAAACGTGCTTCGAAGCAGGTGAAGGGAAAAACACATACGGAACAGGTTGCTTCATGCTCATGAACACAGGTGAGAAAGCTGTTTCTTCTGATCATGGACTCTTGACGACGATCGCTTGGGGCGTCGATGGAAAAGTGGAATATGCGCTGGAAGGTTCGATTTTCGTCGCCGGTTCTGCGATCCAGTGGCTCCGTGATGGACTCCGGATGCTGAAAAATGCGAAAGATTCAGAAGGTTACGCAACGAAAGTTGACTCAACAGACGGTGTTTATGTCGTTCCTGCCTTCGTTGGTCTCGGTGCGCCGTACTGGGATTCAGATGTTCGTGGCGCAATCTTCGGGTTAACACGCGGAACAGATAAAGAGCATTTCGTTCGGGCAACGCTTGAATCACTCGCTTACCAAACACGCGACGTGTTAACAGCGATGGAACAAGATTCTGGGATCGAACTGAAGACACTCCGTGTCGACGGTGGTGCTGTAGCCAACAACTTCTTGATGCAGTTCCAATCGGACATTCTCGGCGTTCCTGTCGATCGTCCGCAAATTAACGAAACGACAGCACTCGGTGCAGCTTACCTTGCTGGATTAGCTGTTGGTTACTGGAAAGATAAAGCGGAAATCAAACAACAATGGAAGCTGGATCACCAGTTCAAACCAGAGATGAAAGAAGACGATCGTGAGCAACGCTATGCTGGATGGCAAAAAGCGGTGGAAGCGACAATGGTCTTCAAACCATCAAAATAAAACAATTGACCCGGTCCCTTTTGCAGAGGGACCGGGTTTTCACTGTCTTATAGAAACTACAATATAATCATTCTTCTAACACCAGACTCAGACTAGAATGTACCACCGCAGCACATACATCATAATTCTTTGTGCTACTCATTCGCATAGAAGAGGTCCCACGTATTCCCCTCAACATATAATGTGGATCACTCATTTTTCTCTAGCATGATCATGTCGATTGCCTGTATTCCGTTCTCCCAGATTTCCTCTGGATACGACCGAAAAAAATCTTTTTTTATGTCGTATAGCCGGAAACCAAGCTTTTGGTAGAAAGCTAAATTATCAATACTCGAATTAGCCGTTCCTACGATGAAATGATGATACTCTTGTTCCTTATATTGTTCGAGCGTTAATGAGATGATCCTCTTTCCTAACCCTTGACCCTGGTGTTCTTTTTTGATGGCAACGTTTTTTATCTCCATTGTATCTTGATTAATTTTGGTCATAACAATAACACCTACTACATGCCCAGATGAATCTTCGAGATAATACAGGTCACCGTTAGGTAAGTATTCATAAATCTTATCGATAGATTCATCAGCCAGTAATAATAAGTGGATGAATGTCTGCTTTTTGATTTCAGTGTCTGCTTTCCTTAACGTATAACTCAAGAACTCACCTCATGGTTTACATTCTTTTACTGTCCTATTTATGTACATGCATTATGATTACAATTTTCATACCACCATTTCATTCAGATATGAAAGAATCCCCATTGCATTGAAGCAAGGGGGATTTGATCCTTATTTGCTAAACTCTTTTTTCAATCCGTCTTCAATCTCATCAACGGATTTCGACTGACCACTTAAGACTGCCGCTAAAAACGCACCTTCGACGAGTGGTGCGTCGATAAACCGAACCGTCCGTTCGCCACTATATAGTTCAAGGGCCAGTTCCGTGTTCATCGTCGCAGAACCGATATCCGTTAAAACGACTCCATCATCGTCCAGTGTATTTAGTGTTTCTTCGATTCGCGTCGCGTCCGTTCCAATGCTACCGTCCTCAAGACCTGCTGCTATTAAGACTGGCGTATCCGGTGCCATCTCTGCCAACAGTTCCTTTAGTCCAGTCGCAAGCTTTTCACTATGGGAAACGAGTACAAGATTAACCATGAAGCACCTCCGCGATTTCGCCAAGTAACAACGCACTTGATAGACTACCTGGGTCCTGGACGCCTTCCGTCGCTTCACCGAAATAAGACGCACGCCCTTTCGTTGCGATACGCGCTTTCGTATCAGCAAGCGCTTGATCGATTGCCGCTTTCAAATCCCCGTCTTGCGAGAGCGCCTCTTGGAACGGTGTCCAAATATCGACCATCGTCTTTTGACCGAATTCCGATTTTCCACGCGATTTGATGCCTTCCGTCGCTTCATGGAAAGCATCCGCGAGTTCTGCACCTTCGACTTCTGTTTTTCCTTTGAACGCACCAGCGAACTTAACGAATGCCGTGCCGTACAAAGGACCGGATGCCCCACCGACCGTCTTGATCAGCGTCATCCCGACCTCTTTCGATAAAGCTCCTAAGTCCTCATACTCGCCGTGTTCTTCTAACGTCTTTTGGACTGCTTGGAAGCCACGTGACATATTGATCCCGTGGTCCCCGTCACCGATTTCCCGGTCAAGGTCCGTCAATTCATCCTTGTGCTGGTCAATCTGTTCCGCTGCTTTGATGAGCGCGCTTCGTAACTGTTCCGTCGTCAACTTCATCTTTGTACACCCCGTTTATCTGAATTAGAATCCAATCGCTTTCGTTTCTGCATCGAGATACCCAAGCAGTTCATCATCTACTGGTAAGAGCGTGATTGAGAATCCGTGCATCTCGAGCGACGTCATATAGTTTCCGACGAACGAACGGGCAATCTCGTAACCGTGTGCCTGAAGTTCTTCCGCGACATATTTATATGTGATATACAGTTCGGATTCTGGTGTTCCACCCATCCCATTCACCATGACGGCGACTTTTTTGTCTGGTACTTCTTTTGTCAGACGATCGAGCAACTCTTTAACGATCGCATCCACGGAAGCGACCGCTTTTCGCTCGAGTCCTTTTTCACCGTGGATCCCGATTCCGATCTCCATCTCGTCATCATGCAACTCAAAGCCTGACTTGCCACTCTCCGGCATGTAACATGGCGAGAGTGCCATTCCGATCGAACGAACGCCCTGAATGACTTTTTCCGCGACTGCCTTGACTTCACTCAGTGATTTTCCATCTGCAGCTGCAGCACCAGCAATCTTATGGACGAAGACGGTTCCCGCGACACCACGACGGTCTTCCTCTTTTTTGATAGCAATGTCATCATTGACGATTACCGTGTCGACTTCGATGTCCTCGAGTTCAGCGAGTTCCTTCGCCATATCGAAGTTCATGACGTCACCCGAGTAGTTCTTGACGACGAGTAACACACCTTTTCCACCATGGGCTGCCTTGATGCCTTCGAGCACCATGTCCGGTGTCGGTGACGTGAAGACTTCCCCACAAACAGCCGCAGCAAGCATACCGTCCCCCACGAATCCAGCGTGCGCTGGTTCATGCCCACTTCCCCCACCAGAAACGAGTCCGACTTTTCCATCAAGCGGTACTTTTCGCGCGACGACATTGACCCCTTCGACCTTTTTATACAAATCAGGGTGAGCTAGTACGAGTCCGTCGACCATGTCTGAAACGAACCGGTTTGAATCTTTCATTAATTTGTGCATGAAAAACGCTCCTTTACCTAACTGATTTTGCCGTACCACTTACTCTTTACCACCAAATCAAGTCGAATATGTCGAAAAAAATGATGAAAATATTGACCAGTTGGTGACGATATTCCGCATGAGTGCTATGCTCTTAAAAAAGAGGAGGAATCGAATGTCATCAGCCTTTCAAGCAGGTGTCCGTGCCTGTCTACCCACTGTCCTCGGATATATCGGCATCGGTTTTTCAGCTGGGATCGTCGGTCGTGCCTCCGGCTTATCCCCTCTTGAAGTCGGATTCATGTCCGTCTTCATCTATGCCGGCGCCGCTCAGTTCATCATCACGAGTCTCTTACTATTAAATGGTCCTGCTTCTGCCATCATTCTGACGACGTTCATCGTCAATCTCAGGCACTTGTTAATGAGTCTGACGCTTGCGCCACATGTTGAGACACGTCATCTCCGCGACCGCCTCGGTACCGGAACGCTACTGACGGATGAGTCGTTCGCTGTCGCGATGAACACTGCGCAAAAAGGGAAGCTCTCCCCGTCCTTCATGCATGGCTTGAATCTGACTGCTTACTTCAGCTGGATCGTCGCAACCGTTCTCGGCGCCCTTGTCGGCAGCTGGTTCCCTGATCCCGAGCGCTTCGGTCTCGATTTTGCCCTGACAGCGATGTTCATCGGCTTATTGTACTTACAGTTTGAAGGGGAACGTTCCCGTATTGCCGTGAATAGTTGCCTTTTACTGATTGTCTTACTATTGCTTTACATAACCATGCGCTACTTTTCTCCAGAAGTCGCCGTTCTTTGCGCGACGCTCGGTGGTGCAAGTATAGGAGTCGTGATCACACGATGGAAATCCGCCCGGAATTAATTGCTCTTTTTTTAGCTTGTGGACTCGTCACATGGATTCCACGCGTCTTACCGTTTCTCGTCCTTCATGGACTGACGTTACCGCGCCTCGTAACAGAATGGCTCTCGTTCATTCCGGTCTGCCTGCTCGGTGCCCTTTTCTTTCAAAATCTTCTCATCGCTCAAGATGAGGCGTTTCCGACGGTTTCGACGCTTCATGTCTTCGCCGCCCTCCCGACCATGGCGGTCGCGATTTTCAGTAAAAGTTTATCCTGGACGGTCGTGACTGGTGTTGTCACGATGGCGTTTCTACGATTGTATATATAAGCAAGTCATTCATCTTTAGCCTATTTCGATGCATCTCTTGTGTTATCCTTATAATAGAAATAAATGGATAGTGAAGGGGGTCCTGATATGCCAAATAAGCAGTTCATACCCTATTTGATATTGCTGTGCGTCATTTTTATAATCGCGAGTCAAATGGATCTGCCTTATCTGCTAAAACAAGGATTGATTGTGTTGTACGTCATCGCCTATTTCGGCACGCTGATGGTTTCTCGCAAAATGAAAGTTAGGGATCATAAACAATGACTCGAAAAAATCTCCTCTGGTCTTGAGAGACTAGAGGAGATTTTTGTGTTCACGTATTTGCTTGTACGTCCTGATAATCGGATCGATGTTCAAACTCTTTTTTCGCAAACGGACATAACGGTAACAGCTTGACGTTTGCTTCCCGTGCCCAGTTGACGATCTCGGCAACGAGTTGTTCCCCGATCTGTTGATTGCGGTGCGCGGGATCGACGTACGTGTGATCGATGATCCACATGCCGTTGTTCGTGTCGCTGTAAGTGATTTCTCCAATCACTTCCCCTTCCTGGTGGGCTTCGATTTTACGTTCCGCTCGTTTCAGCTCCATTTGCTTCCCTCCGTTCGTAAGATAAGGCGCCGCTCGGACAACCGTCGACGACCCGTATGACATCGTCCACTGGTGCCCCGTCCGCTTCAATCCAGGGACGCCGCTTGACATCAAAGACAGTTGGTAGACTTCGTACACAATGACCAGAGTGAATGCAGACTTCCGAATCAAAATAGACCGTGATCTCTTTGCCTTCATATCCTTTTTTCATGATGTATCGTCTCCCTTTCTTTGTACTCTTGTATCTTTCCACATCCTTGACTCAATCCCTGTCGAGGACATGAAAAAAGCACTTCCGGACAGAAGTCCGAAAGTGCTTGAGTTGGATTAGAACAAGACCATGTACTGATCGCGTTCCCATTCCGTGACTTGCGTCCGGAACATATCCCATTCGATTTCTTTCAATTCAACGAAGTGCTCTGCGATGTGATCGCCGAGAGCGTGCATGACGACGTCATCCGCTTTCAAGACTTCGAGTGCGTGGCTGAGTGTTGATGGAAGATCATCAATTCCGTTCGCAACGCGTTCCGGTTTGTCCATGACGTAGATGTTACGGTCGATTGGAGCCGGTGCTTTCAAGTTGTTCTTGATTCCGTCAAGACCTGAAGCGAGCAATGTCGCAAGCGCAAGGTACGGGTTCGCTGCTGGATCGACTGAACGAACTTCGATCCGAGTCGAGAGTCCACGTGCTGCAGGAACACGGACGAGTGGTGAACGGTTACGCGCTGACCATGCGACGTAGCAAGGTGCTTCGTAGCCAGGAACAAGACGTTTGTATGAGTTGACTGTCGGGTTACAAACCGCTGTGAACGCACGAGCGTGTTTGAGGATACCTGCCGTGAAGGCACGTGCATCATCCGACAATTGCATGTCTTCGTTTCCTTCATCGAAGAAGACGTTCTCGTTGCCTTTGAAGAGCGACATGTTCGCGTGCATGCCTGATCCGTTGACACCGAAGAGTGGTTTTGGCATGAATGTCGCGTGCAAGTTGTGCTTCGCAGCAATCGTCTTGACGACGAGTTTGAACGTTTGGATGTTATCCGCTGTCGTGATCGCATCCGCATATTTGAAGTCGATTTCGTGTTGACCTGGAGCAACTTCGTGGTGTGATGCTTCGATTTCAAAGCCCATGTTCTCGAGCTCGATGACGATCTCTTTACGGCAGTTTTCACCGAGGTCGACTGGTGCGAGGTCGAAGTATCCACCTTGGTCGTTCAATTCAAGTGTCGGACGACCTTTTTCATCTTTCTTGAAGAGGAAGAATTCTGGCTCTGGTCCAACGTTGAATGATGAGAAACCGAGCTCTTCCATCTCTTTAAGTACCCGTTTGAGCTGACCACGTGGGTCTCCTGCGAACGGCGTGCCATCCGGATTGTGGATGTCACAGATTAAACGTGCAACTTTCCCTGTTCCATCTTCTGTCCATGGGAAGACGACCCATGTGTTCAAGTCTGGGAAGAGATACATATCTGATTCTTCGATCCGGACGAATCCTTCGATCGATGAACCATCGAACATCATTTTGTTATCAAGTGCTTTTTCCAATTGGCTTACTGGAATCTCAACGTTCTTGATCGTTCCGAGGATATCTGTGAACTGTAAGCGAATGAAGCGTACATCCTCAGCTTTAGCGATTTTCAAAATGTCTTCTCGTGTAATGTTGCGACGTGTCATGTGACAAATCCCCTCTCCGATTCGTTTTTATATGGTTACAGGTCCTTACTTGAAGAAACGCCCGAGCTCACCTTGGATGAGCGACGTCTTTCCATGTCGTCCTGCTTCCTTCAATTCATTTTTCAGGAGTTTATACAATTCGCCGTCAGATAGTTCCGGACGCGTCTCGACGACGCTCTCCGCAACGCGTTCGCGTTTGACGAGATCGTTTTCAAAAATCAATTTGATCCCTGCGATATTCAGTCCCTGATCCAGGTATTCCTTGATCGACAACAAGCGATCGACATCGTTGAACGAATAGAGGCGACGCTTCGTCTCTGTCCGCTCCGGTTTGATCAGTCCTTGTTCTTCGTAGTATCGGATCTGGCGGGCAGATAACGCGGTCAACTCTTGAACGACTCCGATGGGAAATAGTGGCTTGGACTGGCGTGATGAGTCTGCCATGTGGTTCCTCCTTTTTCCTTACTCCATGAGAATAAACCTCTGTCAGGCAACTTGTCAAGAGATGTAAGAAAAGTTAACACAACTTTTTTAATCACTTTACATGAAGTCGTTCAGAGGTCTTTTCACGAGATATTCTAGTATTAAACGTTTTTTTCTGGAATTAATTGTTTTTCCATCAAGTGATTGACGGCTGAGATGATGGCAATCTTAACGTGGCTATACGTCAAACCACCTTGGACGTACGCGGTATAGGGCGCACGGATCGGACCATCCGCTGATAACTCGATCGATGATCCTTGTACGAATGTTCCTGCTGCCATGATGACATCGTCCGCATATCCCGGCATATAATCCGGAATCGGTAGCGCATGTGCATTGACGGGTGAAGCGGCTTGAATCGCCTGACAGAAGGCAATCATCGGCTCTGGCGCATGGAACGAGACCGATTGAATCAAATCCGTCCGTGCTGCCGTATGGTGCGGTGCCGTGTCAAAGCCGAACTGACCGAGCATGCTCGACGTGAACATCGCACCCATCAACGCTTGGCTCACTGTATGTGGTGCCATATAGAAGCCTTGATACATATCCGGAAGTGCGGATAACGATGGACCGGCTTCGGCGCCAATCCCTGGTGTCGTCATCCGGAACGACGCCCGTTCGATCAAATCAGTCCGACCGACGAGATAACCGCCAGTCTTCGCAAGTCCACCACCCGGGTTCTTAATCAACGATCCTGCCATCAAGTCCGCCCCGACGTGTGTCGGTTCGATCGTCTCGACGAACTCACCGTAGCAGTTATCGACGAAGATCAGTACGTGCGGATGGACAGCTTTGATGGCGGCGATTGCTTCGCCGATCTCGTTGACCGGTAGACTGCGTCGTGTCGCATAGCCTTTTGAACGCTGGATCCCAATGACCTTCGTCTGTGGTGTGATCCGTTCGAGAACGGCCGGTACGTCGATCGTCTCGGCGTTTTTCATCTCGACGACATCATACTGGACGCCCAGTTCCTTTAATGAACCGCGTCCGTCACCACGAATTCCGACGATCTCTTCGAGTGTGTCGTATGGTTTTCCTGTGATATAAAGCAATTCGTCTCCTGGCAATAACAAACCGAACAACGCGATACCGATTGCATGGGTTCCGCTGATGATTTGCGGACGACAAAGACCGGCTTCTGCACCGAAGACATCAGCATAGATCCGTTCGAGCGTATCGCGTCCTTCATCGTTGTAGCCGTAACCTGTTGACGGCATGAAGTGAAAATCACTGACCTTGTGACGTCGGAACGCATCGAGGACACGGAATTGATTGTATTCCGCGACCTCTTGCGCTTTCTTGACGTACGGGGCGATCTGTTCCTCCGCCCGGTCAATGAGCGGACGGAGCGTTTCGTAATGGGTTAATTCTGAAAACATGTTTACACCTCGTATTGTTTCAATGTCGCGTATAGACGCGTATCTTTACGCAAGTAACCTTTTAGAATGACGGAACCATCTTCTTCGAACGATTCCTTCAAATTCATCATGACTTCTTTCGCCGGATTGTAATGGGCAAATCCGTCAACTGGAATGCGAATCTCGAGATACTCGAGGATTTCGCTGATCGAACGTTCGATTTCTTCGATCAAGCGCTGGATATCCTGCGGGTCAAGCGCAGAAATCAGCAGTTTTCCACCTGTGAACAAGCGATTCAATTGATCCTTCTTGTTGTAGACTTCCAGTTGCGGAATGTCACCGGCACCGAGTTCATCGAGGACATCGTTCGTCGTCTGCATCTGATTCAAGTAATGCTCACTCGACGCATCAACGACATGGAGGATCAAGTCGGCTTCCAGCACTTCCTCGAGTGTCGAACGGAACGCCGCGATCAACTTCGTCGGGAGATCTTGAATGAAACCGACTGTATCCGTCAGGAGGATTTGACCACCTTCCGGCAAATCGACTTGACGTGTCAACGGATCAAGCGTCGCGAACAACTCATCCTTCTCGTATGTGTCGGCTTGTGTCAACCGGTTGAAGATCGTTGATTTGCCGGCATTCGTATAACCGACGAGCGCGATTTGGAATGTCTGGTTCTCTTTGCGACGTTCCCGGTAACGGGCACGGTGCGCGACGGATGTCTCGAGTTGTTTCGAGATCTCATCGACCCGACGCCGGATATGACGGCGGTCCGTCTCGAGTTTCGATTCACCTGGTCCACGCGTCCCGATTCCGCCACCAAGACGTGACAGTTGTGTTCCCTGCCCGGCAAGACGTGGTAAGAGATAACTCATCTGAGCCAGTTCGACCTGCAATTTCCCTTCGCGTGACTGGGCACGTCCAGCGAAGATATCGAGGATCAACTGCGTCCGGTCAATCAATTTGATGGCTTCCGGGTCCGACAAGGCGATCCGGATATTCTTCATCTGACCGGGCGTGACCTCGGCATTGAATATGATTAAATCAGGTTCAAGTTCGTCTGCTAAAGCAACGAGTTCTTCAACCTTTCCTTTTCCGATGAACGTACGGCGATCAATCGCTTGTCGTTTTTGATCCAAACGACCGACGACGACACCATGCGCAGTCGTTACGAGTGCTTCGAGCTCCGCGACCGATTCTTCATAGACATGGTCCGGGACACCGGGGAGCTGGCAACCAACGACGATGACGCGTTCTGACATAATATCATTCCTTTCACGAGTAAAGACGTACTGCGCCCTTTATCATACCACAGGCACCGGTTCGTCTGAACTTTTTTGGACAGGAAACATCCGTTCGGTTTATGATGGAAGAAAGATTACGATAAGGGGAGGAAAACCATGGCACGCGAACAGTCGTATACGCTTCCAGAGTTCATTGAACGCTATTTGTTTTATCTAACGACAAGTGGACGGCAACTTTCGACCGTCCGCCGCTATCGCTATGATTTAATCGAAGTCCATCGCTACATGACCGATGTCGACCAACCACTCGAGACGATAGACGATTTCAAGGCGATTTCGATCGAGACGTGGAAGACGTTCATCAATGAATACTTGATTGAAGAGAAACTCTACCAGCAAGCAACGGTTGCCCGGATCGTCACCGTCATCAATCAAGTCAATTATCAGATTCGACAAACGAAGGCAAAGCTGATTGAATACGCACAACCGACGCACGAATTGACGGCAAAACACGTCGCCTCCTTCAAGGAATATGAACAATTGGTCCGGACGAATCAATCCGATCGCGGCTTGACGGAACATCAATTGAAGGCACGTCCGTATTTGATCGATCGAAACGAATTGATTCTCCGTCTGTTTTATCGTTACGGTCTACGTGTTCATCACATCATTGGTTTGAAGATGCATGACCTCAATTTCGCCCAGCAAGAGATGACTGTCCACGATCGCCTTGGTAACCGCTACCTGCTCCATCTCGAGCGGGAAGATCAAGACATCATGCTGCGTTACTTGAAGACGATTCCGGAGCCGGTCCGCCCCCGTTATCACAGTACCGATCCCTTTTTCGTCGCCTTCGACTTCGCTCGGATGACATTCCGCTGGGTCTACAGCAAAAATGCACCGAAGCAATTGTCGATCGTCATGATTACGAAGATGATGCGTCAGCTGAATGAACGGTCCGATAACAAGCGGATCTTGACACCGTCGATGTTACGCAACAGTTTTATCCTGAAAACATATCAGGACGAGATGACGAAGGAAGAACGTCTGCAGAAGACATGCCTCTATAAGGATGTCTCGCTCCGACGTTATGAAGAGGCGGTCGAGGAACTGACACCGTTGTTGTAAAAAAATCATTAGGCTTGGATGTGACATAGATGACGATTCGAATGACTTATGATCAAGAAGCAGAAATGGGATATCTATATCTCTTCCCAGAAACATTTACTCCCGCGATTGAAGACACGGACGAGCTAGAAGAAAATGCATTCCTTGGCGTAGACGTTGATCAAGAGGGACGCATCGTCGGGATTGAATGTTTCAATGAAGAAGCGAACGTGATCCGCGCCGTCCATTCACAAGCATTCTTATACGCAGAACATACAGATCGTTTCTCGCTCCGATTGCGAAACACGATTCCGAAAAGTTCGTCTCACCTCCAAGGAGTTACGTTCTACTTCGCTGAATCCGATCATACCGGATTTATCGGATTTGATATCCTTGACTTAGAACGATATCCTGTCGACGTTCTTCGTACGCTTGCTCAGCCAGCGTATAAATAATGAAGTCAACAAAAAAAAGACGACCCCCCGGTCGTCTTTTTTACTTAGCGAGAGACTTCTTGTGTCTCTTCTTGCTCATATAACGTCACGTTGCGCGCTGGTGCGAACGTCGAGATTGCGTGCTTGTAGATCAACTGCTGTTTGCCTTCCGACTCCAAAATGACCGTGAAGTTATCGAATGACTTGATCAGCCCCCGTAATTGATACCCGCTGATTAAGAAAACCGTTGTCGGGACTGCATCTTTCCGTAATTGATTTAAAAAGACGTCCTGAATGTTGTATGTCGCTTTCATGATTCCCCGTGCCCCCTCTTTTTATCTGTTTCTGTCTTCGGGCAACTCTTATTTAACCGCTTTCAGAAACTCTACAGTTCTATCATAGATAATTTTGAACGTTTCTTCAAATGAAAACTTTCCCATATCCACCCAAACACCATCAAATTGGTGACGGAACCACGTCAATTGACGTTTCGCGAAGCGTCGCGTGTTCCGTTTCAGCATATCGACGGCAGGATCGAGTGGTGCCCCGTCAAGGACCGGTAACATCTCTTTATAACCAATCGCTTGTAGCGCCTTCGTGTGTCGATACCCGGCAGCATCAAGACGCGCCACTTCTTCAAGAAGCCCACTTTCGACCATCAAATCCACCCGCTGATCGATCCGGTCATACAAGCGATCCCGGTCTTCCATGTGTAGGACGAACAGTAGACTCTCATAAAGTGCCGGCTTACTACCGGTCGTTTGTGTCTGACCGGTCCGTGCGACCTCGATCGCCCGAACGACCCGCTGGATATTATTCGGATGAATCGCTTCGGCGCGCACCGGATCAAGTTCCTTCAACTGGTCATGCAATGCATTCGCACCGTGCGTCGCCGCGTACGCTTCGAGTTCAGCACGCAAGGCTGGATCTTCCGCCTGCTCAGTGAACTGGTAATCATATAAAATCGAACGGATATAAAGCCCTGTTCCACCGACGATGATCGGTAACTTACCCCGACTTGCGATCTCATCGATCGTCGCTCGGGCAACCGTCTGAAAACGCGCTACACTCATCTCATCATCCGGTGTCACAAGATCAAGCAGATGATGCGGCACCCCTTCCATCTCTTCGGTCGTCACTTTTGCTGATCCGATATCCATGCCTTGATAGACTTGGACGGAGTCTCCCGATAAGACTTCTCCGTTTAATCGTTTGGCTAGTTCAATGCCCGTCTTCGTTTTTCCGACTGCCGTCGGTCCGACGATGACGATGACTGGTTGTTTCTTCATTTTTCTTCACCCATTCTCTATCTTTTCATTCTGATTCGAGTGTACCACAGCCACTTACTCGGATTAAAAAAATCAATGAAAAAACCGCCCATTCTGGACGGCTTCCACTTGCTCGTTTTATACGCGACGGATGAAATCGTCATAAATGGCACTAAAGATGCACCACCCACAAATGACGACGCCTGTCAGCATGATGCCCCAATCTGCCATGGTCGTTCCTCCTCTAATCATCGTTATTCTCTCTTTTGACGGTTTACACAGAATATAAACCCTTTCGAGCAGGTTTGACACCAATTCTTGGAATCAGTATGATAAAAGTACGATTGGTACGTAGCGCGGAGGCTGACCTGCATCGGCTTCCTATTAGAGGCACTGCCTCTCGATTCCATGTCTTGTGCTTGCACGAGGCGACATAGGGAGAATTCGTTCTTCCAAGCGACAGGTCCGGCATCATGCCCGGGCCTGTTCTGCGTGCCGGTACATTATTTCGAAAGGAGCCGATTGTCGTGCGTATTCAAATCATTGGTGGATCAGGTACCGGAAAAAGTACACTGGGCGCCTTCATCGGACAAGCTGAACAGATTCCCTGGATTGATACCGACCATTATCTTTGGACAGATACGACGTTCACTGAAAAGCGAGACGTCTCCGAACGATTTTCCATGTATGAAGCAGATCTTATGTCTTACAACGATTACATCGTCTCCGGCTCTGTCTTCGCTTGGCATCCGGATGGTTTCATCAATCGGGACTTGCTTGTCTTCCTGTCGCTCGACGAATCGGTTCGGATGGAACGTCTCATCGCGCGAGAAAAAGCACGATACCCAGATTTTACAGGCTCCAATGAATTCCTTGACTGGTGCCGGACGTATCACACGGCGACGGATCCATCGATGATCGGTACGTTCGCAGAACACCAGTATCAGATGGACCAGTCGATTTCCCCGATTCTGATAGTAGATGCTTCGTTATCGACACAACTTCAGTATCAAAAAATAATCGAGACATACGATCGTTTGTCGCTTCATCCATGAAAAACGGGTCCCCCTCTATAGGTGGACCCGTTCGTCTTAATACATATCTTTTTGTGTGAAGTTCCAAAACGCAACGATTAGCGCCGCGACCGTCCAACAACCGAGGACAGCAAGTGAGAACGGAAGCGTCATTCCTTCGATTGGTGGTGCTTGTCCATCGAGATAGTTGATCAGTCCGAAATTGACGTTGACGAGATATTTCGAGCTCGTCCAACTTGAACCAAGCGTCGTCAGTAACGTACCGGAAATCAAGACTGCCATCATGATCCCGATCCCTGTCGCTGTGTTTTTGACGAGAACAGAGACCATCAAGGCGATCGTTCCGACAACGGCTGTGACGATCCACGCTAGACCGACTGCCATCAAGAGGTACTCCCACATCGGTAACGTATGCACGAACTCGGTCGAGAACGTACCGCTCGGTGAGGCTTGGAAACCGGTCAAGATCGGTGCGGTCCAGCCGTCATAGCCGAGGACGATCCCGGATATCGCGTAACAGACGGCAACGGTCAATGCCATCAACATCGACGTATAGAGTAACACCGTCAACCATTTCGCCATCAGGATTTTCCAGCGCCGGACTGGTCGCGACAGGAGCGTCTTGATCGTTCCATCATTTTGCTCCCCACTGACGATATCCGCAATGATGACGATGATGAACAGCGGTAAGATCAGCGTCAATCCTTGCGAGAAGAAGATCCGGATGAACGTCGGGGCTCCCGGATAGTTCGGGTTGATGTCGTTATCGAGATAGTATTGATTTTGTTTGAGGTCAAACTCAAGGAACTGACGGAACTCATCTTGAATACTGCTAGAAGCAAGACGGTTCTGCGTGTCGACGATGTCTTGTTGTAACTCAACCCGCCAATCGAGCGTTCCCTGCTTTTTGATTTGTTCTTGGATGTCTCGGTACTGTGCGTACGTAAACATCGAGACAAGAACGACGAGAATGATCGCAACGACGGCAAAACGACGTTTCGAAGCAATTTTCGTCACTTCATTTCGTACGAGACCGATCATGTTCGGATTACGCAATGTGATCGCCTCCCGTTAACGTGATGAATAGATCTTCGAGCGTTTGGACCTTCCGTTCAATCGTCCAGACTTCGACCCCTGCTTCGAGCAGCTGCTTATTGAGCGCTGGTGTCTTGCTTGCATCCATCAAAGTATGAACCGTGTTCGCATCGACGACTTCGGACACTTGGACTAAATCGGATGCTGATAAAATCTCATTCGCCTTAAAGGCATCATCGACACGCCAGTCAACGCCTGGTGCGAGCGACTCGACCAGTTCCTTGACCGTTCCGACTTGAACGATTTTGCCATAACTCATGATTGCAACTCGATCGGCAAGCATTTCGATCTCAGCCAAGATATGACTCGAGACGAGGACCGACAGTCCCGTTTCCTCGACGAGCCGGCGGATGAATTGACGTAAATCCCGAATCCCCATCGGATCGAGACCATTCGTCGGTTCGTCGAGAATCAAGACGCTTGGTCGTCCGAGTAATGCTTGTGCGATGCCGAGACGCTGCCGCATCCCGAGCGAGTATGTCCGGACTTGATCATCAACACGCGCCGTCAAATCGACGAGATCGATGACTTCCTGAATCCGAGCCTCATCGACATTCGGTAACATCCGGGCAAAGACTTGTAGATTTTCGCGACCCGTTAAATACTTATACAACTCTGGATTTTCAACGATCGAGCCAATCCGCTCCATCGCTTGGACGAACTGTTTGCGGACGTCGAAGTCACAGACCGTGATTTTACCGGACGTCGGTTTGATCAAGCCGACGAGCATCCGGATCGTCGTCGTTTTTCCTGCCCCGTTCGGTCCAAGGAAGCCAAAGACTTCACCTGGTTGGATCTCAAACGAGATATTATCAATGATCGTCTTTTTTCCGATCACCTTTGTTACACCTTCTAATTTCACTGTTGGTTTCACGTCTCTCACCTCTTATTGTCTATTCTAGCGGAATAATGAATCATTTGACTTGTCAGAACACTTCATTTCCGCACATTCTTTCAACTTTTGCTACAATCAGGTTAGAACCTAGAAGGAGGAACGTTCATGAAGCGATTACGCTGGCCCCTGTTTTTAACCGTCTCACTCGTTTTGACGGCAATCTTTGGATACGGCTTCGTCAGTGCCTATAGTGACGTCGTCAACCCACCAAAACGTGCCGTCTTGACACCTACGAAGGAAGAGCCTGTCAAAAAAGGCGGGACGTACGTCGCGCTTGGTGATTCCTTGACACGTGGTGTCGGAGCATCAAACGGCAATAGTTACGCTGCAATCGTCGGACGCGATCTTGTCAAAGATAACACTGTCGAGCGCTTCCAGAATCTTGCCGTCAGTGGTGCCCGGACGGAAGATTTACTGAAACAACTAGAACAAAAAGAAGTCTTACGCTCAATCAAACAAGCAAAAGTCATCTCGGTGACGATTGGCGGAAATGACTTATTCAACCGTGGTGAAGGCGTCGCAAACTTCAATGCGAAGAAGACAGCCGAAACCGTCACGACGGCACAAGCGAACTTGAAAAAGACGTTCAGTATCCTACGAGAACAAAATCCGGATGCTGTCATCTTCTACGTCGGGCTCTATAATCCTTTCCGCGCGACGGAAAACGGTGAAGCATTCGATGCCATCGTCCAAGATTGGAACGCAAAATCACGGACGCTCGGTATCGAGTACGATGTCGAGATCATCGACACGTTTAATCTCGTGCGTGACGTCAAACGTGATTTATCGAGTGACCAATTCCACCCGAACGATTCTACCTACGAAGAGATTGCAAAAGCTTCCTTACTTGCTGTCAACAAACGTTTCTAACAATAAAAGCCGCCAATTTGGCGGCTTTTTGTTCCGATTCATTTCAGGCGTTTCGCAAGAGAGACGAGTCCCCATTGGAGCGGCAACCGTGTCCAAAGCAACCAAGACGGAAGACGTTTTCCATTAATCGGCTTCGGATTGACTGCCATGTTGACGTTTGCGGGTAAGACTGCATATAAGAAGGCAGGAAGCGTCTTACGGACGAGGTGCACCCCTTTTCCTGTCAACAACATGACACCGTAAGCGATTTCGATGACCCCTGTCACTTGGACGAAGAAGCGCTTGAACGGAATGAACGACGGCATGATGCTGACGAACCCTTTTTCATTGCGGAAATGACCAACTCCCGCAAACAGTAATCCTGCTCCATAGACTAGACGCAATAGCATTATGTTCCACACTCTCTTTCTGTTAATGAAATATATGTTCGAGACAGCTTCAGTGTATCGAACTGACCTGATTATCTCAACTTTTAGAAATTGTCGTCGAATTATGGGGAATGATGAGTCATTTCGGAATGTCTCCCGTAATCAGTGAAGAGGTTGTTTCATTTGCTATGATGAAATCAGAAATCATACAGAGAGGAATGATGACTTATGGCTGGAAAAACGAAAGCACTTTTACCTGGATTGACTGGAGGCATCATCGGCGCGGTCTTGACGGCTACGGTTGCCTTTCCGATCCTACTCGATCAAGAACAGCAAGTCGCTGATACACCACTATCAAATGGTATGCCCAAACAAGTCTCAACGACGACGAATGATCCGGTGACGAACGCAGTCGCCACGGCTCAAAAATCAGTCGTGACCGTAACGAACTATCAAACGGGCAACTCGATGTCGCAACAAGAAGCAGCGGCTGGTTCAGGGTCCGGTGTCATCTATAAGAAAGAGGATGGCAAAGCATACATCATTACGAACCATCACGTCGTCGATGGGGCATCAAAACTCGATGTAACGTTGAATGACGGCAAGACGCTCTCAGCCAAGTTGCTTGGTAGCGACGAAACCTATGACTTAGCTGTGCTTGAAGTTGACGCAAGCGATGTTCCGGGCGTCATCACACTCGGGAAATCAGCGGACTTAAAAGCCGGACAAACGGTCCTTGCAATCGGTAACCCGCTCGGTGAGTTCCAAAACTCCGTCACACGCGGAATCGTCAGTTCGAAAGACCGGACCGTACCGGTCGATACGAACAGTGATGGACAAGACGACTTCAATACGACAGTCATTCAAACGGATGCCGCAATCAACCCTGGTAACTCAGGGGGTGCCTTGATCAATGAACAAGGACAACTCGTCGGAATCAACTCGATGAAAATCGCTGAGTCTGGTGTTGAAGGCGTCGGCTTCAGTATCCCGATCGATGATGCATTACCAATCCTCAAACAGCTTGAAACAAACGGTAAAGTTGAGCATCCGACGCTCGGTGTGTCCTTACAAGACGTTGCGGCGTTCCCTGCCGGTTATCTTAAAGATCAAGTCAAACTACCAGACAGTCAAAAAACAGGTGTCGTCGTCATGTCAGTCGAACCGAACAGTCCAGCTGCTGCGGCTAAACTGAAAACAGGTGATGTCATCACGAAAATCAATGACTCCGAAATCAAAGCATTCGTTGACATCAAAACGGCACTGATCAAATCAGATGGACCGCTCTCCTTGACGATCATCCGTGATGGGAAAACGATGACGGTCGAAACCAAAACAACGACGACCGACCAGCTGTAAAGCTTCAGCCTGACGTTTCGTCCGCCTTCCTTTTCGGGTATTGTTTTAGAACAATATCGAATTGGGAGGCTTTTTCTATGTATGACTTAATCGGCATTGGCATTGGTCCGATGAATTTAGGATTGAGCGCACTTGCGCATCCGACAGATTTAAAGACGTTATTTTTTGACGAAAGCGAACAATTTTCATGGCATCCCGGCATGATGATCCAGGACTCGATGATGCAGACGAGCTTCATCTCCGATCTCGTCACACTCGCCGATCCGACAAGTTCGTTTTCCTATCTCAATTACTTACGATCGATTCACCGTCTCCACACGTTTTACTTCTATGAAAAACTTCTGATTTCAAGACAAGGTTACAACGATTACTTACGTTGGGTCGCAACACAACTTGAAGATCTCCGCTTTTCGACACGTGTCATCGACGTGCAAGACACCGGTGATAGTTTTGAAGTCCTCGTCGAAGATGTCTCGACCGGTAAACGCGAAACGTTCGAAGCACGAAACGTCGTCATCGGCACTGGTTCAAAACCCGCCATCCCGGATACGTTTGACGAACGCGTCATCCACAATACGCAATATGTCATGAACAAGGCAAATTTACTTCAGCGCAACAAAATCAGTATCGTCGGCTCCGGTCAAAGTGCCGCCGAGATTTTCCTTGATCTCTTGACGACGCCTGCTCCAGAGCGTCCGGAACTCGAGTGGATCGCGCGTTCGACACTGTTTGAGACACTTGAGACCGGCAAACTCGGCGAAGAAATTTTTTCACCGAGCTACGTCACGTACTTCAACCAGCTTCCACTCGAAGTACGTCAAGAATCGGTCAAGAAGTTTGCCCGCTCTCAGAACGGTATTAGTCCGGAGACACTTCAATCAATCTATGCCCATCTCTATGATTTGACGGAAGAGGAACAACGACAGGTCGCGATCCGTGCGAATCTTGAAGTAAAAGAGATTACGTACGATGAGCGGTTCACGATTGCGATGCAACATCAAGAACTTGAGGATGAACGTATGTCCGTAACAGATGCCGTCATTGCGGCAACTGGTTTTTCGCCATCCCTTCCGAGCTTCATCGACCGACTTGATATCGTATTCGAAGCACCGAATGCCTGGAAAGTCGATGCTGACTACCAAATCGTGCGTTCGGTCGAGACAGCCCACCATATATACGCAACCGCTAATTTAGAATTATCACACGGCCCGGCTGCGGATAATCTTGGTATGTCCGTCTCGCGGAACCAGTTGATCTTGAACGCTGTCGCCGGTACGGAACTGTATCCGGTCGAACGACATGCGACGTTTACGACGTTCGATTAAGTCACTAAACCAAACGAACGAGGAATGGCGCGCGCCACTCCTCGTTCGTTTTTCATTTTACGGTTTTTTCGTCAACTCTAGTGCAGCCAGCAATAACAACGTGGCTTGAACTCGTGTCACACCTGTTTTAGCGAGCAACAAATGAAAGGCAATCAACCAGTTGACCTCGTCTGAAAATCGATTCCGTGCCCGCTCCCGGTCGACGATCCGGGTCACATAAATCCAGTCGACACGTTCCATTGTAGGGAGTAACGCAAGAATCGGCATTAAACGATTCCAGATGATGATCTCTCTCCGCTCTAACAGTTCCCGCCACGCAATGATTCGTTCCTGTTGCGCTGAAGGATCTGGATGCGCCGCTAAGATTTGCGCCGTAATGACACGTTCACTCGTTCGTTCCATGAATTGCGCGAGCCACTCTTCCGATGTATTGACCCGCTCTAGAAATTCTTCTGGTAATGGCTGCTGTTCAAGCAATGTCGATGTCACGACGTACTGCTTTGCTGCATTTAGATGAGGTCGTGTCGCGTGCAGCCGTTCCATATAGGGAAAGGCATCGATTCCTTGACGTCGATTTAATACTTCGTTGAGCGCAAAAAATGGACGAACCCCTTTATCACGAATCAGGCGATGTTTAATCTTCTTTTCCGCAACGATGATCTCTTCGATGAGAACATCGGGATCCGTGCTATTCAATTGAACATGGGCGACAAGTAACGGCGTATAACGGCTCCGAAGCGCTGAAAAACGCGATGTCTTGTGTTTGATTGTCCGCATTAGTCTTTCATATACAGTTTGTTCAAAGACAGTATCATGAATCGTGTAAGACAGTGCAAAAAAACGATGGAAATCATGTGACGTCTCTTCCCGCAAGACGGGATAACTCTCATCATAGTTCTCACAGAATTGACCGTACATCCTTCCACCTCGCCTTCTTTTCTATAAATCGTTTTCCCTAAAATTAGCATACACAATCTTATTTTTGAACGAACAAAAAAAGCAACGGAACATGTCCATTGCTTTCCAATCTTTCAAATCGATTCAAACTCGTTGTCTCTCTAACAACCGGGAGAAATAACCACCTTGATTCATCAGTTCGTCATGCGAGCCTTCTTCGACGATGCCGTCCTTCGTAACGACGAAAATCTTATCCGCATTCCGGATCGTCGCTAAACGATGGGCAATGACGAGCGTCGTCCGGTTCTCGGACAACTCGGCGAGCGATTCTTGGATCAGTGCTTCCGTTTCCGTGTCGAGCGCAGACGTCGCTTCATCGAGAATCAAAATCGGCGGGTTCTTAAGGAACATCCGTGCAATGGCAAGTCGTTGCTTTTGCCCACCCGATAACTTGAGTCCCCGTTCGCCGATTTGTGTCGCATACCCATCCGGAAGATCCGCGATCATCGGACCGAGATGGGCACGTTCCGCCGCTTGCACGATGTCTTCGTGCGTCGCATTCAGGTCACCGTAGGCGATATTTTCAGCGATCGTCCCTGAGAACAAGAAGACATCCTGCTGGACGATCCCGATTTGTTGTCGCAGAGACTCCTTCGTCATCTGCCGGATATCGATTCCGTCAATCGTGATTGCGCCATCTAGAACATCGTAAAAACGTGGAATCAACGAACAGATCGTCGTCTTCCCTGCCCCTGATGTTCCGACGAACGCGACTGTCTGACCCGGTTCGACCGTCAGATTGATATTCTCTAGAATGAGACGATCGGCTTCATAACCGAACGCCACATCCTTGAATGTGATGCCACCGTTCAACCGATCAACGACGAGTGCGTCTGGCGCATCCGGAATCGATGCATCCTCATCAATCATCGAGAGGAAGCGTTTGAAGCCAGCCATCCCTTTTGGATACATCTCAAGTAATGCGGTGATTTTGTCGATTGGCTTCAGCAGTATGTTCATATAAAGAATGAATCCGACGAGTTCCCCTGCCGTTAAAGCTTCGCGATACGTCAAGTAGGCACCGACGACTAAGACGGCAAGCGTCATCAAACGGGTCGTCAAGTAGATGCCGGATAGACTCTTACTCATGACCTTGTAGGCATTGATCTTCGACTGCCGGAACGTCGCGTTGTCTTTTTCAAAACGCTCGATTTCGTAAGCTTCGTTCGTGAATGACTGGACGACACGGACACCAGAGACACTGTCCTCGACGCGCGAATTGACTTCCGCGATGTTACCATACATCCGGTCCCACGATTTATTCATCCGGACGTTCGCATAACTAATCAGCCAGATCAAAAACGGTACCGCAATGATCGTCACGAGCGCGAGTGGTACGTTGATCGTCAACATGATCGAGAACGCACCAAGCAATGTCATGACGGCAATGAAGGCATCTTCCGGACCGTGATGGGCAAGTTCCCCGATATCAAACAAATCATTCGTGATCCGACTCATGATATGACCGGTCTTCGTATTATCGAAGAAGCGGAACGACTGTTTCTGCACATGGCTGAACAGTTGACGACGCATATCGGTCTCGATATTGATCCCGAGCTTATGTCCAAAATAGTTGACGACGAACTGCATCAACGTGCTGATGATGTAGAGTGCTAATAATCCGACGCTGACGAGGATGATCCAGTTCATCTCACCGTTTGGCAACAAGGAGTCGATGAACCACTGGACAGCGAGTGGAAAAGCAAGTTCTAAAACCCCGACGAATAAGGCAGATATGAAATCAAGCCAAAATAAACGTTTATGCGGGATATAATATTGATAAAAACGGCGTAACATGTGTAGCCTCCTTCCGAGTACTTCTAGTGTACTCGAACTTTTTTGAAAATACTGTATCGAGCTATTCATTTTTTTATTAAAACAACCGCGTAGTTTTTTAGAACAAAAATATATTTTAAAATCAGGGGAATTAGCACTTTTTATGACAAAATGGTAACAACGATTTTTACCTATCTATTTGGAAGGAGCTACGTCACGTGAAGAAGACATTTCTCGCTCTTACGACGATCGCCTTGATCAGTTCAACTGGACCGGTCTCTGCTGCGTCAACGACCTTAACATTGACGGATAACGTCAACATTCGCTCGGCTGCCTCGACTTCCGCGAAGGTCATCACGACACTGAAAAAAGGAACGAAGCTGACAGCAGTCAAGAAGGTCAACAGCTGGTACGAAATCCGTTACCAGTCAAAACCAGCCTTCATCACTTCAGCATACGTCAAGGCGACGACAGTAAAGACTACGACAACGACGACCTACATAACGAACACCGATGCTGTCAACGTCCGCCAACAAGCAACGACGAGTTCGAAATCACTCGGAAAACTGGCAAAAAATAGCGTTCTGACTGTTACGAAAAAATCCGGTGATTGGTATCAAATCACGTATAAGAAGCAAGTAGCTTTTATCCATGCATCATTAGTTGATAAAAAGACAGTGAAAGTAACGTCTACGTCAAAACCTGCTACGACGACACCCGTCAAGAACGTCATTAAAGCGGTCGATCGCTCGAAGATCTACACGGTTAATGCGAAGGAAGGCTTGAACGCACGGACTGCTGCAGCAACGAACGCAAAAATTTACAAGACATTACCCCATCAGACAGTACTCGATGTCACAGGTGCCGTTGATTCGTGGTATCAAGTCAAGCTCGACGGAAAAGAAGCGTATGTTGCTTCAACTTATGTCAAAGCTTCAACAAAAGCTTCGCCACCAACAACACCAACGACTCCCGGAGTCTCTGTGACGCCGGTTGATGCTTCGAAGACGTATCGCGTCAATGCCCCAACCGGGCTGAACGTCCGCACATTGCCTTCGACGTCTTCTAAAGTCTTCACGCAAGTCGGACACGGCTCAACGGTCAATGTCACAGGTGAAACGACAGGAAAAGATAGCGGCTGGTACCAGATCAAGATTGGAACGGGTCTCTACTATGTTGCGAAGAGTTACATCACGACGGGATCCGTCACGACGACGCCTCCGGTCACGCCACCACCTCCTGTGACGACCGTACCTGGTTCGACATTGATGGAACGTGCGATCTCGATTGGGCAACAATATCTTGGTACACCATACGTCTGGGGATCAAGTAGCCCCGTCAATGGTGGATTCGATTGCTCTGGTTTTGTGAATTACACGTTGAATGCCGCTGGCTATGCTGTCGGACGGACGAACGTCAACGGTTACTGGAACGATGATCGGTATCTCGGAGCGAAGTTATCAAAATTACGTCAACCGAAGCGTGGCGATATCATCTTCTTCGAAAACACCTATGCCGCTGGTCCGACACATATTGGCATCATGCTGAACAACGATCAGTTCATTCATGCAAATGAACCTGCTTTAGGTATCAGCCGTGTATCGGAACGTTACTGGACGCAAAAACTATTAGGCTTTAAATCACTTTAAACTTTCCTCATCCATCCCTCGGGGTGGATGTTTTTTGTCTTACCACTTCACTTTGGGATATACTGGATATGGAAAGGATGTGTCTGCATGTCTTACAAAACACTGTATGTTCGGCTTCTCTTTCTTGCCTTATTGATTTTTGGTGGCTCGATGCTCTTGCATTATATCCAGACGGGAGACGTCTATATCGGTCACTTGATCGTTTCCGTCGCCGCTTGCGTCTTATTGATTTTCAGAAGAACGACATCCTTACACGAACAGGCATGAAGCGCACTCGCCTCATGCCTGTTTTTTTGTCATTGAACCTTAACCAATGCTTGTATCTCTCGCTCAAGATCGCCTTTGAGTCGTTCGCTTTGAAGATCATCCTTCAATCGAATGACATCCTCCAGCCGTTCCTGACCAATCCCTCGTTGCATCGCTAGTACGAGCGTCTGTAGCATCATCGCTTGGTCGAATCCACTCGCGGCAAGCCACGCATCTTGCATCTCCCATATCTTATCGACGCTCTGCTGCAGCGTCTGATTCGGTAATTCGATGCCGTTCAAAAGGAGATGGACTTCGAGTTGTCCGATGTAATGCTTCGCGTCGTCAATCGCCACAGTGACGAGTTTTTCCCACGCCATCTGCATGCCGTCTGTATCGTTTTCAAAAATCGCGATGAGTCCTTTCGTTAAATCGACTTCGATTCGTCCGACGGCAGTCGTTTCACTAAATGCAAAAAACTGCTCCAGTCGATCAAACTCTTGCCGTGATTGTTCGATTTCCCCTTCTAGATATAAAAACAATCCGAGGAAACGTTGAAACGAAATGACATGATAATAGACATCTTGCTCCCGCATATACTGAACCCCTTCACGCAATAAGGCGATCGCTTCTGTGTAGTGATCATCGAACAAACTTGCTCGGAGCGCACGCAGGATTTGAAGCTTTAAATAGGTTTTCGGTGCAAGTGGAATCTCACGTGGTATATCCATTGCTTCGATCAGCTCATACGCTTCCTTCGTCCGTTTGAGATTGAATAAAAAGTAAACTTTTGCGATTTGGGCAAGTAATTGTTCATCTTGACGACCAAGCTGTTGAAAAACTCGCTCTGCCTTCTCGAAATATGTCAAACCAAGCTCAGGGTCAGACGTTCGGAGGGCATCCCCATATTCCTGAAAGACCTGTCCTTGCCAGTAAGAGTTTGTCTCTGGCACTAAATACGGATGCAGAATTTCTCGAACTTTTTCGTCCGAATGATATGAGGTATCTCGTGAACGGATTGTTTCAAGGAGTTCCCGCATCCGAACATCCCGCGGATCGAGCATCAATTCCTCGACCGTCACTTGTAATCGCCTAGCAATCGCCTGTAGTGCAGGCACTGACGGTGTCGCTTTCCCGTTCTCGACCATACTGAGCATCGACTTCGTGATGATGCCGGTCGCAACGTCCGTTTGCGTCATTTTTTTCTGTTTTCGGATCTGTTTGATACGTTCCCCTAACACACTTGTCACTCCTTTTATCATAAAAGTTAAATTTTATTGAACTTTATCTTTACATTTTTCTTCCACTCCTTTATTCTACACTAAAGTTCAATAAAATTTAACTCTGAAGGAGTGGACAGGATGTCATTTAATTTAAAGCGTGTCTTATTCGGAAAGTTTTGTTCATTGTTTGCGGCTAGTCTCTTTACGTTCGTCGCTGGACTGACCGTCTTACGGGAAACGTCGTCTGGTTTTCAGTTTGCGCTCGTCCTGCTTGCAGGATCAGTGCCACGAATTTTACTCTCACCGGTTGCTGGTGTCCTCGCTGATCGCTGGAACCGGAAACGAATCATCGTCATGACCGAAAGCTTAAGTGCACTCGTCTTGTTTGGACTTTTGCTCTATTCGCTACAAGACCCTCTACATACCGTTCATTACATCGTTGCTAGTGTCCTCTTGACGAGCCTGTCGACGTTCCTATCCGTCACCTTATCAAGCTCGTTACCGCGACTCGTAGAAGAAGATGAGTTACAACGCGGAAACGCGCTTTTCTCGACGATTCAATCGACCTCAACGATCACCGCTCCACTCGTTGCGGGATTTCTTATCGCCACTGTCTCCATCACGCAATTCTTGATCTTACCGTTCCTCTTGTTTGCTTCTGCTGCCTGGTGGAATAGCCGCCTCCGCTTTCTTGCAGTGGATACCTCTCCTCTGGCTACTACCGATACTCCGTCTTTCGTCTCGGAGTTTAAAGAGGGCTACCGTTATCTGTTCCGTCAACCGGTCTTGACGATACTCGTCCTGATGGCGATTGTCCTGAACTTCTTTTTTGTCGCTTTCGAAATCTTGTTACCAATCATTTTGCTCGATCGACTGCAATTCACACCATTTCGGTTTGGACTGGTCGAGTCCGCACTCGGTGCCGGTCTTCTTGTCGCTTCGTTGCTTCTTGCCTTACCTCGCTTTACGGTGAAACGTCCGTTACGCACGATATTCGAGTCGCTCTTTTTAATCGCCTCTTGTTATGCGCTTCCTGCACTTGCCCTACTCGGCTATGTTCCATCTGCTCTACTATTACCTTTTTTCATGATTCTATTGTTCATCGACGGCATGCTCGTCTTACGGATGAACATTCCACTGCAGCTCATCGTTCAAAAACAGACCGATCCGGCTTACCTCGGACGTGTCATCGGTGTGCTGGAATCCATTGCAATGGCGATGATGCCGATCGGTACCCTATTGTTTGGTTTACTCAGTGATCATGTATCTATCATCGTGCTACTTGGAGTCGGTACAGTCGGCTTATTCGGTGCAGCATCATTCGGATTCCTCCGACTTCGTAATGACATCTTATCCGAGAGCATTCCCGTAGCAGACGCAAAAAACACGTCCTCCCTCACTTCGTGAGAAAGGACGTGCGTATCGGTCAGACCGTCGCTTTGACGGCATCCATGATTAATTTCAATGATTGTTGTTTTGCTTCCTTGTCAGCGATCATCGAAGCGATCATTACTTCGTCTGTGCCGTAGGAATCAGCGAGCTCTTGCAATTGTTTTGCAACGGATTCCGGGTTACCAACGATCATCCGCTTCCGGTTTTCAGCGATCCGGAATTGGTCTTGGAACGTATACGGATACGCCGCTGCCTCTTCTGGAGTTGGCGTTCCTGTCGACGAGACCCCTTTTTCAAGTAGGAGTAGTGACAGATCCAGGCTTGAAGCTAACCGTTCTGCTTCTTCCGTCGTTTCAGCACACGTCACGAAGATCGAGACGAGCGTTTGTGGTGTCTCATTGAACGACGTCGCCATGAAGTTATGACGGTAGTAGTCCATCACTTCTTGTCCACCTTGTCCATTGATGAAGTGGGCAAAGGCAAATCCGAATCCGCGTTGCGCAGCGTTCAAGGCACTACCCCCACTTGATCCAAGCAACCAACCTTCTGGTGTCGTATCGACTTCTGGTGTTGCGACGAGTCCCGCGAACCGGTGTCCGGCAGGTGCTCCGTCTTTCAAGTAATCGACGAGATCATCGAGTTGTTCGCCGTAATCGGCTCCACCAAAACGTGGCGACGATCCTTCTTGCAACGCACGTGTCGCAAGCGGCATACCGCCTGGTGCCCGACCGAGTCCAAGGTCGATCCGGTTCGGTGCAAGCCCTTCAAGGACACGGAAGTTCTCCGCGACTTTATAAGCACTGTAATGCGGCAGCATGACACCGCCTGAACCGAGGCGAATCTGTTTCGTCACTGCCGCCATGTAAGCGATCAAGACTTCCGGGCTTGAACCAGCCAATGTTTTAGCGAAGTGGTGTTCGGATACCCACAGGCGATGGTAGCCGAGTTCGTCCGCGATTTTCACGAGCTCGACCGTTTCGTGTAAGGCATCAGATGGCGATTGTCCTTTAGAGACCGGGGATTGGTCTAAAATACTAAGTTTCATGTATGTCTCTCCTTTTTCTTTCGAATGCGTACCTACACTGTACGCCTCCTCGTTGTACGGTGCAACGAAACTGCTTCTTTCTATCATGGGGACGTTTTCATTTTGAAATTCAGGGAACAATGCCTAAGTGAGCATAAAAATCTAACGAATGAGGTGGAGTTACATGTCAACCCATACTACGAATCAAGAAGCAGTCGAAACGGTCAAGAAACTGATTGATAAAATCGAAACAGCGATGCTGACGACGATTTCAGCAGAAGGACTCGTATCGCGTCCGATGCAGACACAGGATATCGAATTTGATGGCGACCTCTGGTTCCTTACTTCAAAAGAAACAGACAAGTACCAAGAACTACTTAAGAATCCGAGCGTTAACGTCGCGTACGTCGACAAATCATACGTCTCGATTCGTGGGACAGCAGAACTCGTCGAAGACATCGAACGAAAAAAAGAGCTCTGGAGTCCACGCTACGAAGCATACCTTGGAACGACATACGAAGATCCGAAAGTCGTCTTGATCAAGGTCAACACGGAAGCTGCTGAATACTGGGAAACGGGAAACACGACGAAGTCCGTCAAACAAGTCTTGAAGAAAGTCGTCGGCAAAGACGATGAGAACGAAATCAATGAAACAGTCGACTTGTCTTGACGAGTTAAACCCGCGCAGCTTGCGTGGGTTTTTTCGTGTGAAGATAGTCGTTTTTCTCAAAATGATGTAACATAATAAAATGAACTAATATGTAACTTAACTAAAAGGAGTACAATCATGGGAGAATTTTTTACGTTATTACGCCGGGGAAACCGGTCGGCGCTGACGGCAGGCATCGTTAACTCCGTCATCGCCATCATCAAGGCAATTGCCTACGTCCTGACGGGAAATGTCGCAATGTTCGCGGAGATGATGCATACGCTCGGGGACGCTGCTAACCAATTTTTTGTCTTCATCGGTTCTGCCCTCAGTAAAAAGGCACCGACGAAACGTTTCCCGAACGGCTTCGGTCGTCTCGTCAATCTCGTCTTGCTCGGTGCCATCCTCTTCGTCGGTATCATGGCGTACGAGACGATTCATGAAGGGATCGCCCACATCATCGAACCGACAGAATCAACTGGCTTTTGGATTACGTTGTCTGTCTTGTTCGTCGGTGTCGTCTTAGAGAGTGGCGTATTTGTTAAAGCGATGCAAGAGATCGCGCACGATGCGAAGTTAGACTCGAAAGGACCACGCTTGATTCTTGACAGCTTCCGCTCACTCAAACAAGCGAAACCAGCCACACGCCTTGTGTTCCTAGAAGATTTGGTCGCAACGGCTGGTGGCGTCGTCGCGATGCTCGCCGTCATCATCTCGCATGTGACACCGTTCCATCAGGCAGAAGGAATTGCTTCGATCCTCATCGGACTGATGATGTTTTACGTCGTCGGGAATGTCTTCCTGCAAAACGCAGCTGGTGCACTGGGTGAAGCCGATGAGACGATGGCAGCACGTCTCGGCGGACTAATCATGAAGGACCCTGACGTCAAGGACATTAGTAAACTAGAAGTCATTAAGGAAGGCGATCATTTCCACGTCGAAGTCGAGATTGAAGTCGACCCGACGTTGACGATCGCACAAGCGGACGATATCAAGGACCGTCTCGAACTCCAGATTCGCCTGCAACAAGGCATCATCGATGTGACGATCGGCTTTGATGAAGACGATAAGATTCAACAGTATGTCGTCGCTTCTGACGAGTCATGACACCGTTCACGCAAGATGTCCTGACCATCATCCGTTCGATCCCTGCTGGTCGGGTCATGACGTACGGGCAAGTCGCTCGACTCGCCGGTCATCCGCGTAGCGCACGACAAGTAGCGCGGATTCTTCACAGCATGAGTACGACGGAACGTCTACCGTGGCACCGCGTCCTTGCTGCTGGCGGAAAACTATCGCTCGAAGGCGATGAACAACGGCTGGCACTTGAAGCAGAAGGGGTCGAGTTCCTGACCGCCCGTCAACTCGATTTATCGCGTTATCAAGTAAGAAGTGAATAGATGAAAAAAAGAGGGATGACCGGTTCGCAGACCAGTCATCCCTCTCTTTTTATCGTAATGAATCACGCTTTCGACGTACTCGAAGCTACAGCTATTTGTCGACGTACTTCTGCTTCCAGTTGTGGTTCCGGTGGTTGCCAGCCTTCCGGTTTCATGACCTTTTGGTCCGATTCCCGGAAGATTGGTTTTCCGTCCGGTCCAAGCTTCGCCATATTGGCACGTTGAACGATCTCAAACAATGGAGCCGGATCAAGCCCGATCTCAACGAAGCTTCCCATGATGAAGTAGAGGGCGTCCGTCAAGGCATCCCCTTGTCCGACGAGCCGTTCGACATCTGTTTCGGGTTGTTTCATCTGGAGCGATTTTTCGACCGCTGTATCAAGTCCTGACTTGAAACGTTCGATCGCTTCGAGAAATTCTGCTTCACTCGTCGCCGATTGATGCAGAAACTCAACGACCGCTTCTTCCGCCGTCCAGGTCGAGCGTTTGATTCCACGATTGACCGTCATAGGTGTTGGAGTCGTTGCGCCAGGGTGTGAAAACACACGGTGGAATTCCTTTACGTCTTGATAATAATTTGTCATAACCGATCATCCCCTTTTACCGAATGTCTCCATTCTAACAGGTTCAGAACCGGAGTTCGACTCATTGATGAACGACGTCGAGTAAGGCCATCCCACGCGTGATCAATTCATCTCGCTGCTCAGATGTCGCTTTTAAGCGCTCGAGATCTGCAATCAGACGTGGTTGATCGACTTCATCCGCTAACTCGAGTAATTCAAGACGGAGTAACCAAGCGTCCGGTAACTGGACGAGTGTCTGATCGATCAGTTGCGGTAACCGTTCTCGTCCGGCACGACCTTCGCGAATCTCGCGGACGACTTCGAAGATCGGATCAGCCGCTGTCAACGGACGTTCGATTCGTTCGAACTCGACCGTTTCCGGAATCGGCTTCAGTGCTTCAACTTCCGTTCCCGGGAATGCTGACGTGATGTCACCGACGATCAATTCCATCCGGTCCATCGTCATCGTTTTCCCGTCGTTTGCAAGCGTCGCTGCTTCTAAGACGACGAGCGCCCGATTTCCATTGACGTTTTGAATCGCTGTGATGTCCCCTGTGACGCGAACATTTCCTTCCGCCCAGTCGAGACGTTCACCGACTTTGACTTGCATCAATACTTCGTTCAATTCCTTGCCGTGAAGGAGTGTAAAGCCTTCCGGATGATCTGCAAGTCCTTGACCTGTCAACACTTCGCCGTTCGCAGCAAGCGCTGTCGGACCTGTTAGTTTGACGAGATGAAGCGAATCGTGAATCTCTTGCGTTTCAGGAACACCGACGAGCGAGAGACCACTGTCGAAGACGAGCGTTGACAGGTTACCCGATTCGACCGCTTTTGTTAGTCCGTGGATGCCACCGCGGATGTAAGACATCGACTGTGCGAATTCTTCAAGTGCATCGCGGAGTTGTTCGAACGATTCACAAACGAAGAGTTCTTTTTGCATGCTCGTCACGTCATGTTTCGTTGCAAGTGCTTTTTCAAGTGAGAATGGATGTTTGACGACCGCGTCCGTTAAGCAGTGGCGACTTTCACCGACGGATGATAAAAGACCTGCCCCGTAGATTTGTGGGTTGTCGATATTACCAATCAGACCGAATTCAACCGTCCACCAGAACAGACGTGAGATTTCGTTCGCTTCCGAAATTCCTTTGACGTGTGTCCGTGTCTCCGCGAGTTCGACTTCAGCTTGCTCGATGTCGGCTGGCGTCGAGAACGGGCTCTCTTTGACGATCGTCAATTTCTTTAGTGCCTTGAACACGTCATGCTCGGCTTTATGATTAAAGGCATGTGCCCCGATCTCACCGAAGCGTCGAACGAATTCCGCGTAGACCGGATTCATCAAGATTGGCGCGTGCCCCGCTGCTTCATGCAAAATATCTGGCGCCGGTGTGTAGAGAATGTTATCGACCTTCCGAATGTCGGTCGCGATCGGCAAGAGTCCGTGCCCTTGGAAATCGAAGAAGGCGACGCCAGGAATGAGACCATCAACAGCGACTGTTCCCCAGCCTCCACAGCTTAGGTTCGCTGTCATTTCACGCACGTCCGGAATCCGTTCCGGGCTGATGCCCGATGCAGCAAGCCCTTCGAGGTATGCCGGATGTGCTGTATCTTGTAACGTATTTAAATTCAGTCGCATGACGTATCTCCAAACGGCATGATCCGTTGGCGTGTAGTCTTCGTAGTGCTGTGGTGCGACGTGTGGACGTAAATGACTTGGAATGATTGGTGTAGACATATGAGTTCCCCCTTGAATGAATGTGAGATAACAAAAAAGCCCCTGCCGAACATATTGTTCGACAGGGGCGACGAAAGCCGCGGTACCACCCTGATTACCCAGTCATCGACTGAGTCACTTATGATTGGGATAACGGTGTGCTCCGCTCGCTTACGCAAGAAGCTCAGAAACTGTAATTCAACACCATCTGTGTACACGTTCGCAGCGCCACGTGCTCTCTGAAACAGGGAGATGGTCTTTACTTCGGTTTCATCATCGCTTAATCTTTCGTTCTGTTACGCTGTTATACTGTTATGCTTTTAGCAAGTAAAGTATCGTTAAGGAGGACTATACGCTTACTTTTTACTTTCGTCAATGGCTTTTTTACGTTTAAATCGATTAAATGTTTTATCACGGACTGATTTTTGTTCGATCGTCAGTGATGTGATATGACGACGAAGCGCACCATTGAGCCGTTTTTCGAATGCTTCAAGCTCTTGGATCCACTCATTCATCGAAACGACGATCGGTAAGATTTCCATGATGACTTCTTCCTCGAGTTCATCGCGGTCAAGGAAAGAGTGCTTAACGAAGGCGATGTTCTCTTTGACGAGATCCTCCATTGCGAGTGGTTCTTCCGTCAACAAGAGATCATATGTCAGCAAGACCTTCTCTTGTCGCTGGGCGATATGCATCAAGTGATAAAACAATTCACTCCGAAGATCGTCCGCAATCGAGTCAAGGGCCTTCTCTCGCTCTCTGAAGCGCTCTGCCGTCGCGACACCACGTTCGAGGCACGATTGCATATGTTTGAGAATCAAGAGGTTCCGTAAGAGCGAGGCGTGCTTCTGACGCGTTCCTCGAATCTCTTCCTTGTGTAGGTTGAACAAGTTTTGTGTCTCAAGGAGCGAATTTGACATTTTATCGATTGCCGCCCGATATGGGGCGACCTTGCCTTCGAAGGCAATCGCTCGCGTGACGACGAGCAGCTTTTCGAAGAGTTTCGTCGCTTTTTGATAGTAGACATTGCCATAGCGCGGCGGGAAGATCAGCGCATTGATGCCAAGCGCACAGCCGATCCCGAGCATGACGAGCAAGTAACGGATCAGGACGACTTGCCAAAGTGGCTCGGTCGCTGTCGCCACACTTTCGAGAATGACGATGATCATCAAAACGACGTGTGGAATCGTCCGCCCGAAACCAAAGGCTAGCAAAATCGAGATTGCTGCCATGATGACGATTCCGATCGCGAGCGGATTGGCTGGATTATCCCCTAAAATCCAAAGTGCGAGTAACGTCAAAAAGGCACCAATCAAGTTGGCCTCTGCTTCCTCGAGAAATTGTTTCCATGTCTGATAGACCGAAGGCAGGAGTGTCGTCGCTGCCGAGATTGCAGGCAGGATCGGGCTGAGGTTGAACAGATTACTGATCAACAGCGCCAAGATGACCGCAAGACCTGTCTTGATGGTCCGTGGTCCGATTTGTAAGGATTGTCCACCCATGTCCATCCCTCCTTCTTATTCAGTATGCCCTCTATTCTTCACCGTTAGCCGTCAAAATTCAACAAAAAATCCCCTCCGCTTGAAAACGGAGAGGATTTAGATGAATTATGATGCTTTCGTACCTGTTCCTTCTGTCATTTCCGCTTTCGCGACCGATTGGTCAACAAGTGGTTTTTTGAGGAAGGATAGGATTGCCGCACCGACGAGTGAACCGATGAGGATCGCACCCGCGTAACCGACGATTGCCATGACCGTACCTGATGGACCATCAAGTAACGGGAAGACGAAGATACCGCCGTGTGGTGCTGGGAGCAAGACGCCGAAGACGATCGTCAATGCACCAGCGATAGCTGAACCGATGACGCTTGAAGGAATGACGCGGAGTGGATCGGCTGCTGCGAATGGAATCGCACCTTCTGTGACGAACGATGCACCCATTGCGTAAGCAGCGATACCTGCTTCACGTTCTTGCGGTGTGAATTTCTTACGTGCGAATAATGTTGATGAGAAAGCCACGATGAGTGGTGGAACCATCCCACCTGCCATGACGGCTGCCATGACTTCCGTGTTACCTGCTGTAAGAGCAGCTGTACCGAAAACATATGCTGTTTTGTTGATTGGACCACCCATGTCGATTGCCATCATACCTGCGACGAGCATACCGAGGAGGATTGCGTTCCCACCGCTGAGCCCGTTCAACGAATCCGTGAGCCATGTCATGAACTTCGCGATCGGCTCATTGATGACGAGCAACATGATCATCCCTGTGATGAATGAACCAAACAATGGATAGAGTAAGACTGGTTTGATTCCTTCAAGTGCTGCTGGGAGACCTTTGAGGACTTTAACGAGCAAGAGCACGACGTAACCAGCAAGGAAACCGGCAATCAATCCACCGAGGAAACCAGCATTACCGTTGCTTGCAAGGAAACCAGCAATCAGACCAGGAGCAAGACCTGGTTTATCAGCGATCGACATCGCGATGAATCCGGCGAGGATCGGAATCAAGAGACCGAATGCAGCTTTCCCGATCGACATTAACTGAGCAGCGAACTCGTTGTATGACGGATCATCCGGGTTCGCAGAGTTGATTCCCCAGAAGAAGCTGATCGCAATCAAGAGACCACCAGCGACGACGAGTGGCAACATTGCGGATACCCCACTCATTAAGTGTTTGTAGAATCCACCACGCGCTGGTTTTGAACTTTCGCTTGAACCGCTCGCTTTGTATACAGGTGCGTCTTGTTTGACGGCACGGTTAATTAATTCTTGTGGTTTACGAATTCCTTGTGCGACCGGTACTTCAACGACGTGTTTCCCGTTGAAACGATCCATCTCAACCGCTTTATCCGCAGCGACGATGATCGCTGTCGCATCGTTGATGTCTTGTTGTGTCAAACCGTTCTTGACGCCTGTCGATCCGTTCGTCTCTACTTTGATGCGGACACCCATCTCTTCTGCTTTTTGGCGAAGGGCATCAGCCGCCATATACGTGTGTGCAATCCCTGTCGGACAAGCTGTGACAGCGAGGATGTACGGTGCGTCTTGGTCAACGTTGTCGCTTGAGACGTCAACTGGACCTTCTTCTTCACGTTCCTTCGCTTCGATTGCTGCGATGACTTCGTCTTTCGTTTTAGCCGCAAGGATCGTATCGCGGAAGTTCATATCCATCAGATAAACCGATAGTTTCGAAAGTGTTTCAAGGTGCGCATTATCTGCGTTCTCACCCGCTGCGATCATGAAGAACAACCGACTTGGTTGACCATCGAGTGCTTCGTAGTCAACACCTGCCGAACGACCGAAAGCGATCGCTGGTGTTTTGACTGCTGCTGTTTTTGCGTGTGGAATGGCAATGCCTTCCCCTAAACCTGTCGTACTTTGCGCTTCCCGTGCGAGAATCGCTTCTTTATATGCCGAGCGATCGTTCAGTTTTCCTGCCCGATCGAGGACGTTGACGAGTTCATCGATGATAGCGGCTTTAGATGACGCTTGTAAATCGAGCTGAATCGTATCACGTGTCAAGAGATCAGTAATTTTCATGAGTAGTCACACTCCTTTTAGGATTGAATGAGTTCAACGACGTTGACGTCTTTGATGAGACGATCGATATCTTCCTTCGTACAAAGACCAAAGGAATAAGCAGACGCGCTACCAGTCGTCACCGCATAGCGGAACGCTTCTTCTGGTGATTTACCGAGCGCGTGGCTGGCGACGAATCCAGCGACGAGTGAATCTCCAGCACCGACGGAATTGACGAGCTTCCCTGCCGGTGTGTTTGCCGTATAGGCACCTTCACGATTGACAAGCAGTGCTCCGTCTCCTGCAAATGAGATGACGACGTTCTCGGCACCTCGCTCGACGAGCTGTTGGGCGTATGGAACGGCCATCTCCTTCGACGTAATCTCGACGTCGAAGATTTCACCGAGTTCATGGTGATTCGGCTTGATTAAAAATGGACCGAGCGGTAAGACTTCAAGCATCGCTTCCTTCGTCGTATCGACAGCGAAGCGGACGTTCCGTTCATTCAGGATCGTCGCGATATGACGATAGAGATCATGCGGCAGACTGCTTGGGATACTACCTGCGAAGACGACGATGTCACCGGCTTCCATCGTCTTGAATCGGGATAATAAATGCTCCAGCTCTTCCGGTTGAATCTTCGGTCCCGCTGCATTCAGCTCAGATTCTTGATCGGCGCGAATCTTTACGTTGATTCGCGTCTCATCTTGAATCGGTGTGAAGTCCGTCAACACGCCTCGTTTCTCGAGTTCCGTCCGAATGAATTGTCCGGTACTTCCTCCAAGGAATCCGAGTGCTTGTGTTTCCACCTCATAGTTTTTTAGGACGAGAGAGACGTTGATCCCTTTCCCTCCGGCCACTTTTTCCGCCTGTTCGACACGATTGACTTGTCCTGCCTCAAATACCGGTAACGTGACATAATAGTCGATGGATGGGTTGAGTGTCAGTGTATAAATCATTTCGCGTTCACCACCTCTGTGTATTGACTGTATTTCGCTTCTTGCTCACTGGATGTCGTCGTGATGATCGTCGCCGCTTGCAAGGACGCCACACGACTGAAACTGATCGCATCCAGCTTCGTCTCATCGACGAGTACATACGATTGTTTTGCTAATTCGATCGCTGTCTTCTTTACGAGTGCCTCTTCCGGATCTGGTGTCGTGAAGCCTTGTGCCGGATGAACACCGTTCATCCCAAGGAACGCGACATCAAAATGGTAAATCAACATTCCTTCACGTGCGTTGTAACCGACGAGTGCTTGCGTTGAATGCTTGAGTTGCCCTCCGACGACGAACGTCGGGATACGGTGATAGAGTAACGTGTTCGCTAGAGGAAGACTGTTCGTTACGACCGTAATCGCCTTCTCTTCGAGATACGGAACGATGGCAAGCGTCGTCGTTCCGGCATCGAGATAGACATACATCCCGTCTTCGATCAGATCGGCAGCCGCTCGCGCGATCCGTTCCTTCTCTTCGACGTGTTGGTCACTCTTCTCGAAATAACTCGGTTCTTCAATTTGCAAATGGTTCGCTGTCGCGCCCCCGTGCACCCGACGCAGATGACCTGCTGTCTCGAGTTGTGATAAATCCCGACGAATCGTGGATTCACTCGCACCGGTTTGTTCGACGATCTTTTGCATCTTGACGACTTCTTCTCGGGCTAAAAGCTCAAGGATGAGTTGATGGCGTTTTTTCGTTAACATAAGGTTTCCCTCCGCATCTTTAATATAAAGCGTTTACATCTAAAAATCAATCAAAAACGTTCAAAATTTATATAAATTCTTTATAAAACGTTCAAAATACGACTTTTTTCGACATGAAACCGTTCTTATAGTTTCATTATACATCAAAAACGGTCATTTTGTGACTGTTTTATTGGTTAGAATCAATCATTTTTTAAATTATTAATGATTTTCACAAAATAAAAAACCACTTTCCAAAGCAACTTGGAAAGTGGTGAATGAAAATCGGTCATTTCAGTCATCTTCGTTCACTGTACTTCATTTTGCAAGCGACCGATTCCTTCAATCGATACTTCGACGACATCCCCTGTCTGAAGGTAGACCGGTGGTTTCATGCCGTGACCCACACCAGCCGGAGTGCCTGTCGCAATGATGTCCCCTGCTTCAAGTGTCATCCCGTGTGACACTTCAACTAAAATCGTTACGACATCACGCAACATCAAGGCCGTTGATCCCGATTGACGGAGTTCCCCGTTCACACGCGTCTCGACAAGGACGTCACGCGGATCAAAGCTGTCCGCTGAGACGATGACCGGTCCGAACGGACAGAACCCATCGAGTGATTTGCCACGGAAGAACTGGACGTGTTCTTTTTGTAAGTCCCGCGCTGTCAAATCATTGACGATACTGTAGCCAAACACGTGATCAAGTGCATTCTCAGGTGTCAGATCACGCCCCGTCGTGCCGATGATGATGGCGAGTTCACCTTCATAATCCAGTTGCTGTGTCAAATCCGCATGCCGTTCGATCGATTCGAACGGACCAACGATCGATGTCGGTGCTTTCGTGAACAAGACGAATTTCCCCGCTCCCGCCGTATCCATCTCCTTGATATGATCGGCGTAGTTCTTGCCGACACAGATGACGTTTCGTGCCGGAATATACGGTGCCAGTTTTCGAACATCCCCTTTAAGTAGTGGCGCGATATCTAAATCAAGATCAACATCGAACTCACGTGAAATCACTTCAAACAATGAATCCGTATAGACTTGTGCCGTCACATCATATGTAGAGCCATCCCGTTCAACCCCGATACCTACTTTTCCTTCTTGCTCAAATCGAAACCATTTCATCCTAAATGCCCCCTTTTGTTTCTAGTATAGCGAAACTGAAAGCACGTCGCACTTATCCTCTCCAGCACATGTTCAATCCTCAAATCGTTTTGCTATTATTTTTAGTGATAAAACATAATTCATACATGGTATTCAGTCATTCTTTGACTTTTAGTTCGTTTCAACAGATGAAGATCATATAGATATCTTATAAATCATATCGGACGAGTAGTAGGTTTGAATGTTAAAACATCATACTCATTTATTCCTGTGATAAGAAGTTAAATTTTTCTATAGGAATATGATGAATATTTATAGGACACTTGTATTTTTCTAATACATTTTGGAGTAAAGGAAAAATGTCATCCAAATTATTTTTATGTTTGAAATTACCAATAACTTCAATATCCAAATTCCATCGGCACTCTTCTTTATCCTCTAAAAAACCACCTGCCACGGTACATAATTCATCATACGTTTCTTGAGTAACTTCCTCAGGTGAAATAATGATTGCTTTTATAAAATTATCATATCCAAAGTCGTCTTCCGAGATTCCATCAATATTTTTTAAATAAGGAAAATCGTCAATAGTGCTAGGACGTTGATAGTCAATGAGTATTAGGCAATACATAGGTGGTGTTAAATAACCATCTCTCAAAAAATATGCTTCGACTGTCCTTAAATTGAGTATTCTATTCAAATGGTAATTTTTCATTTAGTGAACCTCGTTTACTTATTAAAGTGAGTTGAATTAAAGTTTTTAACGTTAGTTCATAATAACTTTCTTTTTTAATAGCTTACACCTTATCACATCATACAAATATTGGATACATAGTGCGTATATGACTCGTCGAGACAATAGAAAGAGGTGGCATTCCCAATGTACCTAGGAATGCCACCCCTTTTATAAAATTCGTTACGCAATCCGCTGAGCTAGTCGATCAACAAGAGCCTGCGACTCTTCGTTCAATCCAACGAGTTCAACTTTTTTGCCAAGTCGTTCGTATTTCAAGACGACGTTTTCGATCGCTTCGATAGCGGAATCATCAAACAAGTGACACGCTGAGAAATCGAGCGTGATGACAGACGATGGATCAGTTTCGAGCTGAAACTGTTCTGCAAATGCTGTCGTCGATGCGAAGAACAATGGTCCACGAATCGTATAACGGACTCGATCTGTTTGCTCCTTGCGCTCGACTTGAATACGAGAAATTTTTGACGCGAATAATAACGCAGCAAGCAAGATTCCGACAAGAACACCCATTGATAAATCGTTCGTCAATACGGTGACGAGAACGGTTGCGAGCATGACAGCAGAATCACTCTTCGGTGACGTCTTGAGCATCTTGAATGATCCCCAGTCAAACGTCGCATACGAGACGAAGAACATGACGCCGACGAGTGCTCCCATCGGAATCGTCATCAATAGATCATTCATCGTGAACATCAACAGCATTAAAAACACACCTGCTGTAAACGTCGACAAGCGACCACGCCCACCCGACGTGACATTGATGACCGATTGACCGATCATTGCACAGCCCGGCATGCCACCGAACATACCTGCGATGATGTTCGCAATTCCTTGTCCGCGTGATTCCATCGCTTTGTTCGACGTCGTATCCGTCATCTCATCGACGATTCGTGCTGTCAGCAACGATTCGATCAACCCAACGAATGCAAGTGACAAAGCATACGGGAAGATGATTTGGAGCGTCTCAAGCGAGAACGGAACATTCGGCAGGAAGAAGCTTGGTAACGCCGCTTCGATTTGCCCCATGTCCCCGATGACTCGTGTATCAAGTGAGAAGACGACCGTCAACACTGTCATGATCGTGATCGCAACGAGTGGTGCCGGGATCACTTTCGTCACGCGTGGGAATAACAAGATGATGGCGAGTGATGCGGCGACCATTGCGTACATGATCCAGTTCTGTCCTTCGAACTGCGGCAGTTGTGCCGAGAAAATCAAAATCGCTAAAGCATTGACGAATCCGACCATGACGGATCGAGGAATGAACCGTAATAACTTAGCAATTCCTAAAAATCCGAACGCGATTTGTAGAATTCCGGCAAGGATACCGGCAGCTAGTAAATAATCGACACCATGGTCCTTGACGAGCTGGACAACGACGAGTGCCATCGCACCGGTCGCAGCTGAAATCATTCCGGGACGACCGCCGGCAATCGAGATGACGATCGCAATGATGACGGAAGCGTATAAACCGACCATCGGATTAACGCCAGCAATCAGCGAAAACGCGATTGCTTCCGGAACGAGTGCCAAGGCAACGACGATTCCGGACAGCAAATCCGCTTTTGGTTGCAGGAACCACTCTTTTTTCCATTGAGTAAACATATGATGATTGAGACCCCTTTTCTAACATGAATGGTCTCAGTGTAATCCGATTAGTTTCAAAAAACAACCTTTTTAGGAAGTTCTGGTCCGCACACGGGCAATCTCATCGACCATCGCCTTATAGGTCGCCATGATTTCCTGACCCGCAAAGACCGGATCTTCGTCCATCGTCTCGAGTGCACGGCGTAGAAGATGAATTTTTGGTTTCTTCCGTTCGAGTAGTTCTTCATAGATGAAATCAAGAACCTCTTCATGGGCTTCCTTCGATTCATCGGAAATCGATGACAGGGTAATCAAGCGTTTCATATGCGCACTCGTCTTCTCGAACAAATCCTTCCGAATGACGACTTCATCTTGTGGACGGTCGAGCCAAACGGATAGGAAGCGCGGCGGAATCAACTGTTCTTCCGTCCGACTGACGTCTTCGACGAGATGCGTCAATCGATTGAATACGTAACGGACGACCCGTTCCGGCTGTGTGTTCGGTTCGGATTGACGGAAGAAGTACATCGCATATTGCAACATCCCTGTATAAATGACCGCTAAATCTAGAAGATACGGTTCTTTCGTCTGACCGAATAAATCACGTAATCGTTCAAACGTCCATTCGATCTCGAGAAGACGGTTATTCTCCATGAATGTCTTTAGTTCTTTTTCATTTGAAGCAATCGCCTCTTCGAACAACGTATACAATTTATATTTTTGCATCAGTTCCAAGTAACAGTTACCTTGTTGAATGAACGTCTCATAATCCGAGACATCTCGTCCGACGAGAATTTCCTTGCGCGCTGTCCGCATCTTTTCAAAGACGGTATTGAATACATCGATGAATAATTCATTTTTAGAGGAGAAGTAGTTATAGAACGTTCCTTTGGAAACGTTACTGTGCTCAAGAATGTCCTGGATGGACGTCGATTGATATCCTTTTTCGACGAATAGCTGATAGGCGGCATCTAGAAGTTGTTTCTTTTTTGGATTCATGGTCTTGTCCTTTTCTGTTCAAATGATTGCAATGGTTTAACAATCACTTATTTTAGTGTATGAAGCAAATAATTTGAATTCATTCGACTTAGCCTGGTAAGATAGCCAAGTTAGTCATAGAATTCAAGTCTAACATTTTAGACTCGTAGTACAAAAGGAGCATAACGAAATGCAATCAAGCAAGCAATCATCACGACTTTATTTAATTTTAACTGTCCTTATGGCAGGTGCGTTCGTTGCGGTCCTGAACTCAACGTTACTTAATATCGCCTTACCGTCGATCATGGGATCATTCGGTATTCAGGCAAGCACCGCCCAGTGGTTGACGACGGGCTATATGCTCGTCAACGGAATCATGATTCCGACGTCAGCCTTCCTTGTCCAGAAGTTTTCGACACGTCAACTGTTCTTGACGGCGATGACGCTGTTTTCACTCGGTACGATCATCGCTGGACAAGCACACGTCTTCCCGCTTCTACTCGGCGCGCGGATGATGCAGGCGTCAGGTTCTGCGATCATGATGCCATTATTAATGAATGTTCTTTTGACCGGTTTCCCGATCGAGAAACGCGGACAAGCAATGGGGATCTTCGGACTTGTCATCACGTTCGCCCCAGCCATCGGCCCCACATTGTCCGGCTGGATTCTTGAACATTATGAGTGGCGGATGTTGTTCCATCTCGTTACACCGATCGCATTACTCGTACTGTTCACGGGTGCTTTCTTGTTGAAAAAAGAGACAGTTCGTAGCACACTCAAACTCGATTTGTTTTCACTCGTTCTCTCAAGCTTCGGTTTCGGTGGTTTGCTGTATGGATTTAGTTCCGCTGGTTCTGCCGGATGGGGATCTTGGACGGTCATCGGATCATTGATCATCGGTGTGATTAGTCTGACTTCCTTCATTATACGTCAATTCATGCTCGAAGAACCGATGCTTGAGTTCGGGATTTTCCGTTATCCGATGTTCGCTTTATCGCAAGGAATTTCGATGGTCCTGAACATGTCGATGTTCTCCGCAATGATCTTGATGCCGATCTATATCCAGACGATTCGGGGTATCTCACCGTTTCACTCTGGTCTCTTGATGTTACCGGGGGCGATCGTCATGGCAATCATGTCACCGATCACAGGTCGTCTGTTCGACCGATTCGGTGCCCGGTTCCTTGCGATCATCGGCTTATCACTGACGGTCTTGACGACGTTCTCGTTCAGTCAGCTAGCTGCGGATACGTCATACGCGTTCCTCGTCATCATGTATACGCTACGTTTCCTTGGAATCTCGATGGTCATGATGCCGGTCATGACGAACGGATTGAACCATATTCCGCAACACTTGACGCCCCACGGTACGGCATTGAACAATACGTTGTCACAAGTATCGGGTGCGATCGGTTCAGGTCTGCTCGTGACGATCATGACATCGCGGACGAAACATCACGTTCCGGAATTCGCTTCACAACCTGAAGCCGCTAATCCGGAATGGTTACAGATGCAGGCGATGATCGAAGGGATCAACGATACGTTCTTCATCGCGACGTTACTTGCACTCGCGGCATTGATTTTATCGTTCTTCATCAAAAAACGACGGACGACGACACTTGCAGTCGTCGAATCCGTCGATCAAGAACAAAAATATGCATGATCTGACTCTCCCCTGTCTATTCAGACGGGGGAGTTTTTGTTTTCGTGTAACACTCTTTTTTGCAGTTGCTGTCGATCGTAGATTCGTTGATTCGTGCTGCCCCGAAAACGTGTCGTTCGGTCGAGTTTCGACAGGATGAACGGACCATCGATGAGTCCATCTAGTCGCAGTATTAGTGGATACCATCGTTGACGTCTTAAGATTTCCTCTAGTACATAGCCAGTATATAAAATGACGTCATAGTCTGGTCCAAGTCGTTCAAGTAGTTGCACAAGTGCTGCCGCTTGAAGCATCGGCTCCCCACCGGACAATGTCAAACGACGATTTCCAATCGCCTGAATCCGTTCAACTGTTTCTTCAATCCTCCACTCCACTCCACCTGTCGGGTCCCAGGAGGACGGATTATGACAGCCGACACAGTGGTGTGGACAACCGGCAAGAAACAGGACCGTTCGCAAACCGGGTCCATCAACGACAGAATCAGGATGAAGGGAAAGAACGCGTAACATCGTGCTTCACCCGATTCTGCTCTTCAGCCCGTTTTGCCTCATTCCAACGGTCCAGTGTACCGACGAGATATCCTGTGATGCGTCGAATCCGTTCGATCGATCTACTTCCGCAAACCGGACACTGATCCTCGATCGTCTGCTCCGTTCGACAATCAAGACAACGATCGACGGGATGATTGATTGACCCATAGCCGATTCCAGCTTCCGCCATCAAACGAACGATGTCTTCAATCGCTTGTGGATTTCCGGCAAGGGCGCCATCTGTCTCGACATAGGTGATATGTCCACCATTACATAATGCATGAAACGGTGCTTCGAGTTGAATCTTTTCACGGATCGTTACGGGCGCATCGACAGGGATATGAAAGGAATTCGTGTAATACGGCTGATCGGTCACTCCTTTGATTTCACCGAAGTCACTAGCATCACGACGTGTGAACTTACCTGATAACCCTTCAGCTGGAGTTGCCAGTAAACTGAAGTTCAATCCCGTCATCTCGCCATAGTTGTCGATGACCGTTCGCATCGCTTGAATCAAGGCAATACCAATCTGGTGCGCCAGTTCGGAATACCCATGATGATTGCCCGTCAAAACGGTCAAACATTCCGCGAGACCGATGAAGCCGACCGCTAACGTCCCGTGCTTGAGGACCTGACCCACCTGATCCGTACTTTTTAGCATCTCACCGTCTTTCCAGACATGTTGATATAAAAATGGAAACGCGTCAGCTGTTCGACTTGCCTGGAACTCATAACGCGCAATGAGTTGCCGGCATGCAAGTCTTGTCGTCTCTTGGACGGCTTCGAACATTTGATCGACGGTTTGACTCTGAAGTGCCAAACGGACGAGATTGATGCTCGTAAACGATAAGTTCCCTCGCCCTGTAACGGACGGGATGTCTCCACGATCTTCAAACACACGGGTCCGGCATCCCATGTACGCGACTTCGGCTCCCCCTGGTTGCTCCTGACGGTTGAATGGTGCATCAAGAAACGCAAAGTTCGGAAACAGTCGTTTTCCTGTCACGCGGGTAGCAAGTTGAAACAAATCGTAGTTCGGGTCTGTCGGTGACAGGTTGATGCCTTGTTTGACTTTAAAGATTTGAATTGGAAAGATCGGCGTCTCCCCTCTTCCTAACCCACGTTCCGTCGCTGTCAGCAAGGCGCGCTGGAAGAGCCGCCCTGCCTGCGTAGTATTCGTTCCATAATTGACGGATAAAAACGGTACCTGTCCCCCACCGCGTGAATGCATTGAATTCGTATTATGGATGAACGCTTCGCACGCCTGAAACGTCTTTTCATACGTCTCCTGCCATGCGCGCCGCTCCCGTTTGCGTCGCTTCCAATGCGGTACAAGATCTTGTAGTTTGGTCCATTCGCGTTGGTAGGTCTTTTCGACGAATGGTGCTAGATCATCGTCAAAGGTCGCAAAGGCTTGTCCGCCATGCTGCATGTTTTGATTCGCCTGGACGATGATTGCTGCAAGGGCGAGGGCGGAACGGATGTCTTGCGCTGGACGGATTGAACCGTGTGTCGTCTGAAATCCGTTTGAGAGTAGCTGACCGAGCGGAATCTGGGCACAAGTCGTCGTCCCGGTCACGTAATAATCGGCGTCGTGGATATACAAGATGTTGTCGTCAAGCGCCTGCAAGACATCTGCTTCGAGATGTTGTCGCATCATCTGTCGCGCTGCTTCCCCAGCAATCCGCTGTAATTTCGCTAGCGGTGTTTTGCCATCAATGTTTGCATTCTCTTGTTCGATATCTTGCGGTGGTGTGAGTAACGCTTCTAAGCTCTCCATGATTCTTTTTCCTCCCACGTTTTTTGTAATCACTATAGCGAGAGTTCAGAAACGTTCGCAATCCCTGCACAACTTACGATTTTTTCAACTGTTTCAGCCGTTCTGTCATCAATCTGTTCGATTTATCGTTCAAATGTCTGCATCTTACTCGTTTTAGCCAAACGCAGGAATTTGGACGAATCTCACACGAGGCACGACAAAAAAGAAGAGGCGTATGATATCGCCTCTTCTTCATCTCTTCATTCTGCTTCGAGTAACGCGTCTGTCGCACTCGGCAACTTGACCCGGAAGACCGTTCCTTCTCCAAGGATTGATTCGACTTCGATATTGCCATCATGTGCGCGAACGATTTCCTTACAGATCGATAATCCAAGACCTGTCCCGCCAATCTTTCGGCTGTCTGAGTTGTCGACCCGGTAAAACTTACTGAATAGATGCGGCATCGAATGACTCGGAATCCCGATCCCGAAATCGCGAACGCTGAGTTCGATTTGATTGTGTTGGTGAGTCATCGTGACGACGACATCCCCGCCGTCCGGTGAGTACTTCACCGCGTTATTCAAGAGATTACCGAGTAACTGTTTCATGCTGTTCGCATCTGCCTCGACCATGAAGTCCTGTTCATCATTCAAATCAAGTTTCAGGCTGTGTTGCTCCGTCGCTGCTTGATAAAACTGAATTTGTTCCTTGACGATTTCTTTCAGGTCAAAGATTTGTTTGTCATACTCTTGCTTTCCTGACTCCATCCGCTGAACGTTCAAGAAGTCGCTGACGAGATCGGTCAGACGCTTCGATTCATCGTGAATCGTCTGCAAGTATCGCTTGTTCCGCTCAGGATCCAAATCCCGTTTCAACATGAGCTCCGTAAAGCCATAAATCGAAGAGAGCGGTGTTCGAAGTTCATGCGAGACCGTTGAGACGAGTTCCGACTTCACGCGGTCGACTTCTGTCTCAGCCGTGACGTCACGGAAGACGAGAATCGTTCCTTTTGAATGTCCCCCGTGCGCAATGGCTTCGGCATAGACTTGAATGAAGTATTCCCCCTGATCAATCGACAAGGAGAACATGCCCTCCGGAATCTCACCCGATAAGACTTCTTCAAAGTATGCTTCAAACGCTTCCTTCTGGTCCATCTGTTCGAACATCGTTTCCGGTCGGACTTCAAGGAAGGTCATCGAATCGTTGTCTTCTTCGACTTGTAACGACTGGAAGATATCGAATAACGCCTGATTTCCTAAGATCGTCTTCTCTTCGTGTTTGATGTAGAGAATCGCTTCCCGAACGGAATTCAGCAGTTGTGCCGTCTCTTTTCGTTCGTATTCCATCTGTTCGTAGAGTGACATTCGCATCAATGAGATCGCAATCTGTTTTGAGAACGATTCCAGTTCCGCTAGATCCTGTTGGTTGAATGGTGCGTCAAACCGTGCTAGATAAAGACAAGCAATCAATTCTTCTTTTGCCGGATCCATGATCGGAATGACACCTTCATATACGTGATACGGATACTTGATCAGATCGTCGTTCGCGACCTTTTTTGAAGAATGTGCGGTTTCCTTTGAAATCATGACTCGCTTTAGTAGTAACGACTCCGTCTTCAGGCTTTCTTGTTGTTCTTCTGTCATTTCTTTTGGAACGACTTGCGCGATTTCATTGTTCTTAATCAATAACAATGCCCCGAACTCTGTCTTCGTCAACCGGACAATCGTACTGATGACAGACGAGTAATCGAATAAACTCTCCTTTGAAGCAAGCGTTTCGATCAGTTCATTCCGATCCTGCAAATGGAGTTCATTCGTCCGCGTCACTTCAAGAGCACGCTCAAGCTCATTCTGTTTTTGCTTCAATACTTCCTGATTGTGTTCCATTTCTTGATTCTTAGCTGACAATTCCGCATGTTGTGATGAGATCGACCGTGCCATCTGGTAAAACGATGCCGTCAATTGACCGACTTCATTATGGCTGTCGACATCGTGCTCGAGCGAAATCGACTTGCCTTCTGCAAGGCGACGACTCTTGACGTTCAATTCGCGGAGTTGTGACGTCACCCGATGTATCAACGGACGGACGATGAACAATAGACAAAATAAAAAAATCATCAAGTTCAAGAACCAGAACCATTGTGTCTTTTGTAACTGGTCAAGTACTTGCTCCTTCGTCCGACCGTCTGCATTATCCACGTATAAATAACTGGCAACCGATGTGATGACACTTAGTGCAAAGACACTATAAAAAATCGCCATCAACTGTCTGCCCAATTTCTCAGTCATCCAGTGTTTCATATTCATAAATCCTCCTAGCAATAAGTTGCCCTTCGTTCAAGATTGTTTCCTCCTCATCTATTATCATCTAATGATTCCCGGAAACATCCCTCTTGAATCCTTTACGGTCGGACAGGCGAGAGTCCAATCCCGGTCACGAGGGCAATCGCATCGACGATTTGTCCTTTCGTCAGATCATCCGTCTCGATCTGTTGACTGAACAGCGGATCGGATAATTGCTGTAGTCGTTGTTCCGCTTGTTGACCGCCCCACGAGTTTGGACGCTCAAAGCGGCTGATCAGGCGGCGTTTGACAGTTGTCTCCTTCGCCATCAGGGCGATATGACGGACGTCATGACCGTTCGCTCGTAACGTCCCGATGATTTCCTGAAAGTACGCTGGATTCGTCAAGGTCATCGGCACGATGATTCGCGCATCTTCCGTATCGAGCTGTTCGAGGAGCTGTCGATTAAACGTGCGCCACAACGGCTCATCCTGAAAATCGTTCTTGTTTTCCGGCAGTTGTGCCCGTAAGAAATAGCCTGTCTCTTCCGGGTCAAAGATGTATGATCTGCTCCAACGCTTTTGTAATCCTTTTGCTGCTGTCGTCTTTCCGACGCCAAACGTACCGTTAATCCAAATGATCATCTTCTTCTCCTCCACCCTGTTTTCTGTTGTACTATACTGCAAAAGTAGTCGACAAGTTTCAATCGGTTACAAAAAAACACTCCGTTGAAAAAACAGAGTGTTTAGCCATATAACCATGTGATTAAAAACGGTGCGATGACGCTGGCACAGACGGCCGTCAAGACCATCGTCAACAGACCGACCGCCCCTTCGCGTTGGTCAAGACTCATCGATTTTGTCGCGCCCATGACGTGGGCAATCGATGCTAGCCCAACTCCGCGACTGACGAAGTGCCGAATCTTCAAGCCCGTCATTAATTTTGGTCCGACGATTGATCCCGTTAATCCGGTCAATAAAACGAAGGCTGCCGTCAGCGTCGTCGTCCCGCCTGCTTTTTGTGAGATCGCTAAGGCAACGGGTAACGTGACCGATTTCGGCAACAAGGCAAGGTTCGTCGTCCGCTCGAGATGAAGCAACAGACCGAGTAACAGATCTGAACTCATTGCAATACAGGTTCCAAGCAACACACCAAGTCCGATTTCCGGTAAGAAACGCCGGACGTGATGTCGGACACGATAGAGTGGAATCGCAAACGCCGTGATCGCTGGACCGAGCATTTTCGACAAGTATTGTCCCCCTTGCATGTATTCTGCATGTGAGACGCCGCTATAGACGAGAATCACGATCAGGACAGCCGTCACCGTCAGGATCGGTAACGTCCAGACACGAGGATGACGTTGATAAAGGAACATTGCGCCACTGAATAAAAGAATGGTTAGGATGATCCAGAACAGTGTCTCACTCATGTGGGTTCACCGCCTCTTTCCGGTGTGCCAAGCGATCGACGATGTACGCTGAGCCGACTAACGTCAGCAGGCTGCTGACGACGACGATCAACACGACTTGAAGACCAGATGCTCGAAGGAATGTCGTATAATCCATGATTCCGGACAGTGCTGGAACGAAGAATAACGGCATGACGAACAGCAGAAAGGTTCCGCCCCGTTCAACAGCGACGAGAGGAAGCAGTCGACTTTTTAACGTCACGTACAGCAGAATCAAGCTGATGATGTTACCGGGTAATGGTAACTGGAAAGTTTCGCTCACCCAGTCCCCACTGAGTGAAAAACAAAAAATAAGTGCGATTTGAGCAATGATTTGAATGATACGCATAACGCATGACAACATGATAAAGGTCCCCTTGTTAACAGTTTCGGGTCTTATTATCCGCCTCTTTCCTTCAATAATCAATGAAATCTAGTTAATCAACTGAAGTAACCGTTCTCATGAAAATCCACACCTTTTTTGTATTAGCACAAACAAAAACCAGTCAGTCGTGTATCGGTACAAACAATGATTAGAGACAACCAAAAAGGGGCTGACTCTAAAAAAGAATGACGCGTCTTTTCACGCCCTTTCCTCAGGCGAGACACAAGCCAGTTTTCCTGCTTCATTCAAGAAGGAAATCGGGTCTTGTTTGTCTCTGAAGCGCATAAATGCGCTTTTTCCTGTAGGAGTTGCGTGTGACACGTCATTCTTTGCAGAAACTGACTTTTAAGTTTTGAGTCAGCTCCCTTTTTAATCTGAAAGATGACTCCTGAATGGAATCGTCTCCTCATCTTGATCACATGACCCGTTTAAATAACTTCTCGAGTTCATACGTCGTCCATTCGATGATGACCGGACGTCCGTGTGGACACGTGAACGGCATTTCCGTTTTCGCTAGATCGTCAATCAACCGGCGCATCATCTCATCGTTCAACGGATGATTTGCCTTGATCGATTTTTTACATGCCATCATGATGGCGGCATCTTCCCGATACGTCTCGAGATCGATTTTTCGCTTCATCAAGGCTTCATCGAGTAATTCCTGAATCGTCTCTTCCTGTCGATGGGACGGGAACCACGTCGGAACTTCTCGGACGATGAAGCTTTGTGGACCAAATGCTTCGAACTCGATACCGACGTCTTTTAGCAACGGAAGGACTTCCTCCATCCGTTTCATGTCATCCGACGAGATTTCAAACGTATACGGTAAGAGCAATTGCTGTCGTTGTTCCGGTGGTCGACCGAACATGACCTTATACGTCTCGTATTTGATTCGTTCCTGTGCTGCATGTTGATCAATCATATACATCCCGTCTTCCCCGGCACAGACGATATAGGACGAATGGAGTTGACCGATGACGTCGAGATGCGGAAAGCGCGGACGCGCGGGTGGCTCCTCAATCGGTTCAGTAAACTCCTGCTTGACTGGTGCGATGGGCTCGAACAGATCATCCTCGTTGCTAAACGGTAATGATTTCACTTCAGGTGGTCGATCGTCCTCTTGCGGCTTTTTCGGAATCGGATAATTCCAGACCGCTCGCGATGACGTTTCTTCGACCGGTTCCGCGACATAAGAAAAATCGAGTTTTTCCTGGCTACTCGGATCTTTTTTTGGTTTCGGTGGCGTCACTTTCGGAATCAGCGTCTCCCGGCTGAGCGTCATCTTTATCGTCTCCTGGATCAACTGGCAGAGCTCCATCTCTTTTGAAAGACGGACTTCTCGTTTCGCCGGGTGAACGTTGACATCGATCAAGAGTGGATCCATCGTCACCTCGATGACCGCAATCGGATATCGCCCGATCGGTAAGAGCGTATGGTAACCGTTCAAGACCGCTTGCGTCAGGGCGAAGTTTTTGACCGAACGTCCATTGAGAATCAACGTGATGTAATTCTTTGAGGCACGGGTCACTTCCGGTTTGACGAGATGACACGTCAATTGATAATCGGCATTCGCACCTTTGGCGACTAGTGTTCCTTGAATCGTTTGATGACCGTAGACACTCGCCAGTGCTTGCCGGACGTCTCCTGATCCGTTCGTCTGGATCAATGTCTTCCCTTCATGCGTTGCTCGAAGTTTGACGTCTGGATGAGCGAACGCCATCCGGTTCAGCACGTCCGTGATCGCCGCAAGCTCCGTATGCGTCGTCTTCAAATACTTCAGCCGTGCCGGTGTGTTGAAGAAGAGATGCTCGACCGTCAATTCCGTTCCCCGGTTCATTGCTGCTGGTGTCCGTTCAACGACCGTCCCGTACTCAAGCGTCACTTGAATTCCTTCCGCGTCCTCACGTTTCGTCTTCAATGTCACTTTACTGACGGACGCGATTGAGGCAAGTGCCTCTCCGCGAAAACCAAGTGTCTTGATTCGGAACAAGTCATGCTCGTCCTTAATCTTACTCGTCGCGTGACGGACGAAAGCCAGTTCAGCGTCATCCGGGTAAAACCCGTGTCCGTTGTCGCGGATCGTCATCCGTTTCATTCCAGCTTCTTCGAGTTCGACATCGATTTGGGTCGCACCGGCATCAAGTGCGTTCTCGACCAGTTCCTTGACGACCGATGCTGGTCGTTCGACGACTTCTCCCGCCGCGATCCGGTTCGCTAAACTATCGGATAATTCACGAATGATTCCCACTGCATTCTCCTCACTTTCTCGCTTCGGCTTGTAGACGATACAGCGTATTCAATGCCTCGAGCGGCGTCATATTGATCAAATCAAGACTCGCCATCGTCTCTCGCAGAGGATCCGCATCTGAGAACAGACTGAGTTGATCAATTGGCTCCTCCTGAACAGGAGCTTTTACAGGTGCTGCGACCGGAACAGGCTCAGCCTGCTCGAACTCGGACAAGAGGACTTGTGCCCGTTCGATCAGACTATCTGGTAAATCAGCTAACCGCGCGACATGGATTCCGTATGATTGGTCGGCTTTTCCGTCGCGTACTTCATGCAAGAAGACGACACGCCCATCTTGTTCAACGGCACGGACGTGAACGTTCGCTAATCGATCAATCGATTCTTCGAGCACCGTCAGTTCATGGTAATGGGTCGAAAATAGCGTTTTCGCTCCGACATGCCGGGCGATGTGTTCAACGATCGCTTGTGCGAGTGCCATCCCATCGTACGTCGAGGTCCCGCGACCGATTTCATCTAGCAGGATCAACGATCGGTCCGTTGCACGCGTCAACGCTTCTTGTGTCTCGACCATCTCGACCATGAATGTCGACTGTCCACTGACGAGGTCGTCTGCCGCCCCGATCCGGGTGAAGATTTGATCGAAGATCGGCAGTTCCGCTTGAGCAGCTGGTACGAACGAGCCGATTTGGTGCAATAGAGCAATCAATGCGAATTGTCGCATATAGGTCGATTTACCGGACATGTTCGGTCCAGTGATCAACAGCATCTCGCGTCCTTCGTTTAAGGTGATCCCGTTCGCGACGTATTCACCGCGCGGTAAGACTGTTTCGATGACCGGGTGACGTCCTTGCTGAATATCAACCGTTCGTCCCGTCGTCGTGATTGGTCGGACATAGTCGTGCGTTTCAGCAATCTCAGCTAGTGCGACGAGGACGTCGAGTTCCGCGATCCTGCGACTGACCCGTTGTAAGCTTTCGATGTGTCCTTTGACTTCATCGCGCACTCCACAGAAGAGATCGTACTCGAGCGTGACACTCTTCTCTTCCGCACCAAGGATTAATGCTTCTTTTTCCTTCAGTTCCGGTGTGATGTAACGCTCGGCATTGGCAAGTGTCTGCTTCCGTTCATACCGTCCTTCTGGCAACAGCTTGGCATTGGCTCGTGATACCTCGATGTAATAACCGAAGACGCGATTGTAGCCGATCTTCAACGTCTTGATGCCGGTTGCTGCCCGTTCACTGGCTTCAAGTGTCGCAAGCCATGTCTTTCCGTCTTTTGAGGCGACGAGTAACTCGTCGAGATCTGCTGAATAACCAGCCTTAATCATTCCGCCCTCTTTCGTTGAGATTGGTGGTGCTTCAACGAAAGCACGATCGAGCAAATCGCTCAATTCGTCGTGCGGATCGAGTCCGAGACTGAGCTGACCAAGACGTTCGCTCATCATCTCCTCGAGCGCTGATTGAATGCGGGGAATCAGCCGTAACGTCGACTTCAATTGAACGAGGTCGCGCGCTGAAGCCGTACCGTAACCGACTTTTGCGACGAGTCTCTCGAGATCATAGACTTCGCGTAACGTATCTTTTAATTGCTGACGTTCGAAGTAGTGTTGCAACAATTCCTCGACAGCGTCGAGCCGCTCGGTGATCACGCGTTCCGATAACAACGGTTTTTCAAGCCAGCGTTTCAACATCCGTCCGCCCATCGCTGTACCTGTCACGTCAAGTAAACCAAGCAACGAACCCTTTTTATCTCCTGTCCGTGCCGAGCGGACGAGTTCGAGATTCTTGACCGTATTCGGCTCGAGTTGCATGAAGTCGCTCGCTTCATAGACGACAGCAGGTTGTAGATGTGTCAACGCTCGTTTTTGTGTATCGTGCATGTAGGCATAGAGGACCGCAAAGGCTTCCGCTTGGGCTGCATCAATCGCACGGTCACCGTGCGGATGCGTCTCGCGCCGTGAACTACGCGTCAGTGGAATCCGTAAGTGTGCGAGCGCTGTCTCATGTTCCTCTGTCGTGACGATGATTTCCCGTGGCAGGATGATGCTCAGTTCTTTGACCACACCGTCGAGTGTCGCAACGCTAGTCAAGGCACTCTCACCGGTCGAGACATCACCGCGAGCAATCCCAAAGCGACCGTCCTGTTCGACGACCGCGACTAAGTACCGATTCTCTTTTTCCGTCAAGGCGGACATCAACGTTCCCGGTGTGATGACTTGGATGACTTCGCGTTTGACGAGTCCTTTCGTCAACTTCGGATCCTCGACTTGATCACAAAGCGCCACTTTATAACCACGCTCGATCAACTGTTCGATGTAGCCGTTCGCTGCGTGATGGGGCACGCCACACATCGGAATCGGATGTTCCGCGTTCTTGCCGTTTTTCGCCGTCAGCGTCAACTCCAGTTCATGAGCGACTTTCTTGGCATCCTCAAAGAATAATTCGTAAAAATCACCGAGTCGATAAAACAAAAAGGCATCCGGATAATCCGCCTTGATTGAGAAGTATTGTTTCATCATCGGAGTGTTGTGTACTGCTTCCATTCTTCCACCTCATTCGTAGAAAAAGCCGACGGATGTCCGTCGGCTTTTCGTTCATTTCGTGATTAGTAGCCGCAACCGCCGCTTTTGTTTTCTGCTTCCATGCCGCTACCTGTCTTACCAGCGAGAACATCTCCGTCCGTCGCTTCGATGATTTGATCCGTAATCCCGTTCGAGATCGTCACCGTGATGTATTGGAGAAGTCCGTTGACTTCTTCTTGTGTTTCTTGGAACTGTTGGACAACAGGCATCTCATCGAGCTCAGCGAACAATTTATCGAGCTTCGCTTCGACACGGGCGAGTGCTTCTGTTTTGCCGTAATGTTGGCAGTTGACTGCCTCTTTTTGAAGGAACTTGATTTGTTTCATCATCTTTTGGACTTTTTCATTCCCATTGATGTTGGCTTCTGCCGCTTTAAATCGTTCTACTTCCGGTGTCTCTGAAATCATTTTGGCGATTTCATTGGCTTTTTCGATGATTTGTTCATCTGTATACATCCACATTCGTCCCCTCTATCGTTAGCGAACACGTCGCTTCCCTTAGCATTCTGAACGATTCCTCGTTCTGTCGCATTCATTATACCGTTCTCGCGATAGAGTGACAAGAATAGTTCCTTATTCAATCGAACGCCATAATAGATAGGCGGCGTGACTACGGACAGGGGCAAATTCCTCCGCCAGTCGCGTCGCTTCTTCCACCGTCGGTCGGTAACCGAGCAACCGTTCGAAAGCCCGTAATATCCCGATGTCCGATGCCGGAAAAAGGTCCGGACGACCGTATCCGAACATCAGGACGTTTTGGACCGTCCATGGTCCGACGCCTTTCAGTGCAATCAACGTCTCAGCGATTTCTGCATCGTCGGCTGACATCAATGCATCGTAATCAATCGTTGCTGTCGCTACGCCAAGCAGATAATCGACTTTACGTCCTGATAGTTGCAGAGCAAGCAAGTCCTCGCGACGCGCTGCCGCTAATTGACGCGGTGTCGGCGGAAGAATGATTCCGTCCTTGACCGTTCCGAATGTTCGAAAGACACGTTCCGTCAACGTATGGGCAAATGAGAGATTGATCTGTTGATGAATGATCGAGCGAATCAAGGCCGTGAACGGTGAATGATCAAGCACGAGTCGTTCATCGCCGAACCGTTCGACGATCGCGTGTAACGACGTCGCTTTGAGACGCTGCGCAGGATTTGGCTCATTGAGTCGAAACCGTCGATTGAGTTGCGTCAGCACCGCTGTTTGCGGTCCTGAACCGTCAATCCGTAACGTGTAACCATCGATGGCTTCCATCGTCGTGATGTATGTCTGATCGTTGATGAAGATCGGAACGACGAGTCGCCCATCCTGTTCGATTTGTAACGGGTCTTCCGTCAAACGAGATACGATTCCTTTAAAATCAAATGCTTCCGACAACGTCACATCATGCGTCCACCGGCTCATCCGACGAACACCTTGATCGCACCGAGAATCAAACCGATGATGAATCCACACAACGCCCCGTTGACCCGAATCCATTGCAAGTCACTGCCGACCTTATCCTCGATCATATGAATCAGTGTCTCCGTATCGAACCGGTTTAAGTTCTCGCGGACGAGTCCACCGATTTTTTGGTGATTTTGTTCGACGAAACGAACGAGTTGCTCCTTCATCCATTGATCACTGCTATCTTTGAACGTCGGATGCTGTTCCCAGTCGTCTAAAGCGCGCGAAAGCATCGGCATCGCCCGTTCCGTCCAGAAGGCATCTGACGTCAAGTAGCGTTCGAGTTCGATCAAACCAGCATCATACGCGCGTTCAATGACCGGAACGAAGTCAAACCGGTCGACCTCGCTTGCCTTCCAAGCATCGATTTTTGCTAGACGCTCTTCATCAATCGATAACTGTGCCAGATTACGACGCAGATGATCAAGAATCGCTAAACGATTCGGGTGATGGACGTGTCGCATATCTTGAATGACCGTCAACAAGACACCTTGAATGACAAGACTGAGTTTTTCTTCTGAATAGACTTTTTGGACGGTTCGCGCCGTCACCCGCAAGAACGTATTCTTTTCTTGGTCGATCATCGCCGTATAGGCAAGGCGCCCAATCTGGTCTCGGATGACGGGGTCTTCGAGCAGACGTTGCCCATAACCGAGTAACTGATCCATCAGCCACTCGTCGAGTCGACGTTCCTCATTTAACTCCATCGCCCGTACCGCCAGCCGTTTTGACGGATACGCTTTGATCGTCTCCGTCAACCGTGTATTCGCAAACTCAAGAATCGCCTCTTTCGGTAATTTCCGGATCAGACCGACCAATAGTTCGGTAACGGTCGCTCGAAAAGCAGGCAGAACGAGAATCGAACGTAAGATTTTGATGACACGGTCTGCGAGCGTCATATGCTGGAGCTTCGCGACGATACTCTCTTTATTGAGCAAGTCCGTCTCGAGCATATGAACGATTGATTCGATGACCCGTTCCCGATTTTTCGGCAACAGGTTCGTATGGGGAATCTTTAAGCCGAGCGGATGGCGAAACAATGCCGTGATCGCAAACCAGTCGGCAATCCCACCGACGAGTCCGGCTTCAAAACCACTCTGGAGCCAAAAGACCCACGCATTTTCTTTAAATGGCAATGAGACGACGAATCCGACCGCCATGAAAATCAACGAGACGGTCGCAAGCCGCCGTGTCGATGTTTTAGGTTGTTCAAGTGATGACACATCGTTTCCTCCTTCAACTGAGTCACTTACCTACCTTACGAACGGGACAAGGATTAGGTTTCGACACGAAAGAGCCCCAGTCATCGACTGGGACTCCCTATGTACTTAAAACGTATATTCACCAAAACGGTCGCCATCCCATGTCGCGGTTGCCGTTGAGACAAAATAGACCAGTCCGTTGCCGAATGTATTTTCCATCAATGAAACGAGTTGTTGACCATTCGTCTGCTCGACGAACGCTAATCGGACTTCCTCTTTCCCTTGATAAATCCGTTCGTAAACGCTTAAACCGCGTGCATTGAGAAACGTACGCGCCGACTCGAATTGAATCGGACCGACTTCAGGTCGTCGTTCCTGAATGAATGACTGACATTTTTGCTCGAATGTCTCCATGGTTCTTCACTCCTTTTCTCTTTCTGTTCATGGATATCATGTTCCCGACTCTTCCTCATCATAATCCTCAAATGTGAAAAAAGCGACAGATGCGTCGCTTCTTTCATCATTTTACGATGATTTCTCATAATCTGACATCAAACTGTCGGGCAACATGAATCGCAGACGTCGTCGCCCCGATCGTCCCGGCACCCGGAAAAATCGTGTCGCCGATCGCAAAGAAGTGATCGATGCCTGTTCGAAACGGCGCTGCGAACAAGAGACTCGTACTCGGACGTTGCGGATATCCCCCGACTCCACCGTCCGGACGGAACGTATAGCGAACCCACGCACCGGGTCCACCCGGATGGCGTTCGATTGCCTGTTGACGGAAACCTGGAAACTGTTGTTCAAGAATAGCTTCGAAGATTGCCGACATCTTCTCGACTTGTTCGTCGTAGCGTTTCCGGTTCGTCTTATCGAACGTACCAATCGGAACATGGCATGACATCGTCAGCGTCCGCTGACCGGCTGGTGCACGTAACCGGTCATCTGGACGGGAGAGGGAGATGAAGGCATGACCTGAAGGTAGGGACGGATCATGGACTTGCCAGAATGCTTCATCAGACAAAATGACCGACTCCGGTATCGCCGCATAATACGTAAAGGTCGCCCATTGCTGTAGCTTTTCTTGTCGCTGGTACGTCCGTCGTAACGTTCGTTTCATATCCGTACTGACGACTTCCCTGATGCCTTCAAGCGGAACTGCGCAGATGACAGCATCAGCAAGCATCAAGCGTCCGCGACGATCCTCGATCAAGAAACCATCCGGTGTCTTTCGAATCGACGTGACTTTTCGCCCAAGGAGACAGGTTGCCCCGCTCGCCTCTGCTGTCTCTTTTAATTGCTCGGCCAGTCGGTATAATCCACCTGGGACATAATAAGCACCCTCGTGGTAAATCGATAAGGCGACGGCTCCTAGTAAAGCAGATGCTTCCTGCCCTGTCTGCATGCTGTCGAGTAAGATCCCGTCGATCACTTGTGCGAACAGCGTATCCGCTAGTCGATGTTTGCGTAACAGATGACCAATCGTCAGCGGAAAATATGGTAAGAGGACGACACTTTTCGTGTGACGGACTAACCGCCGGACGTCGGCTAAATCTTGAAGTGGCAATGCCGGCAGTTCTGCCATTAGTGGACGAATTGCCTCGTGTATCTGCTCGATTTCAGCAAAGAATGCCCGAATCGACGATGCCTGCTCCGGAAAATGTGAGGTCAATTCGGTTAGAAACGCATCACGGTTTTGATAATAATGAATCAATCGTCCTTCGATGCGAATCGTCATGACGACGTCGAGTGGCTCGACTTGGTGCGTCACTCCGAGATGATCGAGCACACGGGCATGAATGCCACCTGGTTCAAATCCCATCCCAAGGGTCGCTCCAACTGGATACGTCAAGTCCCGGCGTGTGAACTTCCCGGCTGACCCTCCCCATTCACGGCTTCCTTCAAGTACCGTGACGGCATGTCCTTCTTGTGCAATCAATGCCGCAGCCGTTAGACCGGCAATTCCTCCGCCGACGATGACGACCTGTTTCATGATGGTTCCTCCTCCGTGACTCGATTTTCTTTAAACAGGAAATTGCGGATTTCGCGGAAGACCGGCTCCCGGCGATGAATCGTGAAGTGATCATACTTATAGGATTTCGTCTGAATGTTATCCGTGTAGTTCTCGAGTGCAAACGAACTATTTAACGAAATCAGATTGAAGTCGCCTCCTTTGGCACCAAACGAATAGACGAGTACGTCGCGTGGCCACGTCTCAAGCCGTTGGGTCAGATTGTTCATCGCTGGAGAACCTTTCGCAAGATCACGTATCGCAGGACTGTTCGTATTCGTGCCGAGTGGCGCAAGTGTCAAACCAAGTTTCGCGTAATCGGAACCGGCGATCGGTGAGTCGAGCGTCACGACTTTTCGGACGTGATACGGCATCTCCTCTTGGACTGTGTAGGCGACGACATCGACACCACCCATGCTGTGCCCAACGAGCTGAATATCGGCAAAGGTCGCTTTTTGTTTCGCATCGTAAGCTGCAATCGCTGCATTCAACCACTTTTGCTGGTCGGCAAGGCTTGCCTCATCATCTGCGAAGACGATTCGGACAAGTGGGTAGCCGGTCGGCGAGGGTTTGACGCTACAGGTTGCTTTTCCGGAACGAGTCACGTCACATCGACCACCATCATCGGCGACTTTTTTATTCGTGAAGTTTTGAATCATCGGCACGAATGTCCGCTCCGTCCCGAATAACCCATGAACGAGGAACGTCGGCACGATTTCACTCTTTCCTTGTGTAACGATCTGGCGCGTTGGTGGCGGCGCACTTGACGTATCCTCCGCGAACACCCACCACGCGCCTCCCCCGACAATCAAACAGACGAGGAGCGAGATGCCGATCGTCTTTAACTGTTGCCGGCGCAAACGACGGACACGGTGAAAGACCCAGTAGAGGAATAATCCGAAACCGATCAATAACACGATACCAGTAATGATCCAACCTGTCGGATTCGGTACATACGCAATCAACTGTAGCTGGTTGGCTTTCGTTCCGTATAATTTCCATGACACATCATGATAATTCGACCAGTCGATCTTTTCTCCATTTTGGAGACCGATTACTTTCGGACCGTGGAGCTTGATCTCGATATCGGCTTGACGGATATACCGGTCGGCGAGTTTCTTGACCTGTCCTGTCGGTTGATAGCCTTTGATATTCAAACGATCGATACTGAGATCGATGTTCGTATCCAGTCGATACGTATCAAACCAAAAACCATCCGATTTTTTCATGTCGAACTTCGTATCAGGTGGAATGAGAATCCCTCCGATACCTGTCTTCCATTCGTCCTTAATCGACGTCATGTCCTTGAAGTTCGCGAATGTCTTCTGCATCCGAATCCCTTCATAGTCATCCTTCGTCTTGAACGCCTTCGCTGCATAACCGTTCTTTTCTGCCTGTTTAACATAACTATTCCAATTCGGATTTAGGTTCAGTAAACGCGCTACCGGGTGTTCCTTTGCGGCATATGTCGTCTTTAAGGTGACACTCTGGTCGGTATGGATCGTCGCATCATATTGGATGCGAATACAACCCCCAAGGAGCAGCGTCAGCATCAAAAATGAGAGCAAAATCCCTTTTTTCTTCGTACTCATCAGGTCACATCCTTTCCTCATCTGTTATTCCCTATCTCGCAAAAGTAAAAACGGTCGACGTTGATTCTTTCGTCATGACGCACTTCAGGCAGCGAATCGCTGATCCGCTGCCTGAAAGTATGTGGACGCATTTCGTCCGTGATCGATATCAACCGATCAAGTTTAATTCACGACCGACTTTTTCGAAAGCTGCAAGCGCCGTCGTTAAATCTTCACGCGTATGTTCCGCCGTCACGATCGTCCGGACACGTGCTTTTCCTTTTGCGACCGTCGGGAAGGCGATGCCTTGAGCAAAGACACCTTCTTGACGTAAGCGGTCCGACAACTCATGGCAACGTGCTTCATCCCCGACGATGACCGGTGTGATCGGCGTCGTCGATGTTCCGATGTCGAATCCAAGATCACGGAGTCCTTGTTTAAAGAATTCCGTGTTTTCCCATAGACGATCGAAGAGTTCCGTCTCTTCCTCCATGACACGGAGCGCTTCCCGGTTCGCTTCGACGACTGCTGGTGGATGTGATGTCGAGAACAAGAACGGACGTCCTTTATGGATCAGATAATCCTTGACGTGCTGTTCACACGCGACGTATCCACCGAGGACACCGATGGCTTTTGAGAGCGTACCGACCTGCAGGGCAACACGTCCGTCAAGACCAAAGTGATTGACCGTACCGCGTCCCGCTTTCCCAAGCACACCTGACGCATGGGCATCATCGACCATGACGAGTGCGTCATAACGCTCAGCTAATTCAACGATTTCCGGAAGTGGTGCAATGTTTCCGTCCATCGAGAAGACGCCATCCGTGACGATGAGGCGCGTCCGCGCGTCTTGTGTTTCTTGTAAGGCCGCTTCAAGATCCGCCAAGTCGACATGTTTATAGATGCGGCGTTTCGCTTTCGTCAGACGAATCCCATCGATGATCGAAGCGTGGTTCAACTCATCCGAGATGACGACGTCTTCCGGACCGAGCAGTGCCGATAAGACACCGAGATTCGTTGCGAATCCAGACTGGAAGACAAGTGCTGCTTCCGTGTGCTTGAATGTCGCGAGTTCCCGTTCGAATGCTTGGTGCATCTCGAGTGTCCCGGCAATCGTCCGAACAGATCCTGTTCCAGCACCGAACGTGCGCGCTGCTTCCGCTGCTTGTTCAGCAAGACGTGGATGTGCGGCGAGTCCGAGGTAGTTGTTCGACGACAGTTGAATGAGTTCCTTACCATTGATCGTCACGCGGTTATGTTGCGCGCTCTCAAGTGCTACGAGGTTGCGGAACGTGCCCGCCTGTTTCATCTCTTCTAGTTCTGTCCGTAAGTGTTCAAATCCCATTAATTCGTCCCCCTTGGTTGTAATACGACTTTCCCGCATTTCCCTTGACGCATCAATTCAAATCCTTCTTCGAACCGCTCTAGCGGTAACGTGTGTGTGATTAACGGTCGGACATCGACTTTTCCGCTCGATAAGAAAGCGGAAACCTGGCTCCATGTCTCATACATCTTCCGACCGGTGATGCCTTGAACCCGGACACCTTTGAAGACGACATGGTTCGTCAAATCGATTTCGACCGGTTTGACCGGCAGACTGAGGATGTTGACGTCTCCACCTGCTGTCACCATCTCGAAGGCTTGACGAATCGCAACCGGATGACCACTCATCTCACAGACGACATCAATTCCATCTCCGTCCGTCATGCGCTCGATCCGCTCCAAGACATCGTCATGACGTGAATCGATGACGACATCCGCCCCCATCGTCCGCGCGAGTTCAAGACGATACGGATTGACGTCGATCGCGACGACTTCCGCCGCACCGGCTGCTTTTGCGACCGAAACTGCCATCAGACCAATCGGACCACAACCGACGATTGCGACCGTTTTCGCGCTGACATCGCTCGCGAGTACCGTATGGACGGCATTGCCCATTGGCTCTTGAATCGAAGCGATCCCTGCTGGCATATCTTCCGGGTTGACCCAAAGGTTTTCTTCCGGCATGACGACGTATTCTGCAAAACAACCTTGTGTATCGACACCGATGATCTTCGTATTCTTACAGATGTGATATTGCCCACGAAGACACTGTTTACATTGATGACAGACGATATGCGTCTCCGCCGAGACACGATCACCGAGTTTCAAGCGTTTCGTGCCTTCTCCGAGCTCGACGACTTCGCCCGAGAACTCGTGACCGAAGACATACGGCGGATTGACACGCGAGGCTGCCCACGCGTCCCACTCATAGATATGCACGTCCGTCCCACAGATCGATGTTGCCTCGACTCGAATCAAGACTTCTCCACGACTCGGTACGGGTACCGGTACTTCTTTGAGTGCGGCACCGAACCCGCGCTCTTCTTTGACGAGTGCACGCATCGTTTTCGTCGTTGTCGTCTCTTCTACCGTCGTTACTAATTTCGTCATCTTTCCCCGACTCCTTCGCGGAAGTTCACGTTTTTTATATGTGGCGAACTTCCAAATGTTTAGCATCCCCAAAAAAACCAAACACATCTTTCCTCTATCTTACATGAATTCCGCTGCCAGTTTACCGAATGTTTCTTCGTTTAGCTCAAGATCCGCGTACGCGAGACCCGATTCTTGATACCCATCGATTTGTGACTGGTAATCAGGACGTGTTTCATCCTGATAGATCAATCCCATGACGAGTCCGTCGTGAGCATGAACGGTCTGTTTCGCAAGATCCAAGTTCGCCGGATCGTATCCTTCGATATCGGACAGCTTCGTCAAGTTCTGTTTGAACCAATCGTACGTATTGACCTTGTTGAACGTGACACATGGACTGAAGACGTTGATGAAGGCAAATCCTTTATGTGCCGTCGCTTGCTCGATCAATTGCGTCAAGCCCTTCAAATCATTCGAGAAGCTTTGGGCAACGAACGTCGCACCAGCCGTCAAGGCGAGTTCAACGGGTGAAACACTCTTTTCGATCGACCCTTTTGGCGTCGATTTCGTCTTGAATCCAGGTGCAGAAGTGGGTGATGTCTGTCCTTTCGTCAAGCCGTAAATCTGATTGTCCATGACGATGTACGTCATGTCGACATTGCGCTTGAATGCATGGATCGTATGTCCCATGCCGATTGCAAATCCATCACCGTCGCCACCAGACGCGATGACCGTCAATTCGCGGTTCGCCATCTTGACACCTTGGGCGATCGGAAGGGACCGTCCATGAACGCCGTGGAAGCCATACGTATTGATATAACCGGAAATCCGACCAGAACAGCCAATCCCGGAAATCAATGCCAACTCTTCTGGTTCGAGACCGACGTTCGCGACAGCACGCTGAATCGCTGCTTGAATCGAGAAGTCTCCACACCCTGGACACCAGTTTGGTTTGACATCGTTTCTAAAATCTTTAAAGGTTGCCATGATATACCCCTCCTACGACCTGCTCGACGACCTCTGCTGGGTAGAACGGGTCGCCATTGAATTTCAGGATATGCTCGATCTTCGATGCATGTCCACAGTTCATCTGGATCAGCTTCGCCAGTTGTCCCGTTGCGTTGTATTCGACGACGATGACTCGTTTTGCCCGCTCTAAGTGTGGCGTGACAAGCTCACTAGGGAACGGATGGACTTGACGGATATGCAAGTGATCAACCTTGATTCCTTGTGCTTCGAGTCGTGGCATGATCTCTTCAATCGTTCCACGTGTCGAGTTAAAACCGACGAATAAGATATCCGGTTCTGCATGATGCTCCGTTACGAGAACGGCATCCTGTAAGCGGAACGTGTTTAGCTTACGGAGTCGCTTCGTCATCTGATCGACTCGGTTCTTCGTCGCTTCCGACGGACGCCCTTCCTCATTGTGCTCAACACCCGTTACGTGATGAATCCCGTGCTTGACGCCTGGAATGACACGTGGGCTGATCCCATCTTCCGTCACTTCGTAGCGTTTGAAGTACGCTTTTCCTTCAAGTTCCGGTAAGTCTTCCTGGATCAACTTCCCGCGTCGGATCTCAACGCGTGACATATCCGGTGGTTCGACCGATTGTTTTCCAAGAGACAGCATCAAATCCGTCAATAGAATGACAGGACACTGGTATTCCTCTGCGATGTTGAATGCCTCTGCTGCATCGTAGAACGCTTCCTCGACCGTTGACGGTGCCAAAACGACCTTTGGAATCTCACCATGCGTGCTGTAGATCATCGCCATCAAGTCAGACTGTTCCTGTTTCGTTGGTAGACCCGTTGACGGACCACCTCGTTGTGTATCGACGATGACGAGCGGTGTTTCCGTCATCCCGGATAACCCGATCGCTTCCGCCATCAATGACAATCCTGGACCAGCAGACGCCGTCAAAGCACGGACACCTGCGTAGTTCGCCCCGATTGCCATCGTGACTGCCGCCAATTCGTCTTCCGTCTGGACGACCGTCCCGCCGAACTGCGGCAGTTTCTTGATTAAGTATTCCATGATCTCAGATGATGGTGTGATTGGGTAGGCTGCCATCAGACGTGCTCCACCGGCAATCGCACCAAGCGCAATCGCATCGTTTCCGATCATGAACATCCGTTGTTTTCCGTCTGCTGGATCTAAAACGAATCGTTCACCATCTCCTGCGAGTGCTTCGAACGCTGCTGCTCCTTCACGGATTGCCGCTAAGTTTTTCTCGACCATGTCTGGACCTTTTCGGCCGAAAATCTGTTCGACGACGGCTTGGAAACGCTCCGGTGCAATGCCGAGAATCGCGCTCGATGCACCGATCGCGACCATGTTCTTCATCAAAGCCGTACCGAGATCAGCTGCAATCTCCGTAAATGGAATCGCATACAAGGAAGCGCGTGCTTCGTCCGGATTCGTCGGATTGAATTTCGCATCCGCGATGATGATGGCACCTTGACGCAATTCATGGAAGTTAACATCAATCGTCTCTTGATCGAACGCGACCAAAATATCGAGATCATCGGAAATCGTCCGGACTTCCTGTGTCGCGACACGAATCTTATTGTTCGTATGTCCTCCCTTGATACGTGACGAAAAGTGACGGTAGCCGTACAGGTAATAGCCGAGTCGATTCAAGGCAATCGCAAAGATTTCGCCTGTTGATTCGATCCCTTCTCCCTGCTGACCGCCAACTTTCCATGATAACTGATTATACATCGACGTTCGCTCCTTCTCTGTCCCCTGAAATGATAGTTCTCTCTATCCTCCCTCATGATACCGATTTACCGGAAGTAGTACAATGCTCCCTCGGTGGAAAGGTGAGAAAATTTCGCAGGCACAGCAAAAAGACCATCTACTCCAGTCGAGTAAATGGTCTACTTGCAAATAGGACCTATGTCCAATTCGTCATCGTGGTTCGATGATGAGTTTGATGGCGGTTCTCTCTTCCCCATCAATCAAAATGTCTGTGAAGGCTGGGATACAAATCAAGTCGATGCCAGAAGGCGCCACGAATCCGCGTGCGATGGCGACGGCTTTGACAGACTGATTGAGCGCTCCCGCACCAATGGCCTGAATCTCGACGGAACCTCTCTCTCGAATGACACCCGCGAGTGCACCTGCTACCGCGTTTGGATTCGACTTAGCTGATACTTTCAGGACGTCCATGCGTGTACCTCCCCATCCAGAAATGGCAATCAGTCGAAGAATACTGACTGATCCGTCAGATGAATCCGTTCAATCTTCGTTGCTTTTTTGGTTGTGTCATCGATATGAATCAAGACTCCATTAAGTTGTTCCCGTCCTTCGGCAACTTCAAACCGTGTTGGGAGCTGTGTCTTGAATTTTCGTAGGACATCTTCTTGGCGCATTCCGAGCACGCCGTTCAGCGGACCTGTCATCCCGACATCCGTGATGTAAGCTGTTCCTCCGTCAAGGACACGCTCATCTGCTGTCTGGACGTGCGTATGTGTCCCGACGACAGCCTGTACTCGACCGTCGAGGTGATAACCCATCGCAATTTTCTCACTCGTTGCTTCCGCATGGACATCAACGAAGATCGCATCAACTTTTCCTTCGACTTCCGCAATCAGTGCATCGACGGTACGGAAAGGGTCACCGAGTGGTGGTAAGAAGACCGTTCCTTGGACGTTGATGACGGCAATCTTTTTATTACCTGCTTTGACGATCATCATTCCACGACCTGGCGTGCCTTCCGGATAGTTCGCCGGACGGACGATTCGATCCGCATCGTCGATCCAGTCAAAGATGTCGCGGTTATCAAACGTGTGGTTCCCCATCGTGATTCCGTGGAATCCGAGTTCAAGGAATTGATGATAGATCGACTTCGTGATGCCGCGTCCGTGTGCCGCGTTTTCGCCGTTGACGAGCATGACGTTCGGGTTGTACTTCGCTTTCAGGCGTGCTGTGAATTGTTGCAGGATGTGTCGACCGGGTGCACCGACGACGTCTCCGATGAATAAAATCTTCATTGCTGTTCCTCCGTTCATTAAAAAAAGTGGCGGTCGCCCGCCACTCCATTTATTTCGCGTATTCGACTGCTCGTGTTTCCCGAATGACCGTGACCTTGATGTGTCCCGGATAATCGAGTTCTTCTTCGATTTTTTTCCGGATGTCACTCGCCATCTTGTGAGCCAGTACATCATCGACGACGTCAGGTCGAACGATGATACGGACTTCACGACCCGCTTGGATCGCAAATGATTTTTCGACACCGTCGAACGATTCCGAGATTTCCTCGAGGCGTTCGAGACGGCGGATATAACTTTCGAGTGTCTCTTGACGTGCACCTGGACGAGCAGCAGATAATGCATCCGCAGCTGCAACCAAGACGGAAATGACAGATGTCGCTTCCGTATCCCCGTGGTGGGACGCGATCGCATTGATGACGGTTGGATGTTCTTTGTACTTCGTACCGAGCTCGACTCCGATCTCAACGTGACTGCCTTCGACTTCGTGGTCGATCGCTTTCCCGATATCATGCAGAAGACCCGCACGCTTCGCAAGCGTGACATCTTCTCCAAGTTCAGCTGCCATCATACCTGCAAGGTGGGCAACCTCAAGTGAGTGATACAGGACGTTCTGTCCGTAACTCGTACGGTACTTCAAGCGACCGAGAATTTTGACAAGGTCCGGATGAATGCCGTGGATTCCGACATCATACGTCGCTTCTTCCCCGATTTCTCGAATCCGCTCGTCGACTTCACGACGGGATTTGTCGACCATCTCTTCAATACGGGCCGGGTGAATCCGACCATCCTGAACCAATTTCTCGAGCGCCATTTTAGCGACTTCGCGACGAATTGGGTCAAAACCAGACAAAATGACGGCTTCCGGCGTATCATCGATGATCAAGTCGATCCCAGTCAAGGTCTCGAGCGTACGGATGTTGCGGCCTTCCCGTCCGATGATCCGACCTTTCATCTCATCGTTCGGCAAGTTGACGACCGATACAGTCGTCTCTGCGATATGTTCAGCGGCGAACCGTTGAATCGCAAGTGACAAGATGTTACGTGCTTTCTTGTCGGCTTCTTCTTTTGCTTTTTGTTCGATTTCTTTTTGAAGAATGGCTGCATCATGTAAAGCAGCCTGTTTCGTCTCATCCATGATGATCGTTCTTGCCTCGTCTTGCGATAAATTCGCGACGCGGACAAGCTCTTGACGTCCCTGTTCATACAGGTCCTCTACTTTGCGCTCTAGTTCTTCAGCTTGATGCTTCCGTTTCGCGATCTCTGCATCACGTGTATTGATCTGATCTTCCTTACGGTCGATAGCGTCAACACGGCGATCGAGTGTCTCTTCTTTCTGGAGCAACCGGGCTTCTTGTTTCGCTAGCTCTTGGCGACGTTCACGCAATTCTTTTTCCACTTCGTTACGAAGTTTGAATGCTTCATCTTTCGCTTCGAGTACTGCTTCTTTTTTCGTTGCCTCAGCCGATTCACGCGCACGTTCAACGATTTTGTTCGCTTCCGTTTCTGCGCCTTGAATTTTCGCTTCTGCAATCGATTTCCGCAAGAAGTAGCCTACGATGAATGCGATCAGCAAAGTGAGGAGAAGTATGACAATCCAAGTCAGTGTACTCATGGGTTCACCTCCCCTTTGCAAGGTGTTTCTTAGTTCATTTCGGTATTTCATCGAAGCTGTCTAAAAAACGTACATCTATATTGTAAGGATAGCACTCGTTCATTGTCAACGAACGGACGGGAAAGAATTCCACTGTTTTCCTCTTTTACACTAAAAAAGAGAGGATTCGCACGCGAATCCTCTCTGAAACGGTTTATTCAGCAAATAGATCTTCTGGTTGTTCTGCTTCGAAATCAACCGGCTCTTCGCGATCGACGAGACCGTGGTGTTCACGAATCAAACGTTCGACCTCTGCTGCGACTTCCGGATGCTCGACCATGTATTGTTTCGCGTTCTCACGCCCTTGACCGAGACGTTCAGAGTTGTACGAGTACCATGCACCACTCTTTTGAACGATATCAAGGTCTGTTCCGATGTCGATCAACTCGCCGACTTTCGAAATCCCGAGACCATACATGATGTCGACTTCCGCTTGTTTGAACGGAGGCGCGATCTTGTTCTTGACGACCTTAATCTTCGTTTTGTTACCGACGACATCCGTACCGTTTTTCAACGCTTCCGCACGACGCACTTCTAAACGAACAGACGAGTAGAATTTAAGTGCACGACCGCCTGGAGTTGTTTCCGGGTTACCGAACATGACACCGATTTTTTCACGGATTTGGTTGATGAAGATGACGATCGTCTTCGATTTATTCGTTGCACCAGACAACTTACGAAGCGCTTGGCTCATCAAACGTGCTTGAAGACCGACGTGTGAGTCACCCATCTCGCCTTCGATCTCTGCTTTTGGTACGAGTGCTGCAACAGAGTCGACGACAAGAATATCGACCGCACCAGAACGAACGAGTGCTTCCGCGATTTCAAGTGCCTGTTCCCCAGTGTCCGGTTGTGACAAGAGGAGCTCATCGATGTTGACACCGAGTTTGTTTGCATATGCTGGATCGAGCGCGTGCTCCGCATCGATGAATGCGGCTTGTCCGCCTTGTTTTTGAACTTCTGCGATTGCATGAAGCGCAACCGTCGTTTTACCTGACGATTCAGGTCCGTATACTTCGATGACCCGTCCACGTGGGTATCCACCTGCACCTAGGGCAATATCTAATGTAATCGATCCAGAAGAGATTACTGATACCTTCTGATCCGCATTTTCTCCGAGTTTCATGATAGAACCTTTACCGAACTGTTTCTCTATCTGGCGTAACGCCATCTCAAGTGCTGCTTTACGATCACTCACGTAGCAGGCCTCCTTTTAATTATCTTACTGAGATTATTGTACTTCTTTTGAGACCGAATGACAAGCATTTTACGAACATTTATTCGCATACTTGCACTTCGATCATTTTTCTTACTCTGATGCTTTCTCGAGATGTTTCAGTAAAAGGAAATAGGTATCCTTGACGGCGCGCAGTCGAATCATGCCTCTGTCGAACGATGGATATTGCCATTCGACGATCCGTGTTCCATGTGCGTCCGCAACAGCACAATAGACCGTTCCGACCACTTTTCCACTGTTGCTCGTCGGACCTGCTTCCCCCGTCAAGGCGACGGCGATATCGGATTGATACAGTTCTCGTGCCCCTTCAGCCATCGCAATCGCGACCTCTTTACTGACAGCAGTATGCTCTCGTAATAAATCCTCTGGTACCGATAACACGGCTTGCTTCGCTGCATCATCATAGACGACAGCGCTCCCGCGCAATACTTGACTCGCACCGCTGACATCAACGAGACCACTCGCGACAGCTCCTCCCGTCAGTGATTCGGCGAGCGAAAGTGTCAATCCTGCATCTTGATACCGTTTTAGGACGACTTCCGGCAGACTCGTCTCCCCATATCCATAAAAGTACATGCCGACTTCAGCAAGGACGTGTTGTTCGAGTTCATCGAGCATACGATCGGCTTCCTGTTGATCGAGTGCTTTAGCCGTCAGGCGCAACCGGACTTCAGCGAGCTCCGCATACGGTGCGACCGATGGATTGGTCGCTTCCTTGATCAACGTTTCTAGACGGTCGTTTAACGCCGATTCCCCGATTCCGAAGAATCGTAACGTTCGAGAACGAATCGTTTCTTGACCGAATAGATGACTGAAGTGATCTTTGAGGATTTGCTTCATCTCGCGTGGCACACCGGGTAAGACGATATATTGGTGATGCTCCGTTTGGACCGACATACCGGGAGCAAGTCCTGCATCATTACGTAAAACCGTTGCACCATCGATGATTAATGCTTGTTTTCGTTCGTTGATCGTCATCTCTCGTTGACGTGTCTTTAAAAACCCTTCGATTCGCTCGTACGCCGCTTGATCGAGAACGAGATCACGTCCGAGGAGATCAGCGAGCACCTCTTTCGTTAAATCGTCTTCCGTCGGTCCAAGACCTCCTGTGATGACGAGGAGATTTGCCCGCTGTTGTGCCTGACGGAATGTTTCTTGCATCCGTTCGCGATTGTCACCGACGACTGTATGATAATGAACGTCAATTCCGGCACTCGCTAACCATTCGGAAAGGTACTGTGCATTCGTGTTCGCGATTTCCCCAAGGAGGAGTTCGCTTCCGACTGCGATGATTTCTGCTTTCATGTTGATTCCTCACCTTCTTGAAGTATAAGAAAAGACTGTTCGGTATGACGAACAGTCTAAATTGATCCATCTTACATGGATTTCGTAATTAACTTAATGTTTTTCGAGAAATATTCGACGCCTGAGTAGATCGTCAAGATCAAAGCAAGCCACATCGTAATATCTGCGAACGGAATGTTCCACATCGCAAAGATGATATCGTGCAACAAGTATGCCGTAATTGATGTCAGCTGGACCCATGTCTTGGCTTTCCCAGAGTTTCCGGCAGCAAGGACGATCCCTTCGTCAGATGCGACGAGACGAAGACCCGTGACTGCGAACTCTCGACAGAGAATGATGACGACGATCCATGCTGCGACGAATCCAAGTTCCACCAAGTAGACGAGTGCAGCTGCAACTAACATCTTGTCGGCAAGTGGATCCATGAATTTTCCAAAGTTCGTTACTAATTTTTGTTTACGAGCGATATATCCATCGAGCCAGTCCGTCAGTGAAGCAACAAGGAAGATGATAGCTGCAACGAAGTGTGAGACGGGAAGCTCGGCTCCCAACACATCCCACTGTCCCCAGTTCGGATCAATCGCAAGTACGATGACGAACACGGGAATTAATAAAACACGTAATACTGTCAATTGATTCGGTAAGTTCATGTAACGCCCTCCTCCTTCATTTCATATGTAAATGACATGCCATCTAAAAGAAGGCACGCCGGATTACGGCGTGGCTACTTTCTTTAGATAGATGTTTTGGACGAGAAGCGAACGGTTCAGTTTCAGTTCTTGGTCATTGACGACGATTTTATCAATCCCTTTAATCGAACCGATCCGGATGCGGATCAAGTCCGTCTTCGCGTCCTTCACGACGATCGGATTCGGATCCGATGCGTTGATGTGGTCTGGCGCGAGTGCTTTTCCTTCAAGTGATGTATCACGCACACCGACGAATGGCGACGGAGAGGCATCTTTCTTGATTTGAATCGAGACACTCATCGTATCTTTCGTTGCGACTTCATACGTGACATCTTGACCAGATGTCGACTTCGCAGCAAGTGCCTCTTTTTTAGGTTCTTCTTTTGTTTCTTCCTGTTTCGCCGGTTCTTCCTTCGGCTCTTCTTCCGTCTTCGCAGGCGCATCCGTCTCTTTACTTGGTGCGTCCCCTTGATCGATCGTGACATCATTTTGCTTCGGTGCGGACGTCTTCGCCTCTTCGTTACCGTCGAGGAACGTCTGCAGACCATAATACAAGGCAGTACCGATCGCAAAGATTAGTACGATGATGATGATGTTCGGAATCCAACGCTTCGCAACGCTCTTCTTCGGAGCACTGGATTTCGAATACGTCGCGCGCCGTGACAGTTCGACGACCGGTTGTGCTTCCGGTTCCGGAAGATCACGTTTATAAGTCGTAAAGACTTCATCGACGTCAAGACCGAGTGCTTCCGCATATGTCTTGATGAAGGCCCGGGCGTAAAAGGCTCCCGGCAATTGATCATAATTGCCTTCTTCGATCGCGACGATGTAACGCTTTTGAATCTTTGTCGTCGTTTGAATTTGTTCGAGAGAGACGCCTAGCGCCTCCCGTTGTTCCTTTAAGTAGGTTCCGAGCTCGGTCATCGGTAACACACCTTCCATTTTTCATACTTATTCAAAGTTGAACCAATCATTTCCCCCATGGGAACGAGGCAGTTCAGTCACAATGATTTCTTCAGTCGTGTTGCGTAATTCAATGATGTAATCAAAATCATCCCACGTATACTCACTCGATTTGACGAACGCATCCGGATGTTCGACGATCTTCGTCGCGGGTAGACGCATGACTTCCCGCAGGATTTGCCAGTGTCGTTCATCGAAATTTCGTTGTGACACTAACGCATCGATGATGTAAACATAATCACCCGTCCGCTCGTCGTCGAACAACGATGTTCGAACCGTCTGTTTAATCAACGTCGACGATAGGAACAGCCATTTCTTATTCGCACTGACGCTCGCTGCGACGATCGACTCCGTCTTACCGACGCGTGGCATGCCGCGGACACCAATCAACAAGTGCCCATCCTGTTTACATAGCTCTGCCATGAAATCGACGAGAATCCCTAAGTCTTCCCGGACGAAGCGGAACGTCTTTCGTTCATCACTGCTTTGATCGATATAGCGCCCGTGACGAATCGCGATTCGGTCACGTAGTTTTGGTTTTCGTAGTTTGATGACCTCTATGGTTGACATCGTCTTGAGAATAGCGGCGAGTCGTGGAATTTGATCCGGTTGTTTCGTTTGGAGCAACATACCGCGTCGTTGATGATCGACACCATTGATCGTCACGATCGAAATATGTAACATTCCCATCAACGAAGCAATGTCCCCGAGTATACCGGGACGATTGACCTTTAATTCATATTCGAGATACCATTGCTCGAACTCACTCACGCGCCCATCCTCCTCTATCAATACGATTATCCATTCCTCATGTTAAATGATTTTTTGAAAAATGAAAAGCATTCCTGAACTGAAATTCCAATGCTTACATCCACGCGCCATCTATTTTAAGGATGGCTCCCGATACATAACTCGATTCGGGTTGCACTAAGTAACGGATCGCAGTAGCCACTTCCTCTGCTTTCCCGAATCGTCCGGCAGGAATTTCAGCAATCGCTTCTGCCTTTTCATCCTCAGAAAAAATCGCGTTCATCGGCGTATCGATCCACCCCGGCGTAATCGCATTGATGCGTCCATGCATCGGTCCAAGTTCCTTACTGTATGCCTTGACGAATCCAAGCTGTGCCGCCTTGCATGTCGAATAGACGACCTCACCCGCGACACCTTGTTCTCCTAACACACTACTGATGACGACGATCGCAAGCTTCGACGTAAACGGTTTCGTTCGTGTCACGGTTTGGCTGATGCGCATCAACGCCTCGACATGAATTTTCCAGAGTTCGTGCATTGATGTTGCTGATTGATCGAGCAACAGACCGCTATAACTCGTTCCGGCACAATGGACGAAGGCATCGACGACAGGTAATGCCGCACAAAATGCCTGCAAGTCCTTCTCGTCTGCTAAGTTCGCAGTCAGGATGTGGTGCTCGCCTTGCCACTCCTCTATCATCCGTTCTAAAACCGCTTGCTGTCGATACGTCTGAAGCACCAATTCATGACCGGCGGCAGCAAGTTGTTTTGCTGCCGCAAGACCAATGGCGCCACTCGCACCGGTGATGAGGATTCGCATCACGCGTACGGTTTGACGATTGAGATCGCCCGGTTTTCAATGGCGAACAACTCGTCGAAACGGGCTTCAATCTCTTCTTTCGTAATCGAAGCAATCAACGTTGGAAGCATGAACAGGTTCGTACCGGCAAGTGCGTGACGCGAGAACTGATTCGCAATGAATTCCGGTGAATTCAAGGCACGGAGGAATTTCCCTTGCATCATGTTCCGCTTGCGCGTGACTTCATCTTCCGTGAAGTCAGGACGCGTTTGCAGGAGTGTCTCATACGCTTGGATGAACTTGTCTGGATCCTCTGTCTCCATGCCAAACGTCGCAAAGGCGAACTCTTCCTCACTCGAGTAATCAAAGCTGAACGTATCGTCAATCAGACCGTCTTCATACAGTTCCAAATACGTCGATGATGTCTGATCGAACAAGAGGTGTAACAGCAGTTCACTCGTTAACTCACGGCGGACTTGTGCCTCGCCGCGGAGCGATTGGTCCTTGTAACCGATCAATACCTTAGGTGTCTTAACGTCGAGCTCGAGTTCAAAACGTGGACGATGTACGCCATGCGGCTCTTGACCGTAATCTCGTTCGATTGCCGGGCGATCCGTATAGTCCTTCTTCGCCTGGTTCGCCTTGATCAATGCCAGTGTCTCTTCTGGATCGATGTTTCCGACGACGAACAACACCATGTTCGATGGATGATAGAACGTACGGTAGCACGTGTACAAATCATCGGCTGTGATTTGATTGATTGATTCCGGAGTTCCCGCGATATCGATCCGGACTGGATGCGATGCATACATCGATTCGATCAGACCGAAGAACAGACGCCATCCCGGATTATCTTGGTACATCTGGATTTCTTGCGTGATGATCCCCTTCTCTTTTTCAACACTCTCCGGCGTGAAGTAGGGATCTTGTACGAAATCGATCAATGTCTCAAGGTTTTGTTCGATCAGCGACGTCGCTGAGAACAAGTACGCTGTCCGCGAGAACGAGGTAAAGGCATTCGCAGAGGCACCGAGACGACCAAACTCTTGGAAGACGTCCCCTTTTTCGGATTCGAACATCTTATGCTCGAGGAAATGGGCGATGCCGTCCGGTACCGTGATCCATTCCTCCCCTTTTTTGAATCGTTGATCAATCGAACCATAACGTGTCGTAAACGTCGCATACGTCTTTTCGTATCCTTTTTTTTGCAACAAATAGACGGATAAGCCGTTATCGAGTTGCTCGTGGTATACCGTTTCGTCTGTATCGTGATAAGTCAGTTGTTCCATCATGCTTCACCTCGCAATAGATATACGGCATCAAGATCGATTGCCGCTGCTAATCGAACGACGTCTTCACGTGTCGCCGTTTCAATGATATGAATCTCATCCTCCAGTGTCAGTCCACGCATCTTCGAACCATTCAACCAACCAATCAATTGACCTGGCTGATCAAGGATTTGGCGGCGCGCATTGATCAACATCGCCTTCGTCTGTGTCAATTCTTCATCCGTGAACTGTCCTGCTTTCAAATCAACGAGTTGTTCCAAGATGATTTTCTCAGCACGTTCCGCTTCTTTCGTGTCGACCCCTGCATAAACATAGAGTGCACTGTTCAATGCCGCGTATCGTGAAGCCGCATAATACGCGAGACTCTCTTTTTCACGAACATTCATGAACAGTTTTGAATGCGGGAAGCCACCGAACAGACCATTGACGATTTGCATCCGAATCGAGTCAGCAGATGTCGGATCGACCGCTACCCGGTAACCAAGATGCAATTTACCTTGCTTGATCGGTTGCGTTTCACTCGACCGTTTCACGCCATTGACTGCTTTTTGGGCCGGAATGTAATGACTGATTTTTTCAGAATGCGATGGCAAGAATGATAGAGCGTCTTCCATCTCCTCCTTCGTTACATGTCCGACGACGAAGACATCAATCCGGTCGTCTTCAATCATCGAACGGTATGTATCACGCAAGGATGACGGGGTGATCTGTTCGAGTTCTTCGAGTGTTCCAAGGGATGGCAACGCGACGGCTTCACCTGGTGCCATCAATTCGAGAAGACGTTGCTGTGCGTAGCGCATTTTATCGTCATATAGTGAACTGATCCGTAAGGCATGCAATCGTTTTTCTTGTTTGACGAACTGTTCACGGAAGCCACCTTCCGTCAAATCTGGATACAGCACCATTTGCTCGAGCAATTCGAGTGCTTCTTTTAACAACGATGGATGATGGACGAGTTCTCCCCGGACGACATCGAGTTGGAATGAGATGACATGCTCTTCTCCGAACTTCGACGCGTCCGCATAAAGTCCCGCATCATATAGTGTTTCAAGCGGCTCACGTAACGCTTTCATCGACGGATAAGCGGCTGTCGATTTTTCCATGATGTACGGTAGGATTGCACGGCTTGTCAGCGTCTTCGCTTCTAACGGTGCTGAAAATGTGACGAGAATCGTCGTCGTCTTGAATTTATCGGTCGGAACGAGATGGTAGCTCGTTCCTTCCTTTTTCCATGTGCTAAATGACTGACTCATTGCTCTCCATCCTTTCGTTTGAATACATGCGCACTGCGGACATATTCAATATCTGCTTTTTGTTTGACGGCATTCTCGTAACGGGCTGCTGTAAAGAAGAAGTCACTGAGTCGGTTGATGAACGGTAACAAATGAGCCGCTTGAGGGACATCGATCATCGAACGTTCAACGCGACGACAGACCGTCCGTGCCACGTGTAACGTTGCAGCTGCTTCCGTTCCGCCAGGCAAGATGAACTTATCGAGCGGCGGCGATAACTCCGTTAACGTGTCGATCCAACTTTCTAAATCAATCGTCGCTTCTTGACTCAAACGTGACGGACGCGGTTCGACATACATCAAGTCACTACCACAATCGAATAACGCGTGCTGGATCACTGTCAGTTGCTCACGCACCTCGATTGACGATGCTTTCGTCCGGGCAAGTCCGACGAAACTGTTCAATTCGTCGAGTTCTCCCATCAAGCTGATCAACCGATCATTTTTTTTGACTCTTCCACCAACGAGAGATGTTTCTCCTTCGTCACCAGACTTCGTGTAAATTTTCATGTTTCATTCACTCCTATAGCGAAAGGAAGCGACTCATAATGTTCGCTTCCCTTGTTTTTTCGGTAATCGGATCCGGAAGGTCGCTCCCTCTCCCAAGCGGCTGTCGACTTCGACTTCACCACCATGAGCTCGGACGACATTCGCCACGATCGCAAGACCGATTCCTGTCCCCGTCTTGCCACGTGTCCGCGCTTTATCCGCTTTATAAAAACGGTCAAAGACGAACGGTAGATCTTCTTCTGGAATTCCGTCACCCGAATCAATGACGGATAATGTAATGTTTTCCCTATCTTCGTCAATCTTAATCTTGATTTCACCGTTCTCCGTATAACGCAGGGCGTTCCCAAGCAGGTTCGTCAAGACTTGCTCCATCTGATCAGGGTCTGCTTCAAACGCGATGTTCGGACCAGAAACCGAGAAGGTAACTTGTTTATCGCGTCCCATCTGTTTGAACTTCTTGATCACCCGCTTTGCAAAAGGGATTGCTTCGACGGATTCAATCCGTAACTCCTGATATCCCGCTTCCATTCGTGCAAGATCAAGAAGATCGTTAACGAGTCTCGACAGTCGCTGGGACTCGTCGTAAATGATCGAAGCGAATTCCTTCGTTGCCTCATCACTCTCGGTCATCCCATCGACAATTGCTTCCGAGTACCCTTGCAGCATGACGAGTGGTGTCCGCAATTCATGACTGACGTTTGCGACGAAATCAGCGCGCATCTTCTCGAGTTGCTGAGCTTCCGTCATATCACGCAAGACGGCGACCGCTCCGATCTGTTCTTCTTGTTCGAGTAACGGACTGACGATGATGATGTAGAAGCGTCCCTCTCGTTCAAAGGAGACCGTCATCTCCGTCTCTTCACGCATGACCGTCTGGAATAACTCAATTAGTTCATCCGGTACGGGAGAACCCGCCAAAAAGGCTTCAGCCGGTGGATTCGTCGCGAGGAGCTCACCTGATTTTGAGAACGTCAACACACCGTCTGCCATACAGCGCAGAATCGAGGAGAGTAAATGCCGCTCCTTGTCGAGATCCGTGACGTATTGATTGAGTTGACTACTCATTTCATTGAACGCAAGCGCTAAGTCACCGATCTCATCCCGTGAACGTTGCGTCAGGCTCTGATCAAACTTTCCTTCACCGGCCTCAACGACAGCTTGGCGAATCGTTCGCAGTGGCGCCGTGATTCGTGTCGAGAGGAAGAAGGCAAAGACGGTCGTTCCGATGATCGCTAACAGGACACAGAGTTGAATGATTTGACGTGCACCCTCATTCGCCTGTTCGATGTTCGTCAATTGCTCGATCAAGTAGATCGTTCCGTTGCCACTATCCGTAATGAGCGGTGCCCGATACGCGAGTGCTGCTTTTCCATCAAAGGTCTCATAGTTGCCTATCGCTGTCTCGCCTTCTTCACCATCAATTGCTTTCCAGTTCTGACGTTCGAGTTCCTTGATGATCCGGTTCGCCTTCGCTTGTGAGATATTCGCTTCGACGGAATCATCCTGCGTCTTTGCGATCAGTGTCGCCCCGTAGATATCCGTGATTTCAACAGCAGTACTCGACCCTTCCTCGATGCCGGAGTGCGCCTGAAAGACGGTCTCGACTTGTTGACCGAGCTTTGCCAAGTGCCCCCGTTCCTGTTCGATATGGAACGAGTTGAAAAATTCAAGTAACAAGATCGTCAAGGCGATCAAGACGACCGAAACGAGTAACAGAATCGTTCCCCATAGTTTGATGACAACGCTTTGCAACCATTTCATCGTCAGGTCGGACTATTCTCGAACTTGTATCCGACACCCCAGACCGTCGTGATCATTTGAGCGGCGTTCGGAGACAAACGATTCAGCTTTTCACGCAGACGTTTGACGTGTGTATCGACTGTCCGCAGATCTCCGAAAAATTCATAGTTCCAGACTTCCTTGAGTAATTGTTCTCGCGAGAATACCTTATCCGTTTGTTTTGCTAAGAAATAAAGGAGTTCGTATTCTTTTGGTGTTAAATTGACTTCTTGCGACTCGACCGTCACGCGGTGCGCATCATTGTCGATCGTCAAGTGTGGGAAGACGATGACATCTTTTGTTTTCGCATCCGTGTGGAGGAATTTCGTCGCACTTGCCCGACGAAGAATCGCTTTGACACGCAAGACGACTTCACGTGGACTGAATGGTTTGACGATATAATCATCTGCCCCCATCTCAAACCCATGGACGCGGTTCGTCTCTTCGCCTTTTGCCGTCAACATGACGATTGGCGTCGCTTTCGTTTTCCGCAGTTCTTCACAGACTTGCATCCCGTCCATCTTCGGCATCATCAAGTCGAGGAGAATGACATCGTATTCTGTCTCAAGCGCCATTTCAAGCGCCGTCTCTCCATTGTCTGCTTCCTCGATCGTGAAATTTTCCCGCTCCAGATACATCTTCAACAGGCGACGAATCCGTTCTTCATCGTCGACGACTAAAATACGTGCTTCTTCTGACATGCTGTCTCCTCCTATGAACTAAACTCTACTCCTCTATCCTACTACTCTTTTAGTATACTATGAAACGAAAAGAATGGCTTGCTCCGGCTGATTTCTCCGAAAAGGCACACTTCGGTCAGACGCATACGAAAAAGCAGCGGACCGTTTCCGGGTCCGCTGCTTGCTTTTTCTTACGCGTATGAGTGTAATCCTGCTACGACAAGGTTAACGAAGACAAGGTTGAACATGATGACGGCAAATCCGCCGACACATAACCAAGCTGATTTTTTACCAATCCAACCACGCTGGATGCGCATATGGAGATAAAAGACGTAGAAGAGCATCGTAATGAGTGCCCATACCTCTTTCGGGTCCCAGCCCCAGTAACGGCTCCAAGCCATTTGCGCCCAGATCATCGCGAAGATCAGACCGCCCAGGATGAAGATTGGAAGACCAATCGCAACAGAACGATAGCTGATCTCATCTGCTGTCTCAAGATCAATCTTACGTGCAATCGGCTTCAAGCTCTCAGCAAGACGCTTGCGAAGAATGACGAAGCGAAGCAAGACGTATAAGACGACGCCACCAATGATCGACCATAAGACCGTATTGACTTTGTTCGCGTTCAAGAAGTTCGGTAATTCGATGACGGCACCTGAACCCGATAAGACTTTTCCGCCTTCAGGACCGGTCAAGACTGGCATCGCGTAGTCATGTGTCATCGTTGCACCGTTTTTCGCAACGTATTCGATCGTCGATGCAGAACCTGTTGCTTTGAACAACAGCCCAACTAAGATGTAACCGACAACACATGCGAGTGAGAACATGACGACTTCGAGCCACGTCCGTGTTTTCGATTCCTTACTGAAATCCGTCGCGTGAATCAGATACAGTAATCCCGTCGCGAAGCTGACGGCCAGAATCCCTTCGCCGAGCGCTGCCGTCGTGACGTGGATTTTGAGCCAAACACTTTGTAGTGCTGGGATCAACGGTTGGACTTCATCCGGGAACATCGACGCATAGGCGATGACGAGCAATGCAACTGGCATCGCAATCAAGCCAAGGACGTTGTTTTTGTAGATGGCATAAACGATCAAGAAACCAAGTACCATCATCATGCCGAAGAATGTCGTGTATTCATATAAGTTCGAAACTGGAACGTGCCCAGCTCCAGCCCAGCGCGTGAAGAAATAACCGAGCTGCGCGAGGAAACCGATGATCGCGAGCGTAAAGGCGATTTTACCAGAACGCGTCGGTCCTTTTTTACCACTCGTCGCTACAGCGAAGAATCCTGTACTGACGAGGTAGACGATGAATGATGTAAGGAGCAGGTTACTGCTCAACTGAAGCAAATTCATTTAGCTTCCCCCTCTTCCCGCAACTTTTGTCGATCCTCAAGTTCTGGTAGACCGACTTCCGTCAACGCGAGATTAGCTTCTTTTTGAAGCCCCAATGCATTTTTGTTCGTAAATCCAGCAATCTGGATCCGACCGTTCTTCTCTTTGAGCCAGAGACGACGGTGTGGCCAGTACATTCCGATCAATAGACCTGCCATGAAGATGATACCACCTGCAAACAGGAACGGTAGCGTCAGATCTTTTTTAATCCGGACACCCGAGATGTTCGAGAGTTCCGTACCCGCGAATGCCATTTTGTACTGGTTCTCATCTCCACCGACGTTCAATTTGATCCCAATCAAACTCCGTTCACCTTTCGGATGTTCCGGTGACTTGATACTAAAGACGAAGGCTGGATTGACTGGACGTCCCGAGTTCGTCGTTGGCTGACCATCTTTAACGACGAAGTCCGGAAGGAAGTCCTTCAGTTCGACTTCATATCCATCTTTTAAAGCATATGTTTCTTTCGGATCACGCAAGTCGACTTTGATCGTATCGACGACTTTGTCCGTCTTCTGGTTGACGATATTAAACGACATCGTCTTGAATTCCGGATCTGCCGCGTATTGTTCCTGGAAGACTTGATAATCATCGAATTCGAATGGGCGGTTGACTGCCGTCTCACCTGATTTGATTTCTTCAAGCTTCGGTTTGAAATCGGATGTTTCGCCGACTTTCTTGTACAGCGTCATCTTCGTATCATAGTTCTTCGGTACGTTTCCGCCTGCTGCTTCAAGTGATTTCTTGAACTTCTCATCGACCTTCTCAGGATCATAGAACTCGATGTTGAACGCTTCATTTTTCAAGTAGTACTGATTGTCCGTCGCCTCGATCGGCAACGTCTCTCCTTCGCGGAGCCAAAGCAATTCATCTTCGTGCATCCCTGGTACGACTCGAAGCATCGCACCACCGAAGAATAAGACGAGTCCGATATGATTGATGTATGGACCCCATCGTCCGAAACGTTGCTTTTCCGCTAAGAGTGCCCCGTCTTGTCGACGGACTTTATAGCCTTTTTTCTCAAGCAACGGTGCGATCGCATCGATTTTTTTGACATCGCCAGTCGCTTCCGCGCCAAATCGCTGACCGTTCATGAAACGGTCCGACTGGATGACCGGTTGTTTCTTCAGTGCTCGGTAGAGCGGGAAGAATCGGTCAATCGACACGATGATGATCGAGAGTAATAAAAGCGTGATCAATCCGATATACCACCATGATTCAAATAGGTTATGGAATCCTAACGTATAGTAGATGTCACCTGCCGTGCCGTATTCCTTTTGGTAAAACTCTTCTGGTGGTGTTGCCTGTGGAATGTACATCTCTTGCGGGAAGATCGTTCCGACCCCGCTCGCGATGATGATCAAGGCAATCAACCATAACCCGACCTTGACGGACGAGAAGAACGTCCATGCCCGGTCGATCCAAGATGGATTCTTACGTTTCGATCGAAGCTCCGCTTCCTCGTAACGCATGTCCAGTTGTTTGAAATCTTCTTGCTCCTGCATCCTTAAATCCCCCTTCGATGCGTTACTCGTTCGCCTTCTTCACCATCTCTTCGAGCTTCGCTTGATCAATCTCACCTTCATACTTCTCGACGACTTCACCTTTTTTATTGATGATGAACGTCACAGGTAAGTTGTAGATCCCGTAAGCCTTCTCGACCGAACTGTTCGTATCCATGAGAATCGGATAGTCCGTTCCGCCAATATCCTTGATGAAGCTTGAGACACGAACTGGTGTTTCACCGACATTGACCGCTACGAAATTGACGCCTTGGTCTTGCATCATCTGATAGTTGTCATTGATCAATGGCATCTCTTTCTTACATGGTTCACAGAATGTTCCCCAGAAATTGAGTAAAAGTCCTTTTCCTTTGTATTCGTCCATCGAGTGCTGTTTCTCACCATATAGATCGACGAGTGCGAAACCAGGGGCATCATCGCCTGCCATGACACGACCGTTTTTATCACGTGTCGCTTGATCGACGAATTGCATGATGACGACTGCTCCGGCGAACAAGACAATCGTCATGATCATCAGACGCCAGAAGGAGCGTTTCTTCTTTTTTTGCTGGGCCGCTGCTAAGCGTTCTTCCGGATTTTGTTTCGTTTTTTTCATATTTTACCGCCTCCACCCATATTGTACTTGAAATCGCTTTACCGTTGACAAAATGTGAAATTCGTTAATCGTTTTGTCACAAAAAAAGAAAACTCAACCCGGAGGATGAGCTTCTCGCTTTACAAATTAACGTTTTTTTGTGTTCTTACGTCTTTTCGTAGGTGGAGCGGCTGGATCCGCTAGCTCACGCAATTGATTGACTTCTTTTTTTGAAAGTTCACGCCACTCGCCAGAAGTAAGACCGGCCAGTGTCAAGAAACCGAACTGTTCACGTTTCAACTTCAAGACTTCCGAACCGAGTGTCTCGACCATTTGACGGACTTGACGGTTATGTCCCTCGTAGATGACCATTTCAAGAATCGCTGTATTTTTCTTCTTATCGATATCGCGCATCTCGACACGGGCTTTACCTGTCTTGAAACCATCCGGTAAGACGACACCTTTTTCAAGACCTTTGACGTGGAAGTATTCTGGTACACCTTTGATTTTGACGATGTAGCGCTTCGGTACCTTATATTTCGGGTGAAGCAAGAGGTTCGAGAATTCACCGTCATTCGTCATTAAAAGAAGACCGCTCGTATTGTAGTCGAGTCGACCGACTGGGAAGACACGGTGTCCGGGTGGTACGAGATCGACGACCGTCTTACGTCCTTTATCGTCCTCAACCGTCGAGACGACACCTGTTGGTTTATAGAGCATGTAGTAGACGTGTTCTTCCCGTTCGAGCTTCACACCGTCTACTTCGACTTCCGCACGTGCTCCGACTTTCGTTCCAAGCTCCGTGATGACTTTTCCGTTGACCTTGACGCGACCTGCTGTGATCAATTCCTCTGCTTTACGCCGCGAAGCGACACCTGCTTGTGCGATGATTTTTTGTAACCGTTCCATTAATTCACTCTCTCCTCTAATGAAGGATCATTCCGGAAGAAGAGATCTCCATCCGATTCGAACGTTTCTTCGAACTCGAGTGGCGGCAACTCTTCAATACTGTTCAGACCAAAATGGTCCAGGAAATGATCCGTCGTTTTATACAATTTTGCGCGACCGACGCCTTTGGCGCGTCCCGCCTCTTCAATCAAACCTTTTGCACTTAACGTATGGATGACACGCTCCGTCTTCACACCACGAACGACTTCGATGTCAGCACGTGTGACGGGTTGCTTGTATGCGATGATGACGAGTGTCTCCATCGCTGCTCGAGACAAGGAATCTTCTGCGAGCGAACCGGCATATGCCTGAATATATGGCGACATCTCTTTTCGTGTCACCATCTTAAAGACACCACCCGACTCCACGATTTGCAACACACGCTGCTCTGCTTCGAATGTCGTTTGAAGAGCCAGCAACTGTTCACGCGCTGCCGCTTCACTGATCTCTAGTGCTTGACTGAGACCACGTGGATCGATCCCATCGTCTCCGACGACGAATAACAGGCTCTCAATGATTTGTTCATACGCCAATCTGACTCTCCTCCTTCACCATGCTCCGCAATAGGATATCATCGGTCATCTGTTCACAATCAATGACCCGTTGCTTCACGAGTTCTAGAACAGCGAGGAAGCTGACGACTAGTTCTTCGACCGTCGGTTGCTCCGCAAAAAAGCCGAAGAATGTCGTCCGCTCACGGGTCGCGACGTACCGGGCAACGGACTCCATCTGTTGCTCGAGTGAACGTTCTTCCCGTTTGACCGTCTTCGAACGGCGTACCTTCCAGGCTTCCCGTTGGCGCATTTTTTCGTAAGCACGTAATAAATCACTCAGTGATAACGTACCGTTATACTCTTGTGCATCCGTATCGAGATAACGCATCAAATCCTCTGGTTGTTTCGAGAACAGCTCAAGGCGTGCCTCTTCCTTTTCTTTCAGGACGAGTGCTGCTTCCTTGTATGCTTTATACTCGATCAACTGTTGAATCAGACCTTCTCGCGTCGGTTCTTCCTCGAAATCGGGAATCTCATCGTAATCCGTCTGTTCGATCGGCAAGAGTTGTTTGCTTTTCAGTTGCAACAGCGTCGCTGCCATGACAAGATATTCACTAGCAACATCTAGTTCAAGATGCTGCATCGCACGGATATAGGACACATATTGATCCGTCACCATGGAAACGGATATATCATAAATATCGATTTCTAATTTACCAACCAAGTGTAACAGCAAGTCCAGCGGGCCTTCAAACGCATCCATCTTTACACTGTATGATTCCATGATTCTCCCTGCCCATCAACGTTTTTTGCGCCTTAGTATACCATACAACAGATGGGTTCGACTATGTTATATTCAAAGGAAGAGGTGATTCCATGAATCCGATCGAGCGATTCGTATTTGAATTCAACATCCGGCACGATTACTTCGAGTGCCATGAAATCTTAGAAGAAGTCTGGCAAGAAGGACAACGCCAGGACGAGGCGCTTGTCGGTCTGATCCAACTGGCCGTCGCCCGCTATCATCACCGCCGCGGAAATACGACTGGGGCACAGCGGACATATGCGAAAGCATTCGATAAAATCGAACGTCACCGGGCATCACTGATTGCGTCCGGGATCGACGTCTCATATTTGCTCGATCATCGCGACCATTTTACGGATAAGGTCTATCGACACATCCCGTTACCTGTCTTCTCGGACGTCATCCGAGCCGTCGCACTTGAAGCGACAGCACCTGATCTCGACTATGTGACACATAAACACCGTTTACGCGATCGTACGGATGTCGTCACGGCACGACAAGAAGCGCTACAAAACCGAAGAGACCGGTCCATCTGAGCCATGGACCGGTCTTTTTATTGATTTTTCCATTTGTCGACGAGGCGTTGCGTCTCTTCGGTCGCACCCGTAATATCCGTTCGAAGAAGCTTGGCTGCTTCATCGAGTAGGAGATACGACATCCGTTCTCCACGGAAAGACGGTGATAATGCGATATGTTTCAATTCAGCATGGCCATCCATTAATTGAAACCCGATGACACCGACGAAATCCTCATCTTGTTTGTACAAATACAAGCGTTGGTCTTCTTCCTGTTCATAGGCTTGAACCGTTTCAAGCAAATACTTCGGATCCTTCACTTCGCACGAAAAGGCAATCAGCCCCATCGCGGTCCGTTCATTCAACTTCTTATATTTTACTAGCATGTGATTCTACACCTTCCTAATTTCAACAACTCTCAGGAGCATGAACGACTGAGACTCATTCATTCTACACCTTCTCACACAGAATTACTGCATTTTTTTCATAATCCATGAAAATGCAGGAGACCGTCACGTGACGTCCCCTGCATCTGAATCACGCTTGTTCTTCCATCACTTGGATGAAGGTACGCATGTAGTCCGGTAGATCGGGCGGACGACGACTCGAGACGATATGTCCGTCGACGACGACGGCTTCATCATGCCAAATCGCACCCGCATTCGTCATGTCATCCTTGATTCCTGGCGTACTCGTGACGTTGACACCTTTTAAGATGCCGGCAGAGATCAGCACCCAACCAGCGTGGCAGATTTGACCGATCGGTTGTTTGTTCTGGTCAAAATGACGCACCATGTTCAGAACAGAGTCAAAGCGGCGTAATAGATCGGGCGACCAACCACCTGGAACAAGAATCGCATCGTATTCTGCTGGATTGATCTCATCGAACGTCTTATTCGATTTGATTGGGACACCGTACTTCCCGATATATGTTTCATCCGCTTTCTCACCGACGATGTCGACGATTGCGCCTTCTTCACGTAAGCGATGGACTGGATACCATAATTCTAAATCCTCGAAGTCATTGCTGACGACTTGGATGATTCGTTTTCCTTCTAAACGCATGACAAACACTCCTTTTCGAGTTGAGTTCCCTTACTGATTGTACCCGGTTCTAAAAAAAGAAAAACTCCTCTTCGAACGTTCGAAGAGGAGCAAGAACTTACGCTTCGACGCGGATTTCTTTGATGCCAGCGCCTTGCTTCATTTTTTGTGCATGTTCGAGACCTGAAGTCACTTGTCCGAAGACCGTGTGTACGCCGTCGAGGTGCGGTTGTGGCTCGTGTACGATGAAGAACTGGCTCGATCCTGTGTTACGACCAGCGTGTGCCATCGAAAGTGAACCCGCTTTGTGTTTGTGTGGGTATGATGTTGACGTTTCACAAGGAATCGTTTTTCCTGAACCGCCTGTACCGTTTCCGATTGGGCATCCGCCTTGTGAGACGAAGCCTGGGATGACACGGTGGAAGTTCAATCCATCGTAAAAGTTCGAGTTTGCAAGGTTTTCGAAGTTTTCAGTCGTGATCGGTGCTTCATCGTTGAACAATTCGAATTCGATTTTATTTCCATCTTCTAATAAGATATGACCAGTTTTTTGCATGTTTGACCAACCTTTCGTGCTTTTCAGCAAGAGATTCGTCACGATTCAAGATCGTGATTCCATGGTACAGTGTACCAAATTTCAGGACGTCGTGCAGACCTTTTTACTCGACGGCTGCCTCTAAAATATCGAGTGTCACCGAATCTGTTGCTTCGACACGAATCCGAATTCCATTCGCAAGTGTCGTGACGGGATCCGTATGCCCGAAGTCCGCATCGAGAATGATCGGGAAATCATAGCCTCGCGTCGCGCGCAGAATGATGTCTTTGAGCGGGAAGTCCGGATCAAAATCGACTTTGCGCGGGAAGCGTCCGACGACGAGTGCCGCAATCTTGTCATACGCACCCATGTGTCGCAATTGCGTGAAATACCGGTCGATCGTTTCTGGTGTCTCACTCTCGTCATCCTCAAGCATCAAGACGACACCGTCAAACGATGGCAAGTAAGGTGTTCCGGCAAGCAGTAAAAGTGTTCCCGTGTTCCCCGTCAGAATCGGACCTTCTGCGGCACCGGTCTTAACGATCGTGTACCCTGCGTTCACTTGATGTTCTCGTCTTCGGTCGTCCGCGACATCCCAGCGTAAAACCTCATCTGTCCACTCCTCAGACGCTTCGATCCGACCAATCGGCTCCGTCTGCATGAACGTACGTTTGAACGATTCTTCTGTATACGGATCAAGACCATCGAATTGACCGAACTGCGTCAGCAGTGCGGGTCCGACGAACGTCGTCAATCCTGTCTGCTGATAGATCCCAGCAAACAGTGCCGTGATATCGCTGTAACCTACGAAGATCTTCGGATTGTTCCGGATTAATTCATAATCGAGTTCGTCGAGTAGCTGGTGCGAGTTAAACCCACCGATCGACGAGATGATCGCCTTGATCGACGGATCAGCGAACGCCATATGTAAATCTTGTAGCCGTTCCCCGATCGTTCCTGCCGTATGACTATGGACAGCTGTTGCGTTCGGCATCAAGACGACCTCAAAGCCCATTTTTTCAAGTGTTGCGATACCGCGGGCGAGACGACGCGGTACGTATGCTGCGACAGCAGACGCCGGCGAGACGATGGCAATCTTATCCCCTTTTTGTAAGCGTGGTGGTTTCATGAGAGTTCCCCCTTTTCATTACAAGTATTTCCAGTATAACAAATCGAAAGGGGACCGCGTACTTTCATTTTTCCCCTCCATTTTACAGCTTCACGAAGAGCGAATCTCCGTTCTCAAGCAATTCTCCTTTTTCCGAGACATAATCGACCTTGACTGTCATATGTTGAAGAATCTTTTGTTCGCGCAACGACTTTGCCCACGCTGTGACCTGCGCTTTATCTTGTTCGTGTCGCTTGCGTGGAACGTCCACTAAGAGCGTCGGAGCGACTTCCTTCCGTAAATAAGCCTTTGAATAAAAACGCGCGTCACCTAGATGCTGTATTTTATCGTTGTCATAAAGTACGGTCACGCTCAATTGATTGTTCAGTTGTTCGAGAGTCGGCGACGGGATCCGTCGCTCTAACCGATCTTCCCAAAGTGACGCATGATACGAGTCAACGAACCTCCCCGACTCCTCTTGTTGATAGACGAAAAACTCAGTATTCGTTTTTTCGTCTATCGCGCGTGCGGCATATTCAAATGGAAAATTGCCCATGTTGTCGTAAAGACTACCGGTCACCTTCGCTTCCGGAAGATGCTGTTCTAAGTAAGTTTTTGCTTTCCGCTGTACTTCAGTCTCTTTCGTTCCATCCGAGTTCATGTCCTGTGTAAAAGCGAAAGTCATCAATAAGGCACTACCTCCGATGACTCCAATTAGACTGGCAATCCCGATTATCCAACGTTTCATATACTCCCCTCCCATATTTTTACACTTACAATTTTACCATAAAAAAAGTAGCGGACGAAGTCCACTACTTAAGTATTGCTGATTGGATTGCTTACTGGATAACAGCGTGAACGAGCGGGCGTTCTGCCGGTTTCGTTTCACTGATATGGTACGCGTGATCCATTTTTTCGATTGCTTGATCGAGTGTTTCTTTGTTTGAACGAAGTGTTGCGATGACATCGCCGACTTCGACACGGTCGCCGACTTTCTTGTGCAACGTGACGCTTGCTGCGTGATCAATCTCATCTGTTTTCGTCGCGCGTCCTGCACCGAGGATCATTGCTGCAACACCGACTTCGTCAGCGATGATTTCAGAGACATAACCTGCTTTTGAAGCGACGAATGTTTTTTCGTATTTCGTTTCAAGTGCTTTTGTCATGTCGTCAACGAGAGACGCGTCGCCACCTTGAGCTGCGATGAACTTTTTAAAGACGTCAAGTGCTGCTCCGTTACCGAGACGTGTTTCGAGATCCGCATATGCTTCGTCAAACGTCGGGTAGAAATCACCGAGGACTGCCATGTGTGATGCAATCGTCAAGGCGATGACTTTCAAGTCACGAACATCTTTCCCTTGAAGGACTTCGATCGCTTCCTTGACTTCGTTTGCGTTTCCGATTTCAAAGCCGAGCGGCTGATCCATGTCCGTAATGACAGCAACCGTCTTACGGTTGACACTCTTACCGATCGAAACCATCTCTGTCGCGAGTGCTTTTGCATCTTCAAACGATTTCATGAAGGCACCAGAACCTGTCTTGACGTCGAGTACGATGCTGTCTGCTCCTGCTGCGATCTTCTTCGACATGATCGAACTTGCGATCAATGGGATCGAGTTGACCGTCGCCGTAACGTCACGAAGGGCGTAGAGTTTTTTGTCTGCAGGCGTCAGGTTACCCGTTTGACCGATGATTGCCATCTTGATGTCGTTGACTTGTGAGACGAACGCTTCTTCAGAAAGCTCGACGTCAAAACCAGGGAACGCTTCGAGTTTGTCGATGGTTCCACCTGTATGACCGAGTCCACGACCGCTCATCTTCGCAACCGGAATACCGATTGACGCAACGAGTGGTGCGACGATCAGACTGATCTTGTCACCAACACCGCCTGTCGAGTGTTTATCGACTTTTTTCCCGTGGATACGTGAAAGGTCGATCACGTCGCCCGAGTTGACCATCGCCATCGTCAAATCAGCGATTTCACGATCTGACATTCCTTGATAGAAAATCGCCATCGACATCGCTGACATTTGGTAATCTGGAATCTCACCATTCGTGAATCCTTCTACCATTGCTTGAATATCAGCTGTTGCGAGTTCGCCACCATCTCGTTTTGTTGCAATCAAATCTACCATACGCATAATCTAGTTCCTCCTCAGGAGTGGTTGTGAGTTTTATAAACAGTCGTTACATTTTTTTGATCGAACCGCGAACGAGTGATAGGAAGTGTGCCCGGACACGTTCTGTCGTTTCGATGACTTCATCATGATGTAACGGTTGGTCGAGAATACCTGCTGCCATGTTCGAGACACATGAAATCCCAAGGACTCGCATATCGGAATGACGGGCAACGATGACTTCAGGGACCGTCGACATACCGACGACGTCGCCACCGAGCATCCGTGCCATCTTGACTTCTGCTGGCGTCTCATACGTTGGACCAGTGTTTCCGAAGTAGACACCTTGACGGACACGAATTCCGAGCTCGTCCGCTGTTTCCTGTGCAAGACGAAGTAATTCCGCATCATACGGCTTCGACATATCCGGGAAACGTGGTCCCATCTCATCGACGTTCTTCCCGATCAATGGGTTCGTACCGAAGAAGTTGATGTGATCTGTGATCAACATCAAATCACCTGGTTCGAACGCTTCGTTACAAGCACCCGCTGCGTTCGTGACGATCAATGTCTCGACACCGATCGCTTTCATGACACGGACTGGGAACGTGACCATGTCCATCGAATATCCTTCGTAGAAGTGGAATCGCCCTTGCATCGCAACGACTTGTTTCCCTTCAAGAGTACCGAAGACGAGTTGTCCCGCGTGTCCTTCGACCGTTGATACTGGGAAGTTCGGGATTTCATGATATGGAATCGCGATCGGGTTTTCGATCTCATCCGCGAGGACACCCAGTCCTGAACCGAGAATCAATCCGATCTCCGGTTTTGCCTGCATCTTGCTTTCTAAAAACGAACGTGTTTCATTCCAGTTGACTGTCATCTGAATCGCTCCCTCGAATTATAGTTCTGTTAAAAAGCTTGTTCCATGTACCGGCATCTTGACGGCGAAGTTTTCTGCGACCGTCGCTCCAAGATCAGCGAACGTTTCACGGATACCGAGCGGTTTTGCAACACCATTTTTATGGTAGGCAAGCAATGGTACGTATTCCCGTGTATGGTCAGTCCCAGCATGAACCGGATCGTTTCCGTGGTCAGCCGTGATGATCAAGAGATCGTCTTCGTTTAAGCGAGCAAACACTTCCGGAAGACGCGCATCGAACTCTTCGAGTGCTTGTCCGTAGCCTTGCGGATCACGACGATGTCCGAACAACGCATCGAAATCGACAAGGTTTAAGAAGCAAAGTCCGTTGAAATCACGATCGAGTTGTTTCACGAGCTGATCCATGCCGTCCATGTTCGACTTCGTCCGGATTGCATCCGTGACGCCTTCTCCATCGTAGATATCAGCAATCTTACCGAGCGAAATGACATCGAGTCCTGCCGTCTCGAGTTCGTTCATGACCGTCCGGTCGAATGGTTTAAGTGCATAGTCGTGACGGTTCGCTGTCCGGACCCACGCTCCTGCTTCACCAAGGAATGGACGTGCGATGATACGACCGAGCATGTACGGGTCATCCCGTGTGATATCACGTGCGTATTCACAAATCCGGTACAATTCTTCTAATGGCACGACTTCTTCGTGTGCTGCGATTTGAAGGACAGAGTCTGCCGACGTATAGACGATCAAGGCGCCTGTCTCGACATGTTCTTGTCCGAGTTCGTCGAGAATTTCCGTACCAGAAGCCGGTTTGTTCCCAATGATCTTCCGACCTGAGAACTCTTCTAGGCGATGAATCAAATCATCCGGGAATTTTTCGAAGACACGGAATGGTGTATCGATCCGGAGTCCCATGATCTCCCAATGCCCTGTCATCGTATCTTTCCCTGCAGATACTTCCTGCATTTTTCCGTATGCCGCAAGCGGTGCTTCTTCAGCTGAGATACCTTCGATCGGTTCGATATGCGAGAGACCGAGTTTTGCCATGTTCGGCATGTTGAGTCCGTTGCGTTCACGCGCGATGTGACCGAGCGTATGCGAACCAAGATCTCCGAACTGTTCAGCGTCCGGTGCTTCTCCGATTCCTACGGAGTCCATGACGATCAAAAATACACGTTTAAATGATTGAGCCATTTGCTGTTCCTCCTATATACGAGCTGTAGTTGTGCGATTCCCGTTACGATTTTTCCCGGAAAGGGACTAGACAAAACGCATCATTTGTCTGAAGTCAGACCTTTAAAAGATAGAACCATCATGCCCGTGGATGATGTTTCTTATACACGTCGTGAAGTCGTGCTTTGTTAACGTGTGTATACATTTGTGTCGTCGACAAATCAGCGTGTCCTAGCATCTCTTGTACGACGCGTAAATCGGCACCATTTTCAAGTAGATGGGTCGCGAACGAATGACGCAGGACGTGCGGCGTGATCTCTTTTTCGATACCCGCTTCCTTTGCCCGTCGCTTGATCATCTTCCAAAACCCTTGCCGTGATAAACGATCACCGCGACTGTTTAAGAAGACGTCGTCCGTCTGTTGACCACCGAGACTGTTGCGCGCGAGGTCAAGATATGTCCTGACGCTCTCAATCGATGTCGTACTCATCGGGATGATCCGGGATTTGTTCCCTTTCCCAAGACACGACAGATACCCGAGTTCGAGTTGCAAATCGTTCAATTTCAGTTGGAGCAGTTCGCTGACGCGCATGCCTGTTCCATAGAGAAGCTCAAGCATTGCTGCATCTCGTCGTGTAAGCGGATCGACACCGACGACCGAATCAAGCAAGCGTTCGACGTCCGTTTGACTCCAGACGACGGGCAACTTTTTCTCCGGTTTCGGTAAATCAAGATGACGAGACGGATCATGTGTTGCAAGTCTCTCTTCGACCAAATATTGATGGAACGAACGGATCGAGCTCGTCGCCCGGCGAACCGTCGATCGTGACTTTCGTGCTTCAAGCAATCGTTCAATATGGTCGACGATATGATGTCGGTGAACCTGTTCGAACGAGGAAACTTCCGCTGTTTCAAGCGTCTGTAAGTATTGATTTAAATCATTTCGATACGCAGCTGCCGTATTCGCGGACATTTGCCGTTCAATCACTAAATAATTGATAAATGCTTCCAGTTGTTCACGCACTGAACTCATCCTCTTCGTTTACGAAATCGCTTACTTTCCCATCATATCAAAGGTGTAAACCGTTGTGAAGAGGTCTGACCTATAAAATTGAAAAAGAAAAACCATCCGAAATTTCGTCGGACGGTCAGACTGTTTGTGTTTGCGATTGTTCCAACGCTTCCCGAGCATGACGCTCTTGGCAGACACGGCAGACGCCATGGAATGTCAGGCGGTGATCCTTGATTTTAAAGTGGAATCGGGACACGATTTCTTTCTCTACTTCTTCTAGCATGTCGTCTAAAATCTCTTCGACGGATCCGCATTCGATACAGACGAGATGGTGATGCGAATGACTCGCACCTTCTTGTCGTAAATCAAACCGGGATACGCCATCTCCGAAGTTGACTTTATCGACGACTTCAAGCTCCGTCAATAATTCGAGCGTCCGGTAAACCGTCGCAAGTCCGATGTCGGAGTTCTTTTCTTTTACAAGGAGAAAGACATTTTCGGCACTGAGGTGATCCGACTCGTGTTCGAGCAGGACACGCACAGTCGCTTCACGTTGGGGAGTCAGCTTATATCCTTTACCGCTTAGCTGTTTTTTGATGCGTTCTACACGACTTTCCATCATAACGCCCCCTTTGTTCGAACTGATGCTATTATCATAGCTGATAATCAGTCTTTTTTCAAATTAAAATGATTATCAACTGAAAATCATTTAAATGAGAATCATTTTAAAGTACGAATTTGCCAATGCTGGATCGCCATGATCGTTTTCGCGTCGACGATCGTTCCGTTTGCAACGAGTTCGAGTGCTTCTTCGAGCTTCAATGTCTTATTCTCAAGGAACTCATCCTCATCTAGTTGACGATCACCGGCAGTCAGACCAATCGCTTCATAGATATGTACACGCTCACTGCAGAAACCAGGCGCACCGTAGAAATCAAAGACATGTCGTAACTCTTTCGCGACGTATCCTGTTTCTTCCTTTAATTCGCGTCCGGCACAATCGAGTGGATCTTCACCCTTCTCGAGTTTTCCTGCTGGAATCTCGATCGATAGACTCTCGAACGCCTTCCGGTACTGTTCCACGACGATCAAATCACCTTGTTCATCAAAAGCAATGATTGCGACGGCACCATTATGATAGACCAATTCACGGACCGAGGTATTGCCGTTCGGTAACGTGACGACATGTTTCTCGACATCAAAGACTTTTCCTTCATAGATCACTTCACGTTCAATCGTTTTTTCTTCCATCGGATGTGTTCCCCTCTTCTATCTTAGTTTACGTTCTCTGTCATGATTAGTATGCCGTTTCCGACGTATTGCCGCAAGACTTCGAAATCGTCTTTTTCATCAGATATGATACACTAGAAAGCAGAAGTTCCAAACTTATAGTTCATCTAAGAAAAGAGGGAATTGAACATGTCATTAGGATTAGGTACGATGACGATCTTAAAGCGTGGTCAGGAGGAAGCAACAGCAATCCTGCGGACGGCACTTGATGCCGGAATCACGCACTTCGATACAGCGGACGTCTATGCGAACGGAGCGGTCGAATCCATCATCGGTCAAACCTTCTCACAAGAGGATCGCAGTCGATTGTTCCTCGCCTCAAAAGGTGGGAATCGGATGAACGCGACCGGAACCGGTTGGACATGGGATCCGAGTTATGACTATCTGAAGCAAGCTTGTCTTGAAAGTTTGAATCGTCTTGAAACACCTTATCTCGACCTGTATTACGTCCACGGCGGCACGATCGATGATGACATCGATGCGTCGATCCGCGCAATGGAAGATTTAAAAGCAGAGGGGAAGATCAAGGAATATGGTCTGTCGTCACTGCGCCCGAATGTCATCGAATATTGGCTCGAGCATAGTAATTTCTCTTACTTGATGACGCCTTATTCGTTGCTCGATCGCCGCATCGAAGAGTTGTTGCCACGCTTAAAAGAGAAAAACATCCAAGTCGTTGCCCGTGGTCCACTGGCAAAAGGACTCTTGACACATGAGAGTGCTTCACGCCTGCAGTCGGTTGATCGGTTCGAACAATTCGATAAGGAAACGCTTGAGGCGAGTCTACAAAAACTTCAAGATTTCCCGCTTCCGGCGCTTGCGTTGCAAGCCATCGATCAACAGGTCGATATCGTCCTTCCTGGCGCGTCAAGCGTGTCACAGCTTCAGGCAAACGTCCAAGCGATGAAAGAGCCGATCTCGCAAGCTCAAATCGATCAGGCACTTGCTACACTGCCGGTTCATCACTATACGGAACACTGGTGAGGTTTAACTCTTCATATCTCCGGGAAACTCCTTCTTTGTAACGTTCATACAGAGGAGGAGTTTTATTATGGCTCGTATTTTAATCGTATCAACAAGTGCAGATGACATGAATGGTCACAAAACAGGATTATGGTTCGAAGAGTTCGCAGCACCATACAACCTGTTTAAGGATGCAGGACATGACGTGACGGTCACTTCGATCAAAGGTGGCGACGTCCCGATCGATAAAGCATCGATCGTCAAAGAAATCTTGCCGAAATTCCAAGATGCACGCCGTGCGTTGCACGACACGAAAGCACTCTCAGAAGTCGATCCAGCATCATTTGATGCTGTTTACTTCCCAGGTGGTCACGGTGCGGTCGTCGACTTCCCGAATAACCCACAAGTGGCAGGTGCCATTGAAGCTGTCATCAAAAAAGATGGCGTCGTCGCATCTGTCTGTCACGGTCCAGCGGCCTTTGCACACGTCATGATTGATGGCAAACCTTTCGTATCAGGTCGTCAAATCAACGGCTTCACAGACGAAGAAGAAAAATCGACAGGTCTCGAAGATAAAGTACCATTCTTGCTTGAGACGACACTTCGTGGTGAAGGCGCTACTTTCCTCACATCGGATGCTGGTAAGGAATTCGCAGTCATCGACGGCAACGTCGTCACAGGACAAAACCCGGCTTCAAGTGAAGCAGTCGCAAAACTAGTCCTCGCAAAACTGGCGACACAAGCGTAATAGATAGTATTCATACAAAATGGAGCACGCGACATCATGTCGCATGCTCCATTTTTTCATACGTTATAGACGGTGAATTGAATCCAATCGTTCGAGGTCAGCTTCTGTCTCACGTGTTTTTTGTTCGAGTCGCTTTAACTCGTCCTCGAGTTGTTGCTGTTGGGCTTGCAATGCAGATCGTTCTTCCTCCGTATAGGAACGTGCTACTTCTTTTTCTTTGAGGTACCACCATTTTTTGACTTTTTTAGGTGGCGGTCCGAGTTCAATCTGTTGCTCGTGTTGTTTGACCTCATCTATTTGTTCAGCATGCGCCAATTGAAGCTGCTTCAATTCCGCCTCATAAGTGGCTTGTCTCGCTTCAAGAATTGGTGTGAGGTACGCGAGGATATGCGCAGTAAAATCTCGCTTGACGACCCGTCGTAACACATCTCGCCGAAGGGAAGCTTCCGAATGACCTGAGGCATTCTCCCAAACGATTGAATCCGCTCGTTCTAGAATCTCCTCTTCTTCTGCTTCTCCGAGCCAACGTAATTTCAGCAATAATGGTTCAAGGAGTGCCTCTTCTACATACGCCGTAAATTGCGAATACGAGATTGCTTCTCGTATCAGCGGTTCTTCATGTAAGCGAAATAATGCTTCCGCCTCTTCCTCAATCCAGTCTTCATAGTCATTAAAGTACATCGATTCTCTCCTTACTAAATCCTATTACAAAATAAAACTGGCTCGAATCCGCCATCTACATGACAGTCGAGCCAATATTGTTAGACGTTTGCTTCGTTCTTTTTGATTTCCGCGATTGCCCAGTCACACCAATCCAAGTAATTCAACATCATACGCAAGCCGTACTCACTCGTCAAGGTCTCCCCTAGTGTTGCACCGTTCTCGAGGTGGTCGTGACGCCAACTATGCATCATCTCGACGGCAAATTGATGGTGCCGCTTCGACTCTTCCAAATAAGCAACGGCTTCCTCTGGTGGGAGCAGATGCAAGAGCGACACCCGCATCAAGTTCTCATCCTTCATCTTCGGTTTGAATTCATTTGGTGTCCGTAACCATTCAACGAGCTCCGTACGCCCTTTATCGGTAATCGAATAGACTTTCTTGTCCGGCAAGTCTTCTTGGACGATATGAACACTCGTCACGAGCTCTGCCTCTTCCATTTTCAACAACTCTCGGTATATTTGAGTATGGTGTGCGGTCCAGAAGTGGATCATCTGTTTTTTAAAAGTCGCGCTTAAATCGTAACCGGTCGCTTCCCCTTGGGTCAGCAGCCCGAGTAGTGCAAATCGTAATGCCACTGGCTGCACCTTCTTTCCTTCTTTTGTATATATACTTAATTATCTCAAATATATCTTAATTTCGCTACTCTTGCGTCGAACGAATGTACGATTAAAAAAAGACCTACGAGCGAAATCACATTCGATCGTAGGTCTTCATGCGTTATTGCTTTCCCATTCTTTCTATTTACGTAATTGCTCGATTCCTTGTCGTACATGTCTCCAGTAAGAAGAAGGATGCGGAACGAATTGACGACGATCGAACCACTCGCCTGTCGTGTCCTGAATACGCTCGATGGACATGTCAGCGATTCGCTCAAACTGCTCGATCGAAAAAGCAATCAATCGCTTCACTTCTGTTTCCTGGAGGACGTATGCGTCTATCGCTTGATCACTTCGAGCAAGAAAGACATGGCATCGCTCACAGTCCCATAGTGACGCATCCCGAAACTCCTCTTCCTGGATGCCAAGCGGTATCAATTGATCAAACGTACACGTCAAACCAATCTCTTCCTCGAGTTCCCGGACACCATCCTCGACTGTCTCATTCGCAAGCAAGTGACCCGCTGCCGTGATATCAAGCATTCCTGGAAAGTCCTTCTTTTGTTCAGACCGTTGCTGGAGCAGCACGACGTCCCGCTTTGGATCGTAAACGAAACAATGAAACGTTTCGTGCCACAAGCCGTTTGCGTGGACTTCTGATCGTGGACGAGGTCCGAGCAGGTTGCCCGCTCGATCCACAGTCATGATCATCTCTTGTTCACTCATCGCAACACCTTCGAAGCTTGATGGAATCGCTCCCCGACCGTATAGAGTTCAGCAATCAAAAAGACAATTGCGATCCAAATGATGGCGCTTGGGAACAGGATCATCGCTGTTAGGAATAAAAACCCTTCCGTCCGCTCGACGAGTCCCGGTTGATATTGAAACGACTTATAGCCGTAATTTTCACTGACCGCTCCGATTGCGAGGAACATCGTCATCCCAATGACGAATGATGCGACGAGCAACAGAATAACGACCTGCGTTTCCGGAAATCGGAGTGCAAGACCAATCAGCACTGACAGCTCGACGATCCGGTCGAGCACAAGGTCAAGAATCGTACCAATCGGAGTTGTCTTTTCTTTTCGTGCCATCGTTCCATCGATGACATCAAGCATGCCCGAGATCCACAATAAGACAATCGCCGTTCCCATCATATCGTTATAAACGAAAAATCCCGTCGCACCACCGATGATGCCGGAAATGATCGTCACCTGTGTCGCCGATAATCCAATTTTCTTAAATAAGGTCGCCCCTTGATCAAACAGGGGTTGAACGATTTTACGCGCACGCGTATCTAACATGTCACCCCTCCTTTCTAACGATATAGCCTTCTTTCTCATGAATCGTCTCGTCTGAAGAAAGCACGAGCCGTTCTCCGGACGCCCGTTCTACTTCGTAGAAGCGAACGCCGTATTGAATGAGTTCTTTCGTAATCGTAACACGTTCATCCGTTTCCTTCGTCGGTCTTGAGACCAAGTTGACTGCCGTCAGCGGATGCCATGTTTCTTCAATCTGAATGCCTTCGCCAAAAAACGGACTTGTCTGACTAAGTGTGATTGGAGTGCCATGATCGACGATTCGTCCGTGCTCTAAGACATAGACGATATCCGCCATCGCCATTGCCTCTTCCCGATCGTGTGTGACAAGGAGTGTCGTGACACCTTGTTCCTCGGTCAACTTCCGAATCAATGTCCGTAGTTCCCGTCGTCTCGGTACATCTAGACTCGAGAACGGTTCATCGAGCAACAAGAAGTCCGGTTGACTCGCCAGCGCACGAGCTAAACTCGCCCGCTGCTGTTCGCCCCCTGACAATTCGTGAACAGCACTTTTTCCTCTTCCCTCGAGTCCGACGCGATGTAACCAGGATTCGAGCTCAATCGGTGTTAATTGTTTGGCACCGAGACGGATGTTCTGTTCGACGTTCAAATGTGGGAACAACAGCGACCGTTGAAACATCATCGTCACACCACGTTGATTCGGTGAAAGGACAGTCACATCTCGGTCGCCGAACTGAATCACTCCACTCGTCACACGTTCGAGACCTGCAATCAGGCGGAGAAGCGTCGTTTTCCCACTACCACTCGGTCCGACTAAGGCCACACATTGTCCAGACGCAATGCTTACATCGATATCAAATAATACATGCTTCGTTCCAAAACGTTTATTGACTTGTTGTATCGTGACTTCCATTTAAACGCCTCCGTACGATTCGTATCCAACTAGAAAAAATAATAGCTTGTCCAGCATAAAAGAGGATGGGTAAACCAATCAACCAGAGTGTCGCTAGACGCGCCGCCCCTTGAGAATTACCGGAATACGCCGGAAAAACTTCCAGTGCAATCATGCGGACGATTCCGCCACCAATCAACGCAACCAGTGCGTACTGACTGATGGTGATCACCGTGACGAGTAGCGTCACGGATTGTAACGTCGACCGAAGCATCGGTCCCGTCAAATAGAACCAACGCTTGAACCGGTTTCCCTCAATCAAGACCATCTGTTCAAGCATCCGTTCTCCGAGCGCCTGAAATCCGTTCGTGTACAAGCGAACTGTATAGGGTAAGGTCGGCAGAAGCAACACGAGCAGGACACCAAAAAATCGATCTGCCAAACCAAGACGGATCCATGTCAAATAGAGACCGAATGATAGCAATAACACGGGAACGAACAGCGGCAAACTAATCAAGAACTCTGCTATACGAATCCGTTTCCCCGTTTGAAAGGCAATCGCTTTTCCTGCCATGTATCCGAAGAGATGATTTAACAATACGACGGCACAAATCATCGCGACGGTCGTGCCGAGCGTCGCTTCTAGGCGCGGATTCCAATTCCACTCTCCTGGAATCAAACCAATTAAAGGAACGATGAACAGGAGTACAACGAATACGGTCACACTGATTTTTTTCATCATTCGCTTCGCCCCCTACTGATCTTCGTTGCCAGTGGGCGTGTCAAACCAGTCATAAGCAATAGCAGGAGGAAGAGTCCTCCCGTCAAGACGACACTCATTGCAAAAGCGAGTGGTTGCTCCGATAAATCGCCTTGTGTATACAAATCGAATGCATAGACGCCAAGTAATTTTGGATAGGTCACGCCAAGCAGTGCTGGAATCTCATATGCGAACAGGATGAAGGCAAGCAAGATAAATGCTGCCTCAAGCATCGGAACGAGTAGGAAAACACCCCGCGCATGCCAGAATCGGCACACTGGTGATAAACCGAGCATCATACCGAGTTCTTGATAACGCGAATCAAGGCGCCGGACCACCGGTAAGAGATAAAAAAACACGAACGGAATTTCTTTATACAGATACGTCAGGATGACACTAAAATAATTCCTTTCATGCGGTCCGATGACAGGCACATCACTCAAATAGAGAATCGCGAGGTATGCTGCTCCTAGATGAGGGATGAATAAAGGAATCGCAAGTAACACAGCTAGTCGTGTTCTGCTCAAGAGCCTTGCGAGCACCACACCAATGATCAGCGCGAGCACCGTACTGATGATGGCCACATAACTGCTGACGGCTAGACTCTCTAAAAAGACCTCATCCGTCAGTAGCTCGCGGTAATCAGCAGATGTCGTCATCGAGATACTGACCCATAACCCGTATAAGACCATCCCTGCCATCAAGAGTGCAGCAGGATACGCGTTACCGCGCCACACGAGACGGCCATTCCTTACGGATCATCTCGAAAATGGATGGGTCGAGTTCCGTCCGGACCTTTCCTTCAAAGACGCTTGGCTTTGGTGTCGACGGTGCAGCCGGTACATCAGCGAATTGCTTTTGTTCTGACGAATTCAGTGTCGATAAATCAAGACTCGTTCCGTCTCCCCAATACGTCGCATCGTATTTTTTCAACTGTGCTTCTGGTGATAACAACGTATTGATCGCTACGAGTGCGCCCTTCGGATTCGGTGCGTTGAACGGTACGGAAAGGAAATGCGTCGACGCGATTGATCCATCCTTCAAGACGATCGGACGTGTTTGTTTCGGAAACGTTCCTGTCTTCACTTCTTGTTCAGCCCGTCGTTCGTTGAAGCCCATCGTGAAATCAACGTCTCCCTTCGCGTATAACTGATCGAGTTGGGCAAGTGTCTTTGGATAGGTCTTCCCTTTTTTCCAGAGATACGGTTTGATTTCGTTCAAATAAGCCCATGTCTTCTTGAAGTCTGCTTTCGGGTCTTTTAAGGTTTCATTCGATTCGACACCATACATGACGTGGCGGACGAAGGCATTCCCCGTAAAGTCCGTCACTTCCGGATAAGTGAAACGTCCTGGATTTTCCTTGACCCATGACTTCAGTGCTTTCAAGTCGGTCGGTGGCGACTTCACGTCAGCTGCGTCATAGTGCAACGTATATTGAACTTTCCCCCATGCGGCTTCAAGTCCGTCTGTTTTCGTACCACTATCTGAACTCTGTGCGGCAGCATCAACATATTTCATGTTCGGGAGGACTTTTGTGATTTCTCCATAGAGTAAATCATCTTTTTTAGCATTCAAGAAATTATCGCCATTGATCCAGACGACATCGATGACACCTTTTTCCTTACCTGCCTGCTTCTCAGCACGCAGTTTTTGAATGATATCCGCCGTCTCGATCGGGACCCGTTCTAACGTGATGTTGTGTTCCTTCTTCAGACGCGGTGCTACATACTCATCGATGTAGGCATTGATGCCGTCATCGCCGCCCCACATGTACATCCGAACCGTTGACTTTTCCGCTTCTTTTTCGATCGTCTGATAAGAAGTCCCCAAGACATTCTTCGGTTCCGGTGTCGCATCCGGTGTTCCACAGCCTGCGAGCAGCGTACCTAGGGCAAGAAAGCTGATTACCTTTGTTTTCATTTGTCGTTCTCCTCCGTCATCACTTTTTATCGAAGCCCGGTTTTCCTAACCACTCGATCAACCGTGGCATCACGCCGTACCCTTTTGCCGATAACTCCATCCACCATGGTGCATTGACTTCACGTTTACGCCGCTCTATTGCTCGGACGACAGTCGAAGCTAGTCGTTCTTTCGATAGGACGATGGAAGCGACATTTTGCTCATACTTCCGGTCGACATCCGCACGGACAAAAAATTCTGTCGCGATCGGCCCTGGATTGACCGTCATGACGTGGATGCCTTTTGGACGTAACTCCAGACGTAACGCGTTCGAAAACTGCAACATCGCTGCTTTCGTCATGCAATAGATCGTTGATTTCGGTGTCGGCAACTTCCCCGCCTGACTGGCCACGTTGACGATCATGCCACCTTCTTTCAGTAATGGCAGACATGCCTTCGTTAAGCGAATGGGACTTAAGACGTTGATCCGGTGCATCGACTCAATCGTTTCAATCGAGGTATCGTCTAAGAAGCTGAATTCCCCGAAACCTGCGTTATTAATCAAAATATCAATCCGTCCATAACGATTTGCGAGTGTTTTCGCAAGAATTTCAGGCGCCTTTTCCAAATCGTAGACCAGGTAGTCTGCCTGGAGTTCAGATGCTAACGTTTGTAACCGATCCTCGCGTCGTGCAATTAAAATCAAGTTTGCGCCTTCTTTATGCAGAGTGCGCGCCAGTGCTTCCCCGAGTCCACTTGAAGCGCCCGTGATGACGATCGTCCGGTTGATGAGTTGCATTAGACTTCCTCCATTTTCGAATAGTAGAGGATACCTGATCGTTTCTCGACCGTGATCGCACCGCGGGCGACGAGTGTATCGAGACGTGCTTTCATCTCACTCATGACAAGCGGGAATGATTTTTTTAATCGGTTTCCATACGTCACTTGTGCTAATTCGAATAACGTATGTTCTCCCGAAAAATACTTCAAGAGCTGATCACCACGTGCCTTGCGTTGCATCAATCGTTCTTCGACGAGTACCGCAACATCTCGAATCGGAGCACCATGTCCAGTGTAGGCGATTCGAATCTGCTCACTTTGTAATTTTTCTAAAGAGTCAAGATACGCAAGAACAGGACGTTTTACGAGCACATCATCACTTGGTTGCGGTTGTTCGAGCAATGGATTCGGCTCGACCCGGTCGAGCAGGTGATCAGCCGCGAACAACACACCATCGTCACTTAGTATTCCGATTTGGTCACTTGCATGCCCCGGTAGTTCGATGACCCGGTATCGCCCAGACGGCGTAATTGCGTCGCCTTCTTTTAATGTAAAATCAAGTTGACCTTTTCCAAGCCATTTCAAGGCAGATTGATAGCTTGGTAACATCTCTTGAATCGCTAGCGGAACGCCAAACGATGTCGCCAATCGACGCAAGAATGCGTCCCCGTTGTTCAAGAAGGTCTCGTCCTGTTCCAAGTATGGGCGTAATCGCGCATGTCCATAGACGGGAATGCCTTTCTCTGAAAAGCGATGTGCCATCCCAGCATGATCCGCATGGTGATGTGTCACGATGACACGATCTAAATCCTCGACCTGAAGTTCATGTCGCGCAAGCGTCCGTTGCATCGTTTGCCATGCTTCAAGCGTATCCGGTCCACAATCAATGAGGATGTTTTCCCCTTCCGTTCGTAGTACATAGCAGTTCACGTCTCCAACCGGAAATGGTGTCGGAATCGGAATCGGGATGATTTCGTCTGATACAGTCATACCTACACGCCTCTTTTCTCTCGTCCATTTTCTTTCATTATAGAGAGAATGAAGCTATAGCGCCAAACTTTGTGCGTCAAAGGGTAACATTTGTTTTCTAGCTTACGTTACGGCGTGAGAAATGGATGCACAAAAAACCGACCTTTCCGCAGATTGAAAGGTCGGTCAGAAACTTATTTTAAGTTGAGGACCGTTAATTTGTCGCGTGTCATCGAAGCGAGGCTACGTCCGACGCCTTGAACGCCGAGACCCGATGATTTCACACCGATGAATGGGAAGTGGTCAGGACCACGTTCCGTCCGACCATTGATTTGAACAGAACCTGTTTCAAGCGCATCCGCTACTGCAAACGCAGCATCGATGTTCTCTGTGAAGACACTTGCTTGAAGACCGTATTCTGATTCGTTTGAGTATGCAATCATTTCGTCGACCGAGTTGACACGGATGATTGGAAGAACTGGTCCGAACGGCTCTTCCCAAGCAACGCGCATATCGCGTGTCACGTTGTCAAGAAGTGTTGGTTCGATCAAGTTCGCCGTACGTCCGCCACCTGTGACGAGTGTTGCGCCTTTGTCTGTTGCGTCCGTGATCAAGCCTTCGACGAAGTCCGCTGATTTCGTATCGATGAGCGGTACGACGACACTGTCTTGTTCAGGTGAACCGACTGTCAATTTCGCGATTCGTGTCTTGAGTTCTTCGATGAGTGCATCCGCTTGGTGATCAAGAACGAAGACGCGTTTGATTGCTGTACAACGTTGACCTGAGTAAGAGAACGCCCCACTGATGATATGGTCTGCCGCAAGTGACAGATTCGCATCTTCAAGTACGAGTGCTGGATCTTTTCCACCAAGTTCAAGGACAAGTGGAATCATTGCCGATTGACGCGACAAATGTTGTCCTGTGCCTGTACCACCTGTGAATGTGATCATGTTGATGCCCGGGTGAGCCGTCAAGTAATCACCGATGACCGATCCACGACCTGTGACGATGTTGACGAGTCCAGCTGGAAGACCTGCTGCGACGAGTGCCTCGACCATCAAGATACCGCTGATCGAACCTTGTGTTGCCGGTTTGAAGACGACGGCGTTTCCTGTCATGAGGGCAGGTGCGAGTTTCGCTGCTGCCAAGTTGACTGGGTAGTTGAACGGTGAAATTGCAAGGACGACGCCGAGTGGTGCTTTTTTGATGACCGCGATTTTTTTCGCGCTACCACCAGGGAACGAATCCCCTTGCATCATCTGACCGTCGAAACGGAGACCTTCTTCCGCTGTGTAGCGAATGATTTCAGCTGTCCGTTTGACCTCTTTGACGCCATCTGCACGTCCTTTACCGACTTCGCGCATGATGACTTCACCGATTTCGTCCGCACGTTTTTCGAGTTCCGTTGCCCAAGCGTGAAGCAATTCAGCCCGTTTGTTTGCTGGTTGTTTTGCCCACTCTGCTTGTGCCGCTTTCGCTGAAGCGATGGCACGATCGACTTCCGGTTTCGTCATCGCTTGAACGCGACCGACAAGATCCTCTTTATATGGTGAAGAGATTTCAATTGTCTCTTTTGATTCACTTTCATGCCATTGTCCATCTAGTAAAAATGTGTAGGTTTTTGCTGTAGTCATTCCACTCTACCTCCATTTATTTTTATCTCTCTCATTTCAGTGTGTGGCTGCATAGCTTATTGTAATCAATTGGTCTGACAAATGCCAAATTTTTTGCTTAACATATTATGAAAGCGATTACAACACTTTTTTTGTCAATTCAGAACTAGAATTTTCAGCGTAGCATGCCGATAACTAGTCAGAAGTGAAGTGAAGGTAATGGAAAGGGGCACAACCATATGTATAATCAGCACGATATTTTATTAGAAGCCGGCACGAACGAACTCGAGATCGTCATCTTCCATTGCGGACCATACACGTTTGGAATCAACGTCATGAAGGTCCGGGAAATCATCGTTCCGCTCCCGATGACACCACTCCCAGGTACACCGGATGCTGTTAAAGGATTGATTGAACTGCGTGGCGAAGTCATGACAGTCATCGATTTGCCGACGGTCATCGGTGTTCCCCACGATGAAGCAACCGAGGATCGATTGATCATCTGTGAATTTAATGGGGAAAAAAGCGTCCTGCGTGTCGATTCCGTGACGGAAATCCGTCGTATCTCATGGGAACAGATCGATACACCAAACGAACTCGCTCGTGGCATTGAGGGATTAACGAATGGTGTCGTCAAAACGGGCGACAAAATGATCATCCTGCTCGACTACGAAAAAATCGCACTTGAGCTCTCACGCAAGGATATCTTCGCCCGCGAAGAAGGGCGTCGCGTCCAGTCCCGTGACCGGTCCGACAAAGTCATCTGGATCGCCGAAGACTCGGAAATGCTCCGGACGTTGATCATCGAAACACTCGAGGAAGCCGGTTACCATGGTCTGAAATGGTTCATCAACGGTAAGGAAGCTTTTGATGCGTTTGAGAACGGAAGCAACTGTGACCTCCTGATCACCGATATCGAGATGCCGAAGATGGATGGACTACACTTGACGAAACGACTCCGTGAAGATGATCGTTATGCGGAATTGCCAATCATCGTCTTCTCTTCCTTGATTTCCGACGATTTACGCCATAAAGGTGAATCGGTTGGTGTCAATGCACAAATCACGAAACCGGAAATCGGTCGTCTGATCGAAACGGTCGATTCATACGTCTTGTAAATCAAAAAAAGCCGACATGAAGTCGGCTTTTACTATTTATTTCATCCTTAACGTAAAGCGTCAAGATTTTTTCCAGTAAACACATCGAGCCAGACGACACGGAATTCCACCATGCATTGCTCAATCCGATCGACGATTTCTTGTGTTCCGGTCATTGAACCAGATTCTGCTTCTTTTTCAAGCAGTTCGAAATCATCAGCTAAATCATCAGCGGCAACGGAATAGGAAGCACCTTTTAGCAAGTGAGCGAGCTTTTCAGTTTGCTCAGCATCTTGCTTGGCGACGGCATCTTTTAGTTCAGGAAACTTTCGATCGAACTGCGCGATATACGTTTCTCCGATTTTTTGAAGGAACGCGTGATCCCCACCCGCGATCGATTGAAGTTCTTCGAGCTTCTTAGCATTAAAAAAAGGCATGTCTTCCCCTCCTCTGTTTTCATCTTATCACTAATCTTCGTAAAAAAAAATCGGAGAATCATTTACACGCCATCGTTTCTATTTCTATAATGAGACAGTGAAGAGCAGGAGGGATAGACAATATGTTGACGATTTATCGAAGCGATGTCACCGGGGCAGTCAACGAGATACAGGAGTTCACGAAGGGTTCCTGGATCCATCTTGTCAATCCGACAAAGGACGAAGCCGACCAAGTCATCGCTGCTACGAATATTCCAGAGGATTTCATTTATGACCCTTTGGACGTGGAAGAAAAACCACGTTTTGAAAAAGATGAAGAAGGTCTACTGATGATCGTCGACGTTCCCTACATCGAAGAAGAATCATCAGGACGCCGTTATAATACGATTCCGCTCGGTATCATCGTGACATCCCGTCATTTCATCACCGTTTGTTCGCAACAGCTCGATGTCCTGACGTTATTCTCGAGTGGTAAGTTGCGAGGATTCCGGACGAATTACCGATCGCGCTTCGTATTCCAGATTCTCTATAAAGTCAGTTCCTCGTATTTACGTTTCTTGCGTCAAATCGATCGTCGTATGGACGAACTTGAGGAAGAACTTCAACGTTCGATGCGAAATCAAGAAATCTTTCAATTGATGAATCTTCAAAAATCATTGGTCTATTTCATGACGTCCTTGAAATCGAACGATGGTGTGCTCGACCGAATCATTAAGACACCGAGTCTTGAGAAACATGAAGATGATGAAGATTTACTGGAAGACGTCTTCGTCGAACACCGACAAGCGATGGAGATGGCTCAAATTTATAAAGACATCATCAGTTCGACGATGGATACGTTTGGTTCTGTCATCTCGAACAACGTCAACTTCGTTATGAAGTTCCTTGCCTCAATTACGATTGTCATCTCGATTCCGACGATGATTTCCGGGATGTTCGGGATGAACGTCCACGTTCCATGGGAAGGAGAAGTCATCGGATTCTGGATTGTTTTCGGTATGATGATTTTCTTCTCAGGCCTTGCAGCATTTATCCTATGGCGTAGAAGGTTTTTCTAGACCTTGTATGGTTTCATACAAAAAAGACTAGGTAGCGGAAGTATCTGCTACCTAGTCTTTTTCTATTGCGCTTTAGTTAATCTCGACTGTCACGAGACAAAGGTCATCCGCTTCATCGCTCTGATCTGGTTGAATCAACTGATGGATATTCGGTCCTTGTTGTTCAATCAAGTTTTGAATAGCGTGGATCCCTTCATCAATACCTTTACTGTAGAGTTCCATGAAACCGTCCGTATAGAGGTAAACACATCCTGGTGAGACGATATCGATCGTCTTGCTCGTATAGGTCGAGTCTTCGAACATACCGACTGGAAGGCCCGTATTCTCAAGCGGAATGATTTGATCATTCATGCGTAACAAACCAGGTGGGTGCCCTGCGTTCGCATAGCTGAGCTTCATCTCATCTAGGTCGATGTAAAGGTAAACGGCAGTGAAATAGATTTCTGTCTCGTCTCCCGGGAACAATCGACTCATCTGCTGATTCAATTCTTCAAGTACTTGTGCTGGATCACCAATTCGGTGCACGAGTTCAAATAAGATCGAACTCATCCCCATCGTGATCAGCGCAGAAGAGACACCGTGTCCCATGACGTCAAACAAGATGATGCCATATTTATTCTGAGAGATGCGATACCAGGCATACATATCTCCCGCTAATTTCTTAGACGGGATATACGTCGCCATGATGCGGATCTCATCGTCTTCGATATTCGCACTGAGCACACTCTGTTGCAGTTTTTGCGCCAAATCAAAGTCTTCCTGTAATACTTTTTCATAGCGTTTTCGCGCATCGATTGCTTGTTTCAGACCGATCGCATTACGAACTCGCGCGAGCAATTCCGTTTTTCGGATCGGTTTCGTCGTATAATCGGATGCCCCTGCATTCAGTCCATCAACGATATCTTCTTCGTTTGATCGCCCGGAAACGATCAGAATCGGTAATTCATCAAGACCAAACCGTTTTCGAATCAAACGTGTCGCCTCGATTCCACTGATCCCCGGCATTTCGACGTCGAGGAGAACGACGTCCAACTGTTCGATGAATAACGGATCATCCATTAATTCGATTGCTTCTTCCCCACTCATCGCCTTGACGACGTCATAGCCTTCATTTTCTAACAATCGCTCTAGGAGCATTAAATTCGTTAACTCATCATCTACGACCAAAATACTCATACGCCGTCACCTCGTTCCGTTTAACATGTTTATCTGACATCAGTTTAGCACACAACCTACAATTTCGTTTAGACGGAAGCTGCGTTTTCCGTCATACTAGAAAGTGAACGAAAGGAGGAGTGGACTATGTGGTTATATGTCGTCTCCATTCTCATCATCGTATTCGTCTTGGTCGCCTCGATCATCGTCATTTCGAAAGGATATGGCTACAAAGGCAACAAAGATGATATCGAAATCGATTATGATGAAATCAACCGAAAACTTCGTCACGAAAATGATGATGATTCATCCAACAAATGAACCTCTTAGACCATCATATCACGATGGTCTTTTTTATATTCATTTCAAATACATGTTATTTTTAAATGTTTTTTATTCACTCACAAGGGTATATCCATATCATGGTTAAATATTATCTCAAGGGAGTGTTCATCATGGAACCGAAGCTTCAACATGATCCACACGCAGCACACGCAGAACATCCGAATCGCCAGTTCGATCAGGAAGAATCATCAGGTCGTCAAATCAATCTCGTCACAGGGATGTTGCTCGGTGCCCTTGTCGGCGGTCTATTGACGCTACTTAGTTCTTCGTCTCGCCAAAATACGAAACAGAGTTTACGGGGGGCGAAAGATTCCGTCTCTACCCTCGCTTCTTCTATTAAGGAAGATCCGTCAGGTAAAGCATCACAAGTCATCAATCAAGTGAAGAGTGCTTCAAGCATCATTCAAGAAGTCGCATCTGACGTTCAAAATGTCTATGACAAAGTGAACACAGAGCTTGAAACGGTGAAATCAGATGCCTCGACGGTGAAAGAGACAGTAAATGAGACGAAAGGTGACTTGAATGCAATCAGCAATAAAGTCGTCGAAGCGAAGGATGTCGCACTCGGCAAAGAAGAACCACCTGCTGAGCATGATGCTTCCGACAAACAAGCAAATGATTCTCAATCTTCCGAGGAAAAACATAAAGGTGAAGGCATCTAATCATTCAATGCACTTCTTCTTTCGCCCCGACATGTTCAGCATGTCGGGGTTTTTAGCGTAGGAATTGAACAACGATCGCAACGCGTTCGCGCATTCCGAATCGAAGGACTCCTGAAAGTGGCGTCTCAGCCGGAATCGCATCCGTCTGTAAACCAAGTTGCTGTGCTTCTTTTCGAGCACGGTATAAGTGGAAATCCGACGTGACGATTGAGACGCGTCGGACGTCCTTTGGCAACAACGCTTTTGAAAACTTTAGATTTTCTGTCGTTGATGTCGAGTCGGCTTCAAGGATCAATCGCTCTTCAGCAATCCCGGACGCCATCATTCCGCGTCGCATCGCTTCTGCTTCCGAAATATCTTCATCCGGACCTTGTCCACCACTTAAGATGAAGCGGACTTCTGAATGTTTTTTCCCATATGCCGCAGCTGCCTGAATCCGGTTATGTAGGATTTGCGAAGGTTTTTCTCCTTTGACACCAGCGCCGAGGACGATGACATACGGTGACGTTCCATCAGCGAGTGGTCGCTCCCCTTTGTTGACGAAAATACCGACACTGTACCAGAAGGCGACACAAGCGACGAGCCCCCCACCGACCATCCATTTGATGTTTCGCTTGTTAAACGTGCGTTTGATCATACCGTACGACCTCTCTACTAAAAAATAACTTACGGTAGGCAATACGAATGGTTCTCCAAAAAAGTTTCAGCATAACAGGTTCGGACTCAATGAAAAAAGGCTGACTCAAAAAAGAATGACGCGTCTTTTCACGCCCTTTCCTCAGGCGAGACACAAGCCAGTTTTCCTGCTTTATTCAAGCAGGAAAGCGGGTCTTATTTGTCTCTGTCAGCGCAAAGATGCGCTTTTCCCTGTAGGAGTTGCGTGAAACGCGTCATTCTTTTTGTTACAAGATAGGGGTGGCAGATCATCATTCTGCCACCCCTATCTTTGTAGAGACTGACTGTTGAGTCAGCCCCTTTCCTATTTACTGACTCGTCATCAATTTCCCCAAATTGATGTTACGTATTCCGGATGATCGATGAATGGATTCCGGTTTTTTTGCCACTTCTCAAAGATGACATCGTTGCGACGTTTCTCGAAGCTATCGACTGGGTCAAGCTTATTCCATGCTTTCAGCGTCGACAATTTGCCATGTAACGGGTTCGTACCATTATTGACGTTTTCTGAGGCTTCGAGATCGATTTCTCCGCCACCTTCATAACGAACCGCCATGTAGAAGATCATCCGCGCGATGTCACCTTTGACACGGTTCGGTGGTTCCCACGAATCGCCATCACGGTAGCAATCGCAACCACTGTATTTCGTACCGCCATTGTCGAAGTCAAGATTCCCACGTGCACTGTTGACGACGACGTCTTCCGGACGCAAGTGATGCAAGTCTGTTCCAGGACCGTTCGTCGTACCAAAGTCACCGTGCGACTTTGCCCAGACATGTTCACGATTCCATTGACCGACATTCCCACCGTTGTTACTTTTCGCAATCGATTTTCCCGTGTATAACTCGATGACGTTATTCGCATTATTTGGATCTTGATCCGTTTCTTTCAGTGCTGTCCATACCGTGTCGTATGACACTTGTGTATGGTTGTCGATGATATCGTGCAGCGATGCCTTCAACGCTGCCCCTGTCTTCCCCGCTGCTGGTAGATAGTACGCATCGATCGTCGATTGTGACGTGACCATCTGCGGACCTGCTGAAACTTGTTTTGGATCAACTGTTTTTGCTGTGACCGGTGTAAATACGATTGACCCGAGTGCAAGTGTTGCGGCAAGCGCACCTGTGACCTTTGACTTCCAGTTCATGTGTGTTCCCCCTTAAATGGTATGTATGAGAGCTGGTGTTACACGCTCATTTTCACACCGAATCCATTCCTGGTGGAAGATGGACGATAGACCTGCTTTTTTAAAGGTGAGTCGTCGTTCAGAATATTCATCGAAAGGCAACGGTTAGATGGTCCTGATTTTTTTCATTCATGACGTTAATCTCATCAAAATAATTCTTCAGAAGAAATATTCTAGGGTCAAAAGTCACGAACAAAAGAGACTTACAAATAAGAATCCGGGACGATATTCCTCCTGTCTGAAGCTTCCCTATAATAAATAATGCAAGCGCTTTCACAAATCATAAGGAGGTCTTTACGTGAAACAAAAAAGATGGATTTTAGCAACCGTCGCATCCGCTGCTTTTTTAGCGCCACTTGCGCAACCGATTGCAGTCGGCGCAACGGCAGACAACGGAACGATGATGCAGTATTTCGAATGGTATGTGCCAAATGACGGTAACCATTGGAACCGTCTCGGGAGTGACGCAACAAAGCTTGATCAGCTCGGAATCACATCGGTCTGGATTCCCCCTGCTTACAAAGGTACCTCGCAAAATGATGTCGGATACGGCGCCTACGATCTATACGATTTAGGTGAGTTCAATCAAAAAGGAACGGTCCGTACGAAATACGGCACAAAGGCGCAATTAAAAACGGCGATCGGACAATTGCATACCGCTGGAATCGATGTCTATGGTGATGTCGTCATGAACCATAAAGGTGGCGCCGATTTCACGGAAGCCGTCACGGCAGTCGAAGTCAACCCGGGTAACCGTAATCAAGAAGTCTCTGGCGATTATCAAATCCAGGCATGGACGGGTTTCAATTTTGCAGCACGAAATAACCTCTACTCGAACTTCAAGTGGAAATGGTACCACTTCGACGGCACGGACTGGGATCAATCACGTTCTAAGAGTGCCATCTACAAGTTCCGCGGTACCGGTAAAGCGTGGGATACGGATGTCTCAACTGAAAATGGCAACTACGATTACTTGATGTATGCGGATCTCGACTTCGATCATCCAGAAGTCCAGCAAGAAATGAAGAACTGGGGTAAATGGTACGTCAACGAACTTGGTCTTGATGGGTTCCGTCTCGATGCCGTCAAGCATATCAAACACGGTTACTTAGCGGACTGGCTCGCGAATGTTCGTCAGACGACGGGCAAACCATTGTTTACAGTCGCAGAGTACTGGCAGAACGATCTCGGCACGTTGCAAAACTACTTAAGCCGGACGAATTATCAACAATCCGTCTTTGATGCACCGCTTCATTATAAGTTCGAACAGGCAAGTAAAGGCGGCGGGTATTTCGACATGCGGACGATCTTTGATGGTACTCTCGTCAAGAGCAATCCAGTCCAAGCCGTCACACTCGTAGAGAACCATGATTCGCAGCCTGGACAATCGCTTGAATCAACGGTTCAGTCATGGTTCAAACCGCTTGCTTACGCGATGATTCTGACACGCGAACAAGGCTATCCGTCGGTCTTCTATGGTGACTACTATGGTACAAAGGGTACGTCGAATCGCGAAATTCCAGCACTCGCTTCGAAGATTGATCCGTTACTTAAAGCACGGAAGGACTTCGCGTTCGGGAAACAAAATGATTACCTCGATAACCAAGACATCATCGGTTGGACACGTGAAGGTGTCTCAGACCGTGCGAAATCAGGTCTTGCGACGATTCTGTCAGATGGTCCTGGCGGTAGCAAGTGGATGTACGTCGGGCTTCAGAACAAAGGAGAAGTTTGGACAGACATCACTGGAAACAACACGAAGTCGGTCACGATCAATCAAGATGGCTACGGTCAATTCTTCGTCAATGGTGGTTCAGTCTCCGTCTATCGTCAACAATAAGCAATCAAAAAAGACTCTTCCGTATATGGGAGAGTCCTTTTTTCTTCATTCTGCTAAACCGACACTCGATTTGATATGATCTTCTGTCTCGATTGCCTGTAAGAGGAAATGCGCCACATCTGCGCGATTGATTTGTTTCGCATCTTCCGGTACACCTGTATCTGCTTGACGATAAAGCCCCGTCAACGGACCGTTCAGTAAACGGAGTGGTCGGGCCACCGTATAGTTCAAATCCGCTTGTTGCAAAAGCGCGATCGCTTGGCGGTGATCCTTCAGTGGATTTTTCAGAATCCGCTGAGCGAGCATCCCTTGTACACCCGGTAATTCATCATCAACACCGGCAGACGCAACATAACCGATCCGGTCTACCCCCTGTTTTTTCATCGCTGTCACAATCCGGACGAGACTCCGTTCTAAAAAGCCGCTGTATGCAAGACTCTCAGTGCCAAGAGCCGTCAGGACAGCCTCTTGCCCGGCAACAGCAGCCGTCACCGCTTCTTGATCGAGCACGTCGCCTTTAACGACGTGTAACCGTTCGTCACGTAGTGTCAGTTTTTCCGGACTACGGACGAACGCTGTGACCTCATGCCCGTGATCAATCGCTTGCTTGACCAGTTCTTGCCCCGTTTGACCCGTCGCTCCAAAAATAATCAATTTCATACAAAACACCCTTTCTCTTTCAACAACCACTGATTCCATCATACCCTCACCACTTGAAAATGAATCGTCTCACCTTGTCTTTATTTTCAGAAAATTGTTTTTATTTGTTAAGCGTGTATGCTAAAATCTTCCTAAGTACATATGGATATTTTTTCCTTAAAAACAGGAAGGAGGATCGCTTGTGTTACGGCAACGCTTTATCATGTCGCTTGGTGTCATTTTGATTGGTCTGTTCTTGTTTCAAACCGTCACGACGTACGTCTATACGCATTACATCATGCCGGATCCTGTTAAGCCCGTCTCAGAAGAACATCTTGCTGAAGGAGTACCTGAAAAAAAACAAAATGACGCAATCATCATGTCGAAACGTATTACTCGAAAAGAATTAGACAAAATCGAACGTATTCCTCGCCCGAAAGAAATATGGAAATCACTCAAAGCAAATGTATCTGACTCTCCACTTTCTTATCTGCAATACATCATTTTAATCAGCTTGTTTAGTTTCATGGTCTGGAAACTCGTTCAGTCGCGCCGCGTGAAAAAACGGCGCAGGTCTACAGGAGAGGTAACGGATGACGTTCCATTCGCTCAATCAATCTTTCGTCCTGCTTCTTTAAGAAAATCACCTTACCTATATGCATCGTATTCGTCTTCACGTGTCCGTGATCTCGTCATTCGTTTTGAGCAACAGTTACCGCGCAGTCAGCAACGTCGTCCGAACGAAACGCTTGAAGACTGGTTACGTCGGATTGAAGTCGCTGTCGATTTTCAGTTATATCGGGATATCCGCTACGGTGACATGTCGGAAACAATCGTCACGGACGATGAGATTTTACGCTTCGAACAACAACTAGCACGCTACTCAACCATTTAACCTTGGAGGGATTTCCTATGAAACTACAACAATTAAAAGACCAACTCAATTCCATCTATCTCGGTAAACCGGACGTCATCGATCTCTGTCTGACGGCACTCATCGCTGAAGGACACATTCTCCTTGAAGACGTACCGGGAACAGGGAAAACGATGCTCGCCAAAGCGCTCGCTCAGAGCTTCGAGAGTGCCTTTTCGCGGATCCAGTTCACGGCGGATCTTCTCCCATCAGACGTCATTGGTTCAGACTTCTTCAATTTAAAGACGCAAGAGTTCGAGAATAAACGCGGTCCCTTGTTTGCGAACGTCGTCTTGATCGATGAGATCAATCGTGCCGTTCCGCGGACACAATCGGCACTGCTTGAAGCGATGGAAGAGCGTCAGGTCTCGATTGGTGGAACGACCTATCAGATGCCAGCCCCATTCTTTGTCATCGCGACACAAAACCCGATCGAATCGGCAGGAACGTTCCCACTACCGGACGCCCAACTCGACCGGTTCATGGTCGCAATTGAAGTCGGTTATCCGGATTTCGAGAACGAACGGCGCTTATTGTCTGAGATTCTGACGAACGTCCGTCGGTCAGCTGTCGGCATCGCGTCAGGTGGTGACTTGATTTCCTGGCAGGAAGAGGCACGCCGCGTCCATGCATCACAAGACGTGCTCGATTACTTGCTCCATATCGTCCAAGCGACACGAAACCATGAACTCATTGAAGTCGGCGTCAGTCCGCGTGGAGCGATTGCATTACTTCGCGCCTCGCAAAGCTACGCGTTCTTGAATCAACGCGACTTCATCATCCCGGAAGATATCAAATATCTTGCAAAACACGTCCTATCCCATCGCCTGACACTGACACTCGAAGGTGGAATCAAGACGACGAAAGCGGCTGTCTTGACGCATATTCTGGACGACGTGCCGGTTCCGGTCGAGATGGGGTGACGAATCATGCAGATTGAACGTTCCGTCCCGTTTTGGCTTGAACGCCGACTTTTTCCACTGTACGTCACGATGACGTTCATCTTTCTCTTCATTCCGCGTCTTTCCGTCCTCGGTTTTCTGTTCGCAGCTTTGGCGACGATTCATTTCGTCGTCGGGCGAACAGAAAAGCAGCTCCGACGGGATGTCGCAATCGAATGGAAACATTATGAATCATTGATGTTCAACCAGGAGAAGACGTCGCTCCATTTGCAAGTCTTCGGCGTCGAATCCTTGAGTCAACTCGGACTCGAAGCGACACTTCGTTTGCACACGGATGGCGGAGTCATTTTCCCGGAGATGGACCCACTACATCCGGCGACGTTTCATGCAGTAATTGACTCTGAAGACGCAGTGACGATCCCGATTCAGACGGTTCGCCGCGGACCAGCCGAGTTCGATGAGATCATCTTGACGATTCGCCTGCCCTGGAAGATGGGCGTTTATCTCTTTACGTTCGATACATATCCGTCGTTTACAGTCTTACCGTCCTTGACAGTGCAAGCGACGCCGCTTCTCTTACAGCGTTTACGAATCGGTGATCGACCGGACCGTTACTCACCGCTCAAGAACAAACTGGTTCAACTCGGTGCAAAACCTTATACGGCGGAACCGTCAAAAGAGATCGATTGGTATGCGACGGCGAAGACCGGTCGCTTGCAGGCAAAAGTATTCGAAACGAGCAATCAAGATACGTTTACGATTGCCTTGAACTTATCTGCCCCGAGCGGTTACGGACTCCACCAACAATTTGAGACGTTCATCGAACAAGCGGCATTCCTGATCAGTGAATTAATCAAGGAGGGCTGTAAGATTGAACTGTTCTTGAATCGACTCGACGGAGCAAACCGGATGACACATCTCTCGTTACAAGAAGGACAACCGCAATTAAAACATGTCCTGATGACCCTTTCGACGGTCTCGATGCGTGATTCGTTCATCGCGACACAACAGTTCGAACGCTATGTACTGCGCAGGAAACATATGAACAGTCAGTTGATCCAAATTGGCAATGACCGGATCCTCGCCATCGGCTGAGGATCCAAAGAAAGGAGTTTTTCGCCTCATGGTGTTTATCGCCCGAAAATCAATTCAGCTTATCGTGGCATTTTTTGTCTTGATTGCGATCAGCGCCCTTCCGGCGCTTGTCGCGCAAATGAAATTCAACCCAGCAAGCTACTGGGAAGGTCTGAAGCAACAATTTGCTCAATTAACGAAACTTGATGAGATTACCTATTTCAACGTAACCGCTCAAAAGGAATTCTTGTTGCTTCCTACCATCAGTCCATTCATTAAAGAGACGTTGATTATCTTTACGACAGCTATGCTGGTCTCCGCTGTGTGTGCGATTTTTTATGCTTATTTGTTTTATCGGAGTGGTCGCAAAACACGCATGATGCTGAAACAAACGACTCGGACGCTTGAGATGGTTCCGGATCTGTTCTGGATCATTCTTTCGCAATTCCTTGTCCTCTATCTGTTTAAAACGACCGGGTATGACAAAATCGAAATTGCGGGATCCTATGCTGAGTACATTCGTTTTTTACCGATTCTTACGCTAACGTTGACAACACTATTCTTCTTCATCAAATGGTTAACGACGCAAGTACTCGAACAGGAAGCTGCTCCTTTCCTTGAACTCGCACGGGCTAAAGGCATTCGTCCTGCCGCTCTTTTCTGGAAACATTTGATTCCGACAATGATCTATCGGTTTTATCTGTTTTTCCGAGCGAACATCATTACGGTCTTATCGAGTCTCGTGATCATTGAATACACGTTCGAAGTGCAAGGTATGTTCCGGTTCGTCTTTTATAATGGACAAATGCCGATTTTGATGGTCATCTTGTTCTTAATCTATCTGCCGATTTTCATCATTGATTTGTTGGCAGAATGGCTTATTCCTAACGCCTGGAAAGGGGGGATTTGATGCGTCGTACTTTGATGCGAGATCCTGTCTTCTGGCTATGTTTATTTTTACTCACTGGTTTACTGCTCCTTAGTTTTGGAAATACGATCTTCCGTGATGGTCAAGTCGATCAAATCTCGAACCGGTATGCTGAAGACGGTACGTTCCTTGCGACGTCACCACTAAAACCGTCAAGTGATCAATGGCTCGGTACAGACCGCTCTGGCTATGACCTCTTTCAATTGATGATTGAAGGATTTAAATGGACAGCCGGTATTTGTATGATTGTTGCGCTCGGTCGAATGTTTCTTTCGCTAGTGATTGCGATTCCGCTAGCTTTTAGAAGTGCTCGCGTCAATCGATACTTAAAACTTATTCTTGATGGATTTTTAGTTTTACCGCTCTCTCTTGTCGCGTTGCTCATTTTGCTTCCATCACTTACGTTCTTTGATTCAACTGATATCCCACCACTTTTTGATCGTGTATCGTTTGAATTGATTGTCTTGATTTTGCTTGGTCTCCCCTCTTTATCGCTTTATCTGATTGCTGAGACCCGCCAGTTACTTAGTCAAGAGTTCATGATTGTCGCACAGACGCTTGGTGGCAGTCCGTGGCATAGGTTCAGACGCCATATTTGGCCACATCTTGTTCCAACGTTGACAATCGTTTTTATGCAACAGTTCATCCAAACGTTGATGTTACTCGTCCACTTATCGCTCTTTGATATTTTCTTTGCAGGAACAGTTAATTTACATGTAGGAACTGCTCCAACGATCTTTGAATGGTCGTCGATGTTTGGCTATTACTACAATCAGTTTTCGGCGACGTCGTGGCTCAACCATATGTTCCTCGTTCCACTAATTGGACTAGCATTAGTCGTCTTTTTCAGCAATCTATTCATGAGTCGACTCGAACGGGCTTTCCGATTCCGCCAGCAACTAAAACCAATCAAGCTATCGGCATCTCGTGCTCAAGACGAAGCTGCCGCGACGTCGATGGTTGATCCCTTTACACCCGTTGCACTGAAATCTCATCACGATTCTGATTGACAATCCATTTTTTTCCTCTTACACTAAAAAAAACACGAAATGAGGGCGTCCAATGTAAGTCATTCTGAATTTTCACTCCTAATTAAATACGTACGATATGGAGGTCATTCAGAATGAACCGGTTTACGCTTTTATTGGTCAGTCAATGGATTGCGAATGCGGGAGATGCGCTCTATATCGTCTCCCTGATCGCGATGATCTATCAAACGACAGGGCAAGCGAGTCTCGCTGCCCTGTTTCCCGTTCTCGTCACAGCAGGCATGACAGGAAGCGGCTTCTTATTCGCCCAAGTCGCTCAACGTGTTCCCCATGCCTCCTTGTTGTTCGGCAGTCAACTCCTCAAGACGATTCTCTTAGGCGTCATCTGGGGGTTTGATCTACCACTGCCGCTCGTCCTCGCGCTCGTTGGGTGTATTGCCTTCTTCGACGGATTTGCTCGTCCGATCGAAAGTGCCTTCATCCCTCGACTGTGTCAGGATGTCCAAAAAGCTAACAGTCTCGTACAAGGTTCGAATCAAGTGATTCAGCTCATCATGTGGCCGCTTGGTGCCATTCTGGTCAGCTGGTTATCGCCGCTTTCCGTCTTGTCCGTCTCGGCTGGTCTGTTTTTAGGTGCGAGTCTCATCAGTTATCTGTTCTATCGAAGCGTCCGCTCTCTACCCGCCCCTTCGATGGAAGGGGAAGACGTTTCCTTCCGGTCGAGTATTCGCTACACGCGAACGCATCCTTTCGCGAAAGCCAACACGTATCTCGTCGGAATCGATGCGTTCGTCAGTACGGCTTGGATTTCTGCTCTGTTCCTCGTCTACATCGATACACATTTCCAGCTATCGGAACGCTGGTGGGGCATTCTAAATGCCTTCTATCTGCTGAGCATGATCGCCGGTAGTTACATGATGTTACGTCGTCGTGGAACGCGTTCGTTGCTTTATCGTAGTATCGGCTTTTCGATTGTTGCGACCTTCTTGTTTGCTTTCGCTCCAATCGTCACACTTGCCGTGATCGCTTGTCTGATCCAAGGGTTTGCGAGTCAAGTCCGGGCGATTGAGCTGAATACGTTGTTGCAAAAGACGACACCACTCGAACGGTTACCGTATGTCTATAGCGTGCAACAAACCGTTTATGCACTCTGTTTCTGCCTCGGCAGTCTATTGTTCGGATGGCTTGCCGATTTGTTTGCGATCGAGCTTGTCTATGCGCTCGCAGGAGCCCTCTCTTTGTTGATGTGGCAACCGGCTCGCCAGGTATTGGCACGTTCCTCTCAGGAGCAACGACACGTGTCGTAATAAATGACAGTCAAAAGGACAAAGGTCAATGCACCTTTGTCCTTTTTTTGATTCAGTTCTGACGCGTTCGCGTCACACTATACAACAGAAGCAATATAAGTGAGACGAGACCGAGCGCAGCATAGGTCATCTGAAGCGAGAAGACACGTTCGACGAAGACGAATAGCGTACCGGTTCCAAGCACAGCTAAACGTTCAATGACTGAGATCAGCGACGTAAACGTTGCGCGTCCATTTGTCGGCGCAACATCTTGGATGACAGTGGTCACATAAGGCTCAGCCCAGCCATAGCACAAGTACAGCATACCGAGTAAACCGATACTGACGAGCGGAGAGGCAACCGACAATCCGGCAAGACACACGATATAGATCATCGCCCATCCGACGGGCGATCGGAACCGAGATAAGGACGCACCAATCGCCTGCATGATTTGGAATAACACGAAGACGAATCCGAAATGGACCATCGGTATCGTTTGATCCCGTAGATAGAGTTGCCAAAACTCATCAACGAAATCAATCGTCGCCCCGTATAACAAGACAAGACAAAGAATTCGGACGTAGACGCGTCGAAACGAAAAACCGTTTAGCAATGTCTTCAACGAACTCGTCTCTCCGTCTTGTTCTCGCGATGCTTCCTTTAAGAAAAACGTCAGGAGTACTGTTCCGAGCAAAACCCACCAAGACACGTGATAGTGCCAGATCAAGTCTACCGATCGCACGGCGTAACTCCCGACGAGTGCCGCAAGTCCAGACGTCAACAAACCACCGATTGAAATCACTCGCCAGACCGTCTCGAATCGCTCTTCTCTCCTATGCATGCGCAATGTTTCATAGACGTGGGCTTCAAGCGCTCCACTAAGTGCTGCGCTACCAATGCCAGCAAGGGCCATCGCCAAGAGGAAAGCAGGTAATGAGTAGGCTTCAAGCAACACCGTAAACGATAACCACTCACATACGAAACCAGCCAGAATGAACGGCTTTCTACCCCACCGGTCGGATAACAAACCGAACGGGATCTCACCAATCAACATGACCCAAGCAAAGACGATTTCTGCGATGACGACGTCGGCAATACTCATTCCTCGGTCTTCCCAGTAAAAACGTTCAATCACATATGCTGGAATGAACGAACTACTGGCTTCAATCAGGATCCACAAAATGAGTGATCGTCGGACTTAACATGGCCACCTGCTTCGCCGCATCTCCTCACTTCCTTTCTGTTTGATAGTAATCCGTTCCCGTTTTGCAAAGGAAACCAACAAAAAAACGCCCTTTGATTGAAAAAATCAAAGAACGCTTTTGACATTAACAGTCCTCTGCCGATTCTGTGACCGGTACGACGGACTGGACGATCGGTAGTTCGACGATGAACGCTGAACCGACACCCTCCGTTGATTCGACATGAATCATTCCTTCATGCGAACGAACGATTTCCTGACAAATCGCAAGACCAAGACCGGTACCGCCGATTTTTCGACTATCCGAGTTATCAACACGGTAGAACTTACTGAACAGTTGTGGTAACGCATGACGCGGAATGCCGATTCCCTCATCTTCGATCTTCAGCTGGACACGATCTTCGACTTGACGCATCGTGATCGTGATTTGACCACCATCCGGTGAATACTTGATTGCATTGTTGATCAGGTTCGTGAACAGCTGACGCATTTTTTGTTCGTCAGCATGAATCCGCCCCGTCGTCGTTTCTTCAAAATCAAGGACTAGCTCGTGATCTTTTGCCGAAGCGGTATGGAACTCGACCGTTTCCTGAATGACTTTCGTCAGATCAAGCGGTTTAAAGTCATACTGTTGCTGACTCGATTCCATGCGCTGGACATCGAGGAAGTCGTTGACGAGGTTCGTCAACCGTTCGGTTTCTGCATGAATCGTCTCGAGATACCGTTGACGTTTTGATTCCTGGACGTCGCGCGCGAGCATCAATTCCGTATAGCCGTAAATCGAGGCAAGCGGTGTCCGCAACTCATGCGATACGGTCGAGACGAATTCCGATTTCATCCGGTCGATCGCCGTCTCTGCCGTCACGTCACGTAAGACGAGCATCGTACCGCGGAAACAACCACCGTAATGGATTTCCTCTGCATATAACGTGACGAATCGCTCTTCCTTGTTTAAGGACAATGCCAAGCTCTCCGTCGGAATTTCCTGACTGCAGACATGATCCATGTAGGTTAAGAACGCCTCATGTTGATCAACCTGTACTGCCAACTCTTCGATTTTGACGTCGAGCGTCATCAATCCTTCTTCCGCCACTTGATCGTGCGCCGGATGATGGAATAAAGCGAGCAATGGTTTATTAGCAAAAATCGTTTCTCCTTCGATATAGATGACCGCTTCCCGAATCGAATGGAGAAGTTTTGACGTCTTTTCCCGTTCTCGTTCGACTTCTTCGAAGACGCGCATCCGGAGCAAGGAGAGTGCCAATTGACGGGAGAACGACCAGATTTCGTTCGTCTGCTCTTCCGTAAAGGCATCCCGGTAACGAACGAGATAAATGCTTGCAATCATCGTGTTCGTCGCTGGATCCATCACCGGTACGACGATTTCGTACATCGTGTACGGATATGGGAGCGGATGATGACTCGCGACTTGTTTCGTCGAGCGAACAGCTCGCTTGTTTTGACGTGTGCGTTCGAGTAATGACGTCGAAGCATGTAATAACTGGTGCTCCTGAGCTGCCGTCATTCCGTAAGAGACGAGATCCGTATAGCGGTCTTGCTCTAAGAAGACGATTGCTCCGAGCTCCGCATCGGTAATCGTGATCAATTTTTCGATGATCGCTGGATACGCCGTCAACGTTTCACGAGACGCGAGTGTCTCGGTCAACTCATTGCGATAACGCAAATGCGTCTCGTTACGCAACGTGATGTCGAGTGCTTCTTCGAGCTCTTCCTGTTGCGATTGAAGCTCTTCTTGCTGGGCAATTAATTCTTCCTGTTGACTTTGTAGTTCGTCGTTACTTGCGACGAGTTGATGTTTTTGCCCGGAAATGGCGGCTGCCATCTGGTTGAACGTCGTCGTCAATTCACCAATCTCATCTTGACGATTCGTGATGACGATTGGTGTCGCATCCTCACCTTTAGCGAGTCGTCCACTTTCCCGGTTCAACTGACGCAACTGACGCGTCAAGCGGCGGACGAATGGTCGGACGAAAACGAGAGTAATCAATAAGAGGATTGCGATATTGACTGCTCCGAGAATTTGCGACGAGTTGACTTGTTTACCAAGCCGCTCTTGCGCTGCCATCTCTTGATCGTTTAAGGAATTACGATATTTTGTGAAGACCGTCTCCATATCAACGATACTTGAACTCATATCAGCCGCACTCTTCGTCTTGATGTTAAACTTCCGCTGTGGATCGAGTGGTTTTGATTTTGTGACCTTTCCAAGCGTCGGCATCTTCAAGAACGGTTCCGTCACTTTGCCGTCTTTTTTCGCCGCGACATAATTGACGAGGCTCGGCATGACGCGTTGGGTATACGCTGTATAGAGTTCCCGTGCGTCCGTTGCATACTGCCGTTCTTCTTTGAAGCGTGCATTGCGCTCGAACCATGTCGTTTGTTGATTGATGCCATTTTTCTTTGCTTCGATTTCTTTTAACATCTCTTCGTCACCAAGCAAGACGAAGCCACGCATCTCGTACTGCATGCTTTGCCATGATTCGTACAAATCCGTCGCCCGTGTCCGATGTTCGTTTAACATCTTTAACTCTTGGCGTGATTCATCCACCTGTTGTTTCGTATATAGGTAGACACCACCTGTCGTTAGCAGCAGTGTCAGAAAAATCACATAAAACGCAGACATGATTTGCCGTCCAATCGTTCGATTCAGCCATGTTTTCATTAAAGGAATTCAACTCCTTTCCCTTTATCTTTCTCCAGCAATAAAGGTATTCCCGTCCATTCATTGTAAACTTTTTTCAACCGATACACAGCATTCTGCTCAAAAAGATTTCAATTTCATACAACTTTAATCTAAATCGTTGTATATGACAATTAGATGTCACGATTCGATCGTTTTCAACAAAAAAAGAGCCCCTCAGGACCCTTTTTTTAATGATGATGGTGATGGCTATGGCTATGGCTCCGGACCGGCTGTTCATCCGCTAAATGATCCGCATCCAAAATACCGAGCCGTAAGTACTGAGCGATGACTTGTTTTTTCGTCGTTTCGGAAATTTGATCCGTTCCTTGGACGAGCCTTAAGATGCCAGTCGCAATCCGAAACGGTTCGAGATTCGTCTTTTCGACCGGAAAACTTGTCAACGTTTCTAAGTAAGCGACGTAATTCAGTGCATCCGATTCATCCGGACTGACGAGACGCGCCGCATGCTCGCGCAGTTGTTGCGTCAATGAATTCGTTGAGATTCCCTTTGAGGCTGCAGAGATGACTCCAAACAGAATGAACCCGATGATGAGAACAAAAAATCCGACCATGAAAATCGGCATGCCCGAGAAGAAGCCATCGCCTCCCAGTTCGCTTTCCATGAATGCTACTGTGAACATAGTGAACCCTCCAAATGAATAGAATGATGACGATCACTTATCCTACGTCATCCTCTTCAAGGAAGTTTCACTTAGTTAGGTAGTTTTTGCAAATCAGCTTGGAACCAGTCTTCAACGAAGAAGCGTTCCGTCTCCGTCTCGATTTGATATGAATACAACACTTCGAAGTCGCCCTCCGTCAGCATCGGTAACGTCAATTCGCGTACGAGTTGGCGTAATTCTTCCGTCAGCTCAGCTTCGTAGCGGATGAATCCATCTTCCCGGTGCTCGACTTCCGTCAAGTACGGAAGTAGGATGTGTTTTCCGAATGATTGTGGATCATCGATCACTTCCGCAGTCACACCAAACAGTTCTTCTGCTTCTTCGACCAGTCCTTCTGCCGACTGTACCTCAATGTGGTCCGGAAACCAGACCGTCAAGCGGCGCCCTTCTTGTAACAGTCGTTCAAAGACAGGACGAAACGTTTGATTTTGAATCAGTTCGTATTGCATCAGTCTTCCCCTTTCGTGAATTCGAATTTTAATTGATCGCGTTCGAGATAGAGCATCGCCTTAAACTGGCGCGCATTTTTTTTCATCTCGAGTGGCTTTGTTTTTTGACCCGCTAGTACTTTTTTGACTTCCGTTTGCGTCAGTCGGGCACCAAGGATCGTTTTCGGTAACGTAAAACCACAGTTGTTCTTTTGATAGCCACTGCAGCCATAGAACTTCCCACGATCAAGCACTGCTGATTGACACAGCGGGCACGGACCGACCGGACGATTCGTTGCCCCCCGCGGGGACTTGCTTTTGACTTGTGTCGGATCAACGGTGAGTTGTTCTATTCGTTGTTTGGCATCGACGACGAGATGCTCCGACAATTTTTTCGCCTGTTCAATGAACTGGGCAGCCGACGCTTCCCCTTTACCGATTTGCTCAAGACGGCTCTCCCACTTCGCTGTCATCTCTGGCGAAGCAAGAATGCTTCCCGTCACGGCATCGATCAAGATCCGACCTTTTGGCGTCGGATGAATCTCTTTTTTGACGAGTTTGATGTATTCCCGCCGTTTTAGTCCGTCGATGATCCCGGCACGGGTCGCTTCCGTCCCAAGTCCCTCGACTTCCTTCATGATCGCTTGCAGCTCATCTTCGAGTAATTTACCGGCTGTTTTCATACCGAGGATGAGCGTCCCTTCCGTATAGCGTTTCGGCGGCTCCGTTTGTTTCTCAAGCAGACGACAGCCTTTGATCGGCATCTCTTGTCCTTGTTCGACGGCTGGTAACTCGACTTCCTTTGACTCGATTTGTAAGACCTGTTTAAAGCCCGGATCAATCGTCCGACTGCCGCGCGTCAAAAAACGGTCCATCTCACGCGTCGTCACGATTTCCGTCTTCTCCGAGACGGCGTCCGGTGCAAAGGCAGCAAGAAAACGGCGAACGATTAAGTCGTAGACTTGCGCATCTCGTCCGGAGAGCTTCGCGACGGCACCCGCTTCTTCTGTTGGAATGATCGCATAGTGATCGCTGACCTTTGCCGGATTGACGTAGCGCTTATCGTTAACCGGATTGTTCGTCAGGACATCCTTGATTGGACTATATTCCGCTTGCTTCAGTAACCGATCAAGAATGACCGGGAACTGTCCTGCCTCCTCTTTCGTCACGAAGGAAGAGTCCGTTCGCGGATAACTGATCCAACCACGGATATAGAGTTTTTGCGCGATATCGAGCGTCTCTTTTGCACCGAGACCAAACCGTCGGCTCGCTTCTGTTTGTAAGAGCGATAAACTGAACCAAAACGGTGGTCGTTCCGTCTGCCGCTTTTTCTCGATTGATGCGACGACTCCGGTTCCTTTCGTCCGATTCACGATCGCTTGTGCCTGATCCCGGTCACTCAGCTTCGTCTGTTTCTTCGCATTGATGTATTTTCCTTTGTATCGCGTAAAATCCGCCTCGACTTCGTAGTACGTCTCTGGTCGGAAGTTCTCGATCTGTTTTTCCCGTTCGACGATCAGTGCGAGCGTCGGTGTCTGGACCCGTCCGAGGGAAAAGACGTCGGCGATGCCCTTCTTCTTCAGTAACGTCGTATACGCACGGGACGCATTCATCCCGATCAACCAATCGGCGCAAGCGCGACTCATCGCCTCGTGAAAAATGTTCTCCGTTTCCTTACCATCGAGCAGGTTCGCAAAACCATGGTCAACGGCTTGAGGCGTCAAACTCGAAATCCAGAGTCGTTGCAACGGTTTTGCGTTGTTCGCGAGACGTAAGATCAATCGGACGATTGCCTCTCCCTCTCGCTCGGCATCCGATGCTATAATGATGGAAGTCGTCGTCCGCTCATTCAATAATTTCTTGATGACCTGGTATGGTTTACTCTTGCCTTTTGCCAGTCGGTAATCAAATCGTTCCGGGATGATCGGCAGATGATCGTAGTTCCATCGTTTCCATTTGGCGTCATAATGCGCTGGCTCCTGCAGTTCACATAAGTGTCCGACCGCATAAGCGAGTTTTGCTCCTTGCGGAAACCGGTCACATGGTTTGATTTCAATGTAGCCGTCCCGCTTCACCGATGGATACGGAGCTGCCAGTTTTTCCGCTTGTTTTGGTTTTTCAGCAATGATCAATTGCACACGCTTCACCCTCATTTCCTTACTTCAGACATGTGGAGGTACCCATGCCCTATTTTACGTTATTCATGGCTTTATTCTTTATTTCAACATCGGCAATCTTCGTCAAGTGGGCGGAGACACCGATCGAGGCTGTCGCCTTTTACCGCATGTTGTTCTCGACCTTGTTGTTGCTCCCGCTCATTCGATTGAAGGAACTGTTGCAACTCAGTTCGTCAACGATCCGGCATATGCTATTAAGTGGCATTTTGCTCGCCGGGCATTTTTGGCTGTGGTTCCTCTCTCTTGATTATACGACAGTTGCGAGCTCAACGCTCTTCGTGACCGCGAGTCCGATTTTTGTTCTGGCCGGTAACGCGTTATTCTTCAAACAACACCCGTCGCGCAAAGCACTCCTGTTCGTCGCTGTCGCCTTATTTGGTGGCGGTCTCGTCGCTTATGGAGATATCGCTGTCGGCATGCGCGCCTTGATCGGGGACGGTCTTGCCTTGCTCGCAACGATTTTAGTCGCTGGTTACTGGTTGCTCGGTCAACACGTCCGCACAAGCGTCTCGACGAACCTCTATTCGTTCGGTGTCTACGCTGTCGCGTCGCTCGTCTTACTTTTGTTATCATTGATTCAATCAACGAATCTCGTTGCTGCGTTCCAACAGGATTGGTGGCTGTATATTCTTCTCGCCGTCTTCCCGACGTTACTCGGTCACAATTTATTCAACTGGGCGCTCGCTCGTGTCAGTGCCAGCATCGTCAGCATCACGATTCTTGGTGAAGCGGTCTGGGGGATGATTTTCGGATATTATCTGTTTGACGAGAAGTTGACGTGGATTCAAATCACTGGTGCTGCCTTACTGTTGATCGGCATCGGATTGTTCCTCCGACGCAATGAACGCGATATTCGCGAACAACTCGCCCAGCGTGAGAGTGCCACTAGTCAATCTTCTTAATGACAAAAGCGAACTAGGATGATCACCATCCTGGTTCGCTTTTTCATTACGATCGTGGATCGTCAGGTCGAACTTTCGGTAAACGCCATGTCATCGCAAACGCGAGAATGGCACAAAGAACGCCACCGATGAAGACGTAACGTAATCCATGTGATAACGCGATTTCTGCCGCATACTGCACATCCTGTCCGAACGTTTTTGCCGTACTCGATTGGAAGAATGGATCAATCGCGTACCCTGAGAGCGTGTCCGACGCTGAAAACGAACGAAGGATGGATAGGTTGAAAATCGTACCGAAGATCGCAACACCGAGCGTCTGTCCCGTCGTACTCAAGAACGAGTTGACGGCCGTCGCTGAGCCACGAAGTGACCAATCGACGGAAGTCTGCAGGACGACCATGAAGACGGGTTGTGAGAGACCAAAACCAATTCCGATCAGCGAAACGGCAAGATAGATGAAAACATCACTTGATTCGCGCGTGATCAACGATAAAATCACTGTACCGACGATCAGCAGTCCCATTCCTGTCATCGTCCGATACCGGGGTGAGGCGGCACCAATCGTCCGTCCACCGATAATGGCGGTCAGCGTCCAAAAAAGCGACAGTGGCATCAACATGAAACCAGCTTCGGTCGGACTCTTGCCGAGTACCCCTTGGGCAAAAATCGGAATATATGCCGACATCGAGACGAGTACCCAGGCGGAAAAGAAGACCGCTAAGTTGATCACGAGAATGACCGGATGGCGAATGACTGCTGGTGGCAAGAGTGGATCGCTCGCCTTTTTCTCGACCCGATAAAACGTGAACAATAATACGAAACTAATGAAAAAGCTCGCTAGAATGATCGGCCGCAAGAACGTCTCCGACTCACTGCCCGACAATAAACCGTACAGAAACGCACTCATCCCGAGCGCAAACAATAAGGCACCCCGGTAATCGATTTTCCGCTCCGTTTCCCTGACCGTCTCTTTGTAGTAAACGACGATCATGAAAAACGACAATAAGGCAAACGGTACGTTTAGTAAGAAAATATACCGCCACGAAAGCGATTCGACGAGGAATCCACCGACGAGTGGTCCAGCGACACCCGAAATCCCCCACACGGCACTGAGCACTCCTTGGATTTTCCCTCGTTCCTCATATGTATACAAATCACCGATGATCGTCATCGCGATCGGTAATACAGCTCCTGCCCCGATACCTTGGATGGCACGGAAAACGATCAACATCTCCATCGATTGAGCGAGTCCACAGGCTAACGAAGCGACGGTGAAGACGCCGATCCCGAATAACAGAACCCGTTTTCGACCATATAAATCTGCCATCTTTCCGTAAATCGGTGTTGATACCGCCATGAACAATAAGAACCCGGCAAAGATCCAACTGACTAATTTCGCCCCGTTCAATTCACTCGCCATGACAGGTGTTGCTGTTGCAACGATCGTCCCCTCGATCGCGGCTAAAAACGTCGCGAGCAACAAGGCGACGGTTACTTTTTTCCTCATCTGTTCCACTTCCCCTCTACTGTTCTATCATACTGGTTGGACCAGTGATAAGAAAAGTAAATGCTTACGAAACAGGATTCGCGGGAACGGTATGGAATGGTATACACTAGACTCAGATTCACGATTTCGAATGGAGGAATGTCCTATGTTACGAAAAACGGCACTGATTACCGGTGCATCGGGTGGAATCGGACTGGATCTCGCTGTCCTCGCGGCGCGAGATGGCTTCGATTGTGTACTCGTTGCCCGCAATGAGAAGAAATTGAAGGAGCTTCAACAGGTCCTTGAAAAACGCTATCAGATCAAAGTCTATGTATTCGCTGCTGATTTATCACTAAGCGACAGCGTTGATCGTCTCGTGCAATACTTAGAGGAACAAGAATTGACAGTCGATCTATTGTTCAATAACGCCGGCTTCGCCACGTCAGGACGCTTTGCGGAAATCGATCCAACAGAAGACATTAACTCGATCCAGGTCAACGTCGTCGCCTTGACGGATTTGACGAAACGTCTCTTACCAGGAATGGTTGAACGTGGCTTTGGACGCATCCTGAATGTTGCGTCGGTCGCTGCCTTCATGCCAGGACCTTACATGAGTGTCTACTACGCAACGAAAGCCTATGTCCTGTCGTTCTCGGAAGCACTTGCGACAGAAGTCGACGGCTCGGGTGTCAGTGTGACTTGTCTCTGCCCGGGACCGACCGATACGAACTTCTTCGATCGGGCGAACATCACGCTACCATTCAAGAGTATGCCGTCACACCTCGTCGCATTCGCCGGGTACCGTGGCATGCTCAAAGGACGCCGCGTCGTCGTTCCAGGTGCTAGCAACCGCGCCATGGTTTCCTTATCTCGTCTCTTGCCACGCCGTCTCCTGACAGAAGTGACCGGTCGCATTCAAGACCCTGCTCGCCAACAAGAATCCTCGACAGAAGAAGAACTCCTGTACGCGAATTCATGAAAAAACGGAAGGACCAGATAGCTGGTTCTTCCGTTTTTGTATTTATACCTCGTGATGACGAAAACGCCGCGTCGCATAACGTTTGACGCGATCAAAGGTCGTCGTATAGCGATACAGATAACGAATGACGAGCGCACCCGTGATCGAGACGATGTAGCCCGTCGATAAGACGAGTAACCAGGAGACAATCGCGAGGAACCATGAACTCTCGAATCGTAAATGTTGCCAAAGTAATCCTTCTGATGAGGTAATGAGCATGGCGCTTGGGAAGATGGCGGCAGCAAGTAAGTAACAAGCAGCATAACGTCCTCTAATCGTACCTTTCATCAACAGAATACTTCCAAACACTAAGCCGACACTCGAGACGATGAGCAACATGACGACATAAGCAAGCGAAATCGACGATCCCAGCATATGCCTTCCCTCCTGTTCGGTATGTTACTATTCTGTACCCCTCTTTTCATCGAATGAATGCATAATTCGTAAAAAAATCGGAAACAATATCCAAATGAATATCGCGTTACTGAATCCGTGAAGCATATCAAACGTTCCCCCGGCTACAAGCAGTGTCAAAAAAGCTTGCCACGAGAATCCGGTCAATACCAAGAACCCGAGATTGCTCACCCATCCATATAAGAAACCAGCGAGAAATCCATACCCAGTCAATACGATCCGGTAACGAAGAAACGGAACGAATCCTAGACTGGCAATTGTTGCATACGCCAGCGCCTGAAAGAGGACGAACGGACCGCTTCCGAGAAACAAACTCGTTAACACGACGACAAGCATCCCAGAAATGGCTCCGACGATCGGATGGATGAAGACGGATACTAACAAGATAAGTGCCGTTGCCGGCTGGACATTCGGCAAACTGGAGAACAACAATCGTCCGACGATTGCCGCTGCCGTGATGATGGCGATGAACCGTAATCGTTGATCCGTCATCTGAAGTCTCTCGAACATGACTAAAAACAGACAAACGATTAGAACCGTTGCGACGATCATACGAACAACCGACTTTCTTGTAAAAAATGCTTCGTCGGTCCATCGAAAGCAACCTCTCCGTGCACGAGATAAATGACCCGTTGTGCTGCCCGAATGAGAACTGGATCATGCGTCGCCATGACGATCAGATTCGTCGGATTCTGCTTCCACGATGCGACAAAAGCCATTCGTGCGCTGTCATCAAGTCCAGCCGTCGGTTCATCAAAGTAATAGCTGTCTTTACTCCAATCGATACCGTCCAAGAGACGTTTTTTTTGCATCGTAAAACTACCGCTTCGATCGTCTAATGGCGCAAGCATCGGATGCGCTGGTACATAATGCGTCTCCCCCGACCGCCGGACTTTTCCGTATAGCGGTCGCTCGACACCAAGCGCGAGCCGTAGTAACGTCGACTTCCCACTACCATTCGCACCGACGATCGCAATGCGTTCACCTTGGTGAAACGACAATTTTTCTGTCACGAGTGCATAGCGTGTCTGTAACGGATAACGGTGTTGGACGTTTTCGATCCGATTCAGGATACGACCTGTCAGTTCAGTGGCGCGACTCGTGATGGACAAATCGGATTGTATCGTCATCGAGCAATGAATCTGACAACCAAACCGTCGTTCGATTTCTTCAAGCAATCCCATTAATCGCTTTCGCCTGACATGATCAAGAAAGAGAAACGGTTCCGACAAGAACAGGGTATTTGGTGACGAAGACAACGCATGACCGAGACCGACGAGCTGTTGTTCTCCGGAAGAGAGCTCACTGGACTCCGCTTCAAAAAAAGCTTCTAGCCCAAGCAAGGTCGCGAGTTCTCCTGCCCGAAACAAGGAACCCGTCGCCAGAAGATCTCGGACACGTCCATGAAGCAACCGCTCGGGTGTCAAGACCGATTGATCATGTTCGCCCGCCTGTTGACGTAGTCGCTCTTCGCGATCGGTGTCGGTATACATGATAGGCATCCCGGATTCCCCCTTTTGTAAATAATAGCGCTATAGGCAAAATCATCGCCGGAATGATTGCCCATGGTGTCAGACAAAGAGCCAATCCTGTCGCAAGCAATAAGCCTATCTGAACATCACGTCGCGTGATCGGTCTTAAGCGAGACGGCACCGCTTCGATCGGTACGATATGATAGGCGGCCATCCGCTCCAGTCGAACAGCAAGCGACGCATCCGGATGACTCATCTTGACTTCGGGCCAGGTTCGCAAGAAAGATGGAATCAGCGCCAGCACCATACCCGTCAATCGTGTCAGTCGAGGTAAGAAACGAAACAACGGACCCATCTGATCGAGTCGAACCAACGTAAAAATCCATTGACTCGACGTGATGAATAACGTCACTTGGACCGTCGTGTCATAAATCGCTACTGTGTCAATGCTTGCACCATAAAGAAGCGGAACACACATCATGACGGCATAAAGAGCCGGGAGGACCAAATAGCGAAACACAGTCCGTTCTTGAACGAATATGAACAAGAGCAGATGATAGACGACGATCACGGATTGATCATGTGTGAGGACGAACGGGATCGTAATCATTCCGATGAAAAAGAGAGCGACGTTCACTGGGTGAAGTCGCTCCCGTTCTGGTTTACTCAAAATAAGCCATTGCATCTTTTTCAAATCGCCATTCGAGACGATCTCCTTTTTTCAGTTCATAACTTCCGGCACCGACTTCGCCTGGTTTGCCGTTGACCCCGAAGACCCAGCCACTACCTGCTCCAGCTGATTTCTCTCGAATCCCATCGACTGCCGTGACATATGCCATCTCACCTTTACCTGTTTTGACGACATCGAGCGTCGTATCTTCAAGTGCATCCAGTGCTGTATCGTTTTCGTTCAAGCATACGTCTTTATCAAACAACGTCTTATCTTTGACGTGATCCACGACTGATACCTTGACTTCCGCCTCACAAGACGCCGTTTGTTGTTCCTCTTTTGCTTCCGCGCAACCGGCAAGTAACACGATACTTGCAGCAAATAACCATTTTTTCATCGTACGACTCCTTTTCGCCTTGATGTCTCAAAGCTGTAATTATATAACAGAATAGTTTTATCGCGTAAGGATTGACCGTCAGAACGGTAGTAGGTCAGACGGACCGCATTCGCTAAGACATCGTCCCCTGTATTGACGTACGGAATCAGTTTTCCTTCGTCATCAATCAAGAAGACCGTTGCATCCTGCAGACTAAACGTTTCATAGAGCCCATCGAGATCCATCTCGACATAGGGTGTTTTGGAATCATGTAAGATTTCATGAATCGAAAGCTTTCGCAACGTCTCAAACGATTGATTCGCATCAATCAGTTTCTGGTAATACGACGTCAACGATTTTGTCGTCAACTCTTCACGTGGTCGATAGGAAATCGTTCCTGTCAGCTCCTGGTAACTCACATCGTAACGAATGAAGCGTTTCGGCGTTTCAACGAGCATCTCAAACGAGGCGTTCCGGAGATTTCCGCCACGATCGAACATCAACTGACTTTGTTCCATCCGCAGTCCCTCTTCACCGACACGTCGTTCGATTTGAGAAAGGAAGCTGTCGAATGAGTCATCCGTGATCGTCACGCGACCAATCTGTTGTGTTTCTTCCCGCAACATCCCAGCATCAAACGGACCGAGAAAGAGTTGGAACAGGAAGAATAAGAACCCAAAGAGTGCCATGTACCGTTTATAACGCGAGTTCTTTTTCGGGTGCAGAACGATCAGAAAAATGATGATGCCGAGCGGTAACTGAATATCATAGACTGGAAACGACACGGCCCCGAGACACGCATAAAAAATGAACTTCATGTACAAGTATTTTTCTTTTTCCGTCCGACGTTCGAGCAAAAATCCTAATCCGCTAGCAGCCAGTAAAAAGAGTGCCCATAGAATAAGAAAGTCCATCGTCTATCCTTTGACCGGGACGACCCGGTGATCAAACATGAGATGGCTGTTCGCGAATACTTCTCGCGCCTCTTGTTCCAGTACTTCTTCTTGATCGACATAACGAGCGGATACGTGCGTCAATAGAAGCTTTTTCGCTTGTGCCGTTTCTGCAATGACGGCTGCCTGTCGAGCGGTCGAGTGACCGAAGCGTCCCGCATGTTCGACTTCTCGATCGGCAAACGTCGCTTCATGAACTAATACATCAACATCTTGCGCCAGTTCGACCGAGGCCGCGCACGGCATCGTATCGCCAAGAACGGCTAGCTTGACACCCGGTTTTGGCGACTCCAAAAAGTCGGACGATGGATAGACCGTTCCTTCGAATTCGAAGGTTTCTTCCAGTGTGATTCGGCGATAGATCGGACCGGAAGGAACGCCTAGTGCCTTCAGTGCATCCACACGCAAAGCACCCCGCTCTTCTGGTCCTTCTAGTCGGTACCCGAACGCCGGGAAGCGATGTTCAAGCGACCGCGCCGTCACGCGGAATCCGTCCTGTTCATAGGTTTGACCGTCTTCGACTTCAACGATCCGGAGTGGATAGCGTAGATATGTTCCTGTGATGCGTAATGTCGCGTCCATCCATTCTTTGATCCCGGTCGGTCCATAGATCGTTAGCGGTGTCGTTCCTTCTAGCGCTGCTCTTGTACTAATGAATCCTGGTAACCCAAAGATATGATCCCCGTGTAAATGGGTGATGAAGATCGCGTTGACTTTCCGTGGTTTGATCGGACTGTGTAAGATTTGATGTTGTGTCGCCTCTCCACAATCGAACAACCAGGTCATTTTGGGGTGTAACAAGGCAATCGATGTGACGTTTCGTTGTTTCGACGGCATACCGGCTCCTGTCCCTAAAAAATAAAATTCCATCTTTTTCCCCTTTTCGTAAAATTATCATTTTTCATACACAAAATACACCTTTCTTCTGTTGAAGCATGGTAAACTGTACCTATTCAGATTTGGAAGGTGGTTTTTTCCATGACTAAGATTGAACGGACCTATGCCCGCATCGTCCGGGAAGCCCGCAAACTGAACGAGAGTTATCGGCAAAAATACGGAAAGTCGATTCAAATCGATGAAATCGCTTCGACCTTATTATGTACTGAAGAACTCGTTCTAGAGTCTATGGAATATGTTGATCGTCCTCAAGTAGTTTAATCGTACAATGATAAAGAGTGTACCGCAATGTTGCGGTACACTCTTTTTTGTGTTTCATCAGCTTATTTGTTCGTAATGTAATCAACTAGCGTCACGCAAAGTTCCGCTGTTTTGACGAGTTCTTCGATTGGCATCTTCTCATTTGTCGTGTGGATATCTTCATATCCGACCGCCAAGTTGACCGTTGGGATACCAAAACCAGCAATGACGTTGGCATCTGATCCGCCACCAGAATGTAAGAGGCGTGGCGTGCGTCCGAGTTGTGTGATCGCTGCTTTCGCGACTTCGACAACTTGATCTCCATCCTCGAACTTGAAGCCCGGGTACATGACTTTGACTTCGACTTCAGCACGACCACCAAGCTCTGCTGCTGCTTCTTCGAACGCCGTTTTCATCTTCTCTGTCTGTGCCTCCATCTTCGGAGCGACGAGTGACCGTGCTTCCGCGAAGATTTCTACATAATCACAAACGATGTTCGTTGATGGACCACCACCGCTGAACCGTCCGATGTTCGCTGTCGTCTCTTCATCAATCCGACCGAGCGGCATTTTCGCGATCGCTTTCGAAGCAATCGTAATCGCCGAGACACCTTTTTCCGGTGCTACACCAGCGTGAGCTGTTTTCCCGAAAATCTTCGCATTGACTTTTGCTTGTGTTGGGGCAGCCGTGATGATGTCTCCGACTTTTCCATCTGAATCGAGTGCAAAACCGTAATCGGCATCGATTTTTGATGGGTCAAGCACCATCGCACCGACGAGCCCAGATTCTTCACCGACTGTGATGACGAACTGAATTTTTCCGTGCGGTTGTTTCGTTTCATTCAATACATGCACGAGTTCGATCAGAGATGCGAGACCTGTTTTATCATCTGCCCCAAGAATCGTTGTGCCGTCCGTCTTGACGTAACCGTCCTCGATGATTGGTTTAATACCTTGCCCCGGGAATACCGTATCCATATGGGAAGTGAAATAAATTTTATCGACACCTTCTTTTGTTGCCGGAAGCGTGACGATTAAATTGTTTCCTTTATGTTCCGTCTTGGACGAAGCGTCATCCTCGAACACCTCACATCCGAGATCCTCGAACGTTTTTTTCAGGTGAGCACAAATCCGTGCCTCCTCTTTTGATTCCGAATCGATCTGGACAAGTTCTAAAAACGTATCTAATACGCGTTGTTCATTGACCATGACTAAACCCTCCTCTTAATGTTTCAATCCATTAGCGCTTTTTTAGTATACCATCCCCATCGTCATTTGCACTTCTGAAAGGTTGTTTGTACAATGGCATTAATCAGTTGATGTAAGAGAGGAGTAGTGGATATGGCAAAACCATCGAAACAACAACGCATCATCAAATGGACGACGATCGGGATTTTAGCAATCTTCCTGATCGGTACGTTCGCTTCGACGATGTTTTATTTCTTTTGATTGACGTAACGTTGTTTTAAACGTAAATACTGCTCCGCTTCTTGTAACATATGCAGTAAGGCAGAGCGGACCTCGAACTCTTCCCGCGTGACGGGTAAGGCAGAGGCACGAAAACGTGTCAATAATGCCTCTAGTTCTGAAATGTACACCATTGCGTCGGCTTCAGGTCGGACATTGTCACCAATCGTCCGAAAGAAGTCGGCGACTTTTTTTCCTTCCTCGACGACGAGGACGAGTTCCTCGGCATGATGGACGATACCGCGCAGTAACTCGAATTGTTGTTCGCGCATCCGGAAGTAGGCATAATCTTCATCATCGTTCCGACGACCGATTGCGTTTCCCATCCGTTTTAAGGCGGCATCCTTCCCTTCACGTAACAGACGTTCTGTCTCGTCAAGCGTCAACGCATGATGATTGACCCGCCCTGTCTCGATCGCAGCGGCGACTTCGAAGAATAAGGCAGCGATCCGTTGGTCGATCTTTTCTCGTCGGTCGTCAATCAACAAATCGAGACTTGGCATGTACATGTTGACAAGCAATCCGACACCAACACCAATGCCAAGCAATAAGGATTCATTTAACAGGATGTGCAGGTTGAGCTGACGCTCCGTATACAAATGTGTCAGAATGACGACACTCGTGATGAAACCGTCCTGAAGTCGGAGGCGTTGAACGGATGGAAGGAATAAAATGAAATAGATCAATAACGTCACCGGACGATAGCCGATGACCTCGAATAGAATGAATCCGAGCACGATGGCAAGTAATGATGCCATGATGCGTTCGTAAGAAGACCGAAACGTCTTCTTTCGTGTCGACTGGATGCTCAAGATGGCGATGATGGCAGCGAAGACGTAATAGTCGAGCTTGAGCTGTTCTGCGATCCACATCGCGAGCGCAGCAGCGACCGCTGTCTTCAGCGTGCGATAACCGATTTGCAACAGGTTCACCCCCTTTTGTTTTTCTTTGTTAGACTACCTACCTTGGACACGAATGTCCATTGCTTTTTAAAGGACGTGATTTACTTTGACGACACGCACTATCCGCCCCGGTCGCCCCGTGCGCCGGACCGGTTCGATAAAAGGATTACTTTTTTTCTTCCTCATCGGAGTTCTCTTGTTCTTTTGGCTCCGCGAGGAACCGAAGACCGTCTTAACCCCATTAACCCCACCTGCGCCTTATTCGGCTGAGCGCTATGAGAAAGGTAAAATCAACGAGCAAGACTTCCAGACGTTCGCCGAAGCGAAGGAATATGCGGGTCAGCGTGGTGCGGTGAAACGTTCATCGGACGACCGCTACGTCTACCTCGGTGGACCAGGTACTGGGATCGTCGACGATCGTGGTATCCTATCGATTCATCGTGACCCTGAGTTAAAGAAACGGCTCACGTACGTCGCTTCCGGCACACGTGTCCAGTTGCTTGAATTCGGGGAACAGACAAGTCGTGTCAGCATCGCCGGCGTGACGGGTCATGTCCCAACGGACCGCTTACGCCCATTCCCGGCAGAACGTGTCTCGAATGCATCGTATTATCAGACGAAAGGTGATCGTCTCCTTCACTACATCGTCGCGGACAGCGGACTTGGTGGACTGATCGTTGCCGGTGAAGCGACGAAAACGACGCCTCGGACGAGTGAATATGTCGAATCGAAGACATTAACACGTGATTTGACGAAACCGACGCATCTCAGTGCGAAACAACTCGATGCGTTCATCAAGGAGCAAGCACCGGACAGTCCCTTGATCGGTAAAGGAAAAGTCTTTAAGTCCGTTGAAAAGAAATACCGTGTCAACGCGGCCTATCTGCTTGCACATGCGATTCACGAATCCGATTATGGACGGTCTGAGATTGCCCGCGAGAAAAATAACTTGTTCGGCGTCAATGCGACCGATTCCGCTCCGGGAGAAGATGCGACCGTCTATAAATCCTTGACGGACTCGATCGAGCAGACCGGTCGATTCATCGCAAAGGATTATCTCGATCGGGATGGACGTTATTTCCGCGGGGCGTACCTTGGGAACAAACAAAAAGGCATGAACGTCTTTTACGCGTCAGACCCCTTCTGGAGTGAAAAAATCGCTGGTATCATGGTGAAAATGAACGCTTTCTAAATCGGAGATATGATACACTATAGGGCGAGACAACAATCATTGAGGAGTGAACACGTCATGGAAAAAGTTTTAGTATTTGGTCACAAAAATCCTGATACCGATACAATCACATCGGCAATCGCTTATGCAGAATTAAAGAAAGCACTCGGTGTCAATGCCGAAGCCATCCGCCTCGGTGAAATGAATGATGAAACGTTATTCGCACTCGATACGTTCAAAGTTCCAGCACCACGTCTCGTGACAGAAGTCGCGACGGAAGCAACACACGTCATTTTAGTCGACCACAACGAACGTCAACAAAGTGCGAACGATATCGACGCTGTTACCGTAACAGAAGTCATCGACCATCACCGGATCGCAAACTTCGAGACATCAGACCCTGTTTACTACCGGGCAGAACCGGTCGGCTGTACAGCAACAATCTTGAACAAGCTCTACAAAGAGCATGGTGTTGCCATCAAACCAGAAATCGCTGGGTTGATGTTATCAGCGATCATTTCTGACTCGCTCCTGTTCAAATCGCCGACTTGCACGGAGCAAGATATCATCGCAGCGCGTGAACTCGCAGAAATCGCTGGTGTCGATGCGAACGTCTACGGTCTTGAGATGCTCAAAGCTGGAGCGGATCTCTCGAAGAAAACCGTTCCTGAATTGATCTCACTTGATGCAAAAGAATTCACGATGGGAACACTCAAAGTCGAAATCGCTCAAGTCAACACGGTCGATACAGCAGAAGTCTTGCTTCGCCAAGCAGAACTTGAAACAGCGATCAACGAAGTCATCCTTGCAAAAGGTCTTGATCTGTTCGTCTTCATCGTCACGGATATCTTGACGAACAACTCTGTTGGACTCGTCCTTGGGAAAGAAGCGAATCTCGTCGAGCGTGCTTACGGTCTTGAAGCGACGAACAACCTTGTTTACCTCGAAGGTGTCGTTTCACGTAAGAAACAAGTCGTTCCTGTCTTAACAGATACGGCTCTTGCAACACAATAAGTCAGAAAAAGAAGGAGTTCGCTCCTTCTTTTTTGAATAAAGAATATGAATGGTGGTTCATTCATTACATAAAGGAGGAAATCATATGACACAAACGATCATGGTGACGGGTGGAACGAACGGAATGGGGAAAGCGATGGCGCTCGCCTTAAAGGAAGCCGGCTGGAACGTCGTCGTTACAGGACGCGACGCGGAACGCTTGCGACTGATGGATGAAGCATTGGATCAGATTCAAGGTGAACATCTGACGATTCAGATGGATGTCCGTGACGCTGACGCTTGTCTGGCTGCAGTCAATCAAGCACGCGAACGGTTCGGTCGTCTCGAGGCATTGATCAACAATGCTGCCGGGAACTTCATCTGCCCGACCGACGAGTTATCACCGAATGGATGGAAGACGGTCATCGATATCGTCCTCAACGGGACATTCAACTGCTGTCACGCTCTGGTCAAAGGATGGCAGGAAGATCAAGTCGTTGGCGGACAAATCGTCAACATCGTTGCGTCTTATGCGTGGCAGGCTGGCGCTGGTGTCGCTCCGAGCGCCGCTGCGAAAGCTGGTGTCCTGAACTTGACACGGACGCTTGCCGTCGAATGGGGCTATAAATATCAAGCCCGTGTCAACGCGATCAGTCCGGGACCGATCGAACGGACAGGTGGTGCTGACAAACTCGCATTGTCACCGGAACACGCGGAACGAATTCGCCGCAACGTTCCGCTCGGTCGATTCGGTACACCGGAAGAGATCGCAACACTTGCAACATGGATGGTGTCAGATCAAGCCCGCTACTTGAACGGAGAATGTATCGCTCTTGACGGTGGACATTGGTTAAATAAACAACCGTTCTAATGATTGAGATGGGATGACTCAAGAAGTCGGTCTCCACAAAGATAAGAATGACGCGTTTCACGTCACTCCTACAGGATCTTGTGTCTCCCCTGAGGAAAAGGCGTGAAATGACGCGTCATTCTGTTTTTAAGTCAGCCCCTTGCATGCGTCGCGAACTATTTTTCTTTCTTTTCGCTATGTTTATGAATTATCTAGAACAGGTAGAAAGGACAAGAAGGAGGCGATCGTATGTGGGAAGCGTTCGGTTGGGGAGCGCTAGCAGGTGGTGCCGTTGTCATCGGTGCTTTGTTCGGATTGTACTTACCCTTAAAGCAACGCCTGATTGGTTACATCATGTCGTTTGGAACCGGGATCTTGATTGGAGCAGCGACGTTCGAGTTACTCGATGAAGCATTAAAGAAATCAACGACACTCGTCGTCGCAATCTCTTTCATTGTCGGCGCACTCGTCTTTACGGGCTTTGACCTATTCGTTTCGTCACGCGGCGCGAGTAAACGGAAACGCTCGTCTGGTGGGAACGAAGGCACGGGAACAGCGATTTTTTTCGGGACGATTCTTGATGCGATCCCGGAATCAATCATGATCGGTGCCAGTCTGTTATCGGGAAATGTCAGCGCGGCACTCGTCGCGGCGATTTTCGTCAGCAACATCCCGGAAGGCTTATCGAGTACGACCGGTTTGCGAAAAGATGGCTTTTCGAAGAACAAAGTATTACTGATGTGGGGAGTCGTCTGGTTGATCTCCGCCCTCGCCTCACTCGCCGGCTACACGATTCTCGCAGAACTCCCGGACATGCAATTCGCCATGATCGGTAGCTTCGCAAGCGGTGGGATCATTGCGATGCTTGCTTCGACGATGATGCCGGAAGCTCACGAGGAAGGTGGTGCGATCGTTGGTCTGTTCGCAGCACTTGGGTTAATTACTGCCATCATCCTTAGTTAAATACAACATAAAGCGCGTTGTCTGAAAAATGAACCGGACAACGCGCCTTATGTGTTTAAATCGATTTACATATCACCTATTTCTCCCGTAGCCCCCTCCCATTCCTGCTTAAAACGATTAACGAACTCTTCCATGTAGCGATGTCGCTCCTCTGCTAAATGAAGTGCTGTGTTCGTATTCATTAAATCTTTTAGCCGGAATAACTTTTCTTCAAAATGATTCAGGGCACTCGTCTCTCCCGTTCGGTCACCCGGTTCTCGTGGTGCTAGACCAGGTACATGCATCGGCTCCCCGAACCGACCAGCGAACTGAAATGTGCGCGCAATCCCGATTGCACCGATGGCATCGAGACGATCAGCATCTTGAACGATTTGCCCTTCGATTGTTTGCATCGGTGGGCGTGTACCGTCTTTATAGGACAGGCTCGTGATGATGTCTAGAATTTGTTCTTGTTCTTCTTCCGTCACTTTTCCTTGCAAAAAGGACGCGACCGTCTCTGCCGTTCCCCCGAGTTTACTATCTGCTACGTCATGGAGTAAGGCAGATAGTTCGATGATTTTGACGTTCCCGCCTTCTTGTTTGGCAATATGTAACGCTAAACGGCGAACCCGTTCGATATGGGCATAATCATGACCTGAAAAGTCCGTCGCGTGAAACGACCGGACGAAGATTTCCGTTTCTTGAATCATTGTCGATCTCTCCATTCCGGTTCGAGTAATCCGTACAGTAACATATCATGCCGCTCTCCGTCTCGTCGTAAAAAGGCACGGTATCTTCCTTCCTGTACGAACCCGAGTCGTTCGTACAGCTTAACCGCACGTGTATTATACTCAAAGACCGTCAATTGAATCCGGTACAAGTTCAACTCTAAGAAGGCGTATTCGAGGATTGTCTGTAGCGCATCCGTCGCATACCCTTGTCCTTCACAATCCGGATCGATGCCAATCATCAGCCATGCCGTTCCATGTGTCGGTAAAATATCTTCTAATGCGACGACACCAATCATCCGTTCATCTTCGAAGTTACGAATCGCAAACCGAAACGTCTCCGGAGCATCAGTCGCCATCATCTGTTCAATCTTTTCCTTCGATAAGTGACGATATGGCGTCGCACTGAAATGACGAGCAAACGTTGCATCGTCAAGCAGACGTTGCATCACTTCGGTATCTTCCGACTGAAAACGCGTCAGACGAGTATGATGACCTTCAAGCAATTTTTTCATTCTTATTCCCCTCTCTACTAAAAACCGAAAAACGCTAACCCTCTTCAGAGTTAGCGTGCCGTGCTCATAAAACTTTTTCGAGGAATTTTTTCGCCCGGTCCGTCTTCGGATTGTCGAAGAGTTCGACCGGCGAACCTTCTTCCATCAGAATCCCCTCATCGAGGAACAAGACGCGATCCGCGACTTCTTTGGCAAAGCCCATCTCGTGAGTGACGATGACCATCGTCATTCCGCTTTCCGCCAATTGCTTCATGACGTCCAGTACTTCGTTGACCATCTCTGGGTCAAGCGCTGACGTCGGTTCATCAAACAACATGACGTTCGGTTCCATCGCAAGAGCGCGTGCGATTGCGACCCGTTGTTTTTGTCCACCTGACAACTGGTTCGGGTAATTATCGCGTTTTTCAGCTAGACCGACACGTTCAAGCAATGTCTCTGCCCGCTTGACTGCCTCGTCTTTTGAGATACCAAGGACGTTGATCGGTGCGTACGTCAAGTTATCAAGAACAGACTTATGTGGGAACAAGTTAAATTGTTGGAACACCATTCCGATGTTCTGACGTGCTTTCGAGATGTTCGCTTTTGGTTTCGTCAGTTCAAAACCATCGACGATGATCGTTCCACTCGTTGGTTGTTCAAGTAAGTTGATACAACGTAGAAATGTTGATTTACCGGATCCCGACGGTCCAATGACAGCGACGACTTCACCGCGTGTAACTGTCGTCGAGATACCTTTTAATACTTCTAATTTTCCGAATTGCTTATGCAAATCGGTGACTTGGATCATAGGTTCCATCTGATTACCCACTCTTTCTCATAGCTTTTTCGACTTGTTGGCCTATCAAGCTCAATCCCATGACGAGAACAAAATATACGAATCCGGCAAACAACAACGGTTCGAAATAAATCGCCTTTTCTCCTCCAACGATTTGTGCACGACGCATGACATCGAGAACACCGACCGTCGAGACGAGTGCCGATTCCTTCGTCAACGTGATCAATTCGTTCATGATCGCTGGAAGGATATTTTTAAAGGCTTGCGGCAAAATGATCGAACGGAGTTGTTTGAAATACGAAATACCAAGCGCATCTGCAGCTTCCCACTGCCCACGATCAACGGCTTGAATCCCAGCCCGAATGATTTCCGAGATGTACGCTCCGGAGTTCAAGGAGAAGGCGATGATTGCCGATTGGTATCCTGTCGTGACATACCCTGTCAACTGTGGTAATCCGAAGTGGACGATCGCCAGTTGCAAGATCAGTGGGGTTCCCCGGAAAATCGCCGTATACGTATGACCAATGAAACGGATGAAACGGCTCTTCGTGATTTTCAGTGCCGCGACGACGATTCCGATCAGCATCCCGGCAATGGCTGCCACGATGACGACTTGGAACAGGACCGGAATCCCCTCAAGAATATATGGAATTGAATCTTGAATCTTTGTAAAGTCTATCATAATCAATCTCCTAACGTCGCACAAAAGGGATGAGGTTACCCCCACCCCCATGCACTTGACTTATTTCGCTTCTTTTTGGAACCATTCTTCTGCCAATTTATCGATTTCACCACTGTCGATCATCTTCTTCAACTCTTTGTTGAAATCGTCACGCATCTTGTCGCCTTTTTTGAAGGCGATCGCTGATCCAGCTGGACCATCTTCTTTAATCTGATACGTTTTCAGCGATGCGTCTTGATCCATGTATTTGACGGCAACTGCATCCTCGATGATGAGGGCATCAATCCGACCTGTATTCAATTCTTGAATGATTTCTGGAATTTTATTTAAAGGAACCGCTTCGCTGTCTTTAAAGCGATCTTTTGCGAGTCCCTCTTGGATCGAACCAAGCTGGACACCGATTTTTTTGCCTTTGAGTTCGTCTTCCGAACTGATGGCTTTATCCTTCGTCATGACTAAGTTTTTTGATTCGAAGTAGATGTCCGTGAAGTCAGCGTTTTTCTTACGCTCTTCTGTCGGTGTCATGCCCGCCATGACGAAATCGACACGACCTGAGCTAAGCGCACCAAGTAAGCTACCAAATTCCATGTCTTCGATTTTTAAGTCATACCCGAGATTTTTCGTGACTTCCTTGGCGATCGCAACGTCGAACCCGACGATGTCCTCTCCTTTTTTCGTATCGATGTATTCAAATGGGAAGTAATCCGCTGACGTTCCCATCGTCAATACTTTATCGCTTTTGCTTGATCCACCTGTTGATTCTTCCGACGCGCCACATGCTGCCATCGTGACTGCCAGAATGCCTGCCATTGCCGTTGCTAATAATTTTTTCATTCGAGTTTTCCCCTTCCAACGCTCAATTGTCAGAACTTTAACAATAGTATGACTTATGTGTATGTCCAATTCAATACCGAAAAGCCTGACCTGTTCTATTGCTTTTAGGATATACGAATATTTATTCACTGTAAAGCATAAATATATAAAATTTTTTGAGTTTCTATTCATAAATCATGCATAAATGACTTTTTATACAATTTTGCAAACGCTTTCAATTTTAAAATTTATTATTTTAATCTCATGAATACGCAAAAAAAGACTCCTTTATCAGGAGCCTTCTTTGCTTATGCGTAGATTTCAATCAATGATTCAAGTTTCTCGACGACCTCTTCCGCCGTGAACGATTCGATGTCGAAGCGCTCGACCATCGAGAGGATGTTTCCATCTTGCATTAATGCAAATGATGGAGATGAAGGTGGGTAACCTTCGAAGTATTCACGCGCACGGTCTGTCGCTTCGCGATCTTGTCCAGCGAATACCGTGACGAAATGATCGGGCTTGATACCCTCTTTCCGATTAACGTACGCTGCAGCAGGACGGGCGATCCCGCCAGCACATCCACACACCGAATTGACAAGGACAAGTGTTAGCCCTTCGCGTTTCATTGCTTCATCCACGCTCTCTGGCGTCGTTAATTCTTCAAATCCAGCAGCTTGCGCTTCTTTGCGGGCTGTTTGGACGACATCTTCAAAATACATTTGGAAATCCATCGTATTGCCTCCTTTGATTCGTTCTCCTTCTTATTGTACGAGTTTCGGTGAAATCTGTCCAAGTCTGCCGCTTAATTCAGTTTCTAAAAATGGTCGGGCATGCAACAAATCACGGAACGCGATGTAACGATCGATTTTCTCTTCCGTTGGTCGCTTGTTTTGTTTGTATGCTCGAATCAAGATGTTCTTCGGTGTGTGCTCGAGATCAATGAATTCGAGAAGTTGCGCTTCATATCCGACCAGTGTTAGCAACTCAGCACGAATCGAATCTGTCGCCAGTGATGCGAATTTTTCTTTGATCAGTCCGTGCTGGAGCATGACATCGAGTGGCGAACAGTCCAGTTGACGGTTCAATTCCTTTTGACAGCACGGTACGCTCAGGATGACTGATGCATTCCAGTCGACAGCTCGTGCGAGTGCGACGTCCGTCGCGACATCACAAGCGTGAAGTGTCACCATCAGGTCGACTTCCGTCTCCCCTGTGTAATCATGAACGTCCCCGACGCGGAATGTCAGATCGGTATAATCCAGATCACGCGCAATTTGCGTACATTCTTCGATGACTTCTTTCTTTAAATCAAGACCTGTCACTTCGAGGTCGAATCCTTTGACGACTTTTAGATAATGATAGAGAGCGAACGTCAAATACGACTTCCCGCATCCGAAGTCCAAGATCCGGAGTTTTTTTCCTTTAGGCAAGGCAGCAATGCTATCCTCAACGAATTCAAGAAAGCGATTGATTTGTTTAAACTTATCGTACTTCTGTTTTTTGACTTGACCCGCTTCCGTCATGACGCCTAAGCGAATCAGAAACGGAACCGGCACACCGTCTTCTAATAGATAGGTTTTTTTCCGGTCATGCGACAAGAGAGCTTTCATCGGCTCCTTTTTGGATGTCTTGATCGCGACTTTCATCTTTTTCGAGAGCTGGAATTGCCATTCTTCTTCTTCAAAACGGAATAAGAATTGACGAAATTCCGTGAACCAGTCATCGAGTCGTCCGACGAAATCGTCAATTAAAATATTTTCATGCTTCATAACGCGTTCAAATTGAAACTCTACCTGCATCATCACCGTATCTCTTAATAGAATCGGTTTTACCTTGATTCGTCGGAGATCATTTGATTTTTGACGCGGATTACTTATCGTTGCATGGATCAGTGTTCCTTGCGTGATTTGCGAGGCAAGACTCGCTTTTAATTCATGTAGTTCCACTAGTCGTCCCGTCCTTTTCTGATGTTCTTTCGAAACTGTAGCAAATTCGTACCTGTTCGACAAGTTTACACGCTTCATCATTCGTACGTAATCAAAAGGAGGAATTCATCATGTTCAAAAAAATTCTCTCACAAATCGGAATCGGTGCCGCAACGGTCGATACACGCTTGACGGATGACCGCTGCGAACCAGGCGGTCAAATTCACGGTGTCGTTCATATCAAAGGCGGAAACGTCGATCAAGAAATTGATCGAATTTATCTTGAATTCAACACGCAGTACAAACAAGAAGTCAATGATAGTACGACGTTTACGACCTTCACGCTCGACCGGTTTGCCTTAAATGAAGCGAAGTTCACGATTGAAGCGGGTGTTGAGCGGGAGATTCCCTTTACATTACGCGTACCGCTGAATACGCCACTCTCCGTCAGTCAATCGAAATCGTGGATCGAGACGGGACTCGACATCGCTCAAGCCGTCGATCCATCGGACCGTGACGCTGTCATCGTCGAAGCAAACCGCTACCAAGCGACAGTCTTAGATGCAATGGAGTCACTTGGCTTCCGTTTGAAAAAAGCCGACACGGAAAAATTACCTGGACGATTCCGGAAAGATTTACCGATTGCTCAGGAGCTTGAGTATTCAGCTCGCAATACACACTACGCTCATAAACTGGATGAGATCGAAATCATCATGCTCCAAGACAGCTCAGGGATTGATTTAATCGTCCAAGTCGACCGTCGTGCGCACAGTCTCGGTTCATTATTCAGTGAAATGGCTGGTGCGGATGAGTCGATGATCAAACTGCGTCTGTCCAATGGTGAACTGCAGGATCAATCGTTCGTCGAACGTCAGCTGACAAGCATCGTCGAACGCTATAGCTGATCAATCGATCGACTTTACTTGAAAGTGATTCCTCTTCAGGGGGAGTCACTTTTTTTTCATTCAAGTCAGTCTGTCTAAAAACACATTTGAAATTTATTTCAATTTGAAATCGTTTACAAATAAAATATTGTTTTAAAACAAACACCTTGCTATACTGTCCGTATTGAAAAGAATTCCAGTCACGGTTTGACTAAAGGAGGACGTACATCATGAAAAAAATCGGACAGTTCACGTTAACAGCCGGACTCGCAGCAGTACTCGTCTCAAGTAGTTTACCTGTCATGGCAGATGCAGGATCTTCAGCCGATCGGATCAGTCACAAAATCGACACGATGACACTCGAACAAAAAATCGGGCAGATGATCATGCCGGACTTCCGACAGTGGAATGGCAGCAATCATACGTCGCTTGCCCCAGAAGTCGCGAACATCATCGATCGCTATGATTTAGGCGGCGTCATCTTGTTTGCTGAGAACGTCAGCGAAACCGAACAGACGACGAAACTCGTTCATGATCTGCAAGAAGTCGTCAAACAAGACGCTAGCAACGATATTCCGCTGTTCGTCACGATCGACCAAGAAGGCGGAATCGTTACTCGGCTCGGAACAGGGACGAACTTACCTGGCAATATGGCGTTAGGTGCGACCCGCAGTAGTACATATGCCAATGATGCCGGTCATATCATCGGTTCCGAACTGCGTGCGCTCGGCATCAATGTCAACTTTGGTCCGGTTCTCGACGTCAACAGCAATCCTGGAAATCCTGTCATTGGTGTCCGCTCGTTCTCGAGTGATCCGGCGCTCGTCGGCACACTCGGTTCCGCTCTAATGAAGGGAATTCAGTCTGAAGGTGTCGCGGCGACCGCCAAACACTTCCCGGGTCACGGCGATACGGCGACCGATTCCCACTATGGATTACCGGTCGTTGACCGGTCCCTGCAGGAGCTGGAACAAGTCGAGCTCGTACCGTTCAAGCGAGCTATTGCTGAAGACATCGATATGATCATGACAGGACACATCGGGATGCCGCAAATCGAACCTGAACTCGTCACGTCGACAAATGGTACCTTCCCTTTACCTGCGACGTTATCGGATGATGTCATCACGGGCGTACTGCGCGAAAAACTTGGCTACGATGGCATCGTCATCACAGACGCATTGAACATGCAGGCGATCGCCGACAACTTTACGGAATCAGAAGCCGTCTTAAAGACGTTTGACGCCGGTGTCGATATCGCGCTCATGCCGACGATCCTTCGTTCCGAGCAGGATGTCACAAAACTCGACCGGATTTTCAAGGATGTGATCGCAGCAGTCAAAGATGGTCGCCTCTCAGAGGAACGGATCGATCAATCGGTTGAGCGGATTCTGACACTGAAAGCAGAACGCGGAATTTGGAACGGTACGACTGACACGACATCCCTAGCTGAAAAAATCGCGCAATCGAACCAAATCGTCGGCAGTCCCGAGCATAAAGCAAAAGAACGTGCGATGACGGAAGCCGCGGTTACACTCGTGAAAAATGATCAGCGGACCTTACCATTCAAACCGAAAAAGAATGCTAACGTTCTTGTGATCGCTCCTGCGGCGGATCAAACGGACAGCATGAAAAAGACGATCGCTTCCCTACCGAAGAATCGGAACTGGCACGTGACGACAGCGAATTACTCGGCTACTACGCTACCGCTCGACCAAAACCCGACATTACGGGCGCAACTCGATGCAGCAGATTACATCATCGTCGGTTCCAACGTCAACACGAGTGCTAAACTACTACCTACTGCACCAGAACAAGCGATTCCGGCTTCGATCTTCCGCTATGTGAAACAAACGGATACACCATCCGTCCTGCTCAGTCTCCGTAACCCATACGATGTCGCCGTTCAACCGGACGCACCGGCACACGTCCTCGTCTATGGCTTCAAAGGCGATCCAAACGGTCCAGACTCCGAAGCAGGCAATCTAAAATCAGCGGGACCGAACCTGCCTGCAGGTATCCGAGCGATCTTCGGAACGTTCAAACCGCAAGGCACTTTACCGGTTGATGTGCCGGTCTTTCAGAACGGTGTCTTTACCGATCAACTGCATCTCGAATTCGGTGACGGCTTTAAAAACTGGAAAAAATGATGACGTGATACACCAAAAGACCGAAGCTCCTTAAAGGATGCCTCGGTCTTTTAGTGATTGATACGGATATTCAGCTTCTTCTTTCGCACGATGGTAGACGCGGTATAACCAATAAGTCAGTAGTGCATAGACGACGATGACAAGAACAGCAGAAATGTAGCTCCCCATGCTATACGCTACCTTAAAGTTACGTGTCGAAGCGGATATACCGGATAACACGATTAATATCGGAATGATGTATCCAAGAAATCTTACTTTGACTCTACCAAGCATTCGTTGTACAGCATATGCTGCACTGATCACAAGTGCGATCACGATGATTTCCATTCCAATCCCTACTCTCACTAAATGGTATTCCTAATTCTACCATCTAGTGATTCAAGAAGATACCGCTCGTGCTGGAATCGTTTCGTAAACTGACGCAAATGTCTCTTCCGTCCACCCCATGTGCCAGAAGAGTAACTCATAGTAACAACTCGTCACGAAATGACGTTTCATCCGCTCGCGTTCCGTCGGGCTCGCTTGCTCCGCCAGCGCATCAAGCCGTGCAATCTGTTCAAAGACGACCTTTTCAAACCATTCCGAGCTATACGTGTCGATCCATTGCTGATAGATTTTTTCTTCCGGAGTACACGTCAGTAATTGCTGTCCGACTTCATAATACAACCAGTAACATGGCAAGATGGCAGCAATCGTCTCACCGAGCGTTCCTTCACTCGCATGATGCATGTGCGAGACATACGCATATGCTGTCGGTGCCGGTTCAAATGCTTCAAGGTCTGCTGCCGTAATACCGAGCGGCTCAAAAAATGATTGATGTAAGCTCAACTCTGCCTCATAAGTCGAAGTCGCATGTTCGGCAAGTGTCGCGATCGTCGCGAAGTCGTCTGCTTTTGATGCTGCCTTCGCTTGAATCTTCGCAAAATGTTTTAAGTAATAGGCATCCTGCATGACGTAATGCCGAAATTTCGAGAGCGGTAACGTCCCCTCCCCGATTCCTTGTACGAATGGGTGCGTAAAACTACTATCCCAATACGCTTGTGCCGCTTGTTTGATTTCTTGTGTGAACGTCATGATCTCATCCTCCTCGTTTAGTTATGAAACGAAAAAACACCACCCCGAAACACACGGGCATGGCGCAAGAAGAACAAGACTTGACGCCACTTCCCTCCGTAAGTACGAACTTAATCAGGTTCAAAGGGTCCGAACGTCTTCGTTCGTCTCAGTCGGTCTACCGACTCCCCTAGTGGTCATTATTCGATTCAAATTCACTATAGCATGCTGAAAACGGAAGTCAAGTTGTCTCCTTTTCGCTATACTATGGAGTGTCAGAAGACGGATATCGTCTCCATCTGCAGACCGATTCCGAACAGACATCGTTCCCGTACACTAAATTTAGTACCTGATACTATAATTCATTCTGTTACTTACAATTGGAGGATTTCATTATGCATACACCAACAAAAATCATGGCATCAGCCGTTATCGCTTCTGCTTTATTACTCCCAACAGCCGCATCCGCCGAACAAGTCGTCGATAAGACGATCGTCACACTCGGGGAGTCGCTCGGCGCAAAAGATAAAGCATGGGTGCTTTCACGTCTCAATGCACCGGAAGGCATCACACCGATCATCGCCACTTCTGCTGACGAGGAAAAATATCTCGGGAAAAACATCCCACAGTCGCAAAAAGGCGGCAACATGTATTCGTCGGCTAAAATCGAACTGACGGAAAAAGGAGATGGACTCTCCGTCTCGACGGAAAACATCACATGGGTGACGAAGGATATGTATCTCAACGCTCTCGTCACAGCGGGTGTCAAAGATGCCGACATCACGATTACTTCCCCTTACAAGGTGACCGGGACATCGGCACTGACAGGAATAATGAAGGCGTACGATCAAACTTCCGCTGAAACCGGGATAAAGTTAAGTGACGAACGCAAGGATTTAGCACAGCAAGAATTATTGGTCACATCAGACGTTGGAAAAACGGTCGGCACGGATAAAGTCGCTGACTTGATGAATGAGATCAAGGCTGAGATCGCCAATCAAAAACCGGAAACCAAAGTCGAGATCGAAAACTTGATCGTCCAAGTCATTCAAAATAACAATATCCAGTTGTCTGACGCACAAATGGACCGGTTGACGAATCTATTCAATCAAATGGAGCAAGCGAACATCAACTGGGGACAAATCGAAAGTGGACTCAAAAATGCGGGACAAGACATCCATGCCTTCGCAACATCAGAAGAAACGAAAGGGTTTTTTGCTAAACTATTCGATGGACTCAGTGACTTCTTCAGTTCAATCGCAGGTGTGTTCAAATAATTCAGACTTCCGTAACTGACAAAAAAATAGTAAACTAGATGTATCTGAAACGAAAGGTGGTGTGAAAAGATGGACTTTGCCGCGTGCAAACACTGGTTGATGGAACAATTGTATCTGTTGCGCGCGATTTTTCATGGAATGGCGTTCTAAGGCACCCGTCTGCCCTTTTTTAGAACTTCATGATTGAAAAATACAGCAAAGCGCATCTTTCACACGATAGGGAGAGTGCTGTTTGCGCTCTCCTTTTTTTGATGCGCGCGAAAGGATCAACTTACTATGATGATTTGCGACATTCAACACCTGACCAAACAATTCGGAGGCGAGACAATTTTAACGGATGTTTCCCTCTTCTTAAACGAACACGACCGTGTCGGTCTGATTGGACGAAACGGGAGTGGTAAAACGACATTACTCCGCTTGCTTGCTCGCCTTGAGCAACCGGACGGTGGTGTCATCTATCAAAAGAGCGGTTTGACGATCGGCTATTTAGAACAACTTCCTGTATATAGTGAGACGATGACCGGACTCGACGTCCTTTGGACAGCGTTTGAAGACATCCTCGCGATCCGTTCTCGGATGCAACAGTTGGAGCAAATGATGGCGACAGCACCAGAGAATCTTGATGCGTTACTCGCACGATATGCGGAAGCGACGAATGCGTTCGAACAAAAGGATGGCTATCTACTCGACTCGAAGATCGAGCGCATGGTGAACGGGTTACACCTTCGTCCGTTACTCACTCGTCCTTTCCACCAGTTGAGCGGTGGTGAACAGACGAAGATTTGTCTCGGTCGCATGTTACTCATGGAGCCAAATCTACTCATTCTTGATGAACCGACGAACCATCTCGATTTAGCTGCCGTGGAATGGCTGGAGCAGTTCTTACGGGACTATACAGGGACCATCCTGCTCGTCTCTCACGACCGGGTCTTCTTAGACGCCGTCGTCACCTCGATCGTTGAACTCGAAGACGGTGAACTGACAGCCTATATAGGGAACTACAGCGCGTTCGTCGTCGAACGAGAACGTCGCTTGATGGAACAGTTCCACGCCTACCAAGAGCAACAGAAAAAAATAAAGAAAATGAAGGAAGCGATTCGTCGACTCCGGCAATGGGCAAACGAAGCATCTCCACCGAGTGAGAAATTATTCCGTAAAGCAAAATCGATGGAACGGGCACTCGAGCGGATCGAACGGATTAAACGACCACAACTCGAAGCCAAAACCGCTGACGTCTCTTTTTCTTCTACCGATCACTCGAGCCAAGTCGTCTTTCGCGCTGAAGAACTCTCGTTTTCTTACGGAACCCGCCACATTTTTGATAACGTTTCGTTCGAGATCATGGCACAGGATCGGATCGCGATCGTCGGAACGAATGGAAGCGGGAAATCGACGTTGCTCTCACTGCTGCTTGACGAATTATCACCAGACGCAGGCACACTCACGCGTGGACCATCGAATCGGATCGGTTTCCTGTCCCAGCATGCCCATTTCGAAGAGGACGCGCGGTTAATCGACTGGTTTAGAGACCGGATTGCCGTTCCAGAAGCGGAAGCCCGCCATATCCTTGCCCGGTTCCTGTTCTTTGGACCAACTGTCTTTCGGTCCATTTTGTCACTGAGCGGAGGCGAACGTGTGCGATTGCAACTCGCCGTCCTCGTTCATTCGTCGATTAACGTCTTGATTCTCGATGAGCCGACGAATCATTTAGATATTGAATCAAGAGAGACACTCGAAGAAGCACTCGAGAATTTTTCTGGTACATTGATTGCCGTCTCACATGATCGCTATTTCTTGAATCGTCTTTTCTCGAGAATCATTTGGCTTGACCGCCAAATTACTTCGTATGCTGGAAGCTATGCTTACGCAGTGGAGAAACGACAAGCCGTTCGTGCCACACCACCTCAAATAAATCATGAGAAGAAATCGAGTATTTCAAAGCGTTCGAATGCGCCTGCGAAAGAACAGTCCATCGATCAACAAATTGAAGAGCTAGAATTTCAAGTCGTACATCTTGATGCCATTCTCTCTCATGTATCCGAGGAAGAAGAATGGATGACGGTCGAGATGAAAAAAGAAGCATTGTTACAAAAAATTGAAGGTTTGTATGAGCGCTTAATTCTAGAAACTTGAACTAACATGATTAGTCCTCCTTTGACTCGGGAAAATAGGAACAGATACGTCAAAGGAGGAATCCATCTTGTCTCAAGCCATGTTGATCATCAACCCGTCTTCTGGAAAAGAACTCGGAAAAAAACACGCGACGCTCGCTGAAGAGACGCTTGCTACTCGCTTTGAAACCGTCGACGTCCGGTTTACGGAAAAAGAACACGATGCGACGGAATTCGCGCGTCATGCCGCCCAGTCTAATTACGACGCGGTCATCGCCATGGGAGGTGACGGAACGGTCAATGAAGTCATCACCGGAATCGCCGAGCAACCGCATCGGCCAACACTCGGGATCGTCCCACTCGGAACGGTCAATGACTTATCGCGCGCATTACACATCCCGACGGATCCCGAAGAGGCGATCCAGATTCTAGCTGATGCCCCTGCCCGACCGCTCGATATCGGTAAATATGATGACCATTACTTCATGAACGTCATCGCTGTTGGTCTGATTGCAGAAGCCGTTGAGGAGGTCAGTGTCGAACAAAAAACGTCACTCGGATCGGTCGCTTATTTCATTGAAGGTCTAAAAGCCTTCAAGGATCATAGTCCCTATCCGATTGAAATCCATTCCGCTGAGAAACAATTCGATGGAGAAGCACACTTGTTGATTATCGCCTTGACGAATTCCGTTGGTGGGTTCGAATCCTTTGCAGAAGACGCAAAGGTCGATGATGGACTGCTACATGGGTTCATCATTACGAAGCTTGGATTCTTTGATGCGCTCCAAGCATTACCTAAACTTATCACGGGTGGATTATCAAAAGCCGATCAAATCGAACACTTCACGACGACACGTGTCGAAATTCGCTCGAAAGAAGAACTGCCGATTAATGCCGATGGAGATACAGCAGGTCATGTTCCCGTGACTGTCGAGGTACTCCCGCAACATTTAACTGTGTTTTCACCCTCTTCCATTGAATAACAGTATAGGTTTCATAGAAAAAAGAACTGACTCTTCGTCAGTTCTTTTTTACTTATTAATCCATTACAATATATGTTAATAACGCATAATTTTGAAATACATTTGAAATATTTTTGTGTTATTGACGATGCTATAATCATCTCAGGCGAAAAATCATTCCCTAAAATAAATATACATAAAATCTTACAATTTTGTAATGATCAGTTCTGTCGCTTCAGATTTTTAAGGAGGAAATACACTCAATGAAACGTTTACTTACAACAATGACAATGACAGCTTTGGTAGTTTCAGGTTTTGCAACAACGAGTGCTTCGAAAGTTGAAGCTGCAACGACATATAAGGTAAAGGTCACAGCGGACGGGCTTCGTGTCCGTACAGGTCCATCAACGGCTTATAAAATCGTCGGTAGCGTCAATACAGGACAGACATTCAATTATCTCGGTGTTTCCGGTTCATGGACGAAAATTTCGTACGGCGGCGCATCACGCTATGTTTCTTCTACATATGTTAAAAAGTACAGTACGACGACTTCGTCAAAAGCAACGACTGGTTTCTCACGTCCAGCAAGTGGTCCAATCACGCAAGGATATGGTGCTGCGAGTGGCGTTTACGGTTATACGTTCCATAACGGCATCGATATCGGCGCTCCAACAGGCACACCTGTCTATGCATCGGCTGCCGGTAAAGTCATCACATCCCGTTATTACGGCGCATACGGAAATCATGTCATGATGACACATACGGTGAACGGTATCCAGTACACGACAGTATATGCACACTTGAACAGTCGCTCTGTCTCAGTCGGACAAACGATTGCTAAAGGATCGAAAATCGGTACGATTGGTGCGACAGGTAACGCATTCGGTGCGCATCTCCACTTCGAAATGCATCGTGGTCCATACGTCTACAGCGGAACGTCTGCTGCAAACAGTGTCAATCCACTCAATTACTTCAACTAAGCTTGATTCACCGGACTTCTCTCCATGAGAAGTCCGGTTTTGTGTTTCAGATGAAATCTCCTGACAGGAGTGGTACGGTATGATTATGAGTCTAATCCACAACGGAGGCGAAACCCATGAAACGAACGATCCCTCTTCTTTTATCAGCGACGTTTGGTGTGACGTTACTTGCCGGATGTCAAGATCAGCCGACACCTGAAGAACGTCTTGATGCCTACATCAAACTTTGGGAAAAACAAGATTACGATAAAATGTATACGTACGCGAGTACGGCTACTAAAAAAGAATATGGTAAAAAAGAATTCATCGACCGGACAAAACAGTTGTCGAAAACACTTGATATCAAAAAGTTATCCGTCGAGCGAAAAAAAGCAGAGGAAGCAACGGATGACGAAAAAGCGTCCCTTCCCGTACAAATCTCCTTTGATACGGTTGCAGGAGCCGTTGCTTATGATAAACAAGTCCCGTTAACATTCGAGAAACAAGGAGAAACGGAAAACTGGTTCATTGACTGGGACTCTTCGTTTGTTCTAAAAGACTTTAAGAAAGAAGATAAAGTTCAGTTACAAACCGTAGAAGGCAAACGCGGTGATTTACTTGATGCGAACGATAAACCGCTCGCGACCTCTGGTAAAGGATATGCTGTCGGCGCAACTGCAGGACAACTTAAAGATGTCGCACAAGTTGCCGAGTTGCTCGATCGCCCGACCTCATCGGTCGAAGATTCCTTAAAAGCAAGTTGGGTCAAGGACGGACAATTCGTTCCGCTCAAAACACTGACCGACGAAGCAACGGTTGCGAAATTGCGTGACATTCCAGGTATCAGCGTTAAAGAGACGGAAGTCCGAACATATCCACTCGGGAAGGCCGCTTCACACTTGATCGGTTATATCGGTTCGGCGACAGCAGACGAGATTAAAGAATCGAAAAATAAAATCCAAGCTGGCGAACAGATTGGGAAACGGGGTCTCGAACAAGTCCTTGATGATCGCTTACGCGGTAAAGCCGGAGCTTCGATCATTCTACAAAAGAAAGACGGATCAAGCGTCACCGTCGCTGAAACGAAACCGTCGGATGGTGAGGACATCCCGTTGACGATTGATGCTACGCTTCAGAAAAAGACGTATGACACGATGAAAGAAGATCCAGGAACGGCATCGGCAATCGATCCGCGGACTGGTGAGACACATGTCTTACTCAGCTCCCCTGGCTTTGATCCTTCTGAATTCATGTCAGGGATCTCGCAAGCGCGACTCGATGAATTGACGCAGGATCCGGATCAACCATTGTTGAACCGATTCACGAGTGCTTTCGCACCCGGTTCGACTCAAAAACCCCTAACGGCCGCGGTTGGTTTAAAGAGTGGAACACTCGACCCGGAAAAAGCCTATACAATCAATGGACTGAAAAATAAGATCGATGGTTTTAACGTCACGCGGATTCACGAGACGCCAGCACCCGTTAATCTGCACAATGCGCTCGTTTATTCAGACAACATCTATTTCGCCCGCTCCACACTCGAACAGGTCGGAACGAAGGCGTTCACGTCTGGACTTGAAGCCCTCGGCTACGGAGAGAAGCTACCGTTTGCGTATCCGTTACGCGCTTCTCAAATCTCAAACGACGGGACGATTGCTTCAGATGGACAGCTGATGGATACGTCCTACGGACAAGGACAGATGCTGACGAACATTCTACATCTAGCGTCGATGTATGAAATTTTCCTGACTGACGGAACAATCTATCGTCCGACCCTTTTACAAGAGGAAAAAACGAAGCAAGTCTTTAAAAAGGATCTGCTGGATGCAAAAGACGCGAAGATGATTCGCGATGATCTTTATGACGTTGTCCATAACGGTTATACGCTCCCGGCCGATATCAAGGAAGTCGATGTTGCCGGTAAGACCGGTACGGCAGAATTGAAAAAGGCAGGCGAAACCGATGGAAAAGAGAATGGCTTCTTCGTCGGTTACGATAACGACAAAAAAGATCTTCTCGTTGCCATCATGATTGAATCGGTCGAAAAAGAAGATCGTGGTAGTCCGTATGTATCGGGACTCGTCGCCGAAGTACTCAAACAAAATCGATGACCGGAGTGATTACTTGATGATTCGCACGAGCCGTACTTCAGACCTCCCTGTCCTGCTTGCACTGACGGCAGAGACGTTCGAGCATCATAAACGATTATCGCCTCACTTTCATCCAGATGTAACGACACCGTACACGCTGGAGTCTTTAAGTCAGATGGTGGAAGCAGAACAACACCTCTGTCTGACAGCGCTTGACGGAGATACACTCGTTGGTTACTTGTTCGGCAAGTGGACTGCGCCAGCAGCCAATCGATTCACGCCTGTCCGGATCTTGAACATCACTGACGTCGGTGTCACCTCATCCCATCGTTCATTCGGAATTGGTCGCCAGTTGATGCAGGCGGCAGAAGAACTCGCGCTCGAGCGAGGTGTTGCTGCGGTTCGATTGAACGTCTGGGCGGTCAACGACCGTGCCGCAACGTTTTATGAGGAACTCGGATTCGAACCACTGTATACCAACTTGCAGAAGTCGCTCGTTCAACAGTGACATCTATATGAAAAAGAAGCTGACTCAAAAAAAGAATGACGCGTCTTTTCACACCCTTTCCTCAGGCGAGACACAAGCCATCTTTCCTGCTTCATTCAAGCAGAAAAGCGGGTCTTGTTCGTCTCTAACAGCGCATAAATGCGCCTGTTCCTGTAAGAGTGGTGTGTGACGCGTCATTCTTTTTGTTACGAGATAAGGGTGGCAAATCATCATTCTGCCACCCTTATCTTTGTAGAGACTGACTTTTGAGTCAGGTCCTTTTTATTAATGCGACGGCGTCGCCGCAAGACGTGCTGCCATCAACTGTTGAATTGTTTCTCGATCGTTCTGATGGAGTAAATCGACGATTTTACTGCCGACGATGACCCCCGAGACTGGTCTGCTCAGTTGTTTGACATGTTCCGGTGTACTAATCCCGAATCCGGCAAGTACAGGTACTGGACTGTTTGCTGCGACGTTCGCTAAGTGGTCTTCAAGCGCTGTATCAAACGTCGTCTGTCCACCTGTCGTTCCGTTGACCGTGACCGCATAGAGGAATCCTTCACTTTTATCGGCAATCTTTTGAATCCGCTCCATCGGACTCGTCAAGGAGACGAGCTGGACGAGCGCGATGTCCGACTTATCTTCTTGTTCGAAGAACTGTTCGCTCTGCTCAAGCGGCAAATCAGGAATAATCAGTCCGTCGACCCCGACTTCGCGACATGTCGCTAGAAACGCCGTTAATCCGTAGCGGAAAATCGGATTCAAGTACGTCATCAAGACGACCGGAACATCGACGGTCTGACGAGCAACGCGAACTGCCTCGAGGACATCCTTCAGTCCAACGTTCGCTTCTAGTGCCCGAAGTCCCGCTTCTTGAATGACTGGACCGTCAGCGACAGGATCCGAAAACGGGACACCGACTTCAATCGCTGTCGCTCCGGATTCAGCGAGAAACGACAGGATTTCCGGGAGTTGATCGATTCCTCCATCTCCCCCCATGACATACGGAATGAAGGCTTTCTCCCCTTTGCTCGTAACGGTACGAATGGCTGTCTCTAATCGCATCATGCTTCCCCCTTTAGTGCGTTTCTGACAGTGACGACGTCTTTGTCGCCCCGTCCTGATAAGCAGATGACGAGAATTTCTTCTTTGTCCATCTCTGCCGCGAGTTGAGTCGCGTAGGCAATCGCGTGTGCCGACTCAAGTGCCGGGATGATTCCCTCCTTGCGGCTCAACAGCTGAAGTGCTTCGAGTGCTTGTTCATCGGTCACCGCTTCATACTGGACGCGACCGATATCTTTTAGCAAGCTATGCTCCGGTCCGACACCCGGGTAATCGAGTCCAGCTGAGATCGAGTGCGCTTCTTGTACTTGACCATGCGCATCCTGTAAGAGATACATCATCGAGCCATGCAAGACACCGACCTCTCCTTTTGTCATCGTCGCTGCGTGTTTCTCTGTGTCGATTCCACTGCCTGCTGCTTCAATGCCATACAATTTTACATCTGTATCATCGATGAAAGGATGGAACATCCCGATCGCGTTACTGCCACCGCCAACACAAGCGACGATCGCCTCTGGCAGACGACCTTCTTTTTCGATGATTTGACGTCGTGTCTCTTTTCCGATGACTGCTTGGAAATCACGGACGAGTTGTGGGAATGGGTGTGGTCCGAGAACAGAACCCATCAAGTAATGCGTATCTTCGACATGTTTGACCCAGTAGCGGAGTGCTTCATTGACGGCATCTTTGAGTGTCCGACTGCCTTGTGTGACTGGGATGACGGTTGCTCCAAGTAACTCCATCCGGAAGACGTTCAATTCTTGACGACGGACGTCCTCTTCTCCCATGAAGATGACACATTCGAGATCGAGTAAGGCACAGACCGTCGCTGTCGCGACACCGTGTTGTCCTGCCCCTGTCTCAGCAACGATTTTTCGTTTCCCCATCCGTTCAGCCAGTAACGCTTGACCGATCGTATTGTTGATTTTATGGGCACCAGTATGGTTCAAGTCTTCTCGTTTCAAGTAGATCTTTGCGCCACCGATCGTTTGCGTCAAATGTTCGGCAAAATAAAGTGGTGTTTCACGTCCGACGTATTCTTTCAATAACTCGTCCATTCGCGCTTGAAACGCTGGATCTTCTTTTACCGTTGCGTAAGCTTCTTCGAGTTCGATCACCGCGTGCATCAATGTTTCCGGGATGTAGCGTCCTCCGTATTTACCGTATTGTCCGAGTGTATCTGGTTGTGCGTAGCTCATACTTCTCTCTCCTTTACGGCATCTGCGAATGCCTGCATTTTGATGGGATCTTTCCGTCCATCCGTCTCGATGCCACTTGAGACATCGACGGCGAACGGGTGATATCGTTTGATTGCTTCTCCGACGTTTCCTGCTGTCAAGCCACCGGCAATGAACAGTGGTCGATCGGCTTGAATGTCTCGTGACCAGTCGAATGTCTCGCCACTTCCAGCAACCGGTGCGTCAACGAGCAAATAATCCGTCTGTTGCTCTACTTGTCCGATGTCCGTCACCGGAATCGCTTGAATGACGGGAACTGGTAACTCTCCGTCCGGAATGACACCATGAATTTGGACGAGATCTAGCGCGACTTGTTCGACCGCGTCGGTCACCTGCTGGTAAGTCGGGGAGACGAAGACACCGACGACTTGGACCGTTTTTGGAATGTCGCGTCTGAGACGAGCCGCCTCTTCTAGCGTGACCTGTCGTTTGCTTTTAGCAAAGACGAAGCCGATGTAGTCCGCTAAGCGAACTGCCGCTTCGACATGTTCTCTTTCCCGGAGACCACAGAACTTAATCCGTGTCATACGCGAACGCCACTCACTTCTCGGATGAAGACTTGCGGATCGTCTGCCCGCATCAACGTCTCGCCGACGAGGATCCCGTCTGCACCGGCAGCGTGTAATCGCTGTGCTTCCTCGACCGTCTTGATGCCACTCTCACTGATATACCGGACGTCCGGTTGTTTTTGTTCGAGTAATCCGACCGATGTCTGTAAATCAACTTCGAACTTTTTCAAGTTCCGGTTGTTGATGCCAATGATTTGCGCACCAATCGCCTCTGCTCGGCGTAACTCCTCTTCGTCATGGACTTCGACCAAGACCTCAAGTCCTTCTGCGTAAGCATACGCATACAAGTCAGCAAGCGTCTCCTGCTCGAGAGCGGCGACGATTAAGAGAATCAACCGTGCCCCATGTGCTTTTGCCCGGTCGATTTGAATCCGATCAATCATGAAGTCCTTACAAAGCACCGGGATGTCGACTGCTGCAGCGACTGCCGCTAAATCGTCCATCGACCCTTTGAAGTACGTCTCGTCCGTCAAGACGGAGATGACGGTCGCCCCACTCGCTTCATATTGTTTTGCCTGAGCGACGACATCGACGTCGAGTGCGATTGCCCCTTTTGATGGCGACGCTCGTTTGATTTCCGCGATGACGGATAAATCCGCTCCCGCTAGTCGTTGCTTAATCGACGGCTTCAATGCCTCCCGACTGATCCGTTCGACCCCGTTTAATTTTAATTGCAGGACTTCCGCTCGTTTCGTTTCGATGATGCGATCTAAGATATTCATCCGATTGCTTCCTCCCGTGTCATTTGTCGTAATTGGTTCAATCGTTCCATCGCCCGTCCTGAGTCGATGCTATCTGCTGCTAAGGCGATTCCTTCTTCAATCGTCTTCGCTCGATTTGCTGCAAAGAGGGCAATTCCGGCATTGAGTAGGACCGTGTCGCGATAAGCGCCATGCTCACCATTAAGGACTTGCAATAAAATCGTCGCATTCTCTTGTGCACTACCTCCGCGGATCGCTTCAAGCGGTGCGGTCTTCAGTCCAACTTCCTCCGGATGAAGATTGAAGCGGATCAGTTCGCCTTCGTCGAGTAAGACGAGTTGGTTCGTTCCGGCAAGGGACGCTTCATCCATTCCATTCGCGCCGTGCAAGACGATTGCCCGCTTCCGTCCGAGTCGATGTAATGTCAACGCCATCGTCTCAAGCATATCCTCCCGGTAAATTCCTAATAGTTGTGTCTTGAGCGGGACCGGATTCGTCAACGGCCCGATCAAGTTAAAGATCGTTGGAATCCGCAGATCGCGTCGGACCTTCATGATTTGCTTGACGCGTGGGTGCATCCGTTGCGCAAACAAGAAGGCGATTCCGTTCGACTCGAGCTGTTCTGCTAAACGTTCCGGTGTCGCATCGAGCGAAACCCCGAGTGCTTCAAGCACATCAGCGCTGCCCGTTTTACTCGAGACACTCCGATTCCCGTGCTTCGCGACTTTCATGCCGGCACCTGCCAGAACGAAGGCAGCTGTCGTACTGATGTTGAACGATTGTGAGCCGTCGCCTCCAGTGCCGCAGTTATCCATGAAATCGCCGGTGACCGGAATGTCGAGGGCGACCTCGTGCATGATCGAAGCAAGACCGGCTAATTCTTCTGCAGTCTCCCCTTTTGCTTTCAATGCGACGAGAAAAGCGGCAATTTCGCTATCGGTCACGTCTTCCGCAAACAGTTCGCGTGCTGCCTGTTGCATTTCTTCATATCGTAAATGTTTTGCTTCTGCTAATTTCAATAACGTCTCTTTCATCGTTCGTCACTCCTTTGTCAATTCAATGAATCGTTTAATCATCTGCTGTCCTTGTGGTGTTCCGACAGATTCAGGATGAAACTGGATTCCGAAGGTCGGATGCGTCCGGTGCTCGAGTGCCATGATCGTCCGGTCATCCGTTTCTGCTGTGATGACGAGCTCCGTCGGTAAGTCGTTGCGAGCGACGATCAGCGAATGATAGCGCATGACCTCTAACGTTTCCGTCATGTCGTCGAAGAGTTGTCCCGATTGTCGGATCATCGATGTCTTTCCGTGCATGATGACCGGTGCTTCGACGACGCGTCCTCCGAATGCTTCGCCGATTGCCTGATGTCCGAGACAGACACCGAGAATTGGTACTTGACCCGATAATTGACGAATTAGATCGATGCAGATGCCAGCGTCAGCCGGGCGACCGGGACCGGGTGAAAGGATGATGCCGTCTGGTTTCATCTCGCGTAGTTCTTCGATGCTGACCGCATCGTTTCGAATGACGTGAACGTCCGTATAAACGGATGCGTATTGGTATAGGTTATAGGTAAAAGAATCATAATTATCAATTAGGACGATCATTTCCAAACCTCCAGTAGTGATTTCGCTTTGTGTAACGTCTCCTGGTACTCGAGGCGTGGAATCGAGTCGTAGACGATGCCAGCTCCTGCTTGAACAGAAGCGACACCATCCTTGATCACCATCGTCCGGATAGCGAGGGCAAAATCCATATTCCCCCGAACATCGAAATAGCCGACCGCCCCGGCATATACTTCTCGTTTCACCTGCTCGTACTGGTCGATCAACTGCATCGCTCGGATTTTCGGAGCTCCCGTAACCGTCCCTGCCGGTAGACAAGAGACGAGTGCGTCTGCTCCAGTCTTCCCGTCTGCTAACGTACCTTCAACGACCGAGACGAGATGCATAACGTTCTTGAATCGTTCGATTTGCATGAATCGCGTCACCTCGACGGTACCAATTTGGCAAATCCGTCCTAAGTCGTTGCGTCCAAGATCGACAAGCATTCGATGTTCCGCTCGTTCCTTCTCGTCGTGCAGCAACTCTTCTGCTAACCGTCCATCTTCCTCTTTCGTCTTCCCCCGGCGGCGTGTACCGGCAATCGGATTCGTCGTCACACGATTCCCTTTGACTTGGACCAAACTTTCCGGGGAGGCCCCGAGTACGATTGCTTCGCCTAAGTCGATATAGAAGAGATAAGGGCTCGGATTGTCCTTGCGGAGCTTCCGATAAAATTGGAACGGATCACCTGAGAACGTCGCATCAAGTCGTTGCGAGAGAACCAGTTGGAAGACGTCGCCTTGGCGGATGTGTCTCTTCGCTTGTTCGACGAGTCCTTCAAACGTCTCTTGATCCATTAACGGTTCATAGACGACATCCCGGAGTGGACACTCGATGTCCGTTCGCTCCCGTGGTTGCTCAAGTTGCGCTTTCCGTTCTGCTAAACGTTGACGTAATTCATCACGATCAGTGATGCCACCAAGTGACGTTTGAATCAAATGAACACGATGCTCGAGATGATCGAACAGGATGATTTGGTCGTATACGGCGAGCAGCGCGTCCGGTAGTTGGCGCGTTTGTTCCGGAACCGCTCCGAGCGTTTCATAGGCGCGCATCATGTCGTAACTGACATATCCGATCCCACCCGCTAAAAACGGAAGATCTTCTTCAACTCCACCCCGGAGGATCATCTGTTGCATCAGTCGTACTGGATCACCCGTTTCCTGCGTCAATCGACCTGTCGTCAACTGTTCCCGCGTCACTGTCCGTCCCTCTGCGCGAATCATCTCCACCGGATCAACACCGATGATCGAATACCGTCCTTGATCCGTATGCGCAGAACTTTCAAGCAAACATTTCTGTGTTCCGCTCAGTTGTTGAAAAATCATGATTGGCGTCATCTCGTCGCCGTTTAGTTCAAGTTGTTCGATAATAAGTGTGTCTGTCTGAACCATCCCTGTTCGCCTCCTGGAATATAAAAAAGTCCCCCACACAGCGTATGCTGCATGGAGGACGATTATCTCGCGGTGCCACCTCTCGATTGGAACGGTTCGACCGTTCCCACTCTGTCTGATGCGTCTAATAAGAGACATCATAGCCTACGATAACGGGGGCATCCGTCGCGACCTACTTCTTCGTTCAGCCACGCTCTCATGAGACCATTCACGAAACCTCGCCGTACGGAAGTCGCACCATTCTTCCGCTCTCTGAAACGCCGATGTTGTCTCGCTACTTAACTCACTCTACGATTTGTTCGATTCGATTGTTTGTTCGATTCGATTGTATACGAAAAGAGTCTTCTCGCCCATTCATGTAGAACATGAAGGACGGGAAGACCCGCGGTACCACCTTCGTTGACGATGCTGACACCGTCCCCTTTGAAACGAACCGGACCGTTGTCCTGATTCGTCGACCCCGATAACGGGAGGAACCCGTCAGAGCCTACTACCCATTGAAGGGATTCGGTCTGAAGCTCAGAAGGCCATTCGCTTGTTGCCCGATACTGATTCGCACCACCCATCAGCTCTCTTGAATCGTTTCACAAGTTACTTCTCTTCGTCTTTGCTATCGTGTGTTGAATTGATTCTTATATTACGATGCTTATTCTTCCCTGTCAACTGGAAAAACTCAGTATAAGGAAAGTTGGTTCGGATCAATCGATTCGAGCGCTTGTTTGACAGTTTGTAGGAACTGTCCGGCAACGAGTCCGTCGAGCACCCGGTGGTCGATCGACATACAGAGGTTGACCATGTCGCGTGCTGCAAACATGCCGTTCACCCAAACTGGACGTTTGACGATTGATTCAACGGATAGAATCGCCGACTGCGGGAAGTTAAGGATCGGTGCTGATTGGATTGAACCGAATGAGCCCGTATTGTTAACCGTAAACGTCCCGCCCTGCATCTCTGCAGACGACAACGTGCCGGCTTGTGCCCGTTTCCCGAAGTCATCAATCGCGCGTGCAATCCCCTTGATGCTTAGTTCATCCGTATTCTTGACGACTGGTACGAACAGAGCGTCCTGCGTCGCGACAGCAAGTGATAGGTTGATCGCTTTCTTTTGAATGATCTTATCTCCCGCCCATGTCGAGTTCATGATTGGATGTTTCTTCAATCCTTCGACTGTCGCCTTCATGAAGAATGGTAAGAACGTCAATTTGACCCCTTCTTGTTTGAAGAACGCATCTTTATGACGATTACGTGCTTCGACTAAGTTCGTGACATCGACTTCGATCATCAACCAAGCATGTGGCGCTTCGTGCTTCGCGCGAACCATGTTCGAAGCGATTGCTTGACGCACACCGGCAGTCGGAATCTCGATGTCGCCTGTTTCCGTCGGTTGTGGTGCAATGACCGGACGTTTTGGTGCGGGTGGTGCTTCTGCCGGAGGCGCTACCGGAGCCGCTTGCGCTTCCGGTTTTGGTTCCGTTGCTTGTGATGTCGGGATCGATCCAGACTCGATCAATTTCAAGAGATCTTTCCGGGTAATCCGGCCGCCCGCTCCCGTTCCCGTCACTTGTTCAAGATCAATGCCGTGTTCGCCTGATAATTTCAAGACCGCTGGTGAATAGCGTTTTTTCATCGATGTATCAGCCGACGTCGTCTCTTCGACAGCTGGCACTTCTTGTTCGGTCGCCGCGACTTCCGTTGATCCGCCGCTGACTTGCATCGTGACGATCGCGTCACCGACTTGCAACGTATCGCCTTCTTCTGCAAGTAGTTTTTCAATCACACCATCAAACGAAGATGGGACTTCTGCCGTTACCTTATCGGTAATGACTTCTGCAATCGGATCATATTTTTTGACAGTATCGCCCGGTTTGACAAGCCACATCGAAATCGTTCCTTCAGTAACACTTTCCCCGAGTTGTGGCATCGTAAGTGTTTCAGTCTTCATCGGTCAGTTCCCCCTTAGTATGCGTGTAACGTCCGGATTTTATCTTCAATTTTCTCGCTTGAGATGTTGAAGAACTTCTCCATCGTCGGAGCGTATGGCATCGCTGGGACGTCTGGACCACAGAGTCGTTCGATTGGTGCATCGAGATCGAACAATGCTTCTTCTGCAATGATCGCCGACACTTCACTCATGACGCTACCTTCTTTATTGTCTTCCGTGACGAGCAAGACTTTCCCCGTCTTTTTCGCTGCTTCGACGACTGCTTCGCGGTCGATTGGATAGACGGTCCGCAAGTCAAGGATGTGGACATCGATTCCGTCTTTTTCAAGGCGTGTTGCTGCCTCAAGTGCCATATGAACACATAGCCCATAAGTGATGATCGTCACGTCTTCGCCCTCACGCTTGACGTCTGCTTTACCGATTTCGACCGTATAGTCGCCTTCAGGAACATCCCCTTTTAACAGACGATAGCCTCGTTTGTGCTCAAAGAACAAGACCGGATCATTCGAACGAATCGCTGCCTTTAGCAATCCTTTTGCGTCATATGGATTCGATGGGATGACAATTTTCAGACCAGGCGTCGAGTTGAACATCGCTTCGACCGACTGAGAATGATAAAGTGCCCCGTGAATACCACCGCCGAACGGTGCGCGGATGACGATCGGACACGTCCAGTCATTGTTCGAACGGTACCGAATCTTCGCTGCTTCACTGACGATTTGGTTGACCGCTGGCATGATGAAGTCAGCGAATTGCATTTCAGCAATCGGACGCATGCCGTACATCGCAGCTCCAATTCCGACACCGGCAATCGCACTCTCAGCGAGTGGTGCATCGATGACCCGTTCTTCTCCGAATTGTTCGAGCAATCCTTGGGTCGCCCGGAAAACACCACCACGGACACCGACGTCTTCGCCGAGGATGAAGACGGACTCGTCGCGTTCCATCTCTTCTTTGATTGCACTATTGATCGCTTCGATTAAACTTAACGTCGTCATTTCGTTTCCTCCTCGTCGTACACGTAACGTAATGCATTTTCTGGCGCATCGTAAGCCGCTGCTTCCGCATAAGCCGTTGCTTCATCGACTTCTTTCTCCATCGCTTGTTCGATTTCAGTCGCTGATTCTTCCGTCAGGACGCCCATTTCAATCAAACGCGCACGGAAGAGTTTGATCCCGTCACGTGCTTTTAAGGCATCGAGTTCTTCAGCAGAACGGTACGATTTATCGTCATCATCGGATGAGTGTGGCACGAGGCGTTCGACTTCAACTTCGATCAAGGTCGGACCTTCTCCCCGTAATCCGCGCTCACGTGCTTCCTTGACGACTTTGTAGACAGCGAGTGGATCGATGCCATCTACCGTATAGCCAGGCATTCCGTAGCCGATTGCCCGATCAGCGACGTGTTTCGCCGACAGCTGTTTCGAAAGTGGTGTCGAGATCGCGTATTTATTGTTTTCACAGAACAAGATGACCGGAAGCTTGTGAATTCCGGCGAAGTTCGCCCCTTCATGAAAGTCTCCTTGGTTTGAAGAGCCCTCTCCGAACGAGACGTAAGCAACGAGTGGTTCCTTACGCATCTTCGCAGCAAGTGCGATCCCGACAGCATGTGGGACTTGTGTCGTGACCGGACTTGAACCCGTGACGATGTTCAAGGCACGTGAACCATAGTGTCCTGGCATTTGACGACCACCTGAGTTCGGATCTTCTGCCTTTGCGAATGCCGACAGCATGATATCGCGTGACGTTTGACCAAAGTGCAAGACGACGCCTAAATCACGGTAATACGGCAAAATGTAGTCCGTTCCTTTTTCAAGGGCGAACGCTGCACCGACTTGAGCCGCTTCTTGTCCTTGACATGAGACGAGGAAGGGAATTTTACCCGCTCGGTTCAACTTCCACATCCGTTCGTCGATCTTCCGCGCACGGACCATCGTTTCGAACATCTGAATCGCGTCCTGTTCCGTTAATCCGAGTTCTACTAATTCTTTGAATTCTATTTTTTCCATCCGTAATTCCTCCTTAGGCGTGAACCGCGAGTCCGTCGACGGCAAGTGCTGCTTCACCGAATGCTTCTGACAAGGCCGGGTGCGGATGCACGAGCTGTCCGACTTCCCATGCCGTTGCATTGAGTACGAGCGCTAATCCACCTTCACTGATCAGTTCCGTTGCTTTTGGTCCGACGATGTGAACGCCGACGAGATCATCTGTCTTCGCATCGGAGACGAGCTTGATGAAGCCTGCCGCCTCTCCTTCGATCCGCGCTTTCCCTAATCCATTGAACGAGAAGCTCCCTACCTTGACGTCCATTCCGGCACGTTTTGCTTCGTCTTCCGTCAAACCGACCGATGCCGCTTCCGGTACGCTGTAGATACAACGTGGTACGAACGCATATTCAAGTGGTGTCGTCGTTCCGTTTACGATCGCCTCGACCGCTTTGACACCTTCTGCTGACGCGACGTGCGCCAGTTGTAAGCGACCGATGACATCTCCGATCGCATAGATATGTTGATCCTTCGTCCGGAAATGGTCATCTACTTGGATGAAGCCATTTTCGACGACGATATTCGTGTTTTCGATCCCGATGCCTTCGACGTTCGCCATTCGACCGATCGCGACGAGCAACTTATCCGCTTCAAGCGTCGTTTGTTCTCCATTACGGTCAATCGCGATCGAGACACCGTCTTCTGACATCCGGAATGTGTCACTTTGTGCAGCTGCGCCGGTATGAATCTTGACGCCCCGCTTTTTCAGTTGACGGGCGACTTCACGACTGACTGCCGCATCTTCCGTCGGTAAAATCCGATCGCTGAATTCAACGACCGTTACTGCGACGTCAAAATCCGTCAACATCGATGCCCATTCGACACCGATGACGCCACCACCAATGATGACGATCGATTTTGGCAAATCTGCCATATCGAGTGCATCATCCGAACTGAGGACATACTCTGAATCAAAAGCAAGTCCGTTCAATGGACGTGGACGTGACCCTGTCGCGACGATCAATTGACGCGGAAGGATCAACTCACCTTCGCCTTCTTCCGGTTCGACGCTGATCGTTCCCGGCATCGGTGAAAAGATACTTGGTCCAAGAATCGAACCCCGACCATGAAAGACTTCAATCTTTCCTTTTTTCATCAGGTGCTGAATGCCTGCTTCTAATCCATCTACGATCTCTTGTTTACGTTGTTTGACCTGTTCGAATCGTAAAAACGATTCCGGTACGTCCACGCCATATGTAGCAGCGTGTTTGACCGTCTGATAGACTGCTGCTGATTTCAAAAAGGCTTTAGATGGGATACAGCCACGATGTAAGCATGTCCCGCCTAATTTTCCTTGTTCCACGATTGCTACCGACTTCCCGGCTTGTGCCGCACGGATCGCGGCGACATATCCACCGGGTCCGCCACCTAGGACAACGACGTCGAATTCTCTAGCCATGTTGGTTCGCCTCCATATTCCTTAACTTCTTCTTCCCCACGTAAGACACGCAACACTCCTTCTGCGAGCGCCTGCAACTCATCTTCACCAGGACTACGTACGACTTGACCGAGGTGGGCGATGCGTTCTTCGATCGCACGCGTCAACCGATCACTATAGGCAAGTCCGCCTGTTAGGATGATCGCGTCGATCTGACCGAACAAGACGGCACTTTGACCAGCTATCTCTTTTGCGACCCGGTACGCCATCGCGTCATATAACAACGCCGCTTTTTCGTCGCCTTCTTCAATCCGGCGCTCGATCTCGATCGCGTCAAACGTTCCCAAGTGCGCGACAAGTCCGCCTGACCCAACGACCAGACGCTTCATCTCTTCAAGTTTATACTTGGTACTATAACATAGTTCTACTAGTTGACCAACAGGTAGCGATCCGCTGCGTTCTGGCGAAAACGGTCCTTCTCCATCGAGCCCGTTGTTGACATCGATGACACGCCCCTCTTGGTGCGCACCGACCGTAATCCCGCCGCCCATGTGTGCGATGATCAGGCGCAGTTCCTCATAGGGACGCCCGATTTCCTTCGCGTACCGCTTCGCGACAGCTTTTTGATTCAAAGCATGGAAAATACTCTTTCGTTCAAGTTCAGGTAAGCCTGTAATCCGCGCAATCGGCTCGAGTTCGTCAACGACGACTGGATCAACGATGAACGATGGGATATCGAGTGTCCGAGCAATCTCATCAGCGAGGAGTCCGCCGAGGTTCGAGGCATGGACGCCAAAAATACCGCTGAGTAAGTCTTCTCGCATTTCCCGGTTAACTGCGTACGTACCGCTGACGAGCGGTCGGAGTAACCCACCGCGTCCTACGACTGCAGTAAGCGCTTTCAAATCAATCTGTTCTTCAGCTAACACTTCGAGTAACACATGACGACGCATCTCCAGCTGCGCTGGAAGCGGTCCTCCGACCGCCTCCGCTGGATGGCGTAACGTCTTCGTGAACACCTGATTCGTCCCTTCGAAGATACCAATCTTCGTCGACGTCGAACCGGGATTGATCGTTAAAATACGTTCGCTCATGGATATCCTCCTCTGATCAGCCCCGTGATCCTAGAATGTTTTTATCACGACGCAGGAACTGGCTGCGGGCACTACGCATCGTCGCAATGCGCTCTTCTGCCATTTTCTCAGCCGCACGGTATGTCGGTAAATGATCGCGTTTTGCGATTTCGAACACTTTCGTGACCGCATCGTAGACGAGTTCAACTTTTTTCATGGCACGATCACGGTTGTATCCATCGAGTTCATCGGCAACGTTGATGACACCACCAGCATTGATGACGAAGTCTGGTACGTATAAAATATCGCGTTCTTCGAGCATGTCACCGTGACGGTCTTCTTTGAGTTGGTTATTTGCTGCACCGGCGATGATCTTGACTTTCAATTGTGGAATCGTCTCGTCGTTCAATGTCGCACCGAGGGCACATGGTGCAAAGATATCTGCTTCGACACTGTAGATGTCTTCTGGTGCGACGATCAAGGCACCGAATGCTTCTTCTGCACGTTGAAGTGCTTCTTGATTGATGTCTGTGACGATCAGTTTCGCCCCTTCTTCATGTAAATGACGGCATAGATTAAAGGCAACGTTACCGACACCTTGGATCGCAATCGTTTTTCCACCAAGTGAATCTGTTCCGTACACTTCTTTTGCCGCTGCTTTCATTCCACGATAGACACCGTATGCCGTAACCGGTGATGGGTTACCACTTGATCCGAATGCTGGGCTGACACCAGTAACGAAATCTGTCTCCATGTGGATGTAATCCATGTCTGCAACTGTCGTATTGACATCTTCTGCTGTGATGTAACGACCGTTCAGTGACTGGACGTAACGTCCGAATGCCCGGAAGAGTGCTTCTGACTTTTGTGTCTTCGCATCGCCGATGATGACAGCTTTACCACCACCAAGGTTCAACCCAGCGGCTGCGTTCTTATACGTCATTCCTTTTGATAAACGGAGCGCATCAATCAATGCCTCTTCGTCTGATGCATAGTTCCACATGCGAAGTCCACCGAGTGCCGGTCCGAGTGTCGTGTCATGAATCGCAATGATTGCTTTTAATCCTGATACTTTATCGTGGCAAAAAACGACTTGTTCGTAATCTTCCATCTCCATTGTTTCAAAGATGCTGAAGCGTGACTCTACGTTTGTTTCGACCATTTTAAGTTCCTCCTCAGATTGTTTGTTTTACTTTTTTCGTCTGTTGGGCATTTAACAGCGCAAAGGCTAGTGAGTACATTTTTGCTTCTGCTGTATCGGCACGGCTAGTCAAAACGACTGGCGCCCGCGCTCCGACGAGAATCGCCGCAACCGAGGCATGTGCGAAATACATGAGTGATTTGTAGATGACGTTTCCGACTTCAATTTGCGGAACGACGAGTAAATCCGCCTGACCTGCTACGTCTCCCGTTAGCCCTTTTTGCTGGGCAGCGACGAGATTTACGGCATTGTCGAGTGCGAGTGGTCCGTCTACAAGGCAATCCTTGATTTGACCACGTCGGTTCATTTGTGTTAGCAGAGCGGCATCAATCGTTGCCTGCATCGTTGGATTGACGACTTCGACAGCTGCTAAGACTGCGACTTTTGGTAAGCCGTATCCAAGCGCTCGTAAGGCGGAGACACCGTTTTCGATGATCTTCACTTTGTCTTCGAGTGTCGGTTGGATGTGAATCGCTGCATCGGTTAATCCGATTGCTGATTCACGCCCCGGTACTTCGAACAAGGCGACATGCGACAAGACATTCCCTGAACGCAGACCCGTTTCTTTGTTCAAGACAGCTTTCATGAACGTTGCTGTCGGAACAAGACCTTTCATCAAGACGCTCGCATCCCCTTTGCGAACGGCATGAGCGGCACGCTCTGCCGCTTCTTGTGATGTAGAAGTGTGCGTGATCACGAACTGTGACTCTCGTAATGCTCGTTTTTGAATCATCTGCTGAATCCGTGTCGCATCCCCGAACAAATGAAAACGTGCTAAATCGTTCTCAATTGCTAATGCGACAGCATCCATCACTTCTTCGTCATCCGCAGCTGCAATCGCAACGACGGAATCTTCGAGTCGAGCTGCCTGCTCGACCATTTCACTGAATCTCACCGTATTCCCCCCTCACCTGTCATACATAAATAGTAATAGCAATTTTCGTGCCAATTCAAAAGAGACGGTAGGTTAAGCAAGAACGTCTTTAATTTTGCACGCTTTTGCATTTTTTGCAATATATTGCACGCAAAAATTTGCGCTTCACGAATAGATGTTAAATCGTTCCACTTTGTAATAAAGTGCCCGAAGAGAAATTCCGAGTTGTTTCGCCGCTTCTGTTTTGTTGCCATTAAAGGCAGTAAGCGCTTCCCGAATCAACCGTTCTTCGACGTGTGACATCTCGTCCGATAAATGCTTGATTTCCTTTTTCTGTCTCGTCGTGACTTTCGTTGTTTGTGGCACGACAAGCTGAAGATGACCTTTTCGCAAGACGGTTTCTGTTTTATCCGTAAAAATCAACGCGCGACCGATGACATTTTCAAGCTCGCGGACATTTCCTTTCCACGGTTGCTTCTTCATTGCTTCAAGTACATCATCTGAGATCCGTCCGACCGATCGTCCATAACTTTGATTCAATTTACGGAGTAAGTGCAAGGTCAATGGTGCGATATCATCCGGTCGCTCACGTAGTGCCGGTATGTGAATCGGTAAACGATTGATCCGGTAGTAGAGATCTTCTCGGAACTCATTCATGATGATCTTTTGCTCTAGATTCGCATTCGTCGCCGCGATAATCCGGACATCGACTGGAATCGCCTTCGTCCCACCGACGCGAACGACTTCATTTTCCTGTAACACCCGTAATAGTTTGGCCTGGACGTCGAGTGGTAGTTCGCCAATCTCATCTAAGAATAGCGAACCCCCGTGTGCTTCTTCGAAATATCCCCGCTTCCCACCACGTCGCGCTCCTGAGAACGCGCCTTCCTCGTACCCGAATAGTTCACTTTCGAGTAACGTCGGTGCGATTGCCGCACAGTTGACGCGGACGAATTGTTCATATTTACGTTCGCTCGCTGCATGGATCGCATGTGCAAACAATTCCTTGCCGGTTCCGGATTCACCGCGAATCAAGACGTTGACGGGCATCGTTGCCGCAAGCTTTGCTTGATCGACGACGAAGCGCATCGCTTCACTCTCAGCGATGATATCGTCAAAAGTATATTTGGCTTCGAGCGTCCGGATTTTTTGGCGCGCTGCCTTCAATTCTTTGGCGAGTGCCTTCATTTCCGAAATATCCCGAATGACCCCAACGGAACCGCGGACTTGTCCATCGACGATGACGGGTGCCGCATTGACAATGATATCACGTTGATCTTGCCCGATCTTCATGCGAACATCCCGCACGTTCTCGCCCGTATTCAAGACTTTCAAATGAACGGATTCCTGCATTCCGATATCGGCACTTGCCGGTTTTCCGACGACGTCTCGCTCCGTGAAACCAGTCATACGCGTATATGCTGGATTGATCAGCATCGTCTGTCCGTCTTGATCGGCGACGGAAATCGCCTCGCTCGTACAATGAATGATTGCTTCGAGCATTTTCTCTTTTTCAGTCAATCGCTCAAGCAACACTCTGACGAATTCACCCGGTAAGACCGCCGCTCCCGGAAAATCATGAATCAATTGCTCAAGTACGCCAGTTTCTCCTGTAGCGTCAATGATGAAATCGACATCAGCTCCTTCAAAAGCTGACCAATTCGTTTCGATCTGAATGTCCGCACGCCGTGCAAGCGCCACCCCAGGCGCCTCCATGTTTGGATCGACGAGACCGATGACCGTTAATAATGGTGAACGTTGAAACGCATGTAGGACTTCTGTTCCCCCTTGACCAGCCCCGACGACGAGTAGATGATGCATATGAATTCCCCCTTTGAAACTGCTTACATTTCTATCGTACTCGGAATAAAATAGGGAAGCAAACCCGATTCGCAGAACGATCGATTTTTTGATACAATACGCTTGGAAAGGAGTGGCGTCCTATGCGTATCATTGGTTTGCTCTCATTATTAATCCCCGGCATCATCGGCGCGATTGGTATTAAGCTCATGCGTGATAGTGTTTTTCTAATTGCGCAAGTGCCGTTTAAATACTTAGGCGATGCGGCTTACGTATATGTACTGCAAGGTCTCGTTGGTTTGGTTCTTGCGATGGGTGGCATTGGATTTGTCGCAGGATATGTCTTTTATCGCGATCGAAAACGTGGAAAAGTCTCCGACCGCTATCAAAAAAAATGAACACAGAAAAAGGTCCCCATCTCTTGAATTCATTTCAAGCGCGGGACCTTTTACTCGTATAAAATTGGTTTCACTTACGGATGAACTCCTCTCATAGTTAGAACTATTCGTGTACTCCAAAACCTTAGGTGTTCCTCTTAATGAAGAGGTAGAAAGAAATCAGATCTGGCTATCGGGCTAACGATAGAATGGTGTTTCAGTTCCATCATCTGACTGTACTCGGGACCTAGGTGGAGCGTAATGTCATCCGCTTGAAGCAGTCAAACATTCGGTTGCTAACAATCACTGCTAGACAACACTCCTTTTCACGAACTGTACTTTTCATTTTAGACGATCCGTTACCTTCCACTTTTCCCTAGCTTCGAAATCATGGAAGCTCCCATTCATTCGAGATTTCCCATCTAGAATGAACAAGATACCTTGGTACGACTTCTACCAAGAGAATGTCGTCCGGCATTCTTGAGCCATTTACAGTTGGCGTTCTGAGATGATGTTCATCAACAGGATTTCCGGAGTCCTTGTCGACTCGACGTTCATCTGACGTCTTGCCAAATCATTTGGTACCTTTATTATAACAAACATTTCAGTTTATGCAATATTTATTTGCAAGCGCTTTTATATATTTTTAACTTTGCGGTATGCTATAAGCAGAACGTAATCGAAAGGAGATCTTTCATGCGAAAAATCATCGTATTCGAACATCTATCGTTAGACGGTGTCGTTCAAGAACCGAGCGGAAAGAATGAGGATGTGAGCAACGACTTCGAACAGGGTGGATGGACTGCTCCATTTCAGCATCCTGAGATCGGTCAGGTCATCCGTGGATGGATGCAAGAGGATTGCGCCCTGTTACTCGGTCGCGCGACTTACGAGCAATGGTCGAGTTACTGGCCACTCCATGCCGATATCTGGCCAGTTGCCGATCGTGCCATGAAGTATGTTTCTACGCGTCATACACCACCTATTCGTTGGCAGCCGACGACATATTTGAATCAACCGACTTCTGAACTAACACGCTTGAAACAACAGGACGGACCACCGCTTCACGTCTGGGGTAGTAGTCAACTCGTTCATACGCTTTATGAAGCTGATCTGATCGATGAACTTCGATTGATCCACTATCCAGTCATCGTTGGTTCTGGTAAACGTCTATTTCCCGACAACGGAATGACGCCTCTTACTTGGAACGTCACGAAACGACACACGTTTGATAACGGCGTGTTGATCGCTTGCTATGAGCGGGATCGGAACTAAAAACACACCGTCTATCCATCAGACGGTGTGTTTCCTTTAACCAGATTGTTCTTGATTCATATGACTTGAAACATACGAGATGAATTCCGAGTTCTTCGGACTTTTCTCTTGTTCGATTCGACCATTGAAGAGCTCGTGCTGTTGCATTCCTTCGTTCCAAGCGGACTTGATGGCGTGACGCATCGCTCGTTCGACGCGAGATGCCGTCGTTTGATGTTTTTTCGCAATCGTCGGATAGAGTTCCTTTGTGATCAATCCAAGTAAATCTTCCCGTTCTAGCACCATTAAGACAGCGTCCTTCAAATACGTGAAGCCTTTAATATGCGGAGCAATCCCCACTTCTCGAAGTGTCGTACCGACTTTTAAATCAATCGTTTCGACGATCGGTGCTTGTCCTTGATTCGTCACGAGACGAATTTTTTGAACAAGCTGATCCATGCTGAACGGTTTAAGTAAGAAGTACGATGCTCCGAGGGTGACCGCCTGTTGCGAGACCTCGTCTTTACCGAAGGCACTCAACATGATGACAGCAGGGTTCTTCTTTTTCTTCATCAATTCTTCGAGAACACCAAGCCCATCTAAATGAGGCATGATGATGTCGAGGAGCAATACATCCACTTCGTGTTCTTTCATGCGTTCGAGACAACTCTCGCCATTGTAGGCGACGCAAACGACTTCCATGTCTTCTTGCGCAGAGATATGCTGGCGAATCAGTTCGACCATTTCGCGATTATCATCTGCTATCCCGACTTTAATCAATCCTTACACCCCATTTTTAAGCGATTCTTTCATCGTCTTCGCCTGATCCATCAATTCCTCGGCATGGCGTAACGTCAAATCCGTCATATGTGCACCGGAAATCATCCGTCCAAGTTCGTTTCCTCGGTCTGACTGAGACAAGACATTGACCTGTGTCGTCGTACGATCCGTCTCTTCAATCTTCCGAATATAGAGATGTTGATCAGCCATCGAAGCGACTTGCGGTAAGTGCGTAATACAGAGTACTTGTCCGTCTACTGACAAACGATAGATTTTTTCAGCCATCGCTTGTGCGACACGACCCGATACTCCTGTATCGACTTCATCGAAAATGATCGAAGCGACTCCGACCGAGCGCGAGAAGATTGACTTCAATCCGAGCATGATACGAGATAACTCCCCGCCCGATGCGACTTTTCCGAGCGACTTGAATGGCTCTCCCGCATTCGTCATGATGAAGAACTCTACTTGGTCGATCCCGTTCTTGCGTAGCATCGGTGTCTTCCCGTCTTGAAGAAAACGAATTTCAAACCGTGCTTTCTCCATGTAGAGCTCACGCAATTCTAGATGAATCGCTTCGCTTAATTGAACTGCCGCTTTTCGACGCTGTTGCGAGAGTCGACCACCTATATCAAACAATTCGCCTTCGAGCTGTTCGACTTCGGCTTTTAATCGTTCAATCCGTTCATCTCGATTCGTCATCGTATCGAGTTCAACTCGAATCTTCTCCCCATACGCGATGACTTCCTCGATTGTCGCCCCGTATTTTCGTTTCAGCTGTTGAAAGACCGATAGACGTTGTTCGATCTCATCGAGTCGATTGGAATCAAACTCAAGTGTTTCGAGTTGATCTCGAATCGCATACCCGACTTCTTCCAGTCCATAAAAAGCGCTTGCGATCGCGTCACTCTGTTGCGAAAACTGTTCATCGATGCTTGATGCTTGCTGTAATTCACGCATCGCGTCTCCAACAGAGTCGATGCCGCGCATCTCATCATGCAAAGCATCATACGCTGTCTTTAACGATGCATATAACTTCTCGAAATTCGCGAGACGATTTCGTTCGACGAGCAACTCATCTTCCTCATGTGCTCGAAGTTTTGCGCCTTCAATCTCTTCTGTCTGAAACGATAGTAGATCGATCCGTTGAGCGAGTTCTTGCTCACTTTGCGCGAGCGATTGCAGCGCCGTCCGTTTTTCTTCATACGCTTGATAACCGGACTGGTAGGCTTGAAGGAGCGGCGCAATCGTCTCTTGCGCGAAGTCATCGAGAATCGCTTGATGATACGTACTGTCCATTAAATGCTGATGTTCATGTTGCCCGTGCATGTCGACGAGGACACGCCCGAACTCACGTAAGATCGTCAGTGTGACCAGCTTATTGTTGACGCGACAGACACTTTTCCCGGTCGCGAACAGATCACGTCGTAAGATGATCAATCCATCTTCGATATCGATACCATACTCTTCTGCAAGACCATAGACGAGATGGTCGTCTTCAATCAGAAACAATCCTTCTAGTTCCGCCCGATCTTCCCCGTATCGAACGAATTCCGCGGATCCACGTCCACCAATCAATAAACCGATCGCGTCGAGAACGATCGATTTACCGGCACCTGTTTCCCCAGTCAAGACGGTCATTCCTTTTTTAAAGTCGATCTGTAGCTCGTCAATGATCGCAAATTGTTTGATCGATAATTCAGCTAGCATCCTGTCAACTCCTTACAGCATTTCTAAAATTCGTTCGGTCACTTCTTTCGCTTGTTCCTCACTTCGTGCGATCAATAGGATCGTATCGTCCCCACACACCGTGCCAAGCAGTTCGTTCCAGCTCAAATGGTCCAGTAAGACGGCGACTGCGTTCGCATTTCCCGGCAGGACATGCATGACAATCAGATTTTGAGCAGAATCAATCGAGATGAAGCTGTCACCGAGCAGACGCCGCAATTTCCCGAGTGGGTTGAAGCGTTGGTCGGCGGGTAAGCTGTATTTATAACGTCCATCATTCAACGGAACCTTAACGAGATGAAGTTCCTTGATATCTCGTGATACCGTTGCCTGTGTCACCTTATATCCTGCATTCCGTAATTCCTCTACCAATTCATCTTGGGTTTCTACTTCCGACTGGGTGATGATCTCCCGAATCTTAATCAACCGTTGCCCCTTTGTCATTCCTGCACCTCACAGTATTCTTCGATGTTACTATTGTAATCCAATAAATCATTAAAAGTCCACGTTTGCCATTTTATTATACGGTTTTCGTCGCTCCGAACAACAATGAGGACGGACCCATGAACCGGATCCGTCCTCGTTTTCATCTGTTCGTTTAAAGACTAGCATGTGCTTGCTTGACTGTCTCTGTCGCATGGACAGATGGATCAAGTCCTGGTTGACCAAGGCGCGCATGCAATAAGAACTCGATGTTCCCCTCTCCACCGGTAATCGGCGAATAGTCGAGCTGTTTCACATAGAACCCTTGTTGAATGAAGAATTCAACCATCTCCTCGAGGACGCGGACATGAATCCGTTCATCCCGCACGATGCCTTTTTTACCGATATCATCACGCCCCGCTTCGAATTGCGGTTTGACGAGCGCCATGACATCTCCTCCTTCGACGAGGATCGTCTTCAGAGGTGGAAGCATCAACCGTAACGAGATGAATGAGACATCGATTGTCGCAAACTGCGGCGCAACAGGGAACATGTCTGGTGTCGCATGCCGGAAGTTCGTTTTCTCCATCACCGTCACACGGTCATCCGAGCGAAGCTTCCAGTCCAGCTGATTGGAACCGACATCCAGCGCATACATATGTGCTGCTCCATTTTGTAAGGAGCAGTCGGTAAAGCCACCCGTTGACGATCCAATATCGAGACCTGTTTTACCCGTGACATCGAAATCGAATACTTGAAGTGCCTTTTCCATCTTGAAGCCTCCACGACCGACATAAGGCATCAACTGACCTTTGACGTGCAGATCGATGTCCGATTTGACCTTCTCACCGGCCTTCTCTAATCGTTCCGTACCACTAAAGACCAGTCCAGCCATGATCGATCGCTTTGCTTTTTCACGCGTTTCAAACAAACCGCGCTCGACGAGAAGAACGTCGAGGCGGATTTTTTTTACATTTTCCATGAATCGTCACACACTCTGTTTCTTTCCTTGATTGACGAAAGCGCGTACTTCTTCTGCGATTTGTCCAGGTAATAATCCGATTTCTTCCAGTAATTCGTTCACACCGCCATGCTCGATATACCAATCTGGAATACCAAAGCGTTTGACGCGTGGGAATGCTTCCTGCTCGTTCGCATGCTCAAGGACAGCTGATCCGAATCCACCTTTTAAGACGGCTTCTTCGAGCGTCACGAGTGGAATGCCTTCTGCGTAAAGGGCATTCAGCATCTTCTCATCAAGCGGTTTGATCGTCCGAGCATTGATGACACGAACCGACAGTTCGTCTGCTAGGAGATCCGCGATTTTGAGCGCATCTTGTACTTGTGGTCCAAACGCAAGGATCGCGACGTCCGTTCCTTCACATTCGACTTCCCATGTATCAAGCGAAATTTCATGCAGTGTCTCGTCCATTGGTACACCGATACCTTCTCCACGTGGGAAACGAACGGCGATTGGTCCTTCATATTTGACGGCCGAATAGAGCAAGTGTTGCAGTTCGTTCTCATCCTTCGCCATGACGATCCGGATGTTCGGTACGTGACGCATGAAGGCAATATCGAAGACGCCTTGGTGTGTTTCACCATCTGCGCCAACGAGACCTGACCGGTCAATCGTAAACGTCACATCTAGATTTTGACGAGCCACGTCGTGAACAAGCTGATCGTATGCACGTTGGAAGAAGGTCGAGTAGATCGATACGACAGGTTTCATGCCTTGCGTCGCTTGACCAGCTGCGAACGTCACAGCATGTTGTTCTGCAATCCCGACGTCAAACATCCGCTCTGGGAATTCTTTTTCAAAACAATCGAGTTTTGAACCGACGCTCATCGCTGGCGTGATCAACGTCAGTTTTTCATCATCGCGTGCCATCTTTGTTAAAGTATCCGCTACCGTAAAGGAGTAACTAGGTGCTTTTGATTTCCCTTTGATGACTTCGCCAGACTCCATCTTGTACGGTCCAAGACCATGCCATGTGCCGACACCATCGAACTCTGCCGGACGATAGCCTTTCCCTTTTTTCGTGATGACATGAAGCAGGACAGGACCTTCTTCTTTTTTCACGTAATTGAGCTGTTCGATTAAATCATCAAGATCGTGCCCATCGACCGGACCATAATAGTTGAAGCCGAGCTCTTCAAAGAACATGCCAGGAACAAGTGCGCCTTTAACAGCTTCCTTCAACTTCTCGCTTCCTTTTTCAAGACGTCCGCCAATGACCGGAATCTTTTTGATCAACGTTTCAAGCTCGTCTTGGGCAAAACGCACTTTACGTGATGAACGAATTCGTCCAAGCATTTGATGCATCGCCCCAACGTTTGGTGCAATCGACATCTCGTTATCGTTCAAGATGACGATGACGTTTTGTTGTTCTGCTCCAATATGATTCAATGCTTCGAGTGCCATACCACCTGTCAAAGCACCGTCACCAATGATCGCGACTGCACGATCACTCTTACCGCTCAGTTCGTTCGAAACAGCAATCCCCATTGCTGCTGACAAGGACGTCGAGCTGTGTCCTGTCTCCCAGACGTCATGCACACTCTCATTGCGTTTCGGGAACCCACAGAGTCCTTTGTGCTGACGGAGCGTATCAAACTGGCTTGCACGTCCTGTCAAAATCTTATGCACGTATGCTTGGTGCCCGACATCCCAGACGAACTTGTCATTCGGACTGTCGAATTCACGATGCAACGCAAGCGTCAACTCGACGACACCGAGGTTCGGTGCCAAGTGTCCACCTGTCGTCGCTAATTCTTCAATCAAAAAGCGTCGAATATCGCCTGCGAGTACTTCGAGTTCGGAGACCGACATACGCTTTAAAAATGACGGATCCTGTATTTCTGTCAATTTCATACCTTACCGCCTCTTTTCCTTACAATCTTATAGGGTTTGTACCCTACATTGTACTAGAACAATCTATCGAGCGCCATTGTCAGCATAGAAAAAGACGACGCAGATGCGTCGTCCTGCTTAATGGTCGCGCTTGACCACGAAGTCGAGCAGTTCCTTAAGTGTCGTCGCTTCGACTGATAATGCATCAATCGCTTGTTCCGCTGCTTCCACCTGAGCTGTCAGTGCGCGTTTCGCTCCTTCAAGACCCAGTAATTTTGGGTACGTTGCTTTTTCGTTCCCTTCGTCGCTACCGACCGGTTTGCCGATTTTTTCAGCATCGCCTGTTACGTCCAAGATGTCATCTTGGATTTGGAATGCGATTCCGAGATGGCGACCGTATTGCTTCAAGTGATCAAGATCCGTCGAGCTGACCGAGGCAAGCAAACCACCCGCTTCGACTGCAAAGACGAGGAGTGCTCCTGTTTTCCGACGGTGAATCGACTCAAGCTCCGCTACGTCATTGATGCCGCCACGCTCACCGAGCATATCGTCGAGCTGACCACCGACCATACCCGTAGCGCCCGCTGCTGTTGCCAACCGTTCGACAAGTGCAAGCTTCACTTCTGGCGAAGCTGGTGTCTCAAGAAGACAGCTGAAGGCGTTCGTGAGCAAGGCATCTCCTGCTAAAATCGCTGTCGCTTCATCAAAAGCGATATGATTCGTCGGACGCCCTCGACGCAGATCATCATCGTCCATTGCGGGAAGGTCATCGTGAATCAGTGAGTATGTATGAATCATCTCAAGTGCCGCAGCAGTCGCGTCACCTTTTGAACGATCGATGGAAAAAGCATCGAGTACCGCATAAATCAAGGCTGGGCGAATTCGTTTCCCACCCGCATCGAGTGAATACCGCATCGAATCGCGTAAACGATCCGGTGCGTCGAGTCGCTCCATGAACTCTTCCATTTTGTTTTCGACTTGTGTCTTCCACTCATTCAAAGCAATCATTGCGCTCCTCCTTTTTCCCGAAGCGTACCATCTTGCTCCAGGATTTGATCGAGTTTTTTCTCAGCAACGGATAACTTTCCTTGGCAAAGAGCCGTCAGTTTGACGCCTTCTTCATATAGAGCCATCGCTTGTTCAAGAGGAGCTTCGCCCTCTTCGAGTAACGTGACGATTTCTTCTAATCGTTCCAGTGCTTCTTCAAAAGATTGTTCCGTCTCCATTCTTACTCCCCATCCTCTCGTTTAGCACGAATCGTTCCATCATGGAATCGGATATCGAACGAAGACGCTGTCAATGCCTTCGCGGAACGGACGATTTGTCCATCCTGTTCGACATAAGTATAGCCGCGCATCAGAACATGCGTCGGACTGACGGAGTCGAGTCGCGCGAGCACATGACGCACTTGTTGTTGCTTGGATTGCAAGAGTCGACGCACGATTTCGAGTCGACGCCGTGATTGTTCAATCGTCGCTCGTTGTTGCACGAAGCGATCCCGCATCGGCACACGCATTAAGCGTGTGTCAAGACGCTCCACCTGTTGCTGGTGTTGCGCTACTACTTGCTTGATCTCCTTTTGGAGTGACATCTCTGCCCGGTCCAATTGTTCCTGCTTCAGTCCGAGTAGGACGCGTGGTGATTTCAGACCATAGCTCGCAGCAAGCCGTGTCACTTGCTCTTGTTTACTTTTGAGGAGTTGTGCATACGTTCGTTCTAAACGTCGCTCTACATCCTGCACCCGTCGAGTGAGTGCCTCTGCTTCCGGAGTGACGAGTTCTGCCGCTGCCGTTGGTGTAGCAGCACGAACGTCGGCGACGAAATCACTGATCGTAAAATCCGTTTCGTGACCGACAGCAGAGACGATCGGAATGCGGGATTCAAACACGGCTGTCACGACAGACATCTCATTGAATGCCCACAGCTCCTCAATCGAACCACCACCACGACCAATGATCAACACATCACAGGCAGCATGCTCATTCATCAGCTGAATGGCACGACTGATTTGTGGTGCCGCGTCCGCTCCCTGTACAAGGACCGGGGCGAAGACGATGGCTGCTTGCGGATAGCGGCGCCGGAGTGTCGTTGCGATATCATGAAGCGCTGCTCCTTTTGGCGACGTGATGATTCCGATGCGCTCTGGAAAAGCTGGCAACGATTGTTTGATTGCTGGATCAAACCAACCACGCTCTTCAAGATCCACCTTCAAGCGTGAGAACGCCTCATATAGCGCTCCTACACCATCTTCCGTCATCCGTTCGACATAGAGTTGCATCTCTCCAGAAGAGACGTAAACGGATAAGCGCGCGGTGACGACGACACGCATCCCATCGCGAACGTCTGCTTTGACTCGACTCGCATCCCGGGCAAACATGACGGCTTTCATCCGTGACTGCTCGTCCTTCAACGTAAAATAAAGGTGACCGGAAGAGTGTCGTTTAAAGTTCGACACTTCTCCCACCACCTGGACTTGTTGCAGAAGGGCGTCGCCTTCTAGTTCACGTTTGACATAGTGGACTAAATCGGAAACGTGAAGAGGTTCGATCATCGCGCAGCCTCGATCGTGTTATGCAGTAGCATCGTGATCGTCATCGGACCAACGCCACCTGGAACAGGTGTGATCATCGATGCAACGTCTTGTACCGTATCAAACTCGACATCACCGACGAGTTTGCCATCGACACGGTTGACACCAACGTCAATGACGACAGCACCCGGTTTCACCATATCCGCCGTAATCAGCTTCGGTACGCCGACTGCGACGATCAAGATATCCGCTTGACGCGTCATCGCACCGAGATCTTTTGTCTTGGAATGACAAAAGGAAACGGTAGCCGATTCATTCAAGAACAACATACCGACGGGTTTACCGACGATTTGGCTACGACCGACGACAACGACGTGTTGACCGGCAATCGGTACGTTCATCTCTTTGACGAGATGAAGAATGCCGTTTGGTGTACACGGTAAAAATGTCGGTTCACCAATCATCATTTTCCCGACAGAGACAGGATGAAAACCATCGACGTCCTTTTCAGGAGAAATCGCAAAAATGACTTTACTCTCATCAATATGGTCAGGCAACGGCAATTGAACGAGAATCCCGTGGACACTCGCATCAACGTTCAGACGTTCGATCAAGTGAAGAAGCTCTGATTCCGTTGTTTCTGCCGGAAGTCGGATCAACTCCGAATCCATACCGATTTCCTTCGCCGCCTTTTCTTTACCACGTACATAGGACTGACTAGCAGGATCTTCGCCAATCAGGATGACAGTCAATTGCGGTTGAATCCGCTGTTCTTTCAGACGTGCGACTTCTTCTTTCAGCTTCATACGATATGAATGGGCTACCTGTTTTCCATCGATTACTACTGCCATGATTTGTCCACTCCCCCAAAAAGTTCGATTCACTCTTCTGTCTGTTTGTCTCTATTCGGTTTTACAATTTTATGAATTTTCTTTAACGACGCCTTGTGCGACCTTACCGAGAACACCGTTCACGATTTTTGTCGCTTCTTCGTCAGCGAACGCCTTCGTCAATTCAATCGCTTCGTTGATCGTCACTCGAACCGGAATGTTCGTTTCGAACAATAATTCGTAGACGGCTAAGCGAAGAATCGTCCGCTCGATGTTTCCGAGTCGTTCGAATGACCAGTTGACCAGTGCTTCTCGGATGTGTTGGTCAATCGTTGCTTTGTTCGTTTCGACACCGTTCACCAATTGCTCGACGAATGTGTCATATTCCTTACCTTCTACCGCGAATTCAATGGCCTCTTGTGCAGTCAGATCCGAAAGCTCCATTTGGAACAAAGATTGGACTGCGAGTTCGCGTGCCATGTGTCGTTTCATCATGATTTTGCGTGCTCCTTTTTTTGTCGTTCTCAATCAGTTAGTTTAGCACATTCCTCTTTTAAAAAACATAGAGAACGCCAAAAAAAGACGGGAGTTCGTCGCACAAACTCCCGTCCTGATTCAGTTAACGATCGTACCTTTTAGCTCACGCTCTGCGAATTTCGTCGTGAACGTCCCACGCCGGAATACCGGGTGACTGAGAACACGTTCGTGGAACGGGATCGTCGTTTTGACACCTTCAATCCAAAATTCAGCCAGTGCACGTTCCATCTTCGCACATGCTTCTTCCCGTGTTTCCGCATGGACGATCAATTTCGCGACCATCGAGTCATAGTACGGTGGAATCATGTACCCCGGATAGACTGCGCTATCGATACGTACGCCCATTCCGCCTGGTGTCACGTATTGTGTGACGCGTCCAGCAGACGGACGGAAATCATGATCTGGATCCTCGGCATTGATTCGGCATTCGATCGAATGACCGTGGAACTTGATATCCTTTTGTTTAACGGCAAGCGGATGATCGAGCGCGACTTGCAATTGCGCTTGAACGAGATCGAACCCAGTGATCATCTCCGTTACCGGGTGTTCGACTTGAATGCGTGTGTTCATCTCCATGAAGAAGAACTCTTCCGTCTCTTCGACGAAGATGAATTCGATCGTCCCAGCTCCTGTATATTGAATCGCTTTTGCGGCTTTTACGGCAGCCTCTCCCATCTTCAATCGTGTCGCTTCACTGACCGCAGGTGACGGCGCTTCCTCGATCAGTTTCTGCATCCGGCGCTGGACGGTACAATCCCGTTCACCGAGGTGAATGACATTCCCGTGACGATCGGCGAGGACCTGTACCTCGACATGGCGGAACTCTTCGATGAAGCGTTCTAAATAGACATCCCCGTTTCCGAAAGCTTGTTTTGCTTCACGGCGTGTCTCACTTAGCCCGTTGATCAGCTCTTCTTCCGAACGAGCGACCCGAATCCCTTTACCGCCACCACCTGCTGTTGCTTTGATGATGACCGGATAACCAATTTCTTGTGCCAGTGCGACCGCTTCTTCGTCCGTGACCGTTCCATCTGAACCAGGCACGACGGGCACTCCACACTCGATCATCGTCTTCTTCGCAACGTCCTTGATCCCCATCTGACGGATCGCATCCGACGTCGGACCAACGAACTTTATCCCGCACGCTTCACACATCTCAGCAAAATCAACGTTTTCTGCTAGGAAACCGTAACCCGGGTGGATCATCGTCACTTGACGGTTCGTTGCGACCGCGAGGATATTCGTAACGTTTAAGTAAGATGAAGCAGAACTCGCCTCACCGATGCAGTACGCCTCATCGGCTAAACGAACGTGTAAGGCTTCCTTATCCGCTGTCGAGTAGACAGCAACGGTTTGTATTCCAAGTTCCTTTGCCGCTCGAATGATGCGGACGGCGATTTCTCCACGGTTGGCAATCAATAATTTTTCCATGCTGTTCACCCCCGTTTACGGACGGATCCGGAAGAGTGGTTGACCAAATTCAACGAGATCTCCATCGGCGACAAGAATCTCGACGACCGTTCCAGATACTTCCGAGTTTAAGTTATTGAAGAGTTTCATTGCTTCAAGGACACAAACGATCTGACCCACTTCAATCTGATCACCGACTTTGACGTATGCCGGTTTATCTGGATTCGGACGCGAATAGAACGTTCCGACCATCAAGGCATTGATCGTGACCGTATCATCCGTAGTCACCTCTTCCTCGACTGGTGCTGCCGCTTGCTTCACAGGAGCTGGCGCCGCCACTGGAGTAGCAGGTGCTTGGTGCGAGACCGTTACTGTTTCTCCTTGTTTCTTCAACTTCAATTTATACGTATCCGTCTCGAGTGAGAGTTCATTTACACTCGACTGATCGAGCATTTCGAGTACTTGTTTCAACTGATCGATTTTCATCTGTCATTCTTCCCCCATCTATGCTGTATTCACAATTATTATACCAGGTGCTAATGCCTACTCAAATACTTATATTAACTGGTCATACCATTGGATGCAAGTCAAGCTGGATGAAAAAAGACGTCTCTCGACCTGATAAAAGGTGAGAGACGTCTTGTCGTTTCAATATTATCCGTTGTAACGACCTGTGAAATCACCTGTACGTGTATCAACCGTTACTTTTTCGCCTGCTTCGATGAAGAGTGGGACTTGAATGATATGACCTGTCTCCACTGTCGCATTTTTCTTGACGTTCGAAGCTGTATCACCCTTAACGCCAGGCTCTGCTTCAACGATCGTCATGACGACTGTGTTCGGCAATTCAAGACCGAGGATTTCGCCGTTGTAAACCGCGATTTGAACTTCCATGTTTTCAAGCAAGTATGGAAGAGCTGCTTCGACTTGTGCCGTCGTCAATTCCAATTGCTCATACGATTCTGTGTCCATGAAGACGTAAGTCTCGCCCATTGGGTAAAGGTATTGCATCTTGTTACGCTCGATGTGTGCACGCTCGACACGCTCACCACCACGGAATGTCATCTCTTGGATGTTTCCGTTACGGATGTTACGCATTTTCGTCCGAACGAACGCTGCCCCTTTACCTGGTTTAACATGTTGGAATTCAAGTACTTGCCAAATCATACCGTCTGAAGTCTTAATCGTTAATCCTGTTTTTAAATCGTTTACTGATACCATGAATGGTTCCTCCTAAAATGTCCCGTCACTCTGAATTAGAGAGTGATCAGTTCTTTTGGTGAAGACGAAAGAATTTCTCGACCTGTTTCCGTGATCAAAACGTCATCTTCAATCCGGCATCCGCCAACTTGCGGCACGTAGATACCTGGTTCGACCGTAACGATCATGCCCGGTTCAAGTTTCGTCTCAGAGCGGAACGACAAGCCAGGTCCTTCATGTACTTCTAGACCAATACCGTGTCCCGTCGAGTGACCGAAGTACTCACCGTAACCTGCTTCTTTGATGATATCACGTGTCAATGCGTCCGCTTCGATCCCAGTGATGCCTGGTTTTAAGCCGTCGACACCCGCTAGTTGCGCTTGCAAGACCGTATCGTAGATCTTCTGCAACTCGGCATTGATCGGACCGACTGCGACAGTCCGTGTGATATCTGAAACATAACCGTTCAAGAGCGCTCCGAAATCAAGCGTGACGAGTTCACCCGTCGCAATGACCTTCGAGCTGGCAACACCGTGCGGCAAGGCAGAACGATAGCCCGATGCCACGATCGTATCGAAAGAAGAAGACGTCGCTCCATGCTTCCGCATGAAGAATTCTAGTTCATTTGATACTTCAAGTTCCGTTCGTCCTGGTTGAATGTACGTCAAGATGTGTTGGAAGGTCGCGTCTGCGAGCTCCACCGCTTCCTTAATCATCTTAATCTCTGACGAATCCTTAATCAAGCGTAGGTTTTCAATGATTCCTGTCGTCGGAACAAGCTCGATTGCTGAAGCTTGATCGTATGCTTCAAAAGCACCGAGTGTCATCGCATCCTTTTCGACACCAACCGCGCGAACACGCGCTCCTGCCATCAATTCGCCCATCGTCTCTGGAATCGAACGTTCGATTTGAACGATCTCCATTCCTTTGACTTGGTCTGCCGCTTGCTCCGTGTAACGGAAATCCGTCACGAAGTACGCTTGCTCTTCTGTTACGAGACATGCACCGCTTGATCCCGTGAAGCCGGAAATGTATCGAATGTTCTCTGCTTTCGTGACGAGTAATCCTGGAAGGTCCCGTTCCTTTAAAGCTGCTTGTAACGCCTCGATCCGTTGTTTCATGATTGATTTCCCCCTTGTTCCGATTGTTGTAAAGCTTGGAGTGCTTCCGTTGCCAGACGATATCCCGTCATGCCAAGTCCAGCGATGACTCCTTGGCAGACGGCTGCAATCATCGAATGATGCCGGAAGGATTCACGCGCATGGACATTCGATAGATGAACCTCGATGACGGGTGCTTCGATCGCAGCAATCGCGTCACGTAACGCGATACTCGTATGCGTGTAGGCAGCCGCATTGAAGACGATACCGTCCGCTCCCCGTTCCTCGTGAAGAACATCAATCAATCGTCCTTCATGGTTCGATTGTTCAAACCGAAACTGAATGTTCGGAAAATAAGTGCGAAGGTCGTGTTCTAAGTCGGCTAATGTCGCCGTTCCATATGTATCCGGTTCGCGTGTTCCGAGTAAATTCAAGTTTGGTCCGTTTAATATCAAGACACGCAAAAAAACACCTCCTCGAATTCCTTTTCATTGTATCATAACCCGATTTCCGACTCCTAAAGATTACCTCGTTTTGACGAGTCGAACATAGTTTTTTTGTTGTAAATCAAGTACACTGACGATACACCTAATTTTAATGAAGACGGGATGCGTTCTATTATGAAAACGACTAATCCGCCGGTCGGTGGTCAAGCCATCGTCGAAGGCGTCATGTTCCAAAATGCGACCCACGCGGTCTCAGCGATTCGTCGAAACGATGAGTCGATCGAGACGTTCGCCCAACAAAAACCGGTTCGACCACGAATCGCTAAAGGCAAAAAAATTCCACTTCTACGTGGCTTGTTCGCTTTGATGGAGTCCTCAGCGAATGGTGCCAGTCATATGAACTTCGCAAGTGACCGATACGGTGTCAAACCTGGTGAAGAAGAGCCGGAAGAGACGACTGCCAGCCCTTTGACGAAATGGCTCGGCGTAGCTGTCGTCGGAGTCCTATCATTCTTTTTCGGTAAATTACTTTTTACGTTACTACCTGCTTTCCTTGCGTCACTATTCGATGTGTTCCCTGCTTTATCAGGACATGTCATTCAAAATGTCATCGAAGCAACAATCAAATTAACGCTTTTGTTCAGTTACCTCTACGTGATTTCATTGACTCCGCTCGTCAAACGACTCTTTCAATATCACGGTGCAGAGCATAAGGTCATCAACTGCGTCGAATCAGGACGCCCACTCACGGTCGAAAACGTTCGCGTCAGCAGTCGTCTTCATTACCGTTGCGGCTCGAGTTTCTTGATCTTCACCGTCATCGTCGGATTTTTCGTCTATCTGATCGTGCCAACGGATCCGCTTTGGTTGCGTCTCGTCTGCCGGATCGCTTTATTACCGGTCGTCATCGGTCTTTCATTTGAAGTGTTGCAGCTGACGAACAAAGCACAGCACATCAAAGGACTTCGCGTCATTGCCTTGCCTGGCCTATGGTTACAATACTTGACGACGAAAGAACCGGACGATGCACAGATCGAGGTTGCGATTTATGCGTTTGAAGCATTGGAAAAACAGGAACATAACCTACATGAGAATGCACTGGGTTAATCGATAACAGGGGTGATATTATGATCAGACAACGCATTGGTTCTACATTTGCACTCGTCGTGTTACTGTTCGCTTTTGTCGGCTTCGGATATAAACTCGTCAATAATCCAAGTAGTCTGTTTTCACAATTGCTGTTCTTCGGGATTACCGCCGGGATCATCTTCTTGCTCTTTAAGTTCCTGACTCGTAATCGAAGCGTCGGAACGGGCGCAAATGCTCAGTACCGAAAATCCGTCGCTCAATCAAAAAAAATGCATGGCTCTTCGAATTCTGTTCGCCGGACAGACTTTAAGAAAAAACCGGTCAAGTCTTCAAAAGCGCCGGCATCGAATAAAGTCAGACCGTTGCGGGATCGTTCAAAAGCGCCTCATCTGACAGTCATCGAAGGAAAAAAAGGCAAAAAGAAAAAACGTGCTTTCTAATTTCAGAAGTACATTAAAAAGGAGATTCGTCATGCGACGAACCTCCTTTTTTCGTGTTCAATCCGTTTCGACCCAACCGATATACGGTAGATTGCGATATTCCTCCGCACAATCGATTCCGTACCCAACAACGAAGTAATCCGGAATCTCGAAACCGACATAGTCTGCGTCGAGTTTTACTTCACGACGTGCCGGTTTATCAAGCAATGTACATACTTTGAGAACTCCGGGTTGATGCAATTTCATGTGATCACATAAGAAATGGAGCGTCCGCCCTGTGTCGATGATATCTTCGATGACGACGACATATTTCCCTTGCACATCGAGATCGAGATCTTTCTTCAACTGAACACGCCCGGAAGAGACGGTCTTTGTTCCGTAAGAAGAGCACGCGACTGTATCAATTTGAACGCTTCCTTTGATTTCGCGCATCAAATCGGCAGCAAAGACCATCGATCCTTTTAACACGACGACGAGAACGATTTGACGCCCAGCCGCATCTGCTTCGATCTGTTGTGCTAATTCACGAACTTTTTCTTTCAGTTGTGACTCCGACACTAATTTTTCTTTAATCGTGATTTCCATGACAAGGTGCGAACACCCGCCACCCCCTTCGTCCATTTTCAGGCTCAGTATAGCATATCCAACTTAAAATGCGCACTTTATCATAAAAATGTAATGGATCGTTCGTGTTTGAGAACTTTTTTTTAGCAAAGAAATATAAAAAAACAAGCCTCAATCTTCTGGATGGGCTTGTTGATAGCGATGCAGTTCCTCTTTCAAACCAGGACGTTCCGCAAAGAACTGAATCATTCCGTTAATCTTATCCAATGCTTCGATACTAATATGGTGCTCGATTCCTTCGACATCCTTATAGATCAGTTCTTCATCCACACCAACGAGACGAAGAAAATCTTCAAGCAAGGCATGTCGTTCCACGAGACGCTTCCCGATTTTGCGTCCTTTAGGCGTCAGCATGAGACCCCGATACTTTTCATAAACGAGGTACGTCTCCCGGTCGAGCTTTTGAACCATCTTCGTTACCGAGGACGGATGAACTCCTAACGACTCCGCTATATCCGACACGCGGGCATATCCCTTATCTTCAATCAGTTTATAAATTTGTTCCAAATAATCTTCCATACTCGGAGTTGGCACGACATCACCTTCCCATTTCATTCATTAGCGTTTCCAGTTCCACTCATCACTACGGTATTTCTCGGCAAGACGCTCAATCTCCTGCCACTGCTCACTCGTGAACGTCAACGGAACGAACGACAAATCAAGCGCCTCTTCGAAGCCTTTCGTGAACGCTTCTCGTACCTCGTCAAAGGCGACAGCGCGACCTGCTAGCTCATTCAAAGCGACAGCCTTTCCAGAGAAACGTGCCTTCATCCGTTCGCGCGTCGACTCATCATCATACAAGAAACAATCAAACAATTCACCTTCATCGACAGAGAGTGGGACCGAACCGTGCTGTAAGACAACGCCTTGATGGCGGACTTGTGCACTTCCTGCGACTTTCCGTTTTCCGACAGCGAGTTCATAATACGATGCTGCATCAAAACAGACGGCTGATTTCGGCTTCCGTAATTCTTCTTTTTCCTCTTCCGTCAGCGGAACGGAAAATTCGACCGGAATGCCGAGGTGATGGTATCCTTTGCGAATCCCTTCCGTCAACATCCGATAACTTTCGATGACCGTGCGTGGTAAACCTTCTGTATCTTCTGGGATGACGACACTGTATGTCAACTCGTCTGCATGCAAGACAGCGCGCCCTCCTGTCATCCGACGCACGATCGGAATCCCGAGCTCTGCAATCCGCTCTCGATCGATATCACGGGTTGCCCGTTGAAAATGACCAACACTTAATCCACGTGGTTCCCATGAGTAAAAACGAAGCGTCGGTGCGATCTCCCCCCGCCCGACGAACTGAATCAATGCTTCATCGATTGCCATGTTCATTGCCGGCTCCATCGCCGGCGTCGTCAACACTTGCCACTCTCTGTTCACTTGAGCACCCCCAAAACGTTTCCGTCTTAGTGTATCAAACCCATTCTCGGTCGCGCAATCACGAGTCGATTGCCGAAATCGATTTCGTTGACTATAATGAAACAGAGGTTAAACGAACGAAGGGGTTGGAAGTCGAATATGGAAACTGGAACTATCATTACGATCGTATTATGGGTCGCGCTGATCGCCTACATCGCTTGGCGTTTCATGCCGGTCAAAGGCATCACGAAATTGTCGCAAGAAGAATTCCGTGCGAACTACCGTAAAGCACAAATCGTCGATGTTCGCGAAACACAGGAATTCAAAGGTGGACACATCGTCGGTGCCCGTAACATCCCGGTCAGCCAAATGAAGATGCGCTCGAAGGAATTACGAAAAGACATGCCGATTTACTTGTATTGTCAAGGTAGCATGCGTTCTTCACAGGCTGCAAAAGTCTTGAAAAAAGCAGGCTATACGAATCTGTATCAGTTAAAAGGCGGATTCAAGCAGTGGTCAGGAAAAATCAAACGGAGCTAATGCTTCGTTCATCGCAAAAAGAGGATCTCTCCTTCGTCGGAGAGGTCCTCTTTTTTATGAAACAGCTTATGCGTGTACTTCTTGTTTTGGTTCGTAGCGTAAGACCGGTTTTCGAGCAGCAAGTGTCTCGTCCATCCGTTTGACGACCGTCGTGTGTGGTGCGTTCAAAACGACATCCGGTGTCTCTTCGACCTCTTTTGCAATCTGGAGCATCGCATCACAAAAGGCATCGAGTGTTTCTTTCGACTCTGTTTCCGTCGGTTCGATCATGATACACTCCTCGACGTTCAACGGGAAGTAGATCGTTGGTGGATGGTATCCAAAGTCAAGCAGACGTTTAGCGATATCAAGCGTCCGGACACCTAATGCTTTTTGACGTTTACCCGACAAGACGAATTCGTGCTTGCAATAGACGTCGTATGGCGCGTCATACGCACCTTTGAGACGAGCCAACATATAGTTCGCATTCAAGACCGCTTCTTTCGAGACGCGAGCGAGACCTGCCCCACCCATCGTCCGAATATAGCTATAGGCACGAACGTTGATGCCGAAGTTACCGTAGAATGGTTTGACACGACCGATTGCTTCCGGGCGATCGTAGTCGAGGACATAACGATCTTCTTCTTTGCGGACGATTGGTTTCGGTAAATACGGAATCAAATCTTGTTTGACCCCTACTGGACCCGATCCTGGTCCGCCGCCACCGTGCGGTCCTGTGAACGTCTTATGCAAGTTCAAGTGGACGACATCAAAGCCCATGTCCCCTGGACGAGCAATGCCCATGATCGCATTCGAGTTCGCACCATCGTAGTACAGTTTTCCACCCGCCTCGTGAACCGCTTTTGCGATTTCGACGATATCCGACTCGAATAAACCGAGCGTGTTTGGATTCGTCAACATGAGTGCCGCTGTATCGTCACCGACTTTTTTCTTTAAGTCTGCTAAATCAACGAGACCACGTTCATCCGATAAGACCGTCACGGTATCAAATCCAGCGACTGATGCCGATGCGGGATTCGTTCCGTGTGCCGAGTCCGGTACGAGGACTTTCGTCCGTTTAAAGTCACCACGTGCATGATGGTAGGCCTTAATCAACATCAAGCCTGTCCATTCACCGTGTGCTCCCGCCGCCGGCTGGAGCGTCACTTCATCCATTCCTGTGATGACTGCGAGTTTTTCTTGCAGATCATACATTAAACCGAGTGCCCCTTGGACACTTTCGACTGGTTGAAGCGGGTGAATGTGTGCAAACCCAGGGAGGCGTGCCATATCTTCATTGATTTTCGGGTTGTATTTCATCGTACATGATCCGAGTGGATAGAATCCAGAATCCACACCATGGTTACGGTTCGAGAGTGCCGTGTAGTGACGGACGAGATCCAGTTCAGATACTTCCGGTAGCGCCACGTCTTCCTTCCGTAACATCGAGGTCGGTAACAATTCTTCTACTGCCACCTCATCGACAGTCGGTAACGGTAAGCTATAGGCGATACGACCCGGTTTAGAAATTTCAAAGATCAATGTTTGCTCATTCATGTGTGAGTCCCCCTAACGCTGTCACGAATTGATCCAACTCTTCATTCGTCCGTAATTCCGTTGCACAAACAAGCATTTCATTTTGACGTGCCGCGTCATACGATCCTAACGGCAAACCGCTGATGATCCCGTGATCGAGCAATTGTTGACTCGCACGTGTCGCGTCGATTGGTAGCGTAACGACGAATTCATTGAAGCTCGGTCCATCGTCAACGATCGTAAAGCCAGCCTGTTTCAGCTTTTGTTTTAAGGCATGTGCCGTTTGCAAGTTGCGTGTCGCGAGTTCCCGGATACCCCGTTTTCCGAGTGCACTCATCGCAATCGAAGCAGCGAGTGCATTCAACGCTTGGTTCGAACAGATGTTAGATGTCGCCTTGTCACGGCGAATGTGTTGCTCACGTGCTTGTAACGTCAGAACGAAACCGCGTTTCCCATTCTCATCGACGGTCTGCCCAACGAGACGTCCTGGAATCTTACGCATCAACGCTTTTGTCGTCGTGAAATAACCACACGTCGGTCCACCAAAACTTTGTGGAATTCCGAACGGTTGGCAGTCTCCGATCGTAATGTCAGCGCCAAGTTTACCTGGTGCTTCTAAGATACCGAGTGCCAGTGGATTCGCAGAGACGATGAACAGCGCACCACGTGCATGTGTCGCATCGGCCAATGCTTGTAGTTCTTCGACACGACCGTAGAAGTTCGGATACTGCACGATGACACAGGCGACGTCTTCGATGGCATCGAGTTGATCGATCCGTGTGACACCTTGTTCAAGCGATAATGTCTCGACGTTTAGTCCAGGACCGTTCGCATACGTCCGAACGACATCGTGTGCTTCCGGGTGAACGCCGTCTGAAAGAACGATCGTCTTTTTCTTCGTATGGGCACACGCAAGCATGGCCGCTTCCGCTAACGCCGTGATCCCGTCATACATCGAAGAATTCGCGACATCCATCCCTGTCAATTCACAAATCATCGATTGGAATTCAAAAATCGCTTGTAGCTCACCTTGCGAAATCTCTGGCTGATATGGTGTATAGGCAGTGTAAAACTCTGAGCGCAGTAACATATGGTTGACGACAGCAGGTGCATAGTGATCATAGATGCCTGCGCCAAGGAACGATGGATATTGTTTCGTATTCATGTTTTGGTCGGCAAGCTTCGATAGCGTCCGAATCAAGTCCGTTTCCGGAAGTGGCACGCCGACTTCTTCCAATGTACCGTTATCACGGACGGATGCCGGGATATCAGCGAGTAAATCTTCGATCGATGCTGCACCGATCGTCTGTAACATCGCCTGCTCATCTTCTGCTGTCATTGGTAAATAACGAAAATCCATAGAAATATCCCCCTTATTTCGTGCGACGATAAAACGGTGTCGCTGTTCGTTTCGCTGCTAAACGTTTTCCGCGTACTTCCACTTCAAATTGTTCTTGTTCCACTACTTCTGCAGGAACGAGTGCCCAAGCAATCGCTTTTCCGACTGTCGGCGGCAACGTACCTGTCGTCACCACACCAACGACTTCCCCGTCATGCCAAACCGGTGCATCTTGACGCGCAATCCCTTTATCGAGTAATTCAAGACCGATCAAGCGCCGCGGTGCTCCTTGTTCTTTCTGTTGCAACAAGACTTCCGAACCAACGAACGGTTTGACTTGTGGTTTGACCGCAAAGCCCATTCCCGCTTCGATTGGTGAAATCGTTGCTGATAATTCATGTCCATAAAGAGGAAGACATGCCTCAAACCGTAATGTGTCACGTGCCCCGAGCCCGCATGGTACGACACCTTGCTCAAGTAGTGCTTGCCAGACAGCAGGTGCGTCACCAGCTGCCATGTAGAGTTCGAACCCATCTTCCCCTGTGTACCCACTGCGTGAGACGATCATTTCCACTCCTGCAACCGTCCCCTGTTGGAACTTGAAAAATCCGATCTCTGATAAGACAAGTGGTGTCATGCCGGAAAGGATGGCTTCCGCACGTGGTCCTTGGACCGCAATTTGACCATATTGTTCCGATTGATTCTCAAGCGTGACGTCCCCTGTTAGATAGTGACGTAAATGTTGTTCGTCTTTTTCAATGTTCGAAGCATTGACGACGAGAAGATAGTCCGTTTCTGCCAAACGATAGACGAGTAAATCATCCACTGTCCCACCGTCTTCTTGGCATAAGACGTTATATTGCGCTTGCCCCACCGCAATCTTTGAAATATCGTTCGATAATGTAGCTTGTAAAAACGTCAGAGCATCCGGTCCGCTGACGAACAGTTCTCCCATGTGCGAGACATCGAACATGCCGACGTTCTCCCTTACTGCAACGTGTTCTTCTTTAATCGAGGAAAACAAAACTGGCATTTCAAATCCCGCAAAATCCACCATCTTACCGGTTTGCGAAACCGTTTCGAATAACGGTGTTCTTTTCAATGTCGTTTGACTCATACAAATCCCCCTATTTACGAACGTTTTTACTCTCTCTTCTCTTTAATGTTCCATTTTCAAATCCATCTTACCAATTAAAATCATAATTATCTAGTATTATTCGGAAAAAGGAACATACGAAAAAGAGAGAAAGGACCCTGTCCCTTCTCTCCTATTGTTTCATATTCTTCCCATGAAAGCCATTTCAAAATTGTTTGATTCCGGCAGTTCGTTTGATTTCTTCCTGGAGTCGACGACCTTCCGTCACCAATTGGCTCGCTCCTTGCTTCACACGATTTCCTTCTTCAGTGATTCGATTGATATTCCCTTTGATTTGATCGATTCGCTGCGTCGTATGATCAATGTTCGTCTGCAAGGTTTGCTGACGAATCGTAAAGCGGTCCATCAGTTGTTTTAACTGCCGAATATCCTGAGACAGCTTCTTTTTGTAAAGACTGAATCCGAACAACACGAGTCCTATGATAGCCAATAAAATAATACCTAACGTAATCCAAATCATGACTTCTCCTCCAATACAGTTTCAATCGCACGCGTTAATTCTTCGATTGATGCCGTTCCTTCGAGTCGGACAGTAGCTACTCCAGCATATAAGGAATAGCGACGTTCAAACAATCGTCTCACTTGTTCCCGTTCTGTCACGAGTGGACGATTCGGATCAGCGGCGATCCGTTCCCAAATCAAATCAAAGGGTGTATCGATCCAGACGACTGTTCCGGACTCCTGCATGTACAGTCGGTTCTCTTCTCGTTCGACGATCCCGCCACCTGTGACAACCACTTCGGCTTTGCTACTCTTCAACAATTCGCTTTCATGTGTACGAAACCCTACTTCGCCATGCTCAGCGAAAAAAGCGGTAATCGTTTGTCCATGTTCCTGTTCGAACCGTTCATCCAGTTCGTCGACCTCGTATTGTGAACCCAATCGATGTCCGACGGCTGTTTTACCAGTTCCCATAAACCCAATCAAATAAACCTTACTCATGTGTGACGACCGCCTCGATTCTTTGACCATTCTCTAATCTCGCTTCCATTTTAAAGCCTTTATCGGTCGCTGTACAGCTGACTTGTCCGATTGGGTAGCGGAGGGTCTCGTCCTTCGTACAATCTGCTTTCGCCGCTCGGATGAGAGATTCAAGTTGGAGCGCTTCTTGCTCTAACTGATGATGCCTCATCTCTTCGTCAATCTGCTGGCAAGAAATCAAGAGCACGACTCCCATTCCTAGAAGTAACAGTAACGTTTGAATCAAGATGAATCCTTCCTGACGCATCGGAAGGAACGTCTGCTGTCGTTCAACTGAATCGAGAGAATCTCGGCATCGCCTGACACGGTATATTGTTTGACGTCGCGGGCGTATGTCAGTTCACCTCCCTGTTCTTTCTTGAGACGTAGTTGATCTTGCACACGGACGAGACGCCACTTTTCAGCCGTCTCTCCCGGATTGACGTCCATTCCACGAATCTCGTCTCCGACGCGCTCACACATCGTACTGCGCCACATCAGTCGTTCCACGGTATGAAAGAACAATTCTTCATTCATTCGGTTGACTTCCGGCGGACGAACGAGTGGGGTCAATGTCAAGATTGCCAGCAGAAGAAATGGGCTCAGCCATAGGACGAATGACAGTTCGAGAAGGGTCATTCCGGATTCCGCTCGCAAGACACATCGTTTCATTGCACCACGCTCCTTGTTTCAGGACATAGGACGCTGTTCGGTTTTCAACTTGATCCGTCGCCATCTGCTCAAGCTGTTCCGTCTCTTGTTCCCATTTCATTTGTTTCGTCCGTAACTCGAGATAAGGATCGATCGCTAACGTCATGAAGATACCGATCGCAACGATAGAGAGCATCACTTCAAGCAAAGAGAAGCCCGCTTGGCGTTCGTTCTGCATACTTCTCACCTCACTTTACGGATTGCCATTTGATAGTTCCCAAGTAAGAATTTGATTTCATATTCAGCTGTTGCCGAACGGCAAGACCAGGTCGCTGCATAGATCGAGTGATAGCTTTTAAAATAGATGATGCGATTCGAGGGCGGAACGGTACACGTATGACCATTTTGAAATGTTCGTTGCCATAACAACCGGTCATCCGCAAGGACAAGATATCCCGTACCATCCCCTCGAAATCGAAACTGCATCAATGCTTGATCTTGCTTTGAGTACTGCATCAGTCGAAGTGTCTGAATATCTTGTTCCATCAGACGAACCTCTTGTTCAAGCGGAATCCAGTCCGGTCGTTTTTCAAACAGTGCCGGCAACAAAAAAACAAGTAAACAAGCAATGATTGTCAGCACCGCCGTCATCTCAAACAAGGTAAATCCTTGTTCACTTCGTAAGTTCGCCAGTCTTCGGATCATACGTATACGTCTCCTGATCACAGACGAGGGCATTCGGTTTATCAGCTGTACCGCGATTGATTGTCTGGAGCGATTCCGGGTACTTTTTCTCTTTCGCGTAATACAAATTAACCTCTGACCGAATGACTCGAATGTTCGCCTCACAACTGACACCTTTCGCCTGGTCCTTTCCACTTGTCATCGTTGGAATCAAAACGAGCAGTAATAACGAAATGATCAATAAGACGGCTGCCATCTCAAGTAAGGTGAATCCATCCTGTCGCTTTAAGAATTGTTTCATCGTATCGTCTCCTCTGTTTAGAATGGAAGCTGCTGTATCGCTAGCTGTATCGGATAATACAAGATGAGAAACAACGTTCCCGTCATGATCGTCAATCCACCGTACAAAATCGGCTCGATCCATAACAACTTTTTCTCTAGTTCCTCTTCCATCGACTCATGCAAAAGTGTCGCTTGTTCAAGCAATAACGGTCCAAGATCGCCACTTTCCCGCGCCAAATGGACGATTCCAATCGTCTCGGCTTCGATGATCTCATCTTCGCCAAGCGCTTCTGCAAGTGGTTCCCCTGCCTGTTGTTTAGCATGTAGACGAGCATAGAGATGCCCTTTTTTATTCGCTTGTCCTTGCTCTAGATGGCGAAAGGTCTCTTCGAGCGAGAAGCCAGCATCGATGAACGATCCTACTTCGATCGTGAATAAATAGCTGTAGTAGAGGCGAATCAAACGCTGTAGCGGTTTCAGTCGTAAAATACGGTTTAACGGAAAGAAGCGAAAAAAGAGGTACCCGGAGGTCAACAAAATAACGGGAATACTTGCGAGCAGATATTTCGCAGAGGGGTGAAGAAGGAGATGCAGAAATGAGGGGAGAGTCTTCGGGTCCGACATCTCGAGGAGAGACGGAAATACGTAGAGGGCGTAAAAGAAGAACAGAAGGAATAGACTGGTCGCTAGAACAAGCGGATACCGAATCATCTTCCAAAACTTCGATCGCATTTCTGTTTCGAGGTCGAGCAGTTTCACGATTTGGCGAAGAACGAGCAATGGTCGCTCTGTCCTTTCTCCAACGAAAAGAAGTCGTTTTAAGGTATTCGTTAACGCAAGCGGTTCAAGCGATGCTGCAAAGGAGTCTCCTTTCTCAAGACGTTGTTCCATTTCTCCGACTACTTCCGCGAACGGCTGACGCTCGAATCGTTTTAAAATGAGTAACGTCTCTTTCGCGGAAATGCCTTTTGATAACAAACGGTGATATCGTTTTAAGAACCGACTTTGATCGCGGCTTGTAAGTTTCTGACGGTACAGCGGACATCCTCTCCTTTTCGCTCGAGATGAATGATGCGTTGACAGACAGCTAGTTCTGACTCTTCGATCCCTAAACTACGCAATCGCAATCGCGCCTCATCAATACTTCCAGCGTGTAACGTAAATAACACGACGTGACCACTAAGTGCGGCATTCATCGTCAAACGTGCTGCCTCTCTCGTCCGCACCTCACCAAAAGCAATCCAATCCGGATCCGCTCGCAATATTTCCTCAAAACATCGCGTAGCAGTGAAGCCTGCCTTTTCATTTAGTTCCAGTTGTAAGACGTTTGGTACCGTACATTCCACCGGATCTTCAATCGAGATGATTCGCTTTTCTTCCATTGCACTCATCAAGGAATATAACATCGTCGTCTTTCCTGCACCTGTCGATCCAGAAATGACGATACACCCGTGTCGTTGTTCAGCTAACCAAGCGAAGTCCAATTGATTGTGTAACGTTCGTAAAGCTGTTTCTTGAGAGACCGTTGATCGATAAAATCGCCACGACATCGCATCCCCTTGTCGACTCGGTAACAACGAGACACGCATGCCCTTTTTCCCGTGCGGATACAAACCACTTTGCGGAATCCGCTCATTCTGTTCCTTTAAGTTCGCCTCATAGCGGACATGACTGACAAGTGTCCGGTAACGTGTCAGTTCCACCTCTTCTTGTTCACACAAACCATCACCCGTTCGACAAACTATTCGGACGCAAGCTTCATTCGGTACGAAATGAACATCTGTTGCACCAAGTGATTCGAATCGTTCCATGAGTTGTGTCGTCCATTCCTTCATTTCTCTTCACCTCCCTACCGCAAACAATACACAAAAAAAAGAAGCCGACCAAACCGGCTTCTTTACGATACGTGTGCGATTGTCCGATGTTTACGCTTCGCCAATGTCTCAAGACCTGGTTTATCGTATCCGATAACAAGTTGTTTTCCATCAGTGATGATTGGGCGGCGTAATAATTTCGGATTGTCACTCATGAGGCGTAATAACTCACTGAGTTTCATGTCTTCAATATCAATGCCGAGATCCTTGAAGGCTTGACTGCGTGTTGCGAGCAAACTTTCAATCCCATCCGTCGATAATTTCAACAGTTCCATGAGTTCATCAACTGTTGGAGCATTTCTGAACAGATGACGTTCCTCTACATCAACATGGTCCTCTTTTAACCATGATTTCGTTTTACGACATGATGTACAGCTTGGGTATGTGAAAAAGACTAACTCATTCGTCATTTTTGCTCCTCCTCTCAAAGTGTGGGGTTTCATTACAGTTACTATAGCACGTCAATTTGACTTTGTACACCTTTTGTACAACTATTGTACAACTTTTTTTGAAACTTCATCTTTTGTTCACAGTTATTCCTTAACAATCACTAGAACAGGATGGACGGATGATTGTTTGCTTGGTAAAATAAGTACGTATATTGACTATCTGTCGGATTTAGGGGGTTATAGGAATGGGGAGAATGTACCGCGTACTCGGTTTCTGGACTGGTATCATCGCAGTCATGGCATTTATCGGCGCATTGGGTGGCGATGCAAGCTCAAGTGAGCATACGGATTCATTTTTAGTCATGGGCTTCGTCTTCTTAGCACAAACTGTCTTTTTTGCAGCGCTCGGTTACTTGCGCTTAACTGAAAAAACGTATGTCTATATCTTTGGAGCTTACTTAACTGTATTTTTCATCGTCTTTACGTACTGGTCGAACTTCCAGATGTAATGAAAAAAACTCGTCATCCTTTTGGATGGCGAGTTTTTTTAGTCAGAGGAATGGATTCGATTTCATTTCTTGACGAATCGTCGTACTCGGACCATGCCCTGGATAAACCGTCGTATCTGCCGGTAGTTCCGCGATGAGTCGATCCAGTGAACGCATCAATACGTCTTGATCCCCACCGTGTAGATCCGTTCGTCCGACGCCTTGCTGGAACAGGAGATCTCCACCGAACGCGATCCGTTCTCCTTTAAAGTAGAACGTCACACTTCCTGGTGAGTGTCCTGGCGTCTCAAGTACATGCATCGAAAAGCTACCGATCGTCAATCGTCCTGGTTGCAACAAATGATCCGCTGGTTTCATCCGCATCGGTGGCATTCCGAATTTTGCTGAACCATTCCATTCTGGATTACCGAGCCATCCTGCTTCTTCCGGATGCACGTAGACAGGGGCTTCCGTGAAGCGTCGTAACATATCCACACCACCAATGTGGTCAAAATGCGCATGCGTCAACAAAATCGCTTTTAATGTTGCTCCCCGACTTTCAATCTCATCGAAAAACCGCATATCTTCTGTACCCGGATCAATGACGAGACATTCCTTATCTTTAAATAACAAATAACCATTCTCAGATGCCATACCGGAAGTGATCATTACGATTTCCATTCTATAAAACCCCTTTACAATAGACTCTTCTCCTACTATACACGAAATTGTCGAAAGTTCCTGCAACGCCCTCTCGACTTTATCCCGCGAGTCGGATAAACTAAAAAGTGAGATTTAAGTGAAATCTTCGTGAAATTCATAACGTGATTGTTTAAGGGGGAGTACGTCATGCATTTGGATCAACCAATCGGTTGGCTTTTCTTCTTCGTCGCACTCGTCGGCGTTTGGGCCGTCGTTCGTTCACTTAAGAAACGCCAAATGTTTCCACTCGTATTCGCAGGTCTGACTGTCGTCTTATTCGGCTGGTTCGGGATTGCGACATTGATTTACGGCGGTATTCCATCGTAATCAAGATACGCTAAAAAGAGGCTGACTCAAAAGTCAGTATCTACAAAGATAAGGGAGGCAGATTGATGATCTGCCTCCCTTATCTCGTAATAAAAAGAATGACGCGTCATTCTTTTTTTTGAGTCAGCCCCTTGAGACTAAAGACAAAGTGCAATTTTTCTCTAACGAGAAGGATTGCACTTTTTTGTTCGTTTCGAATCGTTTTCCTGAGACAAGCATCGCGCCGCTTCAATTCGCTGCAGGGTCGCTCTTGCTTGTTATTCCCTAGGAAGCGATGTCGAGTGAACAAAACGCTTCCCTGATCCTTCTTCCGAGTATCAAAAGAATGACGCGTTACACGCCACTCTTACAGGAAAAAGCGCAATTTTGCGCTGTCAGAGACAAACGGGCGTGTGTCTCGCCTAAGGAAAGGGCGTGAAAAGATGCGTCATTTTTTGGTGTCAGCCCTTTTGTCTAAAATCTGAAGAGAGATACCTCGCGCATCTCTCTTTTTATTTGCCTTTCTACAAAAAAACGAATCCACTCGAAAGTAGATTCGTTTTCTTCATCTTATTTTGAAGTTTGAAGGAAACGGAGCAAGTCACCATAGATGACTTTATCCGAAAGTCCTAACTCCTTCTCGGATTGTTTCGTAGATTGTTTACACATCTCTGCTAACTCTCCATCTTTTACCTCTTCACCTGTCTGACGATCATAACATGTTTCCTGCGTATAAACCGTTTTGTCTGTTATGACGGAACCATCGCGGAACAGCGCATAATCCTTGTGCTGTTTCGAGAAGAGATCAGTACCGAACAATACTTCATTCTTGAAGTCTTGTCCTAACAGATGAAGCAATGTCGGTTTAATGTCGATTTGGCTCGCGACGTCTTCATGTTTGACACCTTTCGTTTGACCCGGTAAATGGATCACGAATGGTACACGTTGCAATTGCGCGACATCATACGGCGTCAACTCATCTTTGTTCATGAGTTCTGCCATCGCAGCATTGTGGTTCGTCGAGATACCATAGTGGTCACCATAGACCATGAAGATCGTATCATCCCACGTACCATCTTTTTTCAGACCCTCGATGAATTTACCGAGTGCCATATCTTGATACGCTAGTGCCTGAACGTAGTGGTTCAGCGTCGTAGAACTTGTCTCAAGCGGTGGTACAAGTTCATCTTCTGGTTTTGGCATCTCAAATGGATAGTGGTTCGTCAATGTGATGAACTTCGAATAGAACGGACGTGGTAAATCTTTCAACATCGGCAATGACTGTTCAAAGAATTTATCGTCAAGCAAGCCCCACTCCGTCAAATCTGCTGGATCACCTAGGTCATAATCCGTCTCTGAGAAGAAACGATCGACGCCAAAGCTATTGTAGACGATGTCTCGGTTCCAGAACGATTTGTTGTTTGCATGGAAAACAGCTGAATAATAGCCGTCTTCTTTCAGCATTTCAGGAGTTGCCCGGAATTCATTTTCTCCGTTCGTAAAGAATGCTGCACCGCGTCCAAGTGGATAGATCGAGTTTTCGAGAATGAACTCAGCATCTGCCGTTTTCCCTTGTCCTGTGTTGTGATAGAAGTTATCCCATGAATGCGATTCCTTGATCAACTTATTCAGGTTCGGTGTAATCTCTTGTCCGTTTGGTGCTTTTAATCCAACTGCAAAGGATTGTGCCGACTCAAAGGAAACGACGATGACGTTCTTTCCTTTGTACTTTCCGAACATAGCTGGGTTCGGTTCAGCATGTTTTGAATCAATGAAACTTTGAACTTCCGACAGTTCAGAACTGTCCGCGAGTGCTTTTTGCGCAGATGTCTTAGACTGAATGAGAGCATCATACATATGGAAGTTAAATGTTCCGATGTTTTTAACGAGCAATTCTCGGTCGAAGGCACGTGTGAGCAATTCTGGACGTTCTGTCTCAGCGAGCGTCAAGTTTCCAAGGAAAACGACAACTGCTGCAACGAATGCGAGAATCGCGCGTCCACGTGACGCAACATTTTTTGACATGTCCATTTTCCGTAAGAAGAACGGTAAGATGATCAAGTCACCGACGATCAATAAATCGGACCAATTCAAAAGTGACCCGAGCGATGCAGAAACAGTTTCCGCATTCGATGTTTGGAACAATACCGGCAACGTCAGATAGTCATTAAAGAAGCGGAAGAAAATGATGTCCGCATATAAAATGAGTGTCGCGACGAACAGTGTGCCGTAGATGAACCATTTTTGAACATTTCCTCGGAAGAAGAAGCTGAACCCGAACATGAAGAGCGCTGAACTAATTGGGTTAATTAGTAGAATGAATGCTTGCGCAGAGTTTGTTACGGGAACGTTGAAGAAAAGTGTATACGCTAAATACGTTTTTAACCAAATCAATAAGGTCGCAATCCAAAAGAGCTTGTGCTCTTTATAGGTGCTGCGAACGCCTTGACCCATCTTTAGGCGCATTCGCGACCAGATGTTTGCGTCTTGCTGCATAAAAACCTGCCTCCTAATTTACATGTGCTTTCTGATTTCAGTTCACACAACTTACCTCATAATTTACATATACCCATATCACGTGAAAATTTTACGCTTAGTTTTACAAAAATGCAACTGGAATCCGGAAGATACTTAACAATCACATAATTACTGTACGTTTGTAAACAAAAAAAAGATTCGCCGAAGCGAACCTTTTACTGAAATTGAATATTATCATTTTTTGAGAAACATCTGCTTCGCAAGCCATGCACAGCCGATGACTCCTGCATCGTTTCCAAGCTCGGCAATCTTGAACGTCGTTGATCCGAAAACCCGTGGTAAAGCGAAGCGTTCGAACTGTTGACGGAGTGGTGCAAGCAATGTCTCGCCCGCTTTTGACACACCACCACCGATAACGATGATTTCCGGGTTAATACTGTTCGCTAAGTTGGAGATGGCAAGACCGAGATGGAACGTCACTTCTTCTACGACTTCCGTTGCAATCCGGTCTCCTTTCTCATACGCTTCGAATACGTCTTTTGCTGTCACTGCCTTGATGTCGTTGAGTAACGTTTCTTTCCCTTTACGCTTCTCAAGACCAAGACGAGCGATCCCTGTTGCTGACGCGATCGTCTCAAGACATCCTTTGCGACCACATCCACATAGGACGCCACCTTCAGGCAACATCGTGATATGACCGATTTCTCCAGCCATTCCGACTGTACCATGCACGATTTGTCCGTTCGTGATCAGACCACCACCGACGCCCGTACCGAGTGTGACAGCAAGGAGTTCGGTTGCCCCACTACCGGCACCTTTCCACATCTCACCGATTGCCGCTGCGTTCGCATCATTTTCAAGCACAGCCGGTAAACCCGTCAAACGTTCGAATTCACCGATGAGTTCAAAGTTAGTCCAACCGATATTGACTGCTTTCTCAACGACACCTGTATTGAAATCAATGAATCCCGGCGCACCGATGCCCGCTCCGACGAAATCTTCTGGTCGTTTATTGCTCTCTTGACACTTCTCAAAGAAGGATTTTGCGATATCTCCAGGAATTTGTACGCCATCATTCAAAACGACCGTCTCGATTTCCCACTTTTCTACAATGATCCCTTGCAAATCCAAAATTGCCATTTTGACTGTCGTGCCGCCGATATCAATGCCGAGTAACCATTTCATTGCTTCGTCTCCCCTATACTCATATAATGTCTGCTTCCTCATTTTACCGGACATAACCCGTTTGCGCAAAGGGTTGCACAATCTTAAATGTTATCGGATTGTGAACGCTTTAATTCATGTCGTAAGATTAGTTTCGCTGAATCGTACTGACGTTGTTCCAAAACGCCTGCTTCTTGTAATTCATCGAGTTCAAGCATCATCATCGCGATATCGGACGCTCGGTCCCCAAGATAGATGAATGTTCCGTATGTCTTGAGTAACTGCTGTACGTCATACAGTGTCTTCATCAACCATCGGCTCCTTTACATAGGCATGCAACAAATCATATGTCGCTTGTAACGACGTCTCATGTGTACGTTCGTACGAATGACTCGATTCGATTCCCGGACCGAACAATCCGTGCCGGACGTCGTGTCCCGCACTTACTGCCGCTGAGGCATCCGAGCTATAGAATGGATAGATATCAACCTTATATGGAATACTGTTACGTTGTGCTAAACGCGTTAACTGGTGGCGTAAAGCCAAGTCATATGGACCCGAACCATCTTTCGCACAGATCGAGACCGTGAATTCATCGGAGTGTTGACCGTCTCCTAGTGCCCCCATGTCGACCGCGATGTATTCTGCGACTTCTTCCGTGAATCCAGCATTTCCACCGAATCCAACTTCTTCGTAATTTGAAATCAGAATCTGGACCGTGTGTGGCAGCTCGATTGTTTTCCATTCCTTGATCAATTCAAGCAACAAAGCAACGGATGCTTTATCGTCGAGATGGCGCGACTTCACGAATCCCGTTTCCGTGTAGAGGAATCGCGGATCAAATGTTACGATGTCTCCTACTTCAATCCCCGCAACGCGCGTCTCTTCTGCTGTCGTTGAACGGATATCGAGCCGTACTTCGATATTATCAGCGGAGCGTTCCGTCTTATTCGTCTCGCGCGACGTATGAACACTCGAATGGTGGAACACGATCGTACCTGAAATCGTTTGACCGTCCATCTTGTGAATGAGACAGTTCTCACCTTCAATTGCTGTCCAAGCATATCCCCCCAGTTGTGATAAACGAAGTCGTCCTGTTGGTAAAATCTCTTTCACCATCGCTCCTAGTGTGTCGACGTGTGCCGTCAGTAACCGTGTACGCGTTGAAGCACCAGGTAGTGTCGCTAAAATCGCTCCTTTCTCAAGTTTTCGATACGTGATTCCTTCTGATACCAATCGCTTTTCTACATATGTAATCGCTTCTTTTGTCGAACCTGTTGGACTCGGAATCGAGACAAGCTCTTCAATCGTACGTATGACTTCTTTCATGTTCATTCGCTCCCTTTCAATCGGACTACGATGTGACATCCGCTTTGTTCTCATGATAACAAATATTCATTCTTTGCCGATACTGATATCCTACGGATACCATGCAAAAAAGCTGTAGCACTTTTTTTGCTACAGCTTCTAATCTACATCCTCTGAAGAACTTAGACGTACTTCTTCATCCAAATATCATCACGATATGTGCCGTCTTCTAATTTTACGGAATCTGGATCTTCGGCATATACTTCAAAACCGAGCGACTCATAAAGATTTTGTGCGGCTTCGTTTCCTGATAAAACGGCAAGAATGACTTGCTCGACGTCCGGTAACTTTTTCGCTTCCTCGATTAAGGCTTCCATTAAAGCGCGACCAGTACCCCCGCGATATTCAGGTGATACGTATACTCCAGAAATCATCGCTTTATGCGATTCACGTGACAATTCATATGGTTTGACCTGACCAAACCCAAACAACGTATCACCGTCGAACATACCAAGCCAAACCTCATCGGAGTCGGGTTCTCCCTCAAGTCCTTCTTGTACTTCGCGGAGCGGGGTTTGCTGTTCATCATCAAACGAATGACCGAATGCATCTGGATGATTTTTTAATCCCTCAAGGCGTAGATTCCAGTATTGTTCTGCATCCTCTTTAGTAAGTTTTCGAAAAGTATACATGACTGTCGGTTCTCTCCTTTTTGGGTATCATGACGTACAAAAAATGACGTAAAAATGCTTCTATCTCTTACTTAACCCTTTTCTAGTAAAATAAAACCTAGATTTTTCTCTTTTTACTACTGGACGAATAGATGTGATTTTTTATGTATTCGTTCTTTACATCAAAAAAACTCAAGTGTGGACAATATAAAGCAAGTCCGACACTTGAGTTTTTTTACTACTTTATTTCGGTAATACCTTCAGCATGATGCGTACGCTTATCCTTGCAAGACGGGTTCAAGCGTCTGACGCAATACATCAGCAGAATGATGGAATTTCTTCAACTCTTCTTCCGTCAATGAGACTTCAATGATTTCACGCACACCTTGACGATTAATGATGGCGGGAACTCCAATGTGGATACCGGAAATGCCATACTGCCCATCGACATGCGCACCGACCGTTAATAGACAGTTCTCATTTCCGAGGATGGCACGAACGATCCGAACAAGCCCAAGCCCGATCGCATAGTAGGTTGCCCCTTTGCGCTCGATGATATGATAAGCAGCATCTCGGACGTTGATGTAAATTTGATCAAGATCTGCTTGAGAATAACGATCGTCTTCAGCAAGTAGTTCATCAATCGTTTTTCCATAAATACGGCTGTTACTCCAGGCAGCGAATTCCGTATCACCATGTTCTCCAAGAATATAGGCATGGGCATTTCGGGAGTCAATGTGAAAGTATTCTCCAAGCATTTGACGCAGACGTGCTGTATCAAGCACCGTTCCTGATCCAAATACGCGGGATTTCGGAAGACCGGAATATTTCCAGGCAAGATGCGCCATGATATCAACCGGATTAGAAGCCACGACGATGATCCCATCAAAACCAGAATCCATGATTTGACGAATCATTTCTTTCATGATCAACGCATTCTTTGCAACGAGATCGAGTCTTGTCTCACCTGGTTTTTGTGGAGCGCCTGCCGTGATGACGACGACTTCCGCTTCGCGGCAGTCCGCGTAGTCGCCAGCCCATATTCGCATCGGTGAAGAGCTAAATGGTGTTCCATGGTTTAAGTCCATTGCCTCGCCCTCTGCTTTGGCTTTGTTGACATCAATGATGACAAGTTCTTCACAAAGCCCAGCTGTTGACATCTGATAGGCAAAGCTTGAACCGACTGCACCAGCTCCAATGAGGGCTACCCGTGTCACTTTCGCATGTAATTCCATATCGTTATGTCCACCCTTTCATTCGTCCTAAGAGTTTGTTAACTATCTCACAAATAAATTGTAACATCTTTCACATTATTTGTATCATGTGAAATTAATCACATTTGTCCATTTTGTGTCATTGATATCCTAACATAAGGAATTACATACTCATATACTTTCCAGTTACCAGAATCGAACGATGATAAACCCGATTCCACTTGCCAAACCACTCGTTAAGACATTGACAGCATCATTCCCTAAAAATCGAATACCTGAAACATAAGCTGTCGGTTGCCCATGGTGCTTTCGCTTTTCTGTGTATTCCCCACAAACTGTACATCGGTAAACGCGTTGCCCTACTGCTCCAAATAGTGTATCCAGCAGGCTCCCGAGTACACCGATACTTGTTACGAGTAAGACGTCTCTTAAAGAAAGAGAAAATATCCAATGCGCTGCTATCGCGATGAACGCAGCTCCTGCGATCGTACCGACCGTTCCAATCAGCGACATCGCTCCACTTGTTCCTGCTGGTACCCGTCGTAACGTTTTGAGCGACCATGGATCACGTCTTGAGAGCGGTCCGATTTCGGATGCCCACGTATCAGCATTCGATGCTGCGATGACGAATAGAAATAACAAGAGATACGCAAAATCCATCGTCATGGCATACGCTAAGGCAGCAACGAACGCTAGCCCTCCATTCGCAAGGACCTGCCATCCGTCACGCGCGCCGTCTTTCTCAACGATGGAGTCGACCGATTGTTTTCTAGATCGTCCGACCTTCGATAACAGACTCGAGCTACCAAAGAAGAGTAAAAGTACTACTAATCCTTGCCAACCGAATCCGAATGAGACACCACTACCGACGAGCAGGGTCATGATAGCACCACTTGTCGTCAATAAACGAAAAGATCGTCCGGTCCAAGCAAGCAATAGACAAAACAAAATGGTCGCGCTTAGCATCGGATGACCTCTAATTCAGTGACGATCAAGTCAACGGGGATATCAAAGGCTTCCACTTCGAAATCTGGAAGAAGTTGTTCAGAAAAGGCAATCGATACTTTACATCCTGTATATGGCACGAGTGCACGATCGTAATAGCCTCCTCCCCATCCTAAACGATAGCCGTCCCGACGATAGGCGCGACCTGGAACAAGGCAAAGCTCTGCTTGATCAAGTGAGGCGCGACGTGCTGAAGCGATCGGTTCAGCAATCCCCATCTGATTTGCTTGCAGTTGATCTTCTGGTCCATGTTCATAAAAGATCATCTCTTCTCCGACTACTTTTGGTATCAAGACCGTCTTGCCCTCTTGCCACGCTTGTTCAATCAGCATTCTTGTATCACATTCATTTCGAAAAGCTAATGTGATCGCGACACAAGTCGCTTGTTGCCATTCAGGTAATAATAATACATGTTCGTGAATCAACCGTTCCTTCTCCGCACGGTTCTCCATCATATCGAGTCGTTCTTTGATCAGACGGCGTACTTCTTGTTTATTCATGAATGTCTTCCTTTCCACAAAAAAAGCCATCACACGAAGTGACGGCTTCCATCTCAATTATTTCACTTCACGGTGAAGTGTGTGCTTACGGAGACGTGGGTTGTATTTCTTCAACTCAAGACGCTCTGGGTTGTTACGCTTGTTCTTTTTAGTGATATAAGTACGGTCACCAGTTTCAGTGCAAGCTAATGTGATTTTAACGCGCATGGGATTCCCTCCTATCTAGCTCTCGATGTATCAAGTGATTTTGCTTTACATAAGGTTAAGCATACTCAAGTATCGTACCAAGAAAGGAAAGGAATTGCAACTGTTCATCCGTTCTTTTTCGGATTCGTCACGTGTTGATATGGTTTTTCAAGGTTCTCTTCAAAACGCAGTGGCTTCTTTTCGACGTGATACTCTTGCTCCACCCCGTGACGTGACTCTTCTCGTTCTAGATAAACAACCGCTGATTGGCGCAACGCATCTCCTTCAAGTCGTTTTAAGGCAACGACCAGACCACCTGAACGATCAGGAGAACGCTCACTTTCGACATCGTAGACATTACTGACGAGTGGCAACTCTTTGATCTTCGCGATAGCTTGGGCAGCTGATGCGGTCTCCATGTTGAAGTTGTGGATGACTGCGAAATCAACGATCTTACTCAAAGCTTGCGCTTGGCGTAAGAAGGTTAAATTTAGTGCCGCCAGTTGGTTATAGGTCTGAACGAGCGGTAGACCTGTCACTTGCACTCCGTAAACGTGAACACCTTCTTCAAATCGATACGCTTCCGGATGTTCCGTGACGACATAGACGTTCTCACCAGCAGCAGCGAGCCGTCGAGCGAGCTCCGAAGCTGGTCGGTCTGACGCATCATATTGTCGGACGAACAATAAGATGGCGTCTGTATTCCAAGATTTCTCACGCTTCACTGCCACGTAGTAATCATGTGCCGTCAAGAAGACATCCGGTTCAATATCTGAATCTTGAAGAAAAGGATATTCGCGATATCGAGCATCCAACCATTCCACCGTCAGCTCCTCAGCATCCAGTCGACGCTCGGTTTCTTCAAAACGTAAGATATGCTCCCGGAAACGATTCGCAGCATACTGCGCTGTCGTCTGTCCATCAAGGATGAACGGCCAGTCGCTCGAGACAGCGAGGAGGTATTCTCGAATGAGTTGACGCTTCGCTTTGACAGTCAACGCATCTTGATGACGATTTCGAGCTACGATTCCTGCTAGTCTCTTCTCAAGCTGATGGAGATGACGAATCATCCAGTCATTCCGTTCATTGATCCAGACTTCCGCGTAGCCTTTTCGTCCCCACGTTCCCATCGCGACGTGCGCCGTGTCGATGTCTTGGAAGTGACGTTCGAGGAAGATCGCCGGTGAAATCGACTCAATTCCTTGATCTTCTAAACGTTCCATCGCTTTACCGAGGAAGTCGGGACCTTCAAACCACCAGTGACCGAACAATTCGGCATCAAATGGTGCTGTGACAAGGAACGGTGGGAAGTCTTGTCCTTGATGCGCATCTAAATGTTCACCAAGTGCTTGTGCGAAGTCTGCTGCGTGCTCACTTGTCCGTTGCCATGCCCAATCACGAACGTAATAGTCTTTTTGATCCGTTTCTCCTGTTACACGATGCAATTTCAATCCTGTATCATAACGTAAGCCTTCCGGGTGCATGAACTCAGCGATTTGATCCCACTCTCGATCGTACGCAAGGTCACGATAAAACTCGCGGTAATCCGGATGACCCGGGTATCCGATGACAGAGCTCCAAATCTTCCCGGAAATGATTTGATCACGCGGGAACAGTGCCACACCGTGCGGCGAATAGACAGGTGCTCCGATTCCGTGTTTCGGTGACGGATCCGCGTTTAAGATTGAATGTTCGTCAACGAATGTATAACGAATGCCCTCTTCATACAAAATACGATCAAGTCCGGGCGTATACGCACACTCTGGCATCCAAAGACCAGATGGACGGAATCCGTAATGACGTTCGAAACAGTTCAATCCCGTCTGAATTTCAGAACGTGCCGCTTGTTCAGACAACATGTGCGGACTGAATCCGTGCGTCGCCGTACACGTAATCAAATCGAGATAACCTTGCTCCTTGTAATGACGGAATGCGCGGTTCAAATCTTTTTCCCAGTGAAGGAACGTATTCAATAAATCTTGATAGCGGTCTTGATAGAATAGAAGCGCATCTCGTTCCTTTTGAGCAAGCTCTCGCTCTAGTTCCTGGCGAATCAAACGTAACGTATCCTCGATATGCTCGATATACCGCTCTTGAATCAATGGGTCGGCAAGCATCTCGATGACGGGTGGTGAAATGCTGACCGTCCAGCCGAGCGGACGTGACAAGCGATCGACCTCCCACAATAATGGGATGTAGGTTTCTGAAATCGCTTCATACATCCACCGTTCTTCTAGACGATGCGCCTCTTCATGACGGATATATGGTAAATGTGCATGTAAGACGAGTGAAAAATATCCTTTTCGCATAGCTTCTCTTCCTTTCCCTCTCTCTAATTCCATTATCGGACGCGATCGAAATAGGAGTAAGGACGTAATACTTCGACCCATTCCGGTTGTTCGACCTCTCCGTATTGCCAATGATGCACGACTTCCGCGAACCGTCCGTCCGTAACTGGCTCGTCACGTGGCGTTTCGACTGGTTTTGAACGCAGTACTGGAACAAAGTCCCCGTCGATCGTTTGAATGCCCCATTCAATGATGTATGTAGTATTCGGGGCGACTGGTCGAACGAACCAAGCATTCGTCATTTCTGGTAGCTCGAATTGATACGTCCGATTTGCCTGTCCTTGTTCATATTCAACAAGCGTGACATCAATAATGCGTAATTCTTTACGGAACGAATCAAACGTCGTGTGATAGTGCGTCTCTAGCAACTGTTTCGACAGTTCAGACAATTCCCAGTAGACGTATAACGCTGTCGGTGACTGAACGATGGCGTGGAGGATGTCATCCTCGTAATGTGTCGCCATTCCAAACGCGTCACGTTCTAGCGAAGGTACCACTTGCACAGACGGTACGACGTCTAATACAGGTGCAGTCGACTTTTTTGTCTGCTTGACCGTTTTTGATTCTACTTTCGGCGCTACTAAAGGTTGTTCTGTTAACGATTTACGATATTTAGTCCACGCATATTTGATTTTTCCTTCAGTCGTATCCAATTGAGCTGCGATTTGTTTTGTTGTCAGCCCTTGTTCTTTCAATTTAATGATTTGCTCAAGCATTCCCAATCACCTCTCTGTCATTATTCACTTCTTTCCTATTCTACAAACGTGTTTCGAATCCCTTTACAAAAAAAGTAGGCAGAGGAAATTCCTCCTGCCTACTTGATTCATCCGTTTAAATCATAATGTTTTCCTTTTTCGAGATAGATCAGATGCTCCCCGACGTTCGTCAAGTGATCACCCATCCGCTCGATGTAGCGGCAAATGTTCGTGAATTGCATGACTTCATCGACGACAATCGGCTGAAGTGACATGTGACGCATGTACTGGCGAAGTGCCTTATATGTCGTCTCATCAATGACGTTATCGAGATCAGACAAGGCTTTTGCTTTCTCGACATCTCCGTCACGATAGGCGACGATCGCAGTTTCCGTCATATCCAGTAATGTCTCGAATGCTTCCTTCAACAAAGAGATATCGATGACATACGGGAATGTTTCGACACGAAGAACCGCTTTTGAGATATTCCCCGCATAATCTGCAATCCGTTCGAGATCCGACGAAATTTTCATCGCGGTGATGATTCGTCGTAAATCCGTTGCAACGGGTTGTTGCTTCGCGATTAAGAGAATCGCATCATCGTTGATTTCAAGTTCAAGATCATCGAGTTCATTATCGTTTTCGATGACACTACGCGCGATATCTTGATCATATTTTTCGAGTGCTTCAGCTGTGGTTGCGATCTGTTGCATCGTCTTACGGGCCAGTAAAAAGACCTTTTGATCGAGTATTGCCAAATTTTCTCCAAAAATCGTACGGTTCGCTGCCATTCGTCTCGTCTCCCCTTCTTATCCGAATCGTCCTGAAATGTAATCTTCCGTCCGTTTGTCACTCGGATTGCCAAAGATCCGATCTGTTTGATCGAACTCGACGACTTCACCATTCAAGAAGAACGCTGTTTTGTCCGAAACACGTGCAGCCTGTTGCATGTTGTGTGTCACGATGATGATCGAGTAGTCTGATTTCAATTCTTGGACGAGTTCTTCTACTTTTAATGTAGAAATCGGATCAAGTGCCGATGTCGGCTCATCCATCAAGATGACATCTGGCTCGATTGCAAGGCAACGGGCGATACAAAGACGTTGTTGCTGACCACCAGAAAGACCATAAGCATTTTCGTTCAAACGATCTTTGACTTCATCCCAGATTGCCGCACGGCGTAAACTACGTTCAACAATTTCGTCGAGGATCTTTTTGTTTTTGACGCCGTGGACACGGGGACCGTAAGCGATGTTATCATAAATTGATTTCGGGAATGGATTCGGTTGCTGGAAGACCATTCCGACCGATGTCCGTAATTCTTCGACACCGTATTCTTTATCAAAGATATTACGTCCGTGATACTCGATTGCACCATTCGTCCGTACGATCGGAACGAGTTCGACCATTCGATTCAATGTTTTGATGAATGTCGACTTCCCGCAGCCAGACGGTCCAATGATTGCCGTGACTTCATTTTTCTTAATGTCGAGATTGACATCTTTCAGCGCATGATCGTCACCGTACCATAAGTTTAAGTCTTTGACGTTATAGACGCTCTCACGTGCTGCTACTGGTTGGTTCATACGCTCTGTCCCTTCTGTATCGACTGATTTCGTATTCAGCTTCGTATCCATCATCTGTCTTCCTCCTTAAAAGAAATCCCTTCTATCTATCTCGTTCGATTAATAACGTTTTGAGAAACGGTTCCGGATCCAGATCGCAAGTGAGTTCATCGTCAAAAGGATGACCATTAAGACAATGATACCTGCCGCTGCAAGTCCTTGGAAGTCCGCTTGTGGACGACTTGTCCAGTTGTAGATTTGAATCGGTAATGCTGTGAATTCTGAGAAAATACTTTCAGGCGCACGAGCAATGAAAATCGCAGCTCCGACCATGATGAGTGGTGCTGTCTCACCAATCGCTCGAGATACAGCCAAGATGATCCCAGTAATGACACCCGGAAGTGATGCCGGAAGAACGACTTTGAACGTCGTTTGCCATTTTGACGCACCGAGTGCAAGTGATGCATGACGCATCGCTTGTGGAACGGCACGAATCGCTTCTTGAGACGAGACGATAACGACAGGAAGACTCATTAATGCAAGCGTCAATGCTCCTGCAATCAATGTCGAGCCGAAGCCCATATTACGTACGAAGAACGTCAAACCAAGTAAACCGAAGACGATCGATGGTACACCTGCAAGGTTTGAGATGTTGACTTCGATGAATGAAGTCATCCGACTCTTCTTCGCATATTCTTCAAGGTAAATCGCTGCTCCGACACCAATGACGAAAATCATCGGGATGATGAGGAGCATCAAGAAGATCGATCCCATTAACGCCGGATAAATCCCGGCCCGTTCCGCACGACGCGATGGTGCATTTTGTAGAAACTCAAGTGATAACCATGACGCACCGTCACGGATGACGCCGAACAGGAGAATACCAAGGACAACGAGACCAAAGAACAGTCCAGCAAGGAAAATGACTTTTGTGACGTTGTTGACGACGAGTCGCTGGCTAATGGATTTCTTCACCGCGACTGGATCGATAAATTTTTTCATGACAGGTTGCTTTTCTGGTAAGGCCATCTTAGTACTCCTCTCTGAAGCGGCGTGTGATCCAGTTCGCAAGTAAGTTCATCACTAACGTGAAGACGAACAAGAGCGTACCGACCGCATAGATACTGTAATATTCGACAGTTCCAAATCCAGCATCACCTAAGGCAACCTGAACGATGTAAGCTGTCATCGTTTGAACTGGTTCGAGTGGATCAACAGCAGCTGTTGGATTCGAACCACCAGCGATTGTAACGATCATCGTCTCACCGATCGCACGAGACATCCCGAGTACGATCGATGCGATGATACCTGATAAAGCAGCTGGAACGACGACTTTCAAAGCGACTTCAAGACGTGTCGAACCGAGCGCAAGCGCACCATCACGAATTTTTTTCGGGACAGAGCTCATTGCATCCTCAGAAATCGAAGCGATCATTGGAATGATCATGATCCCGACGACAATCCCTGGGCTAAGCGCATTGTAAATCTGAATTCCTGGAATCAATTTTACGAGTAATGGTGTGACGAACGTCAACGCGAAGAATCCGAAAACGATTGTCGGAACACCAGCTAAGACTTCAAGAATTGGTTTTAAGATACGGCGTGCGCGGTCTGACGCGTACTCACTTAAATAAATCGCTGATGTGAGACCGATCGGCACGGCAACTAGCATCGCAATCACGGTAATCTCAAGCGTACCGACGACAAGTGGCCAAATTCCATACTCTGGTTGTGAGTTGAGTGGATACCAGCTCGTACTGCCGAAGAATTCCTTGAACGGAACGACTTCAAAGAAGTGTTCTGTTTCAATGACTAACGTGAGAATGATGCCGATGGTCGTAACGACCGAGACGAACGCACATAGGAATAACACGATCGGCATGACGCGTTCCATGACGTTTTTCATACTGTATTTTTGCTGTCGGTTCTGTTGAATCAGCTCGCGAACCGATTTGTTTTGAGTTGAACTCATCCTTCTTCACTCCCTACTTCTTCTTGACATGAGAACGGGACCCAACCGGTACAGACTTCCCCGGTTGGGCCATCCTCATGACTCGATGATTTATTTCATTGCGTCTTCAATTGCTTTTGCGTTTTCATCATAACGATCTTGTGGCATTTTGATATATCCAACTTCTTCAGCTAGATCACCAGCGTTTTCGTTCGTGAACTGAACGAAATCAGCGACTTGTTTTTTATCTTTCATCGATTTGTTGTTGACATACGTGTAAATTTCACGTGACAGTGGGTAAGAAAGATCTTTGATTGTTTCTGGTGTTGGATCGACTGCGTCTTTTCCTTCAGCTGAAAGTGGTACTTCCTTCAACTTATCTTTATTCTCTGCGTAGTACGCGTAACCGAAGTAGCCGATTGCGCCTTTCGTTCCTTCAACACCTTTGACGAGAACGTTATCGTCTTCTGATAATTGAACATCTTTACGCATATCTTTTTTCTCAAGTACTTTTTCAGAGAAGAAGTCGAATGTTCCTGAATCTTTCCCTGGGCTAAAGAATTTCAATGGTTCAGCTGGGTAAGAAGAATCGACATCTTTCCATGTTTTGACGTTAGGATCGAGCCAGATTTTCTCGAGTTGCTCCATTGAGAGTTCTTTTACCCATGTATTTTCTTTACTGACTGCGACAGTCAAACCATCATATGCGAGTGAAAGTTTTGTATATTCAATGTTGTTCTTTTTCGCTTCAGCTGCTTCTTCTTCTTTAATTTCACGCGATGCGTTTGAAAGATCTGTTTCCCCAACGACGAAGCGTTTGAATCCACCGCCTGTACCAGAGACACCAACTGTGACATCTACGTCAGGTTGTTCCATCGAATATTCTTCACCGACAGCTTCCATAATCGGGAAGACTGTAGAAGAACCGTCGATTGCGATTTTTCCTTTTAAATCAGATGAACTAGCAGAACCGCCTTTATCGTTACCACATGCTGCCCCCACTACTGCGATTGATGCTACCGTTGTGATGAGTGCTGTTTTTTTCATCCAAGACATGATTAATTTTCCTCCTCGAAAGTATGTCGCTGACGATGTCACGACTTTTTATCCGTTTTCCTTACAAGACTTATACTACGGATGAACTATTAAAACGAAATGAATCCAACGTAAAAGAATTGTAAAGGCGTGTTTTTTAGTGTTTACAATTCGAAATCCATTAGAAAAAAAGGTCAATACAAACAAAAAAAACGAGAGTGATTGCTCACTCTCGCTTTATTTCTAGTTAATTTGGCTTAGTTTGCCATGGTACGTCCTTCACATTGAAATACGCTTTGACAAGATCGTGACCGATTTTTGAGTTGACGGTTTCTTGTTCCATATAAGGAAGGAACACGGCCCATGCCATCTCTGGATTATCATACGGTGCCCAGCCGACAAGGTTCGAGTTCAATGAACGAACCGGTTGACCACTGCCGTCACGTAAGGCGATTCCATCATCACCATAGACACTGACCTGCGCTGTACCTGTTTTCGCAGCTGCATCAATACCGGTTTGGGCAATGATTTTTGCTGTACCACGCTCTCCCTTGACAACACGATGTAATCCTTCGCGGACATGATCAATGTTATCTTGACTGACTTCAATCCGATTCAGGTAATTCGTCTTAAAGCTATAATCCACTTGTTTTGTCCCTTTTTCAATCGAATTCGACGCGAGAACTTCTTTTAAGAAGTGCGGTTGAACACGATAGCCACCGTTGGCAAGTGTTGAAATATATTGTGCGACTTGTAGCGGTGTAAAGGCATCATACTGTCCGATGACTCGGTCCATGAGTAGCGTGACACGGTCCGGTGTTCCTTGAACACCTTTTGCTTCGTACGGTAAATCTACACCCGTCGTCACTCCAAGGCCGAACTGACTATAGTAATTCTGCATGATCGCAGCTGCTGCATCTACACTTGCTCCAGCGATACCATTACTCGGATATTTCGCCATCCGCATCGCAATGTTGAACATATAAACGTTTGATGAACGCTCAAGAGCCGTTAAATCCGTGATTGCTCCCATGTTGACATACGATCCTTTTTTCGTACCCCCGATTGTAATCGGAGCATCATTGATGACTTCGTTTTGACGGATGACGCCCTCCTCGAGCCCCATCGCAACCGTTGCACCTTTGATCGTCGAACCGATTTGAAGCGACGTTAAGACGTTATTGATTGCGACATCTGAGAACTTACCGGTTGCTGGATCCAACTTTTGACCAGACATCGCAAGAATCTCACCTGTCTGTGGATTCATGACGACGGCGTAACCTTCTTTTAGATAACGACTACCCATGCCACGTCCCATTTTAATGGCTTGTTGCATGATTTGGTCGACTTGTTTGTTGTATTCCGCATCCACGGTCAGAACGAGATCTTTACCGGACTCGCCTTCCTCGCGTTTTGGATCACCGACCGGCTCTCCGTTAAACGTCTCATACACATCGTATGCGGGTTTCCCTCGCAGTAGATCTTCATACTGTTGTTCAAGGAATGATGTTCCGACACGGTCATTCAAGCTGTAGCCTTTTGCTTTGAACTCCGCTTGTTGTTCTGCTGGAATCTTCGAATACTTCCCGAAGATATTCCGAAGTGTTCCTTCATATGGATAAGATCGCTCGTAGAACGGTTCCACCGATACACCCTTTAAATCTTCTAGATTTTCATCGATGATTGCCATCTCTTTTGCGGAAGCACCGAGTTTGACGAGTTGTGGATCAAGCGCGTAACCGACTTCCATGTTGTGTTTGATCGCAATGACTTCCATTGTTTGATCGTCATAATCAATATCGTCTTTCGTAATCGCATCTAATCGGATTTGATCCTGTTCTGCGATTGATAGTTTACTTTGTGCTTCTGCTGAAGGATATTTCTGTTTGACGGCTTCTTGATAACGACGATCAGACTCTTTCGTGTTCGTCGCGATCCAGAAATCCTTAATATCACGTTCTGTGACTTTCCAATCTTTTTTCGGTAGATCAATGATTGCTGCAAGACGTTGTGCAATCTCAATGCGTTCATCGACTTTCGTCGTTTGTGCTCGACGGTAGACGATCGAGTATTTAGAAATCGTATCAACCAAAAGACGACCATCCCGGTCATAAATCTTTCCGCGTGGCACTTCATATTTTGATGCGATCATTTCTGTTTTTTGAACTTCCCGCGAAATTTTCTCACCATTGACGATTTGCACGACTCCTAAACGGAAAATCAAAATCGCAAACAATAAAAAAACGACGAAGAACATTAAATTCAGACGAAGCGGCAGATGATTACGCCGTTTTCCTCGTACGGTAATTCGTTTAGCCATGGCGTACTCCCCTATCGTTCAAAAGTCATCTTGTTTCATTATATAGAAGGAAACTTTCCATAACAACCTATCCCATCATTTTCCGCATAAAAAAAAGCGTATCGTTCACAATTGAACGATACGCTCGTTTTCACATTACTTCGCGTCAGCGTAAAGCTTCGCTACGTGATCCCAATCAACGACGTTGAAGAACGCATTGATGTAATCAGGACGACGGTTTTGGTAGTTGAGATAGTATGCATGTTCCCAAACATCAAGACCGAGGATTGGTGTTTTGCCTTCCATGACTGGTGTATCTTGGTTTGGTGTCGAAACGACCGCCAATTTTCCACCGTCAACGATTAACCAAGCCCAACCTGAACCAAAACGAGTTGTTGCTGCTTTCGCGAATGCATCTTTGAATGCATCGAATGATCCGAAGGCTTCGTCGATTGCTACCGCGAGTTCCCCTGTTGGAGCAGCACCATCGTTCTTCTTCAACAGTTTCCAGAAGAATGAGTGGTTCCAGTGACCGCCACCGTTGTTACGGACTGCAGTTTGAATGTTTGCTGGGAGAGCATCCAAGTTTTGAAGAAGTTCTTCAAGTGACTTTCCTTCATGTTCTGTACCCTCAAGCGCCGCATTCACGTTCGTGACATACGTGTTGTGGTGTTTCGTGTGGTGAATCTCCATCGTACGAGCATCGATATGTGGCTCAAGCGCATCATAAGCGTAGCCGAGTTCTGGTAATTCAAATTTTGACATGTTCATGTCCCCCTTTGTACTATTTTCGAAAACTTCAATACCCTTTAAGACTAGCAAAAGAACCTGTGTTGACGCAAGTCAAGACCCTCGGATTTACTCGACTTCTCGTGGAGCAAAAACTGATACACCACCACCCGGAACTGGGAAGACACCAAATCCTTCATCGTCGATCACAACAGGGTGATCTTGATAGTTCGTATAGTCAAACCATTCTTGACCTGCACGTTCTTCACCGACAAACATCCGTTTTTCACACATGTCGGCATTCGACAATAAGACCGCACAGCCGGAGTTCTCAATTTCCTCAACTCCACGACGAACCCAACCGACACAATGTGGATCATCGAGATAATCTTCTTGTTCACCATACGCTTTGTGATAACGTGCATAGAGTAAGGCATCAATCATTTCTTTTTTTCCTTCTACCGGATGTGGTCCTTGCACACCATAATAGTCACCGTAGAAGACACATGGATAACCATCTTTACGAAGTAAAATCGCCGCGTAAGCATGTTGTTTAAACCAGTCATCCACCCACGACTCCAGTGATTCGCCCGGTTGTGAATCGTGATTATCGACGAACGTGACGGCATTCGTCGGGTGTGATTCGACAAGGGTATCCGCAAACAACGTCGTCATATCAAAGTCTTGCCCCTGCTTCGAAGCTTCATGGAACTTGTAATGAAGCGGAACATCGAATAAATCGATCGTATAGTCGACGCTATCGAGGAAATGACGACAATCATCGAGATCTGATTTCCAGAACTCACCGACCATATAGAAGTCACCTTCACTTTTTTCAATCATTGATTTTGCGAATTCATGAACGAATTCATAGTTGATATGTTTGATGGCATCGAGTCGGAAACCTTGGCAATCAATTGTTTCTTGGAACCAATGTCCCCAGCGGATCATTTCTTCTCGGACTTCAGGGTGATTATAATCGATGTTCGCGAACATCAAATAGTCATAGTTTCCGAATTCATCATCGACTTGATCATTCCAATCTTTATTTTTACCGGAAATTTTAAAGACACCCGTCTTTTCTTCACGAGCATCAAAATCCGTTCCATTGAAAAATTCATGTGTCCAGATGAAATCTGAATATTTTCCGTTACGTCCCGGGAACGTAAACTTCGTCCAAGCTTCGATTTCAAACTCTTCTGAAATTTCTTTCGAACGATCTTCCGGATGGACTTCGACGACATTGATCGTCTCGAGTTCATCGGCTGCTGCTTTATGGTTCATGACGACATCCGCGTAAACAGCGATATCGTTCTCACGAGCAACCTGGATCGCTTCGACGAGTTCATCTTTCGTACCGTATTTCGTACGGACCGTTCCTTTTTGATCAAATTCGCCTAAATCATAGACGTCATAGATGCCATATCCTGTATCTTCATCCGATTGACCTTTTGACGCCGGTGGAATCCACACGGACGTGATGCCGGCAGCACGTAATTCAGGCGCCCGCTCTTTCAAGCGTTGCCAGTGCTTCCCATCATTCTCTACATGCCACTCAAAAAACTGCATCATCGTATGGTTACGTTCCATCTCTCTTCGCTCTCCCTTAGTTACTATAGTATGAATATTATTACAATATCTTTACTATTCCCCGGGGGAACAAAAATAAACGCTCCTCGTTTTTCAACGAGAAGCGTTCTACTGAATGGACCCTGCAGGGCTCGAACCTGCGACCGGACGGTTATGAGCCGTCTGCTCTGACCAGCTGAGCTAAGGGTCCTTAAGTAATAGTAGCGGCGGAGGGAGTCGAACCCACGACCTCACGGGTATGAACCGTACGCTCTAGCCAGCTGAGCTACACCGCCATGATGTATGTTTCTTACTCTTACTAGATTACGAGATGTGGCGAAACTTGTCAATATGCTATTTCAAAAAAATAAACAGCTGATTTCATTTTTTGAAATCAGCTGTCATAGATAAATCGTATTTCACTTAGTTCGTTAATGCGGTCCGCTGTTCAAGGACGAGATCCGTGATGTTGACAGCGTGATCGCCAATTCGTTCGAGGTTCGACAAGAGATCGACGAAAATCATCCCTGCTTGTCCCGTACATTCGCCAGCGTTAACACGAAGGACATGATGCTTACGGAATGAACGTTCGAGTGCATCGAGTTTACCTTCGAGTTCAAGAACTTTTCGAGCCCGTGTGACATCATCCTCTTCGACAGCGCGAACGGCACAATCGACGATTTCTTGTGTCAAAGCGTACATGTCATCAAGTTCTTGCTTCGCTGATGATGTGAACTGAATCCGGTTGACGATTTGGAAGTCAACCAATTCGACGATGTTTTCAACGTGGTCACCAATCCGTTCAAAATCATTGACGGCATGCATCAGTAACGAGTGCTCATTTGATTCACGTTCTGATAAATCATGTGCCGCTACTTTAACGAGATAACTCGTGACTTCTGTATTTAAATGGTTGATCGCATATTCAATCTGTTGTGATTCCGATACATCTTTCTTATCATGCGATTGTGTGTAACGCTGTGCTTTTGCAAGTGCGTCTTTCGAGAATTCACCCATACGCAATACTTCGAGCTTTGCTTGGTTTAATGCGAGTGCTGAAGATTGGTTCAAGATATTTTGATCCAGATGACGCGGTTTTGAATCAATCGTCGTATCCGTACCCGGTACGATTTTTTGTACAAGCCATGCGATTTGCGCAATGAACCAACACTGAATCAACGTATTGACGACGTTGAATGTTCCATGTGCAAAGGCGATTTGCATCTTTGGACCTAAATCAAGCGCGCCCGTGATCCAAGTAATGAAATTCGAGAAGATCGGTAAAGCAATCAAGAATAAAATCGTCCCGATAATGTTGAAGATGACGTGTGCTGCTGCTGTTCGTTTAGCTGCAATCGACGCACCAAGTGCTGCGAGTACTGCTGTGATCGTCGTTCCGATGTTATCACCGAACAAGACGGGAAGTGCTGCTTTGATATCGATCATGCCACCAGCGTATAGCTCTTGTAAGATACCGATCGTTGCTGACGACGACTGAACAAGAACGGTAAAGATCGTTCCGACGAATACACCAAGCAATGGGTTATCCGACATCGATACCGTCAACTCACGGAACCAGACACTTGACTCAAGTGGAGCCATTCCGTCGCCCATCAATGTCAAACCATAGAACAATGCACCGAAGCCAAAGAAAATCTGTCCGATGTATTGAACCCGTTCTTTATTGAAGAAGAAGATCAAGAAAGCACCAATTGCGATTGCTGGAAGCGCAGCTTCCTTGACGTTAAAGCCGATGATGAAGGCCGTAATCGTTGTTCCGATGTTAGCCCCCATGACGACTCCAATCGCCTGTCGTAAATTCATCAGACCTGCACTAACGAGTCCGACGACGATGACGGTCGTCCCTGACGACGACTGTATCAAAATCGTGACGACGATACCTGCTAGGATACCTAACAGTGGGTTCGTCGTATATTTATCGAGGATATAACGTAATCGGTCTCCTGCTGTTTTTTGGAGCCCATCTCCCATATACTTAATACCGAATAGGAAAATCCCGAGTCCACCGATGAAGGTGAAAATCATTTCCTGCAAATCATAGTTCATCTTGCCAGCTCCTTTATTTCATGTGGATTGATGTGTTTGTAAAGTTTATTTTCTCAACTCCCCCATTATGTAAAGGTCTTTTGAACTTGTAAATAGTTTTTGAGACATCCGTTTGTTAAGGTTTTATTAATCTGTACCATTACACGAAAAACCTTTATTACCAATCAAAATCGAATAAATAAAATCTGTTATAAAACAGTAGAAAGAGTGATTTTCTTGTCATTTTTACGTCAACTAATTAATTACTTACAAACTTCTTTAATTCCAAATCGTCCGTTTTTGCGTCTTCGTTTGGCAGATGTTTCCCTTTATTTTTGTGGATTAGCTTGGATTTCATTTTGGACGACGGTCATTGATTCCTTCTTTTTACAAAAAAACATCCCAATCGTCGTCTGGTTCATCCTTCATTTCATCTTTATCGCAATCGCTGTATTACTTTACGTATTGTTTATGGCGTATCTAACGAAGGGATTTGTCCGATTGTTACTTCCCCGTCCGTGGGCGTATCGCCAAACGTTTCCTTACACAGTTGCGACGAATCTCTGGTCTTTCCCACTCGGTATGCTTCTATACCAACTCGATTATCCTCGCTTCGGAATCGGGATACTCGTAATCGGACACCTCGTCTACACATTAGTTCCATTATGGATTGCCCGTTCCGCGAAGTCACGCGCTTCACGCAAACCTCAATGAGTATCAAAATCAGGCGTCCGACGGATTGACGGACGTCCTTCTTTCATTAAACAATTGTAAATGTTCGATTTTCGTTCTTGTTTCTCGATTTTTAGGGAATAGTTCGATATGATAGGAAGGGTAAAGATAAACAATATGGCGGTATGCCACAAAAGGAGATTTTCGATATGCCGAAAATGGTCCATCGCTCTAAGACTCGTCCTGTTCGTGTAGGGGACCTTGTCATTGGTGGAAATAATGAAGTCATCATCCAAAGTATGACGACAACTAAAACACACGACGTCGAAGCGACAGTCGCTGAAATTCTACGTCTTGAAGAAGCTGGTTGCCAAATCGTCCGCGTCGCTTGTCCAGAAGAACGTGATGCGCTCGCACTTGCAGAAATCAAAAGCCGAATCAACATTCCGCTTGTCGTAGACATCCACTTCAACTATAAACTTGCGCTCATGGCAATCGAAGCTGGCGTCGATAAAATCCGGATCAACCCGGGTAACATCGGTCGCCGCGAAAAGGTCGAAGCCGTCGTGACAGCAGCCAAAGCGAAAAACATCCCAATCCGGATCGGGGTAAACGCCGGTTCACTTGAAAAGCACATTCTTGAAAAATACGGCTACCCGACAGCACGTGGTATGGTCGAGAGTGCGTTGCACCACATTAAGATCCTCGAAGATCTCGACTTCCATGACATCATCGTCTCGCTTAAGGCATCAGACGTACAGTTGGCGCTTGAAGCGTATCAACTTGCTTCTGAATCGTTCGACTATCCACTTCACGTCGGGATCACGGAATCTGGTCCACTTCGCTCTGGTTCATTAAAATCAGCAGCGGGACTTGGCGCGATCTTGTCACGCGGAATCGGAAACACGGTTCGTGTATCTCTTTCAGCGGATCCTGTCGAAGAAGTAAAAGTCGCAAAAGAAGTCTTGAAATCATTTGGTCTCGCGGCGAATGCGGCGACATTGATCTCATGCCCAACATGTGGTCGGATCGAAATCGATTTGATGTCGATCGCTGCAGAAATCGAAGACTATATCGAAAACATCCAAGCGAACATCAAAGTCGCGGTTCTCGGATGTGCGGTCAACGGTCCTGGTGAAGCACGTGAAGCTGATATCGGTATCGCTGGCGCACGCAACGAAGGATTATTGTTCCGTCACGGAGAAATCATCCGTAAAGTACCGGAAGCAACGATGGTCGAAGAATTGAAGAAAGAGATTGATGCAATCGTTCTCGAAAAACAGGCTGAAAAAGAAGCCGAAAAAGCAAATCACGCATAAGTGGAAGACTCCTCCCTCGCGAGGAGTCTTTTTTCCTATCTCGATTTCGACTATGTTATACTAAGTGAAGAAAAATTTTTAGAACGTGGGTGACTGTAAATGAAAATTGGAATCGACATTGATGGAACGATCACACATCCATCCTCTTGCTTCACTTACATGAATAAACATCTCGGAACGTCGATTGACTTCAATCAGGCGTCCGAGTATGAATTGCATACGTATACCGATATGAATCAAATCGAATTTTGGGACTACATGGTGAACTCTGGTCACGAGACAGGCATTTATCGTGAATCCATCCCTCAAGAACATGTTCGTCATCACTTATGGAATTTGCGGAAGCAATATGATCTCCATTACGTAACAGCACGATCGGAGCTCGTTCGTCCTGTAACAGAAGAGTGGATCAAACAACACGAACTTCCTCTTGATTCCTTGATCATGACGGGATCACACGACAAAGTACAAGTCGTCCGTGATTTATCACTCGATTTATTCATGGAAGATCGATTAGAGAATGCTGTACAAATCGCAGAAGACACCTCTATTCCTGTAATCTTGTTCGATGCACCTTATAACCGTAAAGCCGTACCGAATAATGTCATTCGTGTCGCTTCCTGGAATGAGGCCGTTCAAGAGATTCAAAAATTTGCACCAATTCGTTAAAACAGCCGATTAGGCTGTTTTTTCCATTTTCTATGCCATTATCCGATGAGATAGCATACAATGGCATTAGATTTAGATTTTCTAATAGAAAGGGTTTCATGATGCTTACGACAGTGAATATCTTTTTCGTCAATATCTGTATTATCTTTCTTGTCTCTACATTCACTTTTTATCTGTTGCGTGATCGCTTACCGATTCAACCAGACTCGATGATGTCCACTCGCCTGTATTTCGGACTCTCGAATGGAGTAACAGGAATTCTCCTTATGCACCACGCCATCGATTTAAATGGGGCACTGATCGATTTACGATTGTTACCTCTCGCTTTATCCGCCCTATTTGGCGGTAACGTCAGTATCGCAGTGACAGGAACGATGCTTCTATTTTATCGGTTCTTGATTCATGACGGCGCTTCACTGAATGTTCTACTTAGTTCTGTCATCACACTACTTGGTTTTTTAATTCTTTCGTTTATTTGTCGCCGATTTATCACACGACAAGGGTACTTCTTTTCCGCCATCGTCACGGTCGGTTCATTACTTGTTCTTTGGCGACTGATCATAAGCAATTCTCCTGTCGATGCATGGGAAACGATCTATATTCCCTATTTTATCCTAACGATTGGTGGAGCGATTTTGTTTTATCGGTTATCCTCGCTCCTTCAACAGCACTTTGTTCTGTACTCCTATCAATCCTACCTCGCATCGACCGATCAGTTGACACGGCTTGCGAATCGACATGTCATTTTAGAAAAAGTAACGACGCTCGAAAAAAGTAACGCCTCTTGGAGTGTGATTCTATTCGATTTGGATCATTTCAAGACTGTGAACGATACACACGGTCACGCCATCGGTGACGCCGTCTTACGCCATTTTTCGATTATATTGAATGAATATTGTCCTGTACCAGTCACGGTCGGCCGATATGGAGGTGAAGAATTCATCATCATCATTCCGGATAGCGAACAATATACTCCTGTTATCATAGCGGAAACGATCGTAACAGCCGTTCAGCAAACACCGTTCGTGATGCAGGATCATGCCGTATCAATCACCGTATCCGCTGGAATTGCTTACGCTCATCATCTGCCTGCTGAAATGGTCTTTAAGCAAGCAGATGCCGCTTTATATGAGGCAAAAACGCAAGGTCGAAATCAATATCGACTGTACCAATCATAAGTATTGTATGAAAAAGCCACTTCTCTCCGAAAAATTCGGACTGAAGTGGCTTTTTTTGATTAATGAATCGTTCCTTCATTCGTTTTTTGTAGCAGACAGATGATTTCTTTAAGTGGTACGGGTTTAGCGAAGAAATAGCCTTGGAACAAATGAATCCCGATTTCTTTGGCAATGCGTACTTCCTCTCCTGTCTCTACTCCTTCAACGATACATTCGACATGCATCGACTCACTCAATTGAAAAATCGACTCAAGAATCGATTGTCGTTTATCCGATGCTCCAATTTGTTCAATGAATTGCTTCGGAATCTTTAATTGACGTAACGGTAATAAACGTTCGAGGACGTGATAAGACGCATGACCAGTACCGAAATCATCAAGCGAAACTGGGAAATCAAGCGTTTTGATGCGCTTGAGCGCTCGATGAATCGACTGACTCTCAAAATCGAGCGACTGACTTTCCGTAATCTCAATCTTAATCTGTTGCGGCTTTAATGCATACTTGAGTAACGTTCGTTCAATGAATGGCATGAACGACTCACTCGTCAACTGTCGTGGTGATACATTGACTGACAACGTAAACTCATCCGGAACCAGACCGACCAATGCTTTACGCGTCTTACATCCTTCCTCAAAGATCCACTCACCTAGACGAATGATCAAGTCACTTTTTTCAGCAATCGGGATGAACACGGATGGTCGATCGGCTCCCTGTAGCGGGGTCTTCCATCGAACCAATGCTTCGAGACCGATGAATTGCTCTGATCGAACATCGTATTGCAGTTGATAGACGAGGTGAAAATCCGTTTCAATATTAGCCTGTGCTAACGATTGTGCTGCTTTGACTCGTAATTCTTGATCCTTACGCCATTCTTGGTCAATACACATCACACGTTCGTTTTGTTGCGCTGCTTCTTGTAAGGCAGTCAATAATTGCTGCACCCGACGCTTTCGATTGTCGGTCGCCCCATCGCCATTATCAATGACGATGGATATGTTGACATAGACATGATGCCCCTCGATTTCGTATGGTACGGAAATTTCTTGGCTCAATTCTTCCATCGCTTCCTTACATGCCACCTCGTCCGGCTTTTCCATGACAATCAATAACGTCCCTGCTTCAATCCGAGCAAACGCTTGATAAGGAGGTAGTTGTCTCTTGAGTCGCTCGATACAGGCGCGTAGTACTTGTAACTGAATATCTTCTCCAAAATAACGTGCCAGCTCATAGTAGTTTTCTAAATGAATCCCAACAAAAATGAGCTGTTGTTCGGATCTTGGAAAATCAATTTCGTTTAATCCTTGGCGATTCAAGACACCTGTTTCTTCATCACGTCGCGCCGTATCGTGTAATTGTATCGCAAGGTCATTCAAACGATTTAAATTGCGAATATGCAAGTGATTGATGACAAGTGCAATCGATACGCCAATCACAATCATACCAATCCGCCCATAATGGTCGGTCGGATCAATTTCCACCGTTACGGTATCGACATTCCCCATGACGTACAAACTAGTTGCGATGGTAACAATGATGGCGTACCACATCATGATGCGTTGATAGGAGATTAAAGCGATCATCAAAAACAAAAAGCTACTTGCCCAAACGGTAACTGCCGCGTAAGGTAAAAAGCTAATCGATGTAATCGGAACGACGAGCAACATCAAGGACAATAAGTGCGTTTGCAAAACGATTTCCATCTTACGACGACTGATATAAAAAATAAAAATTCCCATGATGACTAAAAATGAAATAATGACAGAACGACTCAAATATGCATTCTTGATTGTCTCTTCCGTCGTCGTATAAATGATTAGAGCACCAACAAGCATCATGAAAAGAGCAAAGTTTCCAATCCACCATTGTTGTTTCCGGACAATGTCCTCCATGTATCCCCCTCCTTTCCAGTAGATTTTCCGTATATAGGTTTCGACATCGCTTGATGATACTCCTGTCATATAGAATGTGTCAATTATTCCCTAAAAAGAAAAGTCTTCCCTTATACTTGCTGCGGAAGACTTTTCTCTCACATCCAGTGTTCTATAACTCAAGTCGTCCTAACTCTTCGATGACATCCGTTGCTAACAAACTACTGGGATGTAACCGTCGTTCAACTTGTTTTGAAGCACGTGCATACCACTCCGCTCCTTGCGCTAGTGTTCTTTCGATATCTCCTGTTGGATGTTGTGCAAGAAGGCTGGTTAATATGCCAAACAGCGTATCCCCACTTCCTCCTTTGGCGAGACCACTTGATGCACCAGAGACGACGAATCCGCCTCCATCTGGTTTCGCGATTAAGATGACATGAGACTTCAAAATGACAGTTACTTGATGCAAGATGGCATAGTCGGTTGCCTGACCAAAAAGATCATCTTGAATACTTTCGACACTCTGATTCGTCATTCGGGCGAATTCACCGATATGCGGTGTGACGATGATTGGCGCGGTTCGTTCGGGATAACTTTCTTTTACTAGAGCTGCAGCATCTAGTACAACCGGCAAATCACTCTCAAGCAGATAGTCCACCCATGTTTCGACTGCCTCTTGCGATAATCCGGGACCGATTCCAACTGCTGAGACGGAGGGAATCATCTCCTGAATTGCTAGTAACGTCTGATCAATGACCATCGCTTCCGGCGCTTGGGCGATGATTCCATGTTTCGCAAGTGCCGTCGTTGCCACTTGTAGTTTACCGACTCCTGTTCGTAAGGCTGCCCGTGTAGCGAGTTGGATGGAACCCGGCATCGTCTCACTTCCACCAATCAATAGCGCCGTCCCGTACGTTCCTTTATGACCGTATGGTTCCCGCTTGAACAAGGCGGTCACACCCATAGGTGATACGCGCCATTCACCGAATGTCGGTAATCCGATATCAATCGTTTCTAATTCGCCATAAAACGGTGCTGTTCGTATTAAAAAGGCAGATCGTTTCATTGCATGTAATTGGAATGTCACGTCTGCGCGAATCGCTGTCTCCTTAAATTCCGTTGCATGATCCGTCGGTACTCCGCTCGGTACATCCACTGCATAGATACGTGCCCCTTGTCGCTTTTGTTCCGATACGAATTCACATTGCGCTTCGAACACCTGATTCATCCGCTTTGGATCAAATCCCGTTCCATATAAGGCATCTAGAATGACATCATATTGACCACACGGTTGTTCGGTCACGAGTCCAAACGCTTCTGCATAATGAACATGAACGATGGATGTATCCGAACGATTTTCTCCAAATGGTGCATGTAGTGTGACATCAAATCCGTCGCGTATCAATTCGCGTCCAATGACATACCCATCCCCACCGTTATTGCCTGTCCCACATAAAATCAAGATTCGCTCCGTCTTCCTATGACGCTCTTTGATACGTGTTGCGATGTGACTTCCAGCTCGTTCCATCAGCACTTCAAGTGGCAGTCCGGATGTCCGTGCCCACTCATCGATTTGTCGCGCTTCTTGTGTATCATAAATCATCTTCTCATCACCTCTGTTCGACTATTCCCGTTTTGAACAGGACTAGTCTTTTAAAACGCAAAAAGAGGACGCCCGACCGGGCATCCTCTTTCATTTAAGATGTCATGCGTTGACAATTCGCACAGCGTCCATAAATTTCGAACTTATGATCCTCGACTTCAAAGCCAGTCTCTTGGACCGGAGAAACCCATTCCATCGGACAGACATTCAATGTTTCCGTCTTGCCGCAGATTCGGCATATCAAATGATGATGATGGTGTCCTGAAGCACAAGCTGCTCGGTATTTCATCTCACCGTCTAATTCCGTCACTTCTAATAAGTCGATTTCCGAAAAGTCATTCAAGTTTCGATAGATTGTATCATAACTTAACGAAGGATGAGACGTTCGAAGAGCTTCTGCTACTTCCCGCGCACTGACATAACGATTCACTTCAAACAGATACGATAGCAAATCGAGACGCTTCGGTGTCATTTTAAACCCAGAAGCCTTCATGCGTTCACGCGCTTGTTCGATGTTCGTCTTCATGTGTTTTCCCTCCTATCCAAAAACGTTCCAACAGCATCACGATGATCAGCTCAAGTACCGCAATCAAGACGATCATTCCGCCGGGTGCCAAATCGAACTGATAAGCCAGGATGAGTCCAAGTACTGTAGCGATTTCGCCGAAGATGATTGCTAAAAAGATTGTCATCTTAAAACTCTTCGCAATTCGAAGTGCTGCCGCAACCGGTAACGTGATTAAGCTTGAGACAAGCAAAATCCCAACTATTCGCATACTGATCGCAATGACAAGCGCAACGACGATCATAAAGAGAATATGCACTAAGCGAAGGCGAATCCCGGAAACGCGCGCCTGCTCCTCGTCAAAGGAGAGGAACAACAATTCCTTGTAAAAAGCAAAGACGAAGATGACGACGACGATCGTCACGATAAGAATCGTGTACACATCCGTCAAGGCGACAGCCGAGACCGTTCCAAATAAGAAGGAGACGAGATCCATTGAAAAGCCGTTCGCGAGACTGATGAATGTTGCCCCAAGCCCCATTCCCGTCGCCATGATGATCGGGATTGCGAGTTCTTGGAAGTGCTTGTACTTCGCACGCAACCAATCGATCGTAAGTGCCGCGATGACCGACGTCACGATTCCTAAATACAGTGGATTCAAGTCCGCTAATTGTGCGACCATTCCAGAAATCAAGAGACTGAGCGCAATCCCAGCTAGCGTGACGTGTGATAGTGCATCTGCGATTAAGCTCATCCGCCGGACGACGACGAACGAACCGATCAATGGTGCCGTGAATCCGATCAGAATGGCAGCCACCAAAGCGTACTGTAAAAACTTTAACGTCATGAACGCTTCAATCATTGGACACTCTTCCCTTCATGAACGAGGACACGTCCCGGAACCGGATAGAGGGAGCGGATCGTCTGTTCATCTAGTTCCCAGTATTCCTTGATGCCACAGTTACATCCTAAACGTCCATCGACCAGATGAATCACATCCGTGACAAGTTTACTGACGAAATGAATATCATGTGTGACAAGAACGAATGTCCGGCGCTTATCTCGACGAAGTTCTTCTAAGATCTCATAAAATTCTTTCACGTATCGCTGATCGACACCAACGGTTGGTTCATCCAAGATCATTAAATCAGGATCGTTGACGAGCGCACGTGCGATGAAAACACGTTGTTGTTGACCACCGGATAGGTCGCCGACTTTTGAATCGCGTCGCTCCCACATGCCGACCGTTTCGAGGGCCGTTCGTACTTTGTCTCGATCGTCGCGAGACAAGCGACGAAAGAGTCCTTTTTTAGCGTACAGTCCCATCTCAACGACTTCTGCGACAGTCACCGGAAAACCGGAGTTGAACGCTGCCGCTTTTTGCGAAACATAGCTGATCCGCCACCATTCATTGAATTGTGATTGGGATTGTCCAAATAAACGAATCGTTCCTTTCGGTTGCAATAACCCTAATATACATTTGATCAGCGTCGATTTTCCGGATCCATTTTCACCGACGATGGCTAAAAATTGCCCTTGCTCGACCTGAAACGAGACTTGATTCAACACCCGACGATCCGGGTAATCATAGCTGACTTGATCAATCTCGATGATTGGTGTTTCCATGTATTTTCACTCCTTCCGTTTTCATAAAACGGAATAATTACGCCTTAATCAACTGTCTTATTATAGCGCCCGCCAATTATTGGTGCAACTCTAGCAACTTCCTATCCTCCTTAGAAAACATTCAAGGTACAATAAAGAAAGAAGCTAGCTGTTTCCGGCTTGTTCAGAGAGGGAATTCTTTTAGTGCACGCATCGCAGAGAGGAGTCGGAGTCATTTGAAACAAGAACTTGCAGTCATCGATATCGGTTCCAACTCGATTCGTTATGTCATCTTCCATCCGATCGCTTCTGGTCGCTATATCGAGAAGATTAATATTAAAGTCGTCGCCCGGTTATCTGCTCACATCAACGAGGATGGAGCACTCGATGATGAAGGCATCGCCTTACTCGAAGAAACGTTACATCGTTTTTATGAAGTTGGTGTCACCCATGAAGTCGAAGAAACGATCTGTGTCGCGACAGCAGCCATCCGTAATGCAACGAACCGAGATGCCATCGTTGAATCCGTTACAGAAAACACGCCTTTTTCCATTCAGGTTCTGACAGATGAACAAGAAGCATACTATGGCTATTTTGCCATCATCAATTCGACCTTCCTGACTGATGGCTTTTCTGTCGATATCGGTGGTGGTTCCATGGAAGTCACCTTGATTGAAAATCGCGAAATGGTGGCGTATCACAGCTTTCCATTTGGTGCCGTCACTTTGACACGGCAATTCGTTTCGGACGAGACACTAAATACCAGCGATAAGAAAAAATTGGTGAAGTTCCTACGGGAGCAATTCGAATCGATTCCATGGCTGAGTGATAAAAAGCTTCCTTTAATCGGTGTCGGTGGTTCTGCCCGAAATTTCGTTCGGATCCATCAGTCGAATCAGGACTATCCCCTACGAAGTGTTCACCAATATCAAATCAAAGCGAAGGAACTCGCGAAGATGGTGGACGATCTCGAAGGCAAGTCGGCGAAACAACTATCGAAAATCGAAGGACTCTCAAAGGATCGAATTGATATCTTCCTGCCGGCATTGATTGCGATTCAAGAGTTAGTTCATCACATCGAAGCGGAAGAATTCGTCATGAGTAATCTCGGTCTTCGCGAAGGTCTTGTTTACGAGTTCGATGTGCAGGACGAAGCATACCGTCAGATTGAAAACGTACGTGAGCAAAGTCTCTATCAGCTCGAAAGCGACTATAAGGTCAATCGAGATCGTGCGTCATATATTGGAACTCTCGCCAAATCGATGTACCGGCAGCTCGTCACGCTCGACTTGATTTCAGAACGCGCGTCTGATCTACGACTGCTCGATTCAGCAAGTCGCTTATTTTATTGTGGAGAATACATTAATCCAGATACACGATCGGACCAGACGTTCTACCTGTTGACGAATACCGAATTGAATGGCATGACGCACAAGGATCGCGTTGCTCTCTCGCTTGTCAGCTCCTATTCTTCTGCCAAACGGATGAACCAGCTTGCGAAACCTTTCAAGGACTGGTTTACGGAAAAATCGCTGGATCGCTTTGATCTACTTGGTTCTCTCCTCAAATTAAGTCATGCGCTCGACGTGACGGAGCGAAAAGCTGTCGATCATTTGGAGCTATTCCTTCAAAAGGATCAACTCCAATTCGTCCTCGATACAGGGGATCATGATTATGGATTCGAAGTCGAAAAAGCGGAAAAACAAAAGAAACACCTGGAACGAATCATTGATTGTACGATTACCTTCGAAACGAAAGGAGATCTTCCTTCATGAAGCTCGACATACCGGAACATTTCAATAATCGTGAGCTTAGCTGGCTCCAATTCAACAAACGTGTACTGGATGAAGCGTTTGACACACGCAATCCGTTAATGGAACGTTTTAAGTTTCTCGGTATCTTTAGTTCCAATCTAGACGAGTTCTATATGGTACGAGTCGGTGGTTTAAAGGATGAAGTACTCGCCGGATTCAATAAACCGGAAAATAAACAACAAATGACACCCAAACAGCAGTTACGTGCGATCGCAGCGAAAACAAAGGAGTTAGTCGATCGGCAATACGAAGCATTTCAATCAATCAATCAGACGTTATCCGATGAAGGCATTACATTCTTAAAATATGATGCCCTGACTTCGGATCAGACGACCTATGTAAAATCCTTTTTTCGTGAACAAGTCTTTCCGGTACTCACGCCTGTCGCCGTCGATGCCTATCGTCCATTCCCGATGCTCTCGTCAAAGTCACTCAACATCGCGACGGTACTCGAGGCAGAAGACGGGACAAAACGGAATTTGGCGCTCGTACAAGTACCTGCTGTCTTGCCACGATTCGTCGATTTACCGGTAGAAGATGATGAGACGACCGCTGTCATCTTACTCGAAGACGTCATCATCGCCTTCATCGATAGTCTATTCAAAGGCTATCGTGTGTTGTCTGCGATGCCGTTTCGAATTACGCGGAATGCCGACCTTCCGTTTCACGAGGAAGGTACGCATGACTTATTAAAGCTGATTGAGAAAGAATTAAAAAAGCGGCGTTGGGGAGTCGCGATTCGACTCGAAGTTCAAAAAGCTGCCATCAATACCGAACTGCTCAACATGTTGCGCGATGTACTTGATTTACAGGAACGCGACATCTTTGCCGTGGATGGTCCGATTGATTTAACGTTCTCCTTTGCCTTTTACAGTCAAATCGGTATTGAATATGATCATTTGATTTATCAGACGATCATGCCAGTCGACCCACCAGCACTCGATAGTTCAAAAAATCTGTTTAATCAATTACTCGAACGCGACTATCTCTTGCATCATCCGTATCATACGTTTGATCCGATCGTCCGGTTCATCGTCCAAGCGGCGAATGATCCGAACGTCCTTGCCATCAAACAAACACTTTATCGTGTATCTGGTGATTCTCCGATCATCAAGGCCTTAAAAACGGCAGCGGAGAACGGGAAACAGGTCACCGTCCTCGTTGAACTGAAGGCTCGATTCGATGAGGCGAAAAACATCGAGTGGGCAAAGCAACTAGAGAAAGCTGGCGCTCATGTCATTTACGGATATAGTGACTTAAAGACACACTCAAAGATCACGCTCGTCGTCCGACTCCACGAAGGCAAGATTCAGCGTTTCGTCCATCTTGGTACCGGCAACTATAATGATTCGACAGCGAAACTATACACGGACGTCGGATTATTGACCGCTCGGGAAGAGATTGCCGAGGATGCGACGAACTTCTTCAATTGGTTATCCGGATACGGGGAACAGCCGGAATGGAACGTCATCCAAACTTCACCGAACGCGATGCTTGAGAAGTTTCTGTCATTAATTGATGAAGAGATTCATCATCACAAAAAGCACGGAAATGGTCGAATCGTTGCTAAGATGAATAGTCTAACGGAAAAAGACATCATTTTACGGCTTTACAAGGCATCGCGCGCCGGTGTCCAAGTCGAACTCATCGTTCGGGGTGTCTGTTGTCTACGTCCTGGAATTCCAGATGTTTCGGAGAATATTCGCGTCATCTCGATCGTCGACCGTTACTTGGAGCATTCACGCATCTTCTACTTCCATCACAACGGTCAGGATTTGATGTATGGGTCAAGCGCGGACTGGATGACACGCAACATGCGAAAACGGATTGAAATCTTGTTCCCGATCATGGACGAAGAACATAAGGAGTATTTAAAGGATTGTCTTGCCCTCGCCCTTGCTGATAATGTAAAGTCGCGTGAGCAGGCAGCCGATGGATCCTATCATTACGTGAAGGATGGAAAACAGAGCTGTGAATCCCAGTTGCTGATTCAAGACTATACGAGCGGCAAACTCAAACAAAAACCTAGTTTTACAACTCCATTAACACACAAGTGGATTACGATCGAAAAGAAAGAGGACAAAGTCATTCTTGATCAAAATGCTACATGATTCTGGTCATGTTTTACCACGTACTCTACTTCAAATGCTGATTTAAAGCAGAAAGGACGAAATGTATGCTTCAGCAAATCTTATTATCCCTTCTCGCCGGCGTCATCTGCGGCGTCGTGTTTACCGCACTGAAATTGCCGATTCCTGCTCCACCCGTCTTTCCAGCTGTCGTCGGAATCTTTGGTGTCTTCCTTGGGATGAAAATCTATTTATTTATAGTAGAACGCTTTTTCTAATCCAAACAAAACCCGTTCTCTAACTGCCTCGCGCAGAAAGAGAACGGGTTTTTGATTATTTTTTTAAGGCTTCAGCGATCACACGATCCCAGTTGACCTCATCACATGCCGTCTCACATGTCGACTCTACTTCACATGTCGCACATTTCCCTTTTTTCGCTTTTTTCGTAAAGCGAACAAGTGAAAAACCAGCATAACCAAAGACGATGAGTCCGATGAGTATATCGATGAAATGCATCTGTTCTCCCCCTTAAGCGAATCCCAACCAATGTCCTGTTTGATAAATGATGAACGCCACCCCGTAAGCAACGAATAAGCCATATAAACTAGCAATCCACGTCCACTTCGCACTTCCGACTTCGCGACGAATGACAGCGACCGTTGCTAAGCACGGGACGTAAAGCAAGACGAAGACCATGAAACTATACGCGCTGAGCGGTGTGAACTGTTGCGCGATATGACGTCCCAGTTCCGATTCATTGACAGCATAAATGATTGCCATCGTTGAGACAACCACTTCCTTCGCAAGAAATCCGGTAATAAGGGCAGCACCCGCCTGCCATGTTCCGAATCCAAGCGGTACGAGCACAGTGGCAATGACGCCGCCAATCATCGCAAGAAAACTATCATTCATATTGACGTCCAGTCCACCAGGTCCTGTATAGGCGAGCAACCAAATGACGACTGATCCACCGAAGATGAACGTTCCCGCCTTTCGAACAAACCCTTTTCCTTTTTGCCATGTACTCCGCCATAGCGTTAACCCTTGCGGAATCCGGTATGGTGGTTGTTCGACCAAAAATAAGCTCGTCGCATCTTCAGCAGCTAACACTTTCGAAAAGACTTTTGCTGCAATGAGCGCCAGTACGATTCCAAGGATATAGAGCGATAAAACGACGAGTGCCTGATTCGTCGCAAAGAAGCTTCCCGCAAAAACAGCGTAAATCGGTAAACGAGCAGAACAAGACATGAATGGCGAGATAAAAATCGTCACTAAGCGCTCCCGTTCTTCTTCTACAGAACGAGCAGCCATGATTCCTGGCACATTACAACCGAAGCCGATAATCATTGGAATGAAGCTTTTTCCGTTTAATCCGACCATCTGCATGAATCGATCCATGACGATTGCGACACGTGCCATGTAACCCGAATCCTCCAAAAATGAGATGAAGAAAAAGAGGACGAAGATTTGCGGGACGAATACAAGTACCCCACCAACCCCAGCCACGACACCTTCAACAAGTAAATCTTGAATGAACTGTGAGGCACCAAGCGTACTCAACAAACTGACGAGCCCTTTGGAGAGTGGTCCAGCGATGAATCCATCCAGTAAATCCGACATTGGCGATCCAATCCAGTTGAACGTCACATGGAACAAAAGATAAAGAATCGCAAAGAAAATGGGTAATCCTAAAATCGGATGTGTGACGATGGCATCAATCCGTTCTGTCCAGTTCGTTCTTGTCGTCTGTTCTTCCGTTACGACAGCTGCCCTCGTCGCCACTGCCCAGTGTCGACGACATTCCGTGATATGCGCATGAACGAATCGTCCTAGCTGTTGTTCTAGCTGTTTACGAATCGTTGCGATCTGTGGTGTCCGTTGCTCTAACACGTCAACAAAAACACGATTCCCCGCTAAATATTGAACAGCCATCCACCGTTCCATCTCCGGCATATCGACGATTTCGAGGATATCCTCAATCGCCTGCTCGGTCTCTGAACCATAATCAATTCGAAGGACAGGATGTGGTTTTTGTTCTAAGGAAGATAATAATACATCACACCCATCACCCGTGCGGGCAACGATGGGGAAAACGTCAACGTGTAAGACGTTTGCTAAACGCATTGGATCAACTTTCATTCCACGATGATCGGCTACATCCATCATGTTCAGCCCAATTTGAAGCGGTTTTCCGATTTCAAGCAACTGGGCGGTTAATTGTAGATTTCGCTCGAGCTGTGACGCATCGATGATGTTGATCATCGAGTCAAACGACTCCTCCATTAAAAATCGGGCGACGACTGCTTCATCCGCAGACAATGGATCTAAGTCATATACACCCGGTAAATCAATCAATTGCCCACGATCGCCACGCAACTGTCCAATTTTTTTATCTACTGTAACTCCCGACCAGTTCCCAACATGAGCATAGGAATTCGTCAACCGATTAAACAAAGACGTTTTTCCAGTGTTCGGATTTCCGAGCAAGGCAATACGTTGCGTCGTCATGGGACATACACCTCGATTCGTTTTGCATCTCTGCGGCGGATGGCAACCATTTGGTGATGATCCTGCTGTTCGATTGTCATAGGACCTTGAAATATCGCTTTTCGTCGCACGATGATCGGACACCCTTCATAAAAACCAAGCGCGAGTAACCGCCGACGTAATCGATCATCGATGTGATTCATGTTCGTCATCACGACAGGCTGGTTCATTGGAACCGTAGCTAAATCCATCATAGCTGCTCCCCCATTTATCTTTTCATTCATTGATAACAATTATCATTCCTGATTATAACACCATCGATTCCTTAGTTACATAGGAATTCAACAAATGAATCAACTAGATATGTCCGTCTTAATAAAAAAACTCTGCTTTCCTGACCAAGATCAGGAAAAGCAGAGCTTTCATTCACTTTCTTCCGTGGCTGCTGCCGTATCTACAGCATGAAGCATCTGTTGATGTAACCATCGATGGCAGGTCGGGCAAACCGTCTGATATCCTTCTGGTGTCAAATGCCATTCAAGTAACGACTGCCTAGACTCCTCACAATGCATACATTGACGCGCGACTTGTTCCAGATGATTTCGCTCCTTGAAGCGCTCGATTCGACGTTGTTTAGATTGTTCGAGTGTCAGTACATCCGTTTCGAAATACCCATACTGCCATGAATCAAGCAGACGCGTGCGAAACACTCCTTCGACCGGTCCAGTTTTAAGACCAAGTTGATCGAGTGGTCGTCCAAGTAAGGGATGACGTAAATCCACACTGATGAGATCAAGGCACACATATGACCCTTCTGAGTCGTCAGCATTCGTCAACCAAAATGGATCTTCTGGACGTGTCGTATACTCGGTGAACAAGGCTTCAGCATACGCCATGATACCGTCAGTCGTCGCAAGAAACACTTCTTCTCCCTCTACCAGTTCTGCCGGCAAATAAAACGGTTCCTTTGTTTCATAGTAGTGGACAACAGCTTGTCGTATCGCAAAACTAGTCTCATCGACGACGAGTATATGACACATCACAGACACCCCTTTATGAGTTATTCGACTGGTGCTCCTAGAATCGGTAGACGCCAGTCTGCATCAAACGCACCCGAACGTAACATATCGATTTCTTGTTTATACGGTGCCACTTTTTTCTTTGGATCGAGACCAATGTATGGCGTCTCTAAGATTTTCGGTAAATGTGCCAGAGCAGGATGATGCACGACACGATGTAAGGCATCAAATCCAATCTCACCAAAACCAATATTTTCATGACGGTCCTTTCGAGCACCACGGATATTCTTTGAGTCATTCACATGGATGACACCAAGACGATCCAGTCCAACGATCCGGTCGAATTGTTCAAGGACACCATCTAAGTCGTGCACGATATCGTATCCTGCATCATGCACGTGACATGTATCGAGACAGACGGACAGACGATCATGATGTGTGACGCCTTCGATGATTTGAGCAAGTTCCTCAAAAGTTTTTCCGATTTCCGATCCTTTTCCAGCCATCGTCTCAAGCGCGATCTTGACCTGTTCGTCACCTGTCAGTACTTCATTGAGTCCTTCGACGATCCGTTTGATTCCGATTTCTTCCCCAGCACCTACATGCGCACCAGGATGTAATACGATGTGTTGCGCCTTTTCAAGCGCTTCTGCTCGTTTAATTTCTGCTGCTAAAAACGAAACGGCGAGTTCGAATGTCTCGGGTTTCGTCGTATTCCCTAAGTTGATGATATACGGCGCATGCACGACGATTTCCTCTATTCCATTAGCGCTCATATGTTGCAATGCTTCTTGAATCCGTAACTCTTCCATCGGCTTACGGCGTGTATTTTGAGGTGCTCCTGTATAGACCATCATCGTCGTTGCACCGTAAGATGCCGCTTCCTTACTTGCACCTAATAGCATTTTTTTCCCCGAAACGGAGACGTGTGAACCTATTTTCATGTTCTTTTCCACCTTTCTCTTTTTACAGTGTACCAAATCTTGAAAACGACAAGACACCCGAAAAATGTTTTTTCATTTCACGGGTGTCATCAATGGAATTATTTTGATTTGCGTGCGTTTTCTTTACGTTGCGCGCGACCGACACCACGTTGTTCTTTGATGCGTTCACGTTTTGCTGTTTCTTTCAGCTTGTATTGATGTTTCTTCTTATAACCTGGTTTAACACGTTTTTTCGCTTTTGCTGCTTCACCCGAAAGACGGCTATGTGCTGTCTTCGAGACGGCAGTCTTCATGTGCGGCTTCGCACGGCGACGTTCTTTGACTTCGACGATTTGAGTTCCTTTGACATCAACGTTTGTGAATTGAATGCCACGGTCCTCTAAACGATTGATCATGCCGTTCTCGTGATCTTCAAACAGTGTATATGCCAATCCATCTTGATCGACACGACCTGTCCGACCGACACGGTGGACGTAGAAGTCTAAATCTTTTGGAATGCCGTGGTTAATGACGTGCGAGACACCTGAAATATCAATTCCGCGTGCAGCAAGATCCGTCACGATGACATATTGATACTTCGCATCGTTGATTTCTTTGATGGCTTGCTTACGGCGACGTGCTGGAAGATCTCCGTGAAGAGAACCAACGTTCAGTCCTGCTTCTAGGAACAAAGCTTCGACTTCGATTGCTTCTGCTTTTGTATTCGTAAAAATTAAACAGATATAAGGGTTTAACGCTTTCGCGACTTTCAACGTCAATTGTGAGCGCTCACGATGTTTGACCGGAATCGTATGATGAACGATTTTCTTCGCTGTCTGTTGTTTTGGATCCACATGCGCATAACGCGGGTTATTCATATATTTTTTCAAGAACGGTTGCAATTTCTCAGGAATCGTTGCTGAGAAGACCATCATCTGAAGCTGTTCTGGAAGAGCTTGCGCAATCCGGTCAACTTCTGGCAAGAAGCCCATGTCGAGCATTTGATCCGCTTCATCGATGACATAGTGCTTCACGAAATGCGGTTTTAAAGCCTGTTCTTTGAATAGGTCTAAAATACGTCCTGGTGTTCCGATGACGATTTGGGGCGAGACTTTCACACGACCGATTTGACGTTCGCGATCCATTCCACCTGTAATAAGACTCGTCTTGATGAAGTCTGGTTCCTTCACGAGTAACGATTTCAGTTCTTCATGAATTTGCCATGCAAGTTCGCGCGTTGGAGCAACGATGATGGCTTGTAATTCTTGAAGCTTTGGATCGACGTTTTGAACGATTGGAAGAAGGAACGATAACGTTTTTCCTGTTCCTGTTTGTGATTGACCGATGATATCGCGTCCCTTTACTGCAGCTGGGATGATCCGCGACTGAATGTCGGTCGGTTTTGTGATGCGGGCGTCATCGAGTGCTTCGATGACGAACGGGTGTAATTGATAATGGCTGAATCCATTCATGAATTGACACCGTCCTTTCCTTATTTGCTGAGGCTTCTGCCTCTCGATTAGTTCAACATGGTTATGGGTCTACTACCGTCATACAGATAGGAGTACGTATAAAAACGAGTTGGAATCTTTTTGTTTTTCGTATGAAGCTTCAATGCACTGAAGGCGACTTTCATCATCTCATCAGCACTCTGGACGACCGTCGCATCCATCGATTTCATGTCAACAGCTTCTAATATAGCACGATTCCCGTCTATGCCGACAATTATTTTTCCTTTGATCCCTGCTTTTTTCAATGCTTCGAGGACACCTAGCGCGATATCGTCATTGTGACAATAGACTGCATCAAACGGAATTCCCGACTCAATCACCTGTGTCATGACCTGTTCTGAAGTGACGGGGTCGTAATCTCCATTCACGGATTCGACGATTTTCAGATCCGACTCCCGCTCAAGACCAGTCAAAAATCCCCGGTGTCGTTCATTCGTCGTGTTGACGTTTGCCGTACCTGCGACTTCAATGATATTAGCGGTGGCTCGTCCCGTCTGCTTGATGCGTTCGTGTTTGATGAATGATGCAAGTTGTTCACCAATCAATTGATTATTTGAGGTAATCGAACTGACGACTGCATCGGAGCGAATCAATCGATCGATCGCAAAAACAGGGATATCTTCTTTGGCAGCTTTTTCTAAAGATTCAGCGATGTAAACATCGTCGAGTGTGGTAACGAAAATTGCATCCACTTTCATTCGAATGAATTCTTCAATCTGCTCTCTTTCATTAATGCGTGAATTATGCGACGTCGCGACGACTGCTTCATATTTATTCAGTTTCGCTTGTGTCTTGAACGCATCAACGAGCCGCTGCGCAAATTCATGTTTATCATTGACGATCGTAAAACCGATGAGATGACGACGCGGATTCGAATCCGTATTCACGAACATATTGGATATAAGAAGAACGGATGATATCCAAATGACTAAGACGAATAGCCACGCTTTATTGAATTTCATTCCGTTTTCTCCTTTCGAGGTAAGTGAACTTGAATCGTTGTGCCAACTCCAGGTTTACTGTCAAAAATCATCTTCCCTTTGTGATCGCGTACGATTTGTTTTGACATGAACAGTCCAAGACCATTTCCATCCACTTTTGACGTCTTGAATGCTTGACCAACATGATCAATCTGATCACCGTCCATTCCGACACCATTATCTTGGATGATGAAGACAACCTCTTCCGGATAGATATGCACATGCAAATGACAAATCCCATCTGGCCCTTTAAACGCGACAGCTTGAAGGGCATTTCGAACACAGTTTGCTAAAATCTGCAAAATCCCCTCTTCTGATGCATGAATCTTTGGCATAAAGGAAGGTGTATAAATTTTACAATCCGCTTCGTAAAGATGAGCTTCCGCTTCTAAGATATATGTCAGCTTCTTCATTAAATCATTCATATCAATCGTCGTTTTTTGAAGCGCATTGTTCTCGCCTTTGGATAAATCAAGCATCGTCTGAATCATGCCGTTCGCTCGATCAAGCTCAGATAAAGCTAACATCAACATCTCTGTATCTCGATCCTTTTCTGCGGCTAATAACTGTAAGGTCATTTTGACTGGTGTTAATGGATTACGTATCTCATGAGCAATGCCCGCCGCTAATTGACCAAGTGACGCTAGCTTCTCTTGCTGCAACATGGTTTGCTGTTGACTTAACTGCTCAAGTCGCGCATGTTCCATTCGCTGTGAGTATTCATTATAAGCAGCGACCAATGTCTTCACTTCGTTTGATCCGGCACGTTCAAGGACGATCGGTTTCGGGGAACTACTTTTCTCAATTTTATGAACAAGCTCAAGTAAAGGAGATGTCAATTGTCGTGACATTAAATAGCCAACAATCAGACTAAGGACGAGCGTCAAAGCGGCGATGATCAAATACTGCTGCCGTGTCGTGTAGACAGGTTCATAAAAAACGTTTCGCGGCGTTCGAACGAGAATTTTCCAATCCGTCACCTTTAAATCTTTTGCAAAGTAATACATATCTTGATTCGTACTAAAGATTTCAGATGGTTCGACGGATTGAAATGCACGATCGATCACACTTCTCGACAATAGTCGTTCTTCGTCTGTCACAAGATTACTCGACGTTGCTAGCAATTCTTTTTTACTATTAAATAAATAGGCAATCGTTTGATCATCAAAAGATTCTAATGATTTCCGGAAAATGATTGAATTCATCGCACTTAGTCCACCACCAAACACACCTACACGTTCGTTACCATCTCGAACTGGCACGAACATATATGTGACGGCATCTGATTCCATTGAGTACAGCTTACTCATATGAAAATCCGTACTTGTCAGAGTTTGTAGAAAATCATCATCCTTTACTATCGTACTATCTGGTACGCGACGATCTTCACTTGAGAACCAAGTAATCTGTTTCGTCTTTCTGTCAAAATAAAAAAGACTTTTAAATCCAGTATCAATATCAAGAAGATTTGATTCTTCAATTTTTCGACTTAGCTTATCAGGATTTTCGACGTTTAACTGCAAACTCATGATTTCCTCATGTAAATTCCCAATGTTATCACGGATCGCGTTTCCAGAAACTTCGACACTTTTCTCACTCTGCTTTTCCGTTTGCTGTTCGACTCGTGAAATCGTGACTCGATCCGCAGTAAAGGCAAGCGCTGAAATGACAAGACATAACAGGATGAATAAGATGGCGGTGATTTGAAAAAAATACGACCGCATCATTTTCTTAGACTCCACCCTTTCGCCCCCTTATTAAATAATTGCAACTTCATTAGTATACCATGTTCTGTTTCTGAAACAGACTCCTCTATTTTCATTCCCGTCTAAACAATGGTACACTCTAACTAATCATTCTTTTTCACAAAGGGAGAATCTACAACTATGCTAGTAAAAAAAATCAGCCCCCGCGGCTATTGTTACGGTGTCGTCGATGCAATGAAACTTGCACAACAAGCGGCATTGAATAAAGACTTGCCACGCCCGATTCATATTCTTGGTATGATCGTTCACAATGCTCATGTCACACGTGAATTCGAAAGTATGGGTGTCATCACAGTCGATGGTCCCGATCGCCTCGAAGCACTTGAGACGATTCAAGAAGGAACTGTCATTTTTACAGCGCATGGTATTTCGCCTGCTGTTTATGCACGCGCCGCCGAAAAAAATCTGCACGTCGTCGATGCAACATGTCCTGACGTGACGCGTACACACGATTTGATTCGACAAGTCGTCGCGGATGATTATGAAGTCATCTACGTCGGCAAACATGGACACCCGGAACCTGAAGGTGCAGTCGGTGTAGCACCAGAGCATGTGCACCTCATCGAAAAAGTCGAAGATATCGATGAACTCCCGCCTCAGCTCGCTCATAAAAAAATCATCGTCACGAATCAGACGACGATGAGCCAATGGGATGTCCAAGCTTTGATGGAACACGTGCGTAAAAAGTATCCGCATGTAGAAGTACACAATGAAATCTGTAACGCAACACAAGTCCGGCAAGAAGCGGTGGCTGATCAAGCAGGAGATTGTGACCTTGTCATCGTCGTCGGTGATCCACGTTCTAACAACTCGAACCGATTGGCACAAGTATCATTCGATATCGCAGGAACTCCAGCGCATCGGATTGGTGATTTAACAGAACTCGATCTATCATGGCTTAAAGGTGTACAGCAAGTTGGTGTCACATCAGGTGCATCAACACCAACACCAATCACGAAAAAGGTCATTGATTTCTTACAGCAATATGATCCATCAGACATCAGTACACATGACAAGACACCATTCCTTGAACTACGACGGATTTTACCAAAAGTAAAAGTCCTTTAACCTGAATATGATAGAAGTAATAACAAACACCGGACAGCGAATCATCGCCGTCCGGTGTTTTATCTCATTTTTTACTTTACATATCACAAAAAATGAAAGGGATTCGTATTGGCTGTCGAGACGATGAGTTCCACATCTATCTTCTTCTCTTTGAATCGTTTGCTTAATTCGTTGACGACGCCTTCTTTCATGACCGACTCCACATGATGTCCCGGATCGACGACTGCTAGTCCAAGTGCCATCGCATCATGCGCTACATGGAAATAGAGATCTCCTGTCACAAGGACATCTGCTCCTGCAAATGCTGCAGTCGAGACGTACTTATTGCCGTCACCACCAAGGACCGCTACTTTTTGGATATGGCGCGATTCGTCTCCGACGAAGCGTAAGTTTTGTACACCAAACGCATCGCGAACATGTTCTGCAAATTCTCGTAACGTCATTGCTTCCGGTAACCGACCAATCCGTCCAAGACCAAGTGATGTTGCCGGGCGTTCTTGGCGAATGAGATCATAGGCGACTTCCTCATATGGATGAGCCTGTTTCATCGCTCGAATGACTTGTTTCTGATTCAGTTCCGTGACGATCGTTTCGATTCGGACTTCTGAAACGCGTTCGAGTCGCCCTGCTTCACCGATATACGGGGTAGCTTCCGTCAACGGTCGGAATTGACCTGTTCCATCGACGTGGAATTGACAATCACTGTAGTCTCCTTCTTTTCCTGCTCCCGCTTGTGCAAGGGCTGTTGAAACGCGCTCTACAGCCTCGGTCGGTACATAGACACTTAGTTTATATTGCGTGTTTTCAAACGTCGGTGCTAGTACTTCACAAGACTCAAGACTAAGCGCATCTGCCATCCAGTCATTGACCCCGCCTGGTGTTACGTCAAGGTTCGTATGTGCAGCATACACCGCAATATCGTGTTTGATACATTTTGTGACGATCCGTCCTGTTGCAGAACGATCCGTCACATTTGCTAATTTACTAAAAATCGGTGGATGATGCGCGATGATGAGATCGACCTTCTTTTCAATCGCTTCATCGACGACAGACTCCAAGACATCAAGTGTCACGAGCACACGTTTGACGTCCTTGTTCAATGTTCCGATTTGTAGACCAATCGGATCACCTTCGAGTGCGAATTTTTTCGGAGCAAATGCTTCAAACTGCTCAATGACATGGTTCCCATTCGCCATTAGTTCGTCACCTCTTCCATCTTTTGAATCAATCGTTCGATGGCTTCGATTTTTTCAGATAAAACCTCCGTTGCTTGTCCTTGTTTCATCTGAGCTAGGATATACTCTCGCTTTTGTTTTTCAATCTGCCATTTTTCAATGAATTCTGGTGCACGTTCCCGCATTAACTGTGGTCCAAAGAACAATTCCCACTGACGTGTTGTTTCGTCCTCTGAGTACAGTGTTTCATCTCCACGTTCTGCAACGAGAATTTCATAGATCTTTCCGTTCTCCTCGACGATGGCTTCAGACAATAACGCATATGAATTCGTCAGCAACCACTTCCGAACATCGACTGCATCAACATTTGGTTGAAGGATCAAACGTTCCTCCCCCGACAGCCGATCTTTGCCTTCTTCAAGGATTGAGGCAATCAGTGTTCCGCCCATTCCTGCAATCGTAATCGCTGTTGCTTCGCCCGGCTTTAAAACCGATAGTCCACTTCCAAGGCGGACATCGATTTGTGACTCGAGCCCGACAAGCGCCACTTGTCCTTTTGCCGCTTCCATCGGTCCTTCGTTTACCTCTCCCGCGATCGCGCGTTCGATTTTCTGTTGCTGGATACAAAAACATGGTACGAATGCATGATCTGATCCAATATCTGCGAGGATAGCTCCTTGTGGAATATACGACACGACTTTTTGGAGTCGTTGATCCAATACGACGTTCATTTGCATCATCTTCATCCTTCCTATTTTCCGAAAAACTCTCTTTTAAAAATAGCGGATTTACGCTAAAAAAGATACCATACACCACAAAAAAACATCCATCTCGTAACGAGATAGATGCCCTTGTTCTTATTTCTTAGCAGCTAACCATTTGGCTAGAACAGCTGCTTCTTCGTCATTCGCAAGACCGCCAGGCATTTGCCCTTTACCGTTCATTGCGATGTTCTTAATTTCATCTTCTTTCAGCTTCGCGCCGATCTTTGTTAAGTTCGGACCTGTTCCGCCTTCTAAGTTTCCACCGTGACATCCTGTACATCCTTTAGATGCAAACAAGTCTTCTGGCTTCATTTCTGCAGTTGACGGCCCTTTGCGAGCTTCCTTCACCTGATCGACCCCAAAGTAAGACAATGAAATCATAGCGATGATGGCGATGACTGCGATCGCCGCGAACGGTACTAATGGATTACGCATTTGGATTCCCCCCATATTCTATACCCAACCAAGTTGGTGACTGAATGGTATTCCCCGTTACTATTCTACTGTAAAAAAAACAGGGAAGGAAGAAAAAAACGAAACTTTTTTCTTCCTTCCCACTAAAATTTCATATATTCTTCACACTTTGAATTAATCGAGGAAATCTTTCAGGCGTTTCGAACGACTCGGATGACGTAATTTCCGAAGTGCTTTTGCTTCGATTTGACGAATTCGTTCACGTGTAACACCAAATACTTTCCCGACTTCTTCAAGTGTCCGTGTCCGACCATCGTCAAGACCAAAACGAAGACGGAGGACGTTTTCTTCACGATCCGTCAGTGTATCTAACACATCTTCGAGTTGTTCTTTCAAGAGTTCGTATGCTGCAGCATCTTGTGGTGCTGTCGCATCTTGGTCCTCGATGAAATCTCCGAGATGTGAATCATCCTCTTCCCCGATTGGAGTTTCAAGAGAAACCGGCTCTTGCGCAATCTTCAGGATTTCACGGACTTTTTCTGGCGTGATTTCCATCTCTTTTGAAATCTCTTCCGGTGATGGTTCACGTCCGAGATCTTGCAAGAGTTGACGCTGGACACGAATCAATTTATTGATCGTCTCAACCATGTGAACCGGAATTCGGATTGTCCGCGCTTGGTCAGCAATCGCACGTGTGATTGCCTGACGAATCCACCATGTTGCATACGTCGAGAATTTATATCCCTTCGTATAGTCGAATTTCTCGACCGCTTTGATCAGACCCATGTTGCCTTCTTGAATCAAATCAAGGAACAACATACCGCGTCCGACATAACGCTTCGCAATCGAAACGACGAGACGTAAGTTTGCTTCCGCCAATCGTTTTTTTGCTTCTTCATCGTTTTGTTCGATTCGTTTAGCAAGTTCGACTTCATCTTCTGCATTTAACAAATCAACGCGACCAATTTCTTTTAAATACATCCGGACAGGGTCATTGATCTTGACACCAGGAGGAACAGACAAATCGTTTAGATCCGCCTCTTCTTTTTCGTCCCCTGTACCGTCATTGTTGACCTTGATACCTTCTGTTTCAAGCAATTGAAGGAATTCCTCGAATTGCTGAGCATCCATTGATTCGAACGAACTTAGTTTGTCTTCGATCTTTTGGTGTGACAATTCACCATTTTTATGTCCGAGCGCGATGAGTTCCTCTTTCGCGAGACGGAGTAATTCAGCTTCTGATCTTGCTTTTTCTGCCATCGAACCATACACTCCTTCCACATCATGCAGCAGGTCATCGATCTTTTAAACGACGCTTCCGTTCTATGATCGCCTGCATCAGCTCCGCTTGAGCACGGATATCTGTTTGTTGATTCAATCGTGACTTTTCTTCTTCTAACAACCGACGTTGCTGTTCATTTTGGACGGCACGAATGTAGTGACTGAGTAAATCAGGATCATATTCAGGCATTAGCATGAACTCTAAATCCGCTACGATTCGTTGCAAAGAGGCGTCGTGCAACATCGTCAAAAAACGATCAGGACTTCCTTGCGTACCTGCTCCGTAAAATTCATATAGCTTGCCGGCAATCAATTGGTGTGCCGGATCATTGAATTGGACACCTAGTTGCTCTCGCACTTCAAGACATACTTCTTCTGAACGGATCATGTAGGCAAGCAAGAAGCGTTCTGCCTTCTTCCAGTTCGCGAACGTTCGGTCAGGAGGTGCTGTCGGTAGAGCAGCTGGGCGATCGGAAACGATTTGTTCTCTCTTCGGTTGTTGGACGGTTGGACGCACTTGTGCGATCAAGGAGTCTTTCGAGAGTTTGAATTCCTCAGAAAGTTTTCCTAAATAAATGTCCCGTAACAACGGATTGGATGTTCGACCAATCTCTTCAAGCATAGTTTCAATATATCGAACGCGTTCTCCTTCTAATCGCAAGTTTTTTCCTTGTCGAAAATAAAAAGATTTGAATTCAAGACTTGAAACCCGTTCTTGTTCAATCCAGTGTAAAAACGTCTCTTCGCCCTGATTCCCAATGAAGGAATCCGGGTCTTCGCCATCCGGTAAACGGATGACGGAACAGTCGACGGCAACGGCTTCAAGCAACTGTAGGGCTTTTAACGTCGCAGCGCGTCCTGCCTTGTCTCCGTCATAACAAATAATGACTTCATCGACGATACGTGCTAGGTTTTGGGCATGAACCGGTGTTAAGGCTGTTCCTAAAGAGGCTACCGTATAAGGTATACCCGCTTGAGCGACACGCACAACATCAAGATTCCCTTCAACGAGGACGACTTGTTTGATTTTGCGCATCGCTCCTCGTGCTTGAGCGAATCCGAATAACAGTTCACTTTTATTGAACAAAGGTGTTTCCGCTGTATTGACATACTTCGGATCACGACCATCAATCGAACGTCCACTAAATCCGACGATCGTGCCATCACGATCGGAGATAGGAAATACGACTCGACCGTTGAATCGATCTCGATAATCGCCATCGCGTCCGATTGAAATCAATCCCGCTTCGACCATCTCATCTAAATCAAACCCACGTCGTGCCAAGGAATCCACTGTAAAACGATCTTGATCCGGTGCATACCCGAGTCGGAACTCACGCATCGCACCTTCACGGATACCACGATTCTCTAAATAGATTCGTCCCGCGTCGCCTGCTTCCGTTTGAATCAACACCTCATGATACAACTCGGTGACGATCCGATGTGCCTCGCGCATCCGGAACTTCTTTTCCTGTTCGGGTGTCGATTCCGATTGTTCGAATCGATCCGGCTCCAGTTCCGGAAGTGTGACATCGCTTCGATCAGCTAATTTAGAGACCGCTTCCTTGAAACTCATTCCTTCTGTTTCCATGACGAAAGTGATTGCGTTTCCACCTGCACCACATCCAAAACAGTAGTACATCCCTTTATCAGGAGAAACAGAAAAGGAAGGTGATTTCTCAGAATGAAACGGGCAAAGCCCTGAATATCGATTCCCTTGTTTTTTTAATTCTACACGTTCTGAAATCAATTCGACGATGTCCGTTGCTTGGCGGACCTGATCGACGATTTCATCAGGAATTCGCTTCATTCCGTCCTCTCCCCTTTCCTTGAGAACTTATCCTTACATGACCATACCCGCAATGAAACGGAACGATGACTCGTTCCGTTTCATTAGAAAAAGGGCATTATCTCATTTATCAGCTAAACAAGTATACTATGTTCCTGACTGCTTGACTAGTCATGCGCCTTCCCGGAAATTCCGGTCAAAATCAGGTTTGCCGTTTCCTCGACTGCTTTATTCGTCACGTCGATGACTTGGCAACCGATTCGTTCGTATAAATTCCGTGCGTATTCGAGTTCCCGGTTGATTCGGTCCATCTGCGCGTATGCTGCTTCTGGTTTGAGTCCTAATGAACGCAGGCGTTCCATTCGGATGTCGATCAACTTTTCCGGTGAGATGAGTAGTCCAAAACATTTTTCTTTTGGAATATCGAATAGCTCCGCTGGCGGGATCGATTCAGGTACGAGTGGTACGTTCGCTACTTTATATCGCTTCAAAGCCAGATACTGCGAAAGTGGTGTCTTTGATGTACGCGACACCCCGATCAAGACGATATCCGCACGTTTGATACCTTTTGGATCACGTCCATCGTCATACTTGACAGCAAATTCAACCGCTTCGATTTTTCGGAAATACTCCTCATCTAGGCGATAGATTAACCCTGGCTCTTCCTTCGGTTGCATCTGCAAGCGATCTTCCATCGTGTCAAGCAATGGACCAAGTAGATCAATCGCTTTAACACCGTGGGCGCGAGCTGTGTCTGCAAGCAGACGACGATGGGTCGCATGAACGATCGTGAAAGCGATTGTCGCTTGTTCTTCTTTCGCATGAAGAACCAAGTCATAAATGACTTGATCATCATCGACGAACGGAATGCGGACCGTTTCGATGGCTTGTTCCGGGAATTGGATTGCAGCTGCGCGGACGACGAGTTCACACGTCTCTCCGACAGAGTCACTCACGACATAAATCCGTTGACGCATCAGGAACCCTCCTTAAATTTCTTCATCACGTGCTAAAGCGACCAACACTTTCGTCATGTTCGTCTTCGTCATTCGACCCACGACTTTCAAGACGCCGTTCTCCTCTTCGACGACTGGCATTGAATCAATCTGCTTTTCGATCAGTTTCATGCCGGCACCAATCAACGTTTCCGATTTTTCACAGACCGTCAAATTCGGCATCCGTGTCATGATGATGTTGACCGGTAACGTATCTAATTCTTGATTACCGATTGCCGCACGTAGAAAATCCTTACGTGACAACACACCGACTAACGCATGGTCCTTACTGACGACGAACAGCGAACCCACATCTTCAAGGAATAAGTGAACGATCGCATCGTATACGGTCATCCCTTCATGAATGACCTTTGCCGACGACATGAATTCGCCGACGGTCAAGGTGTCGAGTTTCTCATGAAGCATGGACGCATTTTTCTTTCCAACGTACATATAGCCGACACGTGGACGCGCTTCTAGCATGCCGGTCATCGTTAAAATCGACAAATCGGGTCGTAATGTCGCCCGTGTCAGGGAGAGTGCAGAAGCAATCTGCTCTCCCGTGATCGGACCATTCTCTTTGACGATTTGGAGTATCTTTTTTTGCCGTTCATTTAACTTCATCGGCTCATCCGTCCTTTTTCTTTACGCTAAAGTAAGTGCATTGAACCGGGCGACTGATTCGATGGCTTGCGCAAATCGTTTCATTTCGCTAAGACGGTTCGTACGGACTGTTTCGTCGTCCGTCATGATCATCGTACCGTCGAAGTAGGCTGTAATCGACGGAACGGTTGCATCAAGTGCCTCAAGCGCTCGTTCATAATCAAGTGACGCGATTGCTTGATCAACCTCTGGTAAGGTCTTCTCAATCGCCTCATGCAACGCGCGTTCCGCATCATTTTCAAAGAGCGCTGGATTAACAGTTGTGACGTCTTCTGCTTTTTTCGAGATGTTTAAGACACGGCTGAGTTGTTCGACCGTTTTCTTGAACGATTCTTTTTTCGTCGCACTTTCAAGCATTGCAGCACGTTGCTCATTCGCTTCGACTGTCAACGTATGATCAAGAGCGGCTTCGACGACATCATGACGGAAGTTCATTTCCGATAGACGGTATTTCAAGCGTTGTGCAAAGAAGTCTTGTAATGCAGATTGGACTTCTTCGGCATCCTTCGCGTAAAGACCTGCTGCCACCTGTTCTGAAACGACGAAGGCAATCAATTCAGTCAATGTCAGATTCAACTTGCGATCTGATAAAACCTGAACAATCCCTTGTGCTTGACGACGCAATGCGTACGGATCCGCTGATCCACTTGGAATCATACCGACACCAAAGAATCCAGCGACGCTGTCCATCTTATCGAGAATCGCATAGAGTGTTCCTGTCGGTGTTTCCGGACTTGCATCCCCCGCGAAGCGTGGCATGTAATGTTCACGAATCGCAGCCGCGACTTCCGGATCCTCATTCTTCATGTTCGCATACCGCTCACCCATCAGACCTTGCAATTCTGTGAATTCATAGACCATTTGACTGACGAGGTCGAATTTATAGATCTGTCCTGCACGTTCGACACGTGTTTTGTCTGCACCGACACGATCTGCAAGTGCGAGTGCCATCTGACGGACGCGACGGACTTTTTCGCCTGTCGTTCCTAATTTTTCATGGAAGACGATTTTATCAAGACGTTTCGCCTGTTCATCGATATCTGCTTTTTTATCTTCTTCATAGAAGAACTGCGCATCGGCTAAACGGGCACGGATGACTTTTTCGTTTCCGCGTGCGACGTTTTCAAGATGTGTTGCGTTTCCGTTTCGTACCGTGACGAAATAGTGGAGCAACGCACCGTCACGTTTGACCGGGAAGTAACGTTGGTGTTCTTTCATCGTCGTGATCAAGACTTCTTCTGGTAACTCAAGATACGCTTCATCGAATGCACCGAACAAGGCTGTCGGATACTCGACGAGGTTCGTGACTTCTTCAAGTAAAGACGCATCAATCGGCACTTCGAATTGTTCGCGTGCCGCAAGCGCTGCGATTTGTTCTTCGATCAATTGACGACGTGCTTCATAACTGACGATGACGTTTTCTCCTGCGAGCGCTTCAACATAAGCGTTCGGACGCAGGATCGTGATGTCCTGCCCAAGGAAACGATGTCCACGTGATGTCCGACCCGTTTCGACGGATGCGACTTCAAACGGGATGACTTGATCGTCAAGCAGGGCAATCAACCAACGAATCGGACGCATGTAACGTAACGATTGTGTGCTCCAACGCATGTTTTTCGGGAATGTCATCGCTTCGACGACTTGTTTTAGTCCAGGAAGTAGATCGGCTGTCGCTTGTCCGACTTCCTTACGTGTCGCATAGAGATACTCGACTCCTTTTTCTTCTCCAAGGAAGAGATCGTCCGTCGTTAACCCTTTACCACGCGCAAACCCTTCGGCTGCTTTCGTCCAGTTCCCTGCTTCGTCCATCGCGATACGTTTTGCTGGTCCTTTTAATGTCTCTTCGAGGTCACTTTGACGTGCTGCGAGACCTTTGACATACACTGCAAGACGACGTGGTGTCGAGAAGGATTCGACGCTTGTGAACTCAATCCGAGCTTCTTCAAGGAAACGCGTCACGCGTTCCTTGAGTTGTGTTTCGGATTGAAGGACGAATCGAGCCGGCATCTCTTCTAAACCGATTTCAAGTAATAATTCATGCATGTGACTCACCTGCTTTCGACTTGATCAATGGGAAGCCAAGACGTTCCCGTTCTTCGATGAAACTTTGCGCACAACGGCGCGACATGTTCCGGACACGATGGATGAATCCTGTACGTTCCGTGACGGAAATCGCCCCCTTCGCGTCAAGAAGGTTAAAGGTATGTGAACATTTTAAGATGTAATCATACGCTGGGAAAACGAGGTTCTCGTCCAAGGCGCGATTCGCTTCTTTTTCATATTGATCGAACAACGTGAAGAGTAAGGCGACATCTGACGTTTCAAACGTATACTTCGAATGTTCGAACTCCGGTTGATAGAAGATATCACCGTATTTGAAGCCATCCGTCCAAACGAGATCAAAGACACTCTCAACGTCTTGAATGTACGACGCAAGACGCTCGATTCCATAAGTGATCTCGACTGCGATCGGATTACACTCGATTCCACCGACTTGTTGGAAATACGTGAATTGCGTGATTTCCATTCCGTTCAGCCATACTTCCCAGCCGAGACCTGCAGCACCGAATGTCGGGTTCTCCCAGTTATCCTCTACGAAACGGATATCATGTTCGAGTGGGTTGATACCGAGCAACTCGAGACTTTGTAAGTACAATTCCTGAATGTTGTCAGGTGATGGTTTCATGATGACTTGGAATTGATGGTGTTGATACAGACGGTTCGGGTTTTCCCCGTAACGACCGTCAGCCGGACGGCGTGATGGTTCTGTATAACAAACGTTCCATGGTTCTGGTCCGAGACTCCGTAAGAACGTCATCGGATTCATCGTACCGGCTCCTTTTTCTACGTCGTATGCTTGCATCGTCAAGCAGCCTTGTTCTGCCCAAAATTTTTGTAATGTCAAGATCATGTCTTGTACTGTCATCTTCACGACTTTCACCTCCGAAATGATTAAGGAACGCAAAAAACGCCCCTATGTACAACAATCGTTGCACATAGGGACGAGACGAGCCCGCGGTTCCACCCTACTTGCATGCATCGCATGCCACTCTTTTTGACAAAGAACACTCCGAAACGCCATTCGCGCCCCTCTCACTCCCAGCTCGCACCACCCTGGAATCGCTTGATTGAGAAAAAGACGGTACTCCTTTTCGTCATCGTGTTCATTTAGTTGCTTCTACCGCATTTATTCTACCGAACCCGCTTGTTGCTGTCAATCGTTGCCGAAATCAATCAACTGGTCGAGGACACGTTTTGAACGTAGGCGTAACCCGCTGTAGCGTTCCATATAAGCATCCATGATTTGACGCAGTAGACGCTTCGTTTCCGGCTTCACCGTCACGGTCCCGATTCGCGAGAAATCATAGACGGAAAACACGTAGAGCATCTTCGCGACTGCCTCTGACATAAAGACGGCATGTTCATCCTCATGACGGTGCCGGCGACAGAGTAGACCGCCGTGGTGTAACGAAAAAGCAAACGGTGCTTCAGCACTCCCGCAAATCGTACAGCCGTTCAAGTGCGGCGCAATCCCTAGATGACGCAACAGGCGCAACTCGATGATGAAAGAGACGACGTCGGGATCAAGTCCTTCATCCATCGCCTCCAGTCCTTCAACGAACAAATCATAGAGTGCCGGTTGCGGCACTCGTTCATCAAGCGCTTTATCTGCCAGCTCCAGTAGATACATCGCATACGCCATCAAGACGACATCTTGCCGGATATGCGCGTGGCTCGTGATGACGTCTGCCGATTTTAACTGACCGAGACCACGTGACCGTGGATAGATATAGACGGCTCGAACGAAAGGCTGGCTTGCCGCGTTGAAACGACTACCCGGCTTCTTCGCTCCTCGCGCCATGACGGCGAGCTTGCCGTATTCACGTGTCAGTAGCGTGACGATCTTATTCGATTCACCGTATACGACCGTTCGTAGTACAAGCCCTTCCGCCTTATCGATCATCGCTTAATACTCGTCATCGCGGAAGCCAAGTTCACGCAATTGACCGGCCTTGTTACGCCAATCCTTTTGGACTTTGACCCACAAGTTCAGGTAAACTTTTGTTCCGAGTAACATCTCGATGTCCGTTCGTGCTTCGGAGCCGATTTCTTTTAGAAGTGCTCCGCGTTTACCGATGATGATTCCTTTTTGGGAATCGCGCTCGATCAAGATCGTCGCATGGACATCGACCATGTTTCCATTCTCACGCGTCTTGATTTGATCAATCGCGACCGCGATTGAGTGTGGTACTTCATCGCGTGTCTTTTGCAAGACTTTCTCACGAATCATCTCTGAGATGATGAAACGCTCCGGGTGGTCAGTGACTTGATCCGCCGGATAATACATCGGTCCTTCCGGTAAGATCTTCGCGATTTCTTCAAGTAACGGTCCGACGTTGTTACCTTGAAGCGCAGAGATCGGAACGACTGCCGCAAACTCGAGCTCATTTTTATATGACTCGATGATTGGCGGAATATCATTCGGATGAATCAAATCGACCTTATTCATGACGAGGATGATGGGTGTATCGAGTTCCTTCAATTTTTCAATGATGAAATCGTCACCTTTTCCTTTTGGTTCCGTCACGTTGACCATGAATAAAATCGCATCAACTTCACGCAATGCGTTCGTCGCGACCTTCATCATGAAGTCGCCGAGTTTATGTTTTGGTTTGTGAATCCCTGGTGTATCGATGAAAATCGTCTGAACGTCTTCTGTCGTATAGACACCTTGGATCTTGTTTCGCGTCGTTTGTGGCTTATCAGACATGATGGCAATCTTTTGTCCGATGACACGGTTGAGGAATGTCGATTTTCCGACGTTCGGGCGTCCGATGATCGAGACAAAGCCCGATTTGAATCCTTCTTTAAACATGTAAATCCCCTTTCGTGAATGCTCCTGGTAAGAGGGCACCCACTGTTGTTTCTGTGACATCCCCTTTAAGGTTCGTCAAATAGATTGGCATATCCGCGTCACACATCTCTGATAGCACTTGGCGGCATTGTCCGCACGGTGCGACCGGTCCTTCCGTGTCCGCAACGACAGCCATCGCTGCATACTCGCGCGCATCCTGTGCCCACGCAGAGAAGATTGCTGTCCGTTCTGCACAGTTACAAAGACCATATGCAGCGTTTTCAATATTGCAACCATGGAAGACTTGTCCGTCTTTTGTTAGTAGAGCAGCACCGACTTGGAATTTCGAATATGGAACATACGCTTTTTCGCGTGCACGTTTAGCTTGTTCGAGTAATTGTTCTGTTTTCATGTGAGTATCCCCTTCTTAGGAACGGTATTGGCCAAAAAGGCCGGATTCTTATTGTACCAAATATGGGATGAAGATGCATAGTGCAATTGCAATAGATGTAAGCGCCAACACAAGAACAGCTCCACTTGCAATATCCTTGACTGCTTTTGCCAGTGGATGCCATTCCTGCGTCACGAGATCAACGACGCGCTCAAACGCTGTATTGAACATCTCGGCACTGATGACGATCCCGACCGTCAAGAAGAGGATCGCTCGCTCGACAGACGTCAAGGGTAATAGAAAGGCGACAAGCAACACGATGGCACCAACTGTCACGTGAACTTTCATATGCCGTTCTTCTCGAATCGATTGGCGCAATCCGTTCATGGCATGTCGAAACGGTTGCCACCAGCTTTTCACAATGTGCCCCGATATAACTCGAAGTGATGCAGGATTTCCTCCTGTCGCTTCGTCATGACTTCCTCATCTGCTTTTTCAATGTGATCGTATCCGAGTAAATGGAGAAAACCATGGACAGCGAGGAAACCGAGCTCTCGCTCAAAATGATTCCCATACTCTGCCGCTTGTTCACGACACCGTTCTACGGAAATGATCAAATCGCCGAGGACGATTGGTTCGTCTTCGAGCAATCCAAAATCGATTTCATCTTCTCCGAGTTCTTCCATCGCAAAGGAAATGACGTCTGTCGCCTGATCCTTTCCACGCCATTCACGATTGATTTCTTGAATCTCATCGTTTGAGACGAAAGTCACGGACAACTCACTATTTGAATCGACTTCTTCTTGTTCCGCCGTGTAAATCAAAATCGATTCGACAAGCTGTCGTTGTTCTTCCGTTAGACGATTATTTTCGTCTGTCATATAAATATTCATGTCGTTGCCTCTTTCTTTAATTCTGGATACTCGATTCGTTCATGGAACAAACCGGATAAGGTATGACACGCACTTTCACCAACGCGATAAATCTCACGTGTCGTAATGTCACATTCCGCAAATTGATCATCCATCATCTTTTCACGAATGATTTTCGCGACCAAGTCCCGAATTCCTTCTTCTGAAGGAGCTTTCATCGAACGAACTGCCGCTTCAATCGAGTCAACGATCATGATGACCGCCGCTTCACGAGTTTGTGGTTTCGGACCCGTGTAACGGAACGTCTCCTCATCGACCTCACCTTGTTCTGCTGCCTTGACATAAAAGTATCTCAGCAGAGAGGTTCCATGATGCTGGCGGCAAATATCGATGATCGCTGCAGGCAGTTTTGCGTCTTCGAGTAATTCAACACCATCCTCGGTATGTGCCAAGATGACACGTGCCGACTCTTCCGGTGTCAATCGATCATGGGGATTGCGTCCATGCTGGTTCTCAATGAAATAAAGCGGTCGTCGCGTTTTCCCTAAATCATGATAGTAGGCGCCGACTCGTGCAAGCAAGCCATCTGCTCCGATTGCTTCACAGGCTGTTTCTGCTAGGTTCGCGACCATCATACTATGATGGTACGTTCCCGGTGCTTCAACTAATAGTTTTTTGAGTAACGGATGCGTCGGGTTCAACAGTTCGAGTAGACGGGTCGGTGCTAAAATACCGAACGTCATCTCAAGAAACGGCAATAGTCCAATTGCTAGGACGGCACTCAAGATACCACTCGCAATCGCAAAACCGATTAAAATCAGCGTTTCTCGTAGTTCGAACGTACCACTTCGTAACAGGACGAATGCTAAGAAAATCGCGATGTTTGCTCCGGCAATCGAAACACTGCTCATGAAAATACGACGTCGTGACAAACTAGAGCGCAGGAAAAACGTTGCGACTAAACCACCGACCAATAAATAGATTGCGATATTGAAGCTGAAGTTCTGGTTCGTACTATAGAAGAACGTTCCGGCAAGCGCCGTAAACAGAGAACTCGATAATGCAATCCGTTCGTTCAATAAATTGCGCAAGACGAGCGCAGCAAAAGCGGTCGGCGTGAGTAAGTAAAATGCTGGATTGATGTCGTCTGCTAAGAACGCCATACCATACATGACGAGTAATTGTAGACTGACGACGAGGTAGACAAGCCCGAATAATCGAATCCGCCCCATTTGAGCGTATCGCAGTTTTGAACGGTGAATGAATCCAAATAAAAAGGCAGTCATCAACGCACTGACAAGCATCGCCCCGAGTAACGGTTTCAACGACTGTCGATCAGAAATCAAGCCGACTAATTGTAGCTGACGATAGGCATCTTGTGAAATCACTTCGCCTCGTTTAACGATCACTTCGCCTTCTGAAATGATGACTGGTTCAACTTTATCACTCGTCTGCTTACGAAGCTGTTCCGTCTTTTCCGGATCATAGACGTAGTTCGTCACGATCAGTTGATCGGTCATCGCTTTAGCGACTGCTTTTAGTGAAAAGGACAGTGGCGAACGTTCAATATCCGTTCGCGCATTCTCACGTGCCTCCGCTACTTCACCACCATCAGACGAGATACGTTGACGCATCGCTTCTTCAATCGCGGTGATGACGACGTCACGTGTCGTATTCCGTAGTGCTGTCGTCGACGTCACAAGCAAGCGTAACTCATCATCCTTCAAAAGAGTTGCCGCCTCCGTTCCACGCAGACGCTGTTTGATTTTACCGATCTCATTTGTTTTTTTGATACCAGACAAACTCGCAAAAAGTTGTTCGACTTTATCAATTTGTTGTGCTGCATACTCTTGTTTGATCGTATACTGACTCTCGATTGCAGCAACCGAATTTTCCTTGATTTGATTTGTTGCAACCCGGTCCTCCATCGTCAAGGGTGACCGGATATCTTCTTCTGCAATTGAGAATGGTTCTGCGGACAAGGCTTCTGGCCGAACACTGACATACATCATCGTCGATACGACGAGATAGAATACTACTGTCAAAAGCCCGACCCAGACCCCAACCTTGCGCATATCATCTCCCCCTTTTCCATCTATTTTCGTAACGGCTTAGGTCAAATCCTGACTATAAGCATCAACGATTTTTCGGACAAGTGGGTGACGCACGACATCCGCTGAGCCAAAGTGCTCAAAATGAATCCCTTTGACATTGCCGAGCAAATGTAACGCTTCTTGTAGACCAGACGTTTTTCCTCGCGGAAGATCGACTTGTGTCAAATCGCCTGTGACGATCATCTTCGAATGGAATCCGAGACGCGTCAAGAACATCTTCATTTGTTCACGTGTCGTATTTTGCGCTTCATCAAGAATGACGAAGGCATGTTCAAGTGTCCGTCCACGCATGTAAGCGAGCGGCGCGATCTCGATGACGCCACGCTCAAGCAGACGAGCCGTATGTTCGACACCAAGTACGTCATGTAGCGCATCGTATAGAGGACGTAGATAGGGATCGACTTTTTCTTTCAGATCCCCTGGAAGGAATCCTAGATTTTCTCCTGCTTCTACTGCTGGACGCGTCAGGACAAGTCGTTTGACGTGACCTTCCTTTAACGCTTTTGCCGCCATCACGACAGCAAGATACGTTTTTCCAGTTCCCGCTGGTCCAATACCAAATGTCAAATCACAGCGGTCGATTCCCCGAACGTAACGTGCTTGACCGAGTGTCTTTGCACGAAGTGGTTTTCCTTTATGATTCGTATGAATGACCGTATCGTAAAGTTCCAGTAGTTCATCCACCCGATCTTGACGTGCCAGTTGAATGGCGCTCGTCGCGTCACGCTCCGTCAAAACAGCTCCACGATTCACAAGTTGTTTCAAGACGCCTACGACCTGTCCTGCTAAGATTACAGACTGCTCCTGTTCGGATTGTGCCAACAGCTCATCTCCTCGATGCGTAAGCTGAACGTCAAGTTCTGCTTCCATCGTACGTAAGACTGCATCATTCGGACCGACGAATGCTTGAATCTGTTCTGAATTCGAAAATGCAAATGGGATTCTTTCGTTGAATATCACGTTGTGAATGGCCTCCTAGTCATGGATAACAAGTTGTCATCGCTTCATATCTAATCTCTTCCACTTTAGCACTTCCGCCGAAAAGATGGAAAGAAAAACCCGTTCCCACCTTTTGGGAAATAAAAAGAGTCGATCCTACGCGTTTCGTAGGATCGACTCACTGTCTAATCATCATCGTTTTCGTTTTGAAACGGGTGCACCCAGAACCTCACTCCAGACGATGGCACGACGCATTTCATCCTGTGAGAGTCTCGTCGCTGATGCTGAACGACTCGACGTTCCAATAGCACCGTCTGCGACGCTATCTTTGATTTCACCGATCGTTGAAGAGGACATCCCTTTTTTCGAATGTTGTTTCTGACGCTGGTCCAAACGTTGTTGCAATTCCGTTCGTTCATGAACGGGTCGCGCTTTTGTTTGCGTTACCCCCGGTTGTTTCTTCGCGGGTGCTTTTTTACGAACGACAGGTGGAGGTACCATCTCTTGTCGCGCCGTATCGACCTGTTCGGTTATTTGTTTCACATAGTCGCCGAACTCCTTTGAAGGTGTCCGGTTCGTCTGCTTCGGTTTTTTATCCGCTGCTTTTGAGATGACGGAGATGACACCGAATGCGATCATCAATCCGACCCATATGATATCCATACCGTCTCACCCTTTATTGTGAGTCATTTGGTGATGATTGCCCACCGATTGCTTGACGCATTTTCGTATCTGCCGTCACGTTCAAGTAGTTTGCATAATCCATGACGCCAAAGTTACCGTCACGCATCGCTTCAGCGATCGCAAGCGGCACTTCCGCTTCAGCAGCGACAACCTTCGCACGCATCTCTTCAACACGTGATTTCATCTCTTGTTCACTTGCGATCGCCATTGCGCGACGTTCTTCCGCTTTTGCTTGCGCAATGTTCTTATCTGCTTCTGCTTGATCCGTCTGCAGAACCGCACCGATATTCTTACCGATATCAATGTCCGCGATATCAATCGAGAGAATCTCGAACGCCGTACCCGAATCGAGTCCTTTCGCAAGAACCGTCCGTGAGATCATCTCTGGATTCTCAAGTACTTCTTTTTGGTCATTACACGAACCAATGGTTGAGATGACACCCTCACCAACACGTGCGATGACCGTTTCTTCCCCAGCACCACCGACGAGACGATCAATGTTCGCACGTACCGTGATCCGGGCTTTCGCTTTTACTTCAATCCCGTTCATTGCCACACCGGCGATAAATGGTGTTTCGATGACTTTCGGGTTAACCGACATTTGAACAGCTTCCAGAACGTTACGACCAGCAAGATCAATCGCTGCTGCGCGTTCGAAGCTCAACTCGATATTCGCACGGTGTGCTGCAATCAAGGCATTGACGACGCGGTCAACGTTACCACCGGCAAGGAAGTGACTTTCCAGTTGATTCGTATTCAAGTTCAATCCCGCTTTAACTGCCTTAATCAACGGATTGACGATTTTAGATGGTGTCACTCGACGTAGTCGCATCCCGACTAATGTAAAGATCGATACACGTACGCCTGCTGCGAGCGAGCTGATCCAAAGTGGGATCGGAACGAGCGTGAAGAAGATGGCGAGGAAAATTAAAATTCCTCCAGATATGAGTAATACGGTCAATAGTTCAGGTGTCATGTGTGGGACTCCTCCTTCGTATGTTGGACTCTAACAATGACGCGTCCATGCGTCACTTCTTTTACGACGATTGTTTCCCCCGCTTGAATGAAGGTCCCTTCCGTTACGGCATCAATTCGATTCCCATCGATTTCAATCGTTCCTGATGGACGAAGAGGCGTCAAACTGACTCCTTCTTGTCCTAACAGTTGTACTTTGTCTTGATGGGAGAGATAGCCTTTTTCAGACGATGTCGAATCCGTCAAAATCAAACCGCGCCATAGTAACGACTGATTTGATTTAATTCTGCGATACGCCCAGTATCCGGCCGCAAGCGATAGAAATACAGCAAGTCCGATTGCGATACCGACTTGACCAACTGTAGCGCCTGCCATGATCAGACTAGCAAGGACCGCACCGATTCCGAGGACTCCAAAGATTCCGAACCCTGTGACGAATATTTCGACCAGTAACATGAGGACCCCAATCATGAAGACCGCCAAAATCATTCCTAAGCTAAACGTCATGCGTACGTTCACCCCTTTTTCATTCGTGTCAGAAGCTGCTTCTTTTGCACTTTGATTCGTTACTATAATTATATACGCTTTCAAAACAAAAAAGGTTTCATGACTATTCTGAATTCATATAAGAAACTTTTAATTGTGACAGGAACGACAAAAAAGGTGCCCCGAAGGACACCTTTTTCATGTATTAAGCGAGCCGTTGTTTGACGAGTCGATTAATTAACGCACCGTCTGCCTTGCCTTTAAGCTGTGGCATGACGATACCCATTACTTTCCCCATATCTGAAGGAGCAGAGGCACCCGTCTGCGCAATAGCTGCGTCGACGATTTCCTGTACTTCTTCCTCGGAAAGCTGTTTTGGCATATAAGCTTCGAGCACGACAATCTCTGCTTGAATTTTCTCGACGAGATCGTGACGACCAGCGCTTTCGAATTCTCGGAGGGAGTCGTTGCGCTGCTTCATTTCACGTGAAAGAATTGTTAATTCTTCCTCGTCTGTCAATTCTTGCTTACCGAGTTTGATCGTTTCATTTTGCAGCGATGATTTCACCATCCGAATCGTCGTAAGACGATCTTTTTCACGTAGACGCATGGCTTCTTTCATATCCGCTGTCAAACGCTCCTGAAGACTCATGAGGATACACCCTCTCTAACGTTAGAACTTCTTACGCTTACGCGCAGCCTCCGATTTAAGCTTACGTTTTACACTTGGCTTTTCGTAGTGTTTACGTTTACGAACTTCTGCAAGCGTACCATCTTTTGAAACACCACGTTTGAAGCGACGAAGTGCGTCTTCAAGTGATTCATTTTTACGTACACGAGTTTCCACTAGTTTTCCCTCCCTCCGATATTACCGACTAAAGGAAACGTGTCAGACACGTCATACAACATTATAGTAGGAATATACAATTTGGTCAACAGTTGATTCTAGCGACTTTTCTGCATCCTACGCTGTTCCTTTTTGTTCCTTTCTATCCTCTCATGGTTACATCCGTTTGACAACAAAATCTAGTCATTCCTGCATCAAAATCCAGAAACTTTTTTGTAAGCGTTATCACGTGTTTTTTAAAATGTTTTGTCAAAAAGGGTGATGATGTGTCAAAATATAGACAATTATCAAATAAAGGAGTGTGACATCACTTATGAAAGAAGCAAAGCGCATCATCTGGGGATTGATTCTCGGGGTGATCCTCGGAATCATTCTTGCTAGCTTACCGGATAAGTCGATTTATGAGGGATTGAATAAATATGCTTTACAACCCATCGGGACGATCTTCCTGAACTTGATTAAGATGCTCGTCGTACCGATCGTCTTCTTCTCGATCGCCCTCGGCGTCATGGGTCTTGGTAATCCAAAAGAGCTTGGTCGTGTCGGCGGAAAGGCAATTGGCTACTTCATGACGACGACGGCTGTCGCGATTGTCATTGCTCTCGGTTTGTCATTATTGATCAAGCCGGGTACGTTCGGTAACTTCGAGACGCAAGGTCTTGAATATGATAACGGAAATCTACCAGATACGAGCATTATCAATACAATCGTCGGTATGTTCCCGACGAACCCGATCACGTCGATGGCAGAAGGTAATATGCTGCAAATCATCGTCTTTAGTGTCTTTATCGGTTTTGGAATCACGTTCCTCGGTCAAAAAGTCTCAACGTTACGGACATTCATCGAGCAGGGTAATGATTTAATGACGTACTTGATCACGCTTGTCATGAAGATGGCACCGCTTGGAGCATTCGCCCTAATCGCATCAGCAGTTGGTTCACAAGGACTTAATTCCCTAAAGGCGATGGGGCTTTATATGGGTGTCGTCATCTTGTCACTATTCGTCCATTCCGTATTGACGTATGGTTCGACCGTTTCACTTCTTGGGAAGATGAACCCGTTCTTCTTCTTTAAGAAATTCGCACCTGTCATGCTGTTCGCTTTCTCGACGTCTTCGTCGAACGCAACACTTCCTGTTGCGATGCAAACGGCTCAAAAAGAGTTGAAGGTTCCGCGCTCCGTCTCAAGTTTCGTCCAGCCTCTCGGTGCGACGATCAACATGGATGGAACAGCAATCATGCAAGGTGTCGCGACTGTCTTCATCGCGCAAGTCTACGCTGTTGATTTGACGCCAGGTCAACTTGCGACTGTCGTCCTGACAGCTGTTCTCGCCTCAGTCGGTACAGCCGGTGTACCAGGTGTCGGTCTCGTCATGTTGACGATGGTTCTTCAATCGGTCAATCTACCGGTCGAAGGAATCGCTTTAATCATCGGTGTCGATCGTCTTCTTGATATGATGCGGACAGCCGTCAACATCACTGGTGACGCAGCATGTGCCGTCATCGTCGCGAAATCGGAAGAAGGTAATCTGAAAGAAGAAGAGAACGAAGAAACGGATGAGCGTTACGCTTGATTGCATCTTTCTCGACTGACGAAAAGGACGTTCCGCCAACCGGCGGAACGTCCTTTTTTATCTGTTCATTTATTTTGATAAGACGAATGAGCTAAGTCCTTCGACACGAACCGCACCTGATACGTTACGGATTGCTCTGGTTCCTGCTTGTTTACCGTCTACAAGCAGCTTCCATTTTCCTTTTGGTAACTTCATGTCGACTGCTTTTCGATTTGCATTGTGAATGACATAGAGATCCTCTTTTTGTTTCGGCGCAGCATCATCTAGTCGATACGCGATGACTTGAGCCGGTGCTGCTTCAAACGTCAGGTAACGACGAATGTCTTTTGCTGTTGCTAAATGAAGTACTGGATTCTTTTTGCGTAACTCGATCAATCCTGTCATATAATCAACGTCTTGTTGACGGTCCATCTTCCGTTTCCAGTCGAGCTGGTTGACAGAATCCGGTGATTTATATGAGTTATGGTCGCCGCCCTTCGTCCGCATGAAATCCTGTCCTGCATGGATGAACGTTGTTCCTTGAGACGTCAACAAGATACTTGAAGCCAAACGATGCATCTTTGTCTTCGTTGCGTCATTGTCTTTCGGATTCGTCAGGTTCAACTTATCCCAGAGCGTATGGTTATCATGTGCTTCAACGTAAGTGATCGCTTGATCTGGTTCTTGCGTAAATCCTTGAATCTCTTTGTTATAAGCAATCTCTCCGACGATTCCGCGTTTGATGCGCGTTTCAAGACCCGTTGCTCCGTTAATGAAACCAGCATCTGAATCGATGAAGACGCTACCTTTGAGCGCATCGCGTAGGTTGTCATTGAAATGTCCGATTCCTGGCATTTGTTTTGTATTCGTTTGGTTGGCCTTCTCTGAATCTGGAAGCGGTGTTCCAAGGCTCCACCCTTCTCCGAATACGAGAATCGACGGATCAATTCGTTTTGTCGCCTGTTTGACAGCATTCATCGTCTTGACATCATGAATGCCCATTAAGTCAAATCGGAATCCGTCCCAGTGGTATTCTTTCGCCCAGTAAGAGACAGAATCAACGATCAATTTGTGCATCATTTGACGCTCAGACGCTGTATCGTTTCCGACACCCGTTCCGTTCGCTAAATCGCCGCCTTCTGTATAACGGTAGTAATAACCAGGAACGATTTTATCAAGGTTTGATGCCTTTGCGTCAAACATGTGGTTGTAGACGACATCCATGACAGCACGAAGTCCATTGTCATGTAGCCCTTGAATCATCTGCTTCATTTCCTTGATTCGGACTTTTGGATCATAGGGGTTTGTCGCATACGATCCTTCTGGTGCGTTATAGTTCTTTGGATCATAACCCCAGTTATACGATTTAAGCGGGTTCGTCTCATCGACGGAAGCTGTGTTGAAATCATAGACTGGAATGAACTGAATGTGCGTGATGCCAAGTTCCTTCAGATGATCAAGTCCCGTCTTCGTCTTCGTTTTCTTACCATCCTTCGTTAAACGTGTACCTGGCTCGATGACGCCGAGATACTTCCCTTTTTGTTTGATACCTGAATCGTAACCCGAGTTCGTCACATCAAACACCGATAAATCACGGACGTGTGATTCATAGATGATCGCATCTGTCGCATGGCGAAGTGGCATTTTTCCATTTGTCCAGCGTTTTGGATCCGTCTCGCGTAAGTCGACGACGACACCTTGGTCGCCATTGACGGCGACTGCTGTCGCATACGGATCAACCGCACGCGTCGATTCTTTGGCATGTTTGACTTCGTATGTGTATCCAACACCGTCAAGATCGCCCTTGACCGTCACTTGATACACACCACGATCCGTTCGTTCCATCTTGATTTCGCGCGTGATATCTTTTGTCGTAGCAGCTTGTTGCTTTGGTAAGCGATACAATTCGAGCTCGACCGCTTGTGCTGTCGGTGCCCAAACTTTAAACGTCGTCTTTGACTTTTGATAGTCGACACCGAGTTTTCCATCGTAGGCATACTTTTGGTCGAATGCTTTCGAACGGAGCACTTTACCCGCTTCAAGGACTGCTTCTCCAAAAACAGGATGAGACGCTCGGACGACTTTTGCTAAATCGATATCTGAAGTGACTTCGACTTTTACCGTTTTGGCATCGATTGCTGACACGGCTGGATTCGTCACGCCTTCAAACGTAAATGCCTTTACGTCTTCTTCCGTCAACGGTGCATTCGTTTTTAATGTCATCGTCCGGAAGTCATCTGCTAAAAAGCTTGTGATTTTCGGTGTGCGATCGATTTCCGGTTTGCTGTAGTATACCGTCTGATCCCCTTCAATCAACCAGATGTCTTTCGCCCCTGCATAAAAGAAACGATCAGCTCCGTCTTTTTCCGACCATCCTTCAAGATGAGGAATGACGCCTGCAAGACGTGCTTTCGTCGGATTATCGAGTGTTACCTTGGCAACGGCACCGAACTCATCTTGCTTGTCAAACTCGAATCGCTTGCCATCTTGCTCTTCCGGCCAAGACCAAACGCCATACTTTTCATAATCATTGTCATACCGGTAATAGTGGATGTTCGTGTCGATATTTTCGACATCTGCTCCATTGCTTGGATTGACTGTCGAGATGTTCTTACTTCCCGACTCGATCCAGATTTCAGCAACACCATTTTTAATCATGTCTTTCGTAATGAAGCGATCATTCTCAGATCCCCCATCTTTGTTCCAGTTATCATCTCGAACGATAAAGCCGATTTTTTCCGGCTGATCAACTGGGAATTCATAAGCTGCGATTTTTCCGTAAGCATCCTCGCCGTTAAAAGCGTGAGCTTCATTCGGAAAATAATCCGGTCCATTTGCCCATAACCACAGATTCCAATCCTTCGTGGTATTCGGGTCTGCCTTGTAGTGAATGATGACCAATGTCGACTTCCCTTTTTCCAGTGCTTGACCAGATAAAGAGAGTCCACTAAATATCAGTGCAAACGTTAGCGCAACGATACAAACGAATCTCATGCGTTTCATACGGTAGCCATCTCCTTTTGGTATGTAATCGTTTTCATTTTGCATCCGTTTACAAGTCCTGTCAAAGCCTATTTCATCGGTTTGGTCGAAAATAAGACTTTTGAACCAAGCACTTTTTTTCAAAAAGAATGGGGAGTTACATCAGAGGAAGACAGAAAAAAAGCGTCTCCACAATCATGTGCTAGAGACGCTCATCCTGATTTGTCTGATGGTACTACTAGTTATAGCTTACGATTGTGCAAGAAGTTTAGCGATTGTCTGCTTCGTCTGTTCCATTGATTCGTCCGATGCAAAGAAATACCAGACACCATCACTTGCGATATATCCTTCTCCCTCGATTTTCAGCGGCTTTAATTGTTCGAACCCCCGCTGATTTTCCTGCGCTAGTTGCGCTGCGACATCGAGTCCAATATTCGTCGTAAAGTTGTTTTTCATGACGTCCGTAATCTTTTCGAGTTGCGTCAACAACTGTGGTCCAGCAAGCTTCATTCCGACGGCTTCTAGCACTTGACGCTGACGAATTTGTCGTCCCATATCGCCGAGTGGATCTTGCTTTCGCATCCGAGCGTAACCACTCGCTTCAAGACCCGTCAGATGAATTTTCCCTTTCTCATACTCCTTTTGAAGACGACGGTCGTTCCAACTGAAGGCAGATGGATTGTCGACCGTGACACCCCCAACAGCATCGACCAACTCAATCAATCCATCCATGTTGATTTTCGCATAATAAGGAATATCGGTCTCAAACGTCTGCTCCACCGTCTCGACTGTCTCTTTCACCCCCCCATAGGCATAGGTATGATTGATTTTAGTCTTTTCGCCAGACGGCACGGTTACCTGCATATCTCTTGGAATGGACAGGGAAGTCGCTTGTCTTGTTTTTGGATTGAATGAAAGAAGCATGATGGCATCGGCACGTCCTTTATCGTTTTTCCGTTCATCCACGCCCAGTAATAAGACATTGACCGGCTTCATCGATTCGAGTGGCTTCGGCCGCTCTCCATCTAACGGTGTTAAGAACGCGTCTGCCGTTTGCTTCACTTTTAAAAAAGCTAAACCAGCTGATGTACTAGCAATCAGAACGAACCCTAGTAGGAGCGCACTCAATACGCGCCAAACAAGGCGTGGTTTTCTTTTCGCCATTCGGGATCTCATGTCATGAACTCCTTCATAGTGTGTTTTCATACGTCTTCATCAATCCAGCAATGTTCGAATTATGCAGGAACAATACGGAATCGACTTGTTTTTGTTTAGCGAACTGCGAGACGTCGAATGATTTTGGCACATAACGAACGTCGACGACTTCCAGATTGGCACTTTTAGCAAGGAACGGTAAGACGGGATTCGCGAATGAATCCTTTAAGACGAGAATCGTTGGGCGATCATTCTTCGTCTGCTCCTTCATCGACATGATGCCGTGATTCCCGCGCAAGAATACTTCATACCGATCGACGTAATCTCCCTCCTGCTGAACGAAGGATTCATCAATGACTGGGCGATCGCATGCCCCGTCGTAACAGACATCGATCCCTTTAAAGAATGCTGGTCCATAATAAGCTAACTGATCACCGGACGTCGCGTACGCAAGCGTCGTCTTTCGCGCTAATGAACCATAATAGGCATGCTCATCCTCTTTACGATCTGCTTTTGATGGTGTGACCGGTTGCAAGCCCATCCCCTTCGTAATCGTCTGGTATGCTGACGCTGCCCCGTCGATATTCCAGTGATGGTCCGTCTTGAAGTAGTCCGTTAGTTTTAATTGATCAAGTGACAAATTCGTCATCCCGGCAGCCTTGAAGTCACGAATCATTCCTGCGTAACGTGTCCGTGCATTCGAAGCAACATACGATGGGATCAACTGATCGCGTTCAGCAATGACCGTCTTCGATGGAGCTAGCGCCATATATACGGGTCGATCGACTTCTTGCACGAATTGCTGAAACGCGTTTGGGATCTGGACTTGAGTCGAGGCACTCGGTTCGATCATATAGCCATTTTTAGCTGTATAGATTCCATTACGAAATGGCTGTCTGAAGACATCCTTCGATAGTAGCGCTTGCATCTCAACGAACGTTCCCCGCAAAAGTAGTTGATCCGTGAAATACGTCTCCATCTTCAGCATGTCTTTTCCAGTCGCGATTCCTTCGATCGTCGGATTGACCGATTGTGCGAGTGTACGGTTTTCTAACTGGGAACGCACACGATCCTCTCGGACGATCGTTCCGATACCAATCGTTAACAAGATGAGTAAAAAACTAATCGTCGTCACCCACATCATGATCCGTTCAAAAGAAGTCGTCCGTTTTTGTCCCTGCTTATTTTCTGTTTCAAGTGGCTGTGCCATCAGTAGACCTCCTTTTTAGAAGCGGAAATAGATGAATGGGTTAAACGTACTTGCAACAAGTGCTGATGTCGCCAAAAATAGTAGCAACATCGCATACCCATACTGCATCGTCGTACCAATTCTTCCGAGTGACACGACTAATCGCTCTCCGATGATTTTCGGAATCGGTGTCGCTGCGATACACGCGACAAGCAATAGAACACCATTTTGGACAAGCTGGTAGCTCGCGCGTTCATCCCAGATTACATCTGGTACGAACATCGCTTGAATGTACGTAACGGCTTCTGGGAACGTCTCGGAACGGAAGAATACCCAACCGACCAACACGAGTACGAGTGTCCAAACGGTCGAGAAGACTGGCATTTTCTCCAACCATTTCCCGAGAAATGCTTTCTCGAGCATGATCCAGATTCCGTAATACGCTCCCCACGCGACAAACGTCCAACTCGCACCATGCCAAAGACCTGTCAGCATCCAGACAATTGCTAAGTTGCGATACTGTAACCATGGTGAGACACGATTTCCACCAAGCGGGATGTAGACATAATCCCGGAACCACGATCCAAGCGAAATATGCCAACGACGCCAAAATTCAGAAACTGACTTTGAAATGTAGGGATAGTTAAAATTCTCAAGAAAATGAAATCCGAACATTAAAGCTAGTCCAATCGCCATATCACTGTATCCCGAAAAATCGAAATAGATTTGTAAGGCGTAGGCGATGATGCCGATCCAAGCAAGCCCCATCGAAAGATCTTTCATATTGAAGATGGCATCCGCGACCTGACCACATCCATTGGCAAGAATCAGTTTTTTAGCTAAGCCGATCGTAAACCGACGAACCCCTCGGGCAAAATCGGAAACCGTCTCTTCTCGTGACTCGATTTGGCTCGCAATCGTGTGATAGCGAACGATCGGACCCGCGACGAGTTGGGGAAAGAACGCGATATAAAGGGCGAGGTCAAGCGGATTCTTTTGCACCGCTTCCTTCCCTTTGTAGATGTCGATGACATAACTCATCGCATGAAACGTATAGAACGAGATCCCGAGTGGCAAGACGACTTCTGGTACGAACAATCCTAATCCGAATGTCTCGTTGACTGAACGAACAAAAAATCCGCTGTACTTGAACCAGCCGAGTAACCCCAGATTGACTACGATCATGCTGAACATGATCCATTTGACGCCAATTCGGTGTCGATACAGATCGACGAACAAGGCGAAGAAGTAGTTGATTGTGACGCTCAGTAGCATCAGCAATGCAAAACGCGGTTCTCCGAACGCATAAAAGAATAGACTCGTCACTAATAACCAGCCATTTCGGAAGCTGCGTGGGAGTAGGTAATAGACGATCAACACAGTCGGTAAGAACAGAAATAAGAATATCGTCGAACTAAATAGCATACGTCGCTTCCTCCCCTGCCGTGACATGTTGCACAATCTGAATGTCCCGGAGATGGACCCGGAAGCTCCCCTCTTGCAAGAACTTCCATGCCACCTTGAAATACTTCGCTCCTGTTACTCGTTTCATCTGTACATGAACGACTGTCGCATTCGTCAATGTGACGGTTTCCGTTTCCGATCCCATCCGTTTTTTCTGTCCATATTGCATCTTGAATAACTGAACGACACATGGTGCATCGACTTCGAAATGACAGGTCACCTCGATGAGATCTCCTGTAATCGTTGCGTCTGATCGGTATAACTTTGAAGGCGGATGTTGAAATCCTTGATCAAACAACTGAATGTACAATTTGTCGTCTGCCGTCGCTTCTTGAAAATCAAAATAGACACCATCTGTAGCATCCTCAAGCAAGATTTTTTCCTGCGTTCCGAATGGAAAGAATTGATAAATCGCCGGAGGAATACGTTGACTCATACAGGTACCTCACTCATGATGGCATCGACGATTCGCTCCGCCGCTTGTCCATCGCCATAAGGATTCGCCGCTTGTGCCATCGATTGATAGAACACCTGATCCGTCAACAATTGATGACTCATCGTATAAATCATCTCTGGATTCGTCCCGACGAGCTTCAACGTTCCAGCTTCGACCCCTTCTGGACGCTCTGTCGTCTCCCGTAAGACAAGGACAGGCACGCCGAGCGAAGGTGCTTCCTCTTGAATCCCACCTGAGTCGGTCAGAATGAAGGATGCCCGAGCCGCAAGATTATGGAAGTCAAAGACATCAAGCGGTTCGATCAATTGAATCCGCGGATGATGCTCCAAGCGAGCTGCCTCTTCTAGTACGACCGGATTCGGATGAACCGGATAGACGATTTCGATTTCTGGATGATCATTTGCTAACCGTTCGATCGCCTCAAAAATCGTTGCCAGTTGTAAATGATTCTCACGGCGGTGAACCGTCAAAAGAACGAGTTTTCGTCCCGACTTCTCTAGGCGCGATAGGACAGGATGCGTATATGTCGGTGATACAGTCGTCTTCAACGCATCGATGACCGTATTACCGGTTACGATGATTGGTGTCTGCTTGTTCTCAGCACGTAAGTTCATTGCAGCCTGTTCAGTCGGTGCAAAATGATAATCCGCCAACACACCTGTCAATTGACGATTCATCTCTTCTGGGAACGGCGCATACTTTTCATATGTCCGTAGTCCTGCTTCCACATGACCGACTGGAATCTGTTGATAGAACGCCGCTAAAGAAGCAGCGAACGTCGTCGTCGTATCCCCATGGACAAGGACGAGATCCGGCTGTTCCTTTTCGAGGACGCGACGCATCGCGTTTAAAATACGCGCCGTCATTTCCTCTAACGTCTGACGCGGACGCATCAAATCCAAGTCATGGTCCGGAGTGATTTCGAATAGTTCAAGGACCTGATCGAGCATCTCTCGGTGTTGTGCTGTAACGACGACGATTGGTTCGACGTCCTGACGATTTTCAAGTGCTTTGACGACCGGCGCCATTTTGATCGCCTCTGGTCGTGTTCCGAATACAAGCATGACACGTTTCATTTACTTCATCCCCTATCTCATTTCATGACGATTGTTCAATCGTCTCGCCCATCATCTGCTGATCCACGGAACCAATCCGTTCCGTTCGTTTCTTAGCTACGTAATGGGAGGATTGCTTTTTTGATAACTGTTTGTACCAATATAGATATTTATTGTATTCAGCCAACGTTTCGTTCGTCGGACCAAATAGACGTACTTCCCCGTATTCCAACCAAAGGATTTTTGTACAGAAACTCTTTACCTGGCTGAGCGAATGACTGACGAAAAAAATCGTTTTCCCTTGATCGCGGAATTCACGCATCTTATCGAGACACTTTTCAGTAAACGTTTGGTCTCCGACTGAGAGCGCTTCGTCGATGATCAAGATATCTGGATTAATATGAATCGAGATCGCAAAACCAATTCGAGCTCGCATGCCGCTCGAGTATGTCTTGACTGGCTGATCGATGAACTCCCCGATATCAGCGAACTCTAGAATTTCTGGAGTAATCGTCTCGATTTGGCGTTTCGTCAAGCCCATCATCAGCCCTTTTAATTCAATGTTATCTCGCCCTGTCAGTTGACTATTCAATCCACTAGAGATGGCAATCAATGCTGACTTCCCACCCAATGTGACCCGACCGTACGTCGGTGGTGTCACGTTAGCAAGCAGATGCGATAGTGTCGATTTCCCACTTCCGTTGATGCCAACGACACCGACGATTTCTCCCTCTTCCACAGAAAAGGAGACGTTCTTCAGAGCATAGAACGATTTTCCATTCACCTTACCGAACAACACTTCCTTTAGCTTGTCGATCGGTCGGGCATAGAGCATGTACCGTTTCGATACATTCTCAAACACGACATGACCCATCGTTCTCCCTCCTATACGTAATCGATGAAATAGCGTCGGAATCGAATGTGAATCGATGCTCCAACAAGTAAGATTGCGAGCGTCATACACCAGAAATACACGCCGTACCACATATGATCGAGCAGATAACCCGTTCCGATGAGTGCGGACCGATATCCCTCAATCAAATAAACGAGTGGGTTTAACATCAACAACATCTTAAATAACGAGTGATCTGGCGGAATCCACATGATTGGTGTTAAATACATCAGCATGCGGATCGCAGATGTCACCATGTTTTGTACATCTCGAATCATCGTCGCAAGTGCGGATAACAATAAGGAGACCGCATATAGGAATACGACGCCTGCCGGTACGATATAAAGGAGTTCAAGCGTATGCCATCCCGGGAAATAACCGAAGGCACACCCTAAAATGATTGTCAAAGCAATCATCGCGAGATGACGGTAGAATTGTGCCAAAATAACATACGCTGGAATCGTACTCAATGGAAAGTGCATCTTCGAGACGAGAGCGACCCGACCATAAATCGACCGGGAACCACTTGGAATCGTACTACCGATGAAGAACCAAGCAATCAATCCGCTGACGAGCCAAAAGACGAACGGAATTCCATCGACTGGATGACCACCACGAATCCCGAAGCCGAATACGACCCAGTAGACACCGATTTGGAGAAGTGGCGTCATGATCTCCCAAAACCAACCCAGGTATTGCATGCTATATTGACTCTTTGTTTCATAAAGCGAGAGCCGAAAGATCAGATATAGATGATCCTTCAACTCTCCCCCAATCGTTCGTAACGCGTTCATATCGCTTTCGCATCCACTTCCGTCACGCGGTGCGTATGCAAATTACCGAAGTTCAGTACTTTGACAGCGTCGAGCGCTTTGACGATCCCTTTCGTATCAAAGAGTAACGGTGTCCGCATGTAGTTTGCGAGACGACGTGAATCGAATTGTTTGAATTCATCATGATCGACCAAGACAAGCGCTAAATCAGCGCCTTGAATCGCTTCCAGCTCATCAACGATTTCGAAACGTGTCGAGATCGAACGTTCGACGTGTGGATCACAGACAGCGACGTCAAGTCCACGGTCGAGCAATTGTTCAATGACTTCGACAGCTGGACTCTCGCGCATGTCGTCGACGTTTCCTTTATACGTGACACCAAAGACGGCGATTTTTGGACGAACACGCGAACCGACGAGACGCGCTGCTTGTTCGGCAACGAATTGTGGCATCTGAACGTTCGTTTGTCGTGCCGTATGAATGATGCGTGCAAGCGATGGGGCTTTTGCGACGATGAAGTACGGATCCACTGCGAGACAGTGACCACCCACTCCCGGTCCCGGATGATGCAAGTTCACCCGTGGGTGCATGTTCGCCATCTCAATCACATCTAAGACGTTGATCTCTAGCTGATGACATACTTGCGTCAATTCATTTGCGAGAGCAATGTTGACATCGCGGAACGTATTCTCCATCAACTTCGACATTTCGGCTGTTTTGGCATCTGTCCGGACGATTTCACCTTGAACGAATGTTTCGTAGACGGCAGCCCCTGCCTCCGCACACGCTGGCGTCAATCCACCAACGATTCGGTTATTATGGATAAGTTCATGTAAGATTTGTCCTGGCAAGACACGCTCGGGACAATGGACGACATAAATGTCCTCACCGATCGTAAATCCAGCTGCTTCGATTAAGGGACGGACATGATCATCCATCGTACGTGGTGCAATCGTCGATTCGACGATGACGACATTTCCTTTTTCAAGGAATGGCAGCATGTTGTTGACCGCTGAAATGACATATTTCAAATCACATGATTTATACGTATCGTTTAAGTTCGGCGTTGGAACGGCGATTAAGAAAACATCGGCTCGTTCTGGCGTAAGTGTCGCTCGGAATTTTCCGTTCGCGACGACCCGTTTGATGACATCCTCGAGTCCTGGTTCCTCAATATGAATCGTTCCCGTGTTCAGAAGATTGACGATTTGTGGATCGATGTCGACACCTACGACTTCCGTGCCATGATCCGCGAACATCGCAGAAGAAGGTAATCCAATATATCCTAGTCCGATTGTGCAAAGTTTCATTTTGTCATTCCTCCATCGAGTTAGTCATACTAGCCAACGAACGGTCTGTGGCTTGGCTGTAACTAGACCATAACGACATTTCCTTTGCTTTCCAATGCTTCTAACCATCTCTTAAACCATTCTTCACAGACCTTACATTTCCAGTGTTTTCTATCGTTTTTGTAAATCTTATGAAGCTTTCGCGAATCCTTCGTGTCTATTCGAATGAAACAAAACGACTCGTCAGGAATCCGCCTTCATTGCACGTGGATTTCCCTTCGAGTCGTTGTCTATTTTTCTTATTTTGCGCCAGATTCCATGAAAATCGAGTCATAGACAGCAAGAAGGCGACCTTTTTCTTGCTCCCAGTTGTATTGTCTCCTTGCTACGCTTGCTCGCTCCTGCATCGCCCGTCGCAAGCTCTCATCCTTCACTAGACGATTGACCGCTGCAGCAATACTCTGCGGGGATTCGACATCGACGATTAATCCAACTCCTTCTGTCTCGACGACACGACGGATTTCTGGTAAGTCGGCCGCGATGACAGGAATCAATGCCGCCATGTATTCGAATAGTTTATTCGAAGAAGCGGAATAATGATTGAAACAAACGTTCTGAAGGACTTGAAATCCGACCGTCGCCGCTGCCGTGTAACTGGGTAGTTCAGTAAGCGGAACCTTCTCAATGAAGCGGATTCGAGACTTTTCCGATGATTGTGCAGCCAGTTGCATGAGTTTCCCTTTTAACTTTCCATCTCCAACGAAAATCAGTGTTCCTCGATCGATTAACGGCATCGCTTCAATAAGTCGCTCTAGGCCACGTCCTTCTTGGATCCCGCCCTGATACAACAAAATCGGCTCGTCTGGTGCGAGTGCTAACTCTTCGCGTAACGGTCGCGGTTGCGGAACAATCGGTTCGTAAAACGGATAATTGTGTAAGACGGACGGTCGAGTTCCATATAACTTTTGATGGTAATCCGCACGTGTGTCATTTTCAACGATCGTCTGATCGACGAAGTGAAGCAACCAGCGCTCTAGTTTCCCTTGCATGCTTCCGTATCCTGTCCGATCGGTTTGGACTTCATGCGAGTCATAGACGATTTGTGCACCACGCGCCGCTCCAATCGCTTGTGGTAACGTATTGACATCGTTCGCATGCATGACGTCATAATCATGCTTCCGGGCAGCACGTGTCATACGAAGAATGCCGAAACTGTTATATAGGGCGTAACGGATGAATCGACTTCGCATGAGTAAAAAGAGCACGAGCATCACGGGAATCAGCCATGGTGCAAGAAGCGCCCCCATCAATCCGATCACAAGAGTCCGTTTTTTCCGTTTGCGAAAGAACGGGAGCCACCTCGCAAAAGGTGGCGTCCGGTCGATTCGAATGACGCGAAACCCTGACATCGGGTATTCGACTTCTGGAAGTGTGCCGTCATTGAGACAGTATAGGTCCACGCGGTGTCCTGCCTCGACGAGTGCTGTACATTCACGTAAGACACGAGCGTCATTCGTAAACGGATTCCAAACAAACATCCCAATGCGCTTCATTCTGTGACCGCCTTTCGTGACTGTGTTTGTTCAATGGCTTCGAACAAACGCTGTTGATTTTGTTCCCAATCGAAATGGCGTTGGACGTAATCCACACCCGCTCGTCCCATCGCTGCACGTTTCTCTGGATTTCGTGATAACTCAAGAATATGATCGACGATCTCCTCTTTTTTTCGCTGGACAGACACGTAACCCGCTCCTGCCTCTTCGATGACATGCGCCGCGTGTCCGGATACCGCTCCGACGATGGCACACCCCATCGCCATGTAGTCGATGATTTTTCCTGGTGTCACCGTATCGAACGCTGTACTCTCGACGAGTGTTGCAAAGGCGATGTCACTCTTCGCAAGTTGTTTCAACGCATCCCAGCGTGGCATCGCGTCAAGAAATTCGATGTTCGTTAATCCACGTTCCTTGACGAGTCGTTCGAACGTTTGCTTGTGATAGCCGTAACCGACGACTTGAAAACAGATATCCTCCTCTTGTTGAAGTTCCTGTGCGACGTCAAGCAACAAGAACACATCTTGTGCGAGACCGATATTTCCTGTATACACGACGCGGACTTGTTCCGATACTTTACGACGTTTGATCAACCACTCATTTTCCTCGATCGAGTTTGGAATATAATGAATTTTTTCCGGTGCAATACCTCGTCCTTCAATATACGATCGGAACCCCTCACTGTTGATGACCAATTGATCTGCCTGACGATACATCCATTTTTCAAGCCAATAGAGCGGAGTCAATAAGAGACGCGATTTTGTGATGCCGACGCCAATCAACGATTCCGGCCATAAGTCACGTACATCGAGAATCAAAGGAGCCTTTTTGACATGTTTCGCGACGACCCCGACGAGTCCCATGAAGATGGATGGCGTCGTCGCATAGATGTAGGCATAGGATTTCGTATCATGCCGCACCTCTTTAATCGCGAGCACGAATTGTTCGACGAATAAACGAAGACGTCGCCATAAATTATTCGTTGCCCGGACGTCACGCGGCTGAATACGGGTCACATGAGCCGTATCGAGGCTCGGTTCATCCCAGAACATCGAGTCCGTATAGAGTTCTGCCGTTGGATAGAGCGGTTCTGACGTTAGCACATGGACATCATTTCCCGCTTGTTCCATCCGCTTGAAGATATTCTTCATTCGGTTTGCCGCACTACCGATTTCTGGATAGAAATTTTGACAAATCATCAAGACGTTCATCGACGACTCCGGTGTTGTTTGAGTTGACGTCGGAACTTCCAGTAGCGGACGACGACTTTTCCGAGTTTTGAGCGCGCGAGTGAGCGGTATTTTGATTTCCATGATGCATTCGCCTCCAACAATTCCAGATTTGTCACCAGTGATCCTTCGAATCGATCAAGCAGTGCGGCATATTGTTCTTCAAGCATCTTGTATTGTTCATGCTGTTCCTGCAGTTGCTGTTCATGACGTAGCGATTCTGCTCGAATATGCTCCAATTCTTCCGTTTGTTCTCCTAACCGTTGCACTTTCCGTTCTAGATTCTGTTGCTTGCGTTTTAAATCAAGGATCGTTGCCTGATGCAATCGTTCCACCTCTTCAAAGGCATCCTCGAGCCATTCGACTTCCGCTGGTAAAATTGCTCGACCCTCTCGAGGTTCCGGATAGACTTGGATCGTGACCCCGAGCCACTTATCAATCCGCTCGATCGTCTCGATTTTACCGAAGGGTGTCAACTGCTCAAGCAATTGATTTAAATAGTATGTCCGTTTATGATCCGCATAATCGTTTACTCCGAATGGGACTGTGATGACGAGTCGTCCTTCTGGTGCGATGAACGAGACGGCACGGGCGATAAAGCGCTCTGGCTCTCCGATATGTTCCAGTACTTCCGTCATCAAGACTGTATCGAATTGAATGTCAGGTGTGTATGTCATGACATTTGCTTCATGTAATTCCACCTTTTCTTTAACGGATGTTGGTTCCTCCAGTAAGGCTTGTTTGGCCTCGATGATTGCTTCCGGTAGTACATCGATTCCGACGACGTGTTTCCCTTCCCGTCCAAGTAAAATCGGAACGACTCCACCCGAACACCCGATATCTAAAATGTGCTCCCCTTTTGCTTGTCGAACGATCCAGTGAACACGTGCGCGAACTTTTTTACCGAATCCACCACCTAACTGATCGTAGTAGGCAGCTCGGATTTGATCCTTGGGGCGTGCTGTTTTCATCGATGCCGTCATTTCTGCACCTCCTCGAGTAATAAGTGTTGAAGTCGATCCGTCTCCTGTCGATCCGCAAGTTCTATGAACTGACGGATCAATGGGTTCGTCAACGTGATGGGTTCATAGAATCCGATGATTGTTCGCAACAATGCGACACTCGGTGCAAAATCCTTATCACTGCAGTAGCGTAATTTGACAAGATACCAATGCTCAAAGAAATGCTCGAATCGAGTTTCCTTGTATTCCTCTAGCACTCCATAACGAGCGAATTTCTCAGCACGTGCCCGCTCTCGGACGACACTTCGTTCGAAGAACTTCACCGTCAATGCATTCACGGTCGACCCCGCAACAGCTGCGTAGTAATAGTGGATAACTCGATTGACGAGTAAGACACGGTTCGCGCGAAGCATCAATTCTTGGAAGAACAAGGAGTCCTGACCAACCGCACCGACGACCTGTTCCAATTGATGTTCAAGCAAGAAGGTGCGACGGACGACGAGTGCTTGAATGCTTTGTACCGCAAACCGATGTTTCAATAGAAAAGCTTTCGGATCCTCGCAAACCGTTCGTCCTTGTTTACGAATCGTCGGTAAGGCGATGATACTTGTCTTCTCGGCAAGCTTTTTCATATGCCCTGCCACAAAATCAAGTGATGGATCTTTTTCTAGTTCTTGAAGCAAAAAGGCGTATCGATCACTGAGCACCTCGTTATCCGGATCAAGGAACGTCACGTAGTCAGCTCGTGCCATCTCGACTCCTTTGTTACGCGGACGTGAAGCACTACCGCTTCCACCTGTCTCAAAGAAATAGGTTCTGACATTTTCATGACGTCGTGCGAGACGCTCTACGGCTTGACGTGTCGCTCTGTCCGTCGATCCATCATCTACGAGTAAAATCTCTGACTCCATGAATCGATCCATCCGCGTGAGACTGGCGAAACATTTATACGTGAGGTGTTTTCCATTGTTATAGATTGGAACGACGACCGACAGTTGCGGAGTCTGATTCGTCGGAACTACCGTCTGCTCGTTCCACTCCAATTGATCAAGCAACAGTGTTTTTCCGTTCAGTTCATCTGCCTGGAACATGTCATATCCGATAGCTGACCGCCAAACAATCGCACCGTTTCGGCTACCGCTCATCTCTTGTACATGATACGGATACTCACTTCCTTTGCGAACGATGCTGGCATCACTGTATTTAAAACCATTCACAAGATCCTCTAGATAATACTCACCATAGGATTCCTGTCCATCCATCCAAGCAACGAGATCTGCTTGATTGTAAAGTTGCTCCGTTAATGCATCCACAGAAACGATTGCGTCGGGTGTGAGGCTTTGGCGATCGATTACGTTACGGATGTCTTCTCCGTCCTGAGCGACGACGACTAGTAAACGATGTTTTTGTGTCTCAGGTATGCGCCCGATGAACGCTAGAATCTGATCCATCCGCTCGAAGACCGTATGCCCCGTCATGACGGCACGAAGTCCTTCTGCTCGTAACCGTTCGATTTCTTCTTGCGACGTGCGCTCCACGATTGCCGTCGCCTCTTGTGCGTCATGCACGGTAAAAATATTCGGAAATTCATTATTGACGGCGATACTGTAATTCGACAGAATCAAATTCCCGAGTGCTTGTGATTCATAAACGCGACGGGCACACATCGTTTTGCTGTATTTGATGCTGTTCAAGTTCAAAACCCAGTCATAACATTTACTGACTTGTTGTAAGGCATCATAAGGAATCGCTGGTGCGACCCGTGATTGATAGCACTCCGGAAACTGATAAGCTGGTAAGTCGAGATGATAATTTCGGTCCACGATATCGAGTTCGTGCGAGGATTGCATCACCCCATCAAATAACATTTCCGTATCTTTCACACGTTCCGGATATTTCGCCATCCAGCTACCGGCAAATAAGACGCCCTTCTTTCGGCTACGTGTCGCCCCGATTGGATTATGAATCAGTGGATTGACACCAAACGGCATCGCCATGATCCGATCGTGTCCACATAAGACACGGTATTCAGGAATCATCGCCTCATCTGAAGTCAGAACGTAATCCGCAGCTTGCGCCACGTCTTGAAAACGTTCATGATTGCTCGGATCTTCTGTCGATTGAAAAACGACTGGAATGCCTTTATCTCTCACTTCTTGCATCATCGCAAGTAAACGGTTTCGCTTCTTGGAATTCGGTGTGGCGACACCTTTCCAATCATCATTTTGGAGTCCTTTCCAAGACGAAATAACTAAAAATAGATCAATTGGGCGTTTGAAGACATCCTCAAACGTATCAGAATTAACGTAATGAAGATGAGCCGCATCTTCATAGTAGGCATACATGAATTCCGAACAGACGATGGCTATTTCGATTGATCGTTTTTCATAATAACGCGTCGTCGTCCGGATCGGTATATGTGAGACATCCAATTGATCTAGTAGTGACGCTTGGCTATTTTGTCGGTAACGTGTCGTCGTGTTATTAGAAGTTCGAACCGTCGGCAGTCGCAAGACGTCTAACTGACGGAGTTTTTCGAGTGCATCTTTACTTGCGGTCGTCGCGCTCGTCAGCCGTTTTTTCTCTTCGCGGACCCAGTTCAGTTGTTGCATGATTTGTCGTTTCCATTTTTGATCACTCACACGTAAACACCCTTCCTCTTTTCAACTCTTTCTTAGTCTACGGAAGCAGTTCAAAGGCTACTTGAAGGACTTGCAAGGTTTTTGTAAAGACTTCATGAAGCTTTTTTGGATTTTCCTTACATTCCAGTTCAGTCAACCTGTATTTCCTAGGAAATCGACCGCTTTCACTTTCTTGTCCGTGGAAGTCATTCACATGTTTTCAAAAACGAATCCTATGCACCCTGATTGTTTTGGATTTAAAAAACGGGGAAACATTACTACGTATTGATAAAAGGAGATGAGTGGACATGTTAAACGAAAAAAAACATGATTTACCAGATGAAAAGGCAGACGTTGGTCTTCACCCGGATCCTGATCCAGCTGAGACATCCGATCCCGGAATCAAGCCTGCGGAAACACAACATCCGGATCCTGATCCTGAAGAGCTCGAGCGCGATCGAAAAGATTCATGAATCTTACGCCATTGAAAAAGAGGTTGCGGAAATGATTCCGCAACCTCTTTTGGCATATTTACTTCACTTTTACTAATAGTTTCCCCGTGTTCGACCCATCGAATAAGCCAAGGAAAGCATCTGGTACACGATCGAATCCTTCAAAGATCGTCTCTTCGTATTGTAACTTTCCTTCACTAACCCATTGACCGAGTTGCTCAGCCGCCTCCTTGAATCGTTTGCCATAATCGCCCACTAAGAAACCTTGCATGCGCGCACGCGCGATGATTAATTTCGATTGAACACGTGGACCGATGTCCTGTTGTGCGTTATATCCAGAAATGGCACCGCAGACTGGTACCCGCGCGAATGGATTGAGTCGATCAAGAACTGCATCACCGATTTCCCCACCGACGTTTTCAAAATAGACATCGATGCCGTCTGGACATGTCCGGTCTAACGCTTCCCGGATGTCTTCCGTTTTATAATTGATGACTTCATCAAAACCAAGATCTGCTTTCAAGTGTTGTAGCTTTTCGTCACTTCCTGCGATTCCGACGACACGTGCGCCTTTGATTTTAGCGATTTGACCAACGATCGATCCAACAGCCCCTGCTGCTGCCGATACGACGACCGTTTCCCCTGGTTGTGGATTCCCGATATCAAGCAATCCGAAATACGCTGTCATCCCTGTCATTCCGAGAACACCAAGTGCTGTTGAAATCGGTGCGATTTGCTCATCGATTTTACGAACGGTTTTCGCATCGACGACTACTTTTGTTGCCCAATCGAGCATCCCGACAACGACATCACCTGACTTGAGCCCTTCACTTTTAGACTCGATGACACGTGCTACGACACCTCCGTGAATCGGTTCATCAATCTCAAATGGTTGCGAATAAGAACGCGCATCGTTCATACGACCCCGCATATATGGATCGACCGAGATATAGAGTGACTCCAGTGCGACTTGTCCTTCCTTCAGCTCTGTTAACTCAAATGATTCATAGCGGAATGTTTCCCCTGTTGGTTTTCCGTTTGGTCGTGCTGCTAATACGATACGTTGTTCTGACATGATTCATGACCTCCTCATTCAATGTACTTCTTCACTGTAACAATTCCGTTTCTGAAAGACGAATCCTTTGCATGTTTGGAATTTTCTAACTTTTTCTTGACGTCCTTCTGTTCTTACCGTAAGATAAAACACAATTCATAACTTTTATACTGTTATGCACAAAAGCATTACATAAGGAGAGGACTTGTATGGATTCATCTATTTTGCGTCAGCCACGTCAATTCGCTGTTCATGTTTTAAACGGACTCAGTATCGGAATTCTCGTTGCCCTCATTCCGGGAGCACTACTCGGTGAACTCGCTAAGGCGTTGTTGCCATACGTATCCGGAGCCCAGCATGTTTTAGATGCCACTACACTCGCGATGCGCCTTTTGCCGATGGTGATTGGTGTTGCCGTAGCCATGCAATTTAAAGTGACACCGATTGCGACCACGTCGATTGGACTCGCGACGGTCGTTGGCTCAGGCGTTGCAACTCGTGCAGATGCGACCTTCGTTTTCGTCGGCACGGGCGACGTCATCAATGCCGGACTGACGGCAGCTGTTGCGACGGCAATCGTCTTATTGATCGGTGAACGTTTCAAGACGTATACGGTGCTTGTCATGCCAACGATTTTGATTGTCGGTGCCGGTGGGATTGGTGTTTTGACGTATCCGTTCGTGACACGGATCACGACAGCGATCGGACATGTCATCTCAGACTTTACGGCACTTCAACCCGTCTTAATGGGTATTCTGATTGCGATTACTTTTTCCGTACTGATCGTCTCTCCGCTTTCAACGGTCGGTATTGCGACCGCCATCAGTCTATCGGGTGTTGCCGCCGGAGCTGCAAATCTAGGCGTCTGTGCCGCTGGATTCGGTCTTGCGATTGCCGGGTGGCAAGCCAATTCGCGCGGAACGTCGATTGCTCATTTTCTTGGTTCTCCTAAAATCCAGATGGCGAACTTCATCCGTAATCCCTTGATGATTCTTCCTGTCATGTGTAGTGCTGCTATCCTTGGCGCACTAGCAGGAATGCTCGGCGTCCAAGGTACACCGTTTAGTGCCGGCTTCGGAATGTCTGGATTAATCGGTCCGATCAATGCGTTACATCTGATGTCAGGAGGCTGGACATTGTTCAACATGACATTTGTTCTGGGATTATTCATCTTCTTGCCGGTCATCCTTTGTCTAGTGTTCCACCTACTCTTCCGGAGATTCCGTCCATGGATGAGTGCAGAACCATACCGACTGGATTTCGAGTAAGTTCATCGTTATCGTTCTCTCATCACAAAAAAGCCAAGCCGACCGTCTAAAAAATCGACGGATCGGCTTGGCTTTTTGGTGCATTTATTTGATCACTGTCAGTAAGTCAAGCGGTGACTCGATGACATGGTCTGCCGAATCCCACTCGGATTGTGTCCCAAAACCGTACTGGCATAAAACGACCGGCATCTTTTCCTTACGAGCCGCTTCCACATCGGAAGACCGATCCCCGATCATCCAGTAGGACTCTTCCCCAAACTCCTCACGGTGCGCTCGTAAAATATCCGCCTTTTCTTTCCCGTTGACGGATTCTAAGCATTTCGGACTCGTGAAAAACGAACGAATGTCTTGACTATCCAGCACAAGGTTAAGATAGTGGTTGCCACAATTACTCGCTGTTGAAATGGTATGTCCTGCAGACACTAGCGCTTCTAATAAGGATCGAATTCCATCAAACAAGACATTCTGTTCTGCCATCGTCGCTTCTAGATGACCATGTCTTTTTTTACGAATCAACCGAATATCCTCTTCTGAGGCTTCCGGAATCGCCTTACGCCAAAAGGCACTTCCTGCTAAACCATAACTTGCTTGTACACTAGCTTTAGAAGGTTTTGGAAGATGCGGCATGTCCTCCATCGCCCGATGGATTGCTTCTGTCATCTGTTCCGTTGAATCGATCAATGTACCGTCAATATCGAATAAGATAATTCCCATGTTCCCACTCCTTTTAGATTTCTTTTTTTGCTTTTCTCTTTTTTTGAATCAAGTAGCCAACCGTAATCAACACACCTAAACCAATCCAAACTATTGGATGATTGAGATGGTGCAATTTTCGCCATTCATGCCCGACGGCTTTCCCGCCCCAAATGAAGATCGCCGACCAAAGGAAAAAGGAAATCGTCGTCACGACGGTAAACGTCCAGCGTGAAACACCAGTCAGACCGGCACCAATCGCAAATCCGATGCGCCACATCGGGGACAGAAGGAGAATATAGCGTCCCTTCGTCTCCATTTGTGTCTGAAACTGAAGCATTTTTGTTTCCGAAATCCGAAACCATTTGAATAAACGGTTCAATAACCGTTCACTCCCGAACTGACCAATCGTAAAGAAGAGGTTCTGACTAATGACGAAGCTCACTACAGCGAGGAACAACATGAATAGCAGATTCGCCTGTGCCGTGTGGACGAGATATCCGGCATACGCTAGCGGCACTTCGCTCGGTATGAATGGAAACATGAGCGTCATCATGATGCCAATATAACCGTATGACTCCATCCAGTGATGTCCCATCTTCGTCCCTCCTCCCCCTTTACCAACTATTTCTAGTGTATCGAACTTTCAAGAAGGCGTACAGGAAACGGCTCTTTTTACATCAGAAAGAGCGACTTCTCATAGTGAAGTCGCTCGGATCATCTATTTGATTAATACGCATCCTCACTTTGTACTGGTTGCGTACGGCGCTTTTGTTGTTCATCTTGCCAGTCACTGAAACGTGTCAATTCTTCAAAGACTGTTTTCGTGACGAAAAGGATGACCGCGATATCGTCTGCGAAACCAAATCCGAGTACGAAATCAGGTACGAGGTCAATCGGTGACACGAGGTAAATCAACGCTCCGATTACTTTTAAGATCGTCGTACGACGAATGTTGCGATATTCACCTGATTGGTACGCGCGAATCATATCGACGAATAACGTCAACGGTGAGAAGACGACGGACAAACGAGAGTTACTGTTTACCTTTGCAGTTGCTCGTTGTAACAACGAATTCGTCTTTTTCGGACGATCGATATAATCTTTTGCATCTTCGGCATATTGATTTTGTTGTTTTTCTAATTGTTGATTCGAGAATTTCATTCCTATTTTCCCCCATTCTAAAGTAACTTCAACGCTTTTCTATTTCCCTGTTCCTACGGATGATAATCCTGTCAGGTTTCAGGATATGATGGAACGGTAAAAAAGGGAGAGAAGCGTTACAGAAAGGATGATTTTTATGAATCATGTTAATCAAACCGTCATCATTACAGGAGCTGCGAATGGAATTGGTGCAGAACTCGCCCGCACCTATGCTGCGCATGGCGCAAATGTCGTTCTTGCTGATATCGATCAGATGACAGGAGACGAATTGGTCCAACAAATTGAAGAAGATGGTGGTACGGCTTATTTCTATCACCTCGATATCCAACATGAAAAAGACGTTCAACTGTTGATTGAAAAAGCGATTGAACATACTGGTCGCATCGACATTGTCATCAACAACGCTGGAATTATGATTCGAAAACCATTACTCGAATTATCGCTTGAGGAATGGGACCGAGTTCATCATACGAATCTGCGTAGCATCTTCTTGACAACTAAGGCGGCTACACCCTATTTGAAACAAAGTAAAAGTGGTGGTCGAATCATCAACCTTGCTTCGACCCGCGCCTTTATGTCGGAACCGCATACGGAATCCTATGCGTCGACGAAAGGTGGCATTTTTGCTCTGACCCATGCACTTGCTGTCTCACTTGGAGAAGACGGAATTCTCGTCAACGCGATTGCTCCTGGTTGGATTGAAACCGGTGACTATCAAGAATTATCACCTGAAGATCATAGTCAACATCCAGCTGGTCGCGTCGGAAAACCAAGTGATGTCGCTCGTGCGGCTCTCTATCTGACACACCCAGATAACGATTTCTTGACGGGCGAAACATTGGTCCTAGACGGTGGAATGACACGAAAGATGATTTATGAAGAATGATTCGTGCTGAGTGCCTTTCGGGGCACTTTTTCATTTCACAAAAACTATACTTATACCTTTTTCAAACATTAATAAACGTTCTATTTATATGATGTTACAAAAATATATCCTATGACATCATTCGGAAATCAATCAATCGTTCCTCAATTTTTCCTTCTATATCAACGATTCAAGCATGTCCTTTTACTTCTCTATCGTTATTTTCATAAATTCTTCATACTTTCTGCTAGTTTCTCTTGTATTTTTTTAAAAGAATTGTAAAGTGGATTTTTCGATTTTCTTGTTAGAGTGGGATAGGTAACACTTCACAAGGGAAAGGAATGACGCTTAGTTTATGAAACGACCTTTCGGAAAGTCACTCGGGCTATCGCTCATGACACTCACTTTACTCGCAAGTCCGCTCATGACGACAACTCCCGTCGACGCGGCAAGCTCATATAAAGAAAAGCAACAACAAAACCAGCAACAACAATCGAAGCAACGCGAGGCGTTGTCTCAAAAAAATAATCAATTATCTAAAGCACAGCAACAAGTCTACGCCCTGGATCAACAGATTAACGGGCTGACATTACAAGTCGTCGAAAATCAAAAGAAGATCGACGAAAACACGAAACAGATTGCTCGATTAGAAGATAAAATCGAAAAGTTACAAAAGAAAATCAAGAAGCAAGAAAAAATGCTCGGTGATCGCCTGGCAGTTCGTCAGTCTAAAGCCGATAATGCCCCGCTGCTTGAAGCCGTCTTCGGCGCAAAAGATGTCGGTGATATGATTAGCCGCTTCAATGCCTTCAATACGATTGCGGAAAGCGATGCTTCTTTGTTAAAAGATTACGAATCAAACAAAAAAGAACTGGCAGCTGCGAAAGAAGAATTGAAGCAGACACGCCAAGACTTGATTGAAGATCGTAATGTTTTAAAAAAGAAACAACGTGAACTGAAAGAAGAGAAACAAAAACGAACAGCCCTTTTGAAACGCTTGACGTCACAAAAGAAAAAAATAGAATCCAATATCCTCAGCCTGAAAGAGGCATCGGCCCAACTGAAGGCACAGGAAGCAGCTGAAAAAGCGGCAGCTCGTGCTGCAAAAGCAGCTGCCGCAAAAGCCGCGAAACAATCGGCAGCGCCAGCATCTGTTAGCAAGGCCAGTACGAAAGTCATCTCAAAAGCAAAAGGTAAATTCATCAAACCTGCTCAAGGCTCTGTTTCGCAAGGAATGGGTGCAGCAAGCGGAAGTAATGGTTATGCGTACCACAACGGAACAGACTTCGCTGGTCCACTCAACTCGCCAATCGTTGCGTCTGCAAGCGGAACAGTCATCTTAGCAAGTTCAGGTGGTCCTTACGGAAATCACGTCTATATCTCTCATAATATCGACGGGAAAACATATACGACCGTGTATGCTCATATGAATGCCTTAAACGTTAAACAGGGACAACAAGTCAAACAAGGACAGCAAATCGGTGTTCTCGGAAGCACTGGTAACTCAACTGGTCCACACTTGCATTTTGAAATCCACGATGGTGGATACCAGTATGATGCGAATGGACGGACGAATGAGCTCGATCCAGAAAGCTTCTTCTAATAAGTCTAATAAGTCGATTCAAGAAAAAGTGCACGCCTTCTCTTCCTGAGAAAGCGTGCACTTTTTGCTGTGTTCATTAAATTTTGAATTGATGTGTCTGACTGTCAAGCGACGTCGTCGTCGATTCGAGTTCTTGCATCAATTGATGAATCTGTTCGAACGATGCCTGTTGATCACGCATCGAAGCAGCAATTTCTTCGTTTCCGGCTGCAAGTTCTTCCATGACGCCACTGACTGTACTGACTTGACCAACGACATGACGGGCTTGTTGTTTCGAATGAACGAGTTGTTTCGTCACGTAATCGAGCGTTTCCGTCACACTTGCTACCTTTTGACGCGTCTCACCGAATGCTTCTTGAACGTGTGTGAAGTTCTCGACCTGATTCGTCTGCTCCCGCTCCGCTTGCACGAGTGCTTCTTGTAAGACAGCACCATCCTGACGAATCGAACGAACGAGTGAGAAGATTGAGCGCGTCGCCTCATTTGTCTCATCCGCTAACTTTTTAACTTCACTTGCTACGACGGCAAATCCACGACCGGCTTCCCCAGCCCGCGCCGCCTCGATGGCCGCATTAAGTGATAATAAATTCGTCTGTGCAGAAACTCCAGCGACGAGTTGCGCCATCTGTTCGATTTGTTGCGTCTGCTCTAAGAAACCTTCCAGTTTCTGACCAAGTTCGCGATTTTGTTCTGTTGATGCACGTAGTGATGCGGCCTGTTGTTCCATGATGGAACTACTTTGAACCATCACGTGATCGGCCGCCTGTCCTTCTGCATAAGCCGTTTGTGCACGTTGTTCACTCTCTTCAAAGAGCTGTTGCATATCGGACATCGTACTGACTGTCGTCTGGATATCGTCCGACACCGTTTGTGTCCCGCTCGCCATCTCATTGATCGCATGGGTCATGTTACCAGAAACTTCAACGATGTTCGCGTTCTCCGTCGTCGCTTCCGTACTCATCTGACGAATCGTATTCGACGAACGACTGATCGTTCCGATGACCTCATGCAATGTTCCTTGCATCTGCGCAACCGCTGTCTCGAGTCGACCAATCTCATCTTTTCGACCGGATACGACTAATTCCTGCGATAAGTCTCCGTCCGAAATCTGTTCTGCTGTCCGGACGACACGGCTGATCGGTCGCGTGATGCTACGTGCGAAGTACCAGTTGTATAACGCAAGACCAATCAGGAGAATGAATGTCGCAATCATGACGGTCCGCGTCAGGTTCAATGTCTCGTCTTTTGCTTCACGTTGTAAGACATCATAAAACTCTCCATTTTTCGTATGTAACGTATAGAGATCACTGAGCACACCTTCGATTCGTGCGGCATGGGAGCGAATCTCAATCGGATTCATCGCGTCCGTCAGTTCCGTCCGTTTCGCAGCAAGCGTCTTATATTTCATATCCGCCCGGTTCAACTCTTCTTGAAATGCTGGAATCAAATACGTCTTTTGTAACTGGTTCAAGGCTTGTTCGTTCTTTTTGCTAAGTGCCTGTACTTGCTCCGCCTGACTTTCAGACGGTTGGCTTGCCAGTCGGTTCCATGCTGCCTGTTCATATAAGAGCTTCGTTTCAAGCTCTGAGATCTCAACGAGCTGTTTCCCGTAATCTTCGTTATAGGACTGAATTTGACGGAGTTGGAACAAAGTCCATCCCATCAAGATGACGACACTCAAAATCGTCACTAACGTGGAGAGTAAAAATCGTTTCCGTAACGTCATTGGATCGTCACCTTACCTTCGAGCACGTCTTGTTGTAGCTGCTCTAATTTTTTTCGTTCCCCGTCCGTAAAGTTCGTGTTTCGGATTGGAGCCAACTGGATTGCCCCTTCTTTGACACCCAGGACGACTTGTCCGGACTGTAGACCTTTCGCAGCCACATCTTGTCCGATTTTCGTGATCGCAAGATCAACTTGTTTTAGCATTGACGTCATGACAGCGTCAGGTGCGATCGGGGTCTGATCGCTATCGACACCGATCGCTTTTTTCCCCTTCGTTTGCGCTGCCTCAAGGACACCGCTTCCTGTCAATCCAGCAGCTGCGTATAACACGTCTGCTTTTTTCTGCATCATTTCGTTTGCGAGCGTCCGTCCCTTTTCAGGCGCTGCAAAGTCCTCTGCGTATTCGACGAGTACTTTTGTTTTTGGATTGACGGCTTTTGCGCCAGCTATGTATCCTTTTTCGAATTTTTCGATCAGAGGTGACTTCATCCCACCGACGAAACCAATCGTATTCGTCTTCGTTTGGATACCTGCAGCCGCACCCGCTAAATAGCTTCCTTCGTCCTCTTTGAACGTAACCGAGAGTACGTTCGGTAACGTCGATACAGCATCAATCAAGGCGAATTGTTGTTTCGGATATTTTTTAGCAACGGTCTCAAGATCCGTCTGTCCCATGAATCCCAGTCCGACGATGACGGTCGGCTTCTTCTTCGCTAACGCTTCGAATGCTACTTTATAGGTCTTCGTTTCGTTCAACTCTCGGTAATCGATTGACCAACCTTCCTTCTCGCGTAACAACGCCATACCGCTCATCGCCGCATCGCTGAATGATTGATCGCCAAGACCCACATCCGACAAGACGACTGCCATTTCCTTTCGTTCCTTGACTGCCCGTTCTGGATCATCGATGACACTGCCGCACCCTGCGAGGCTAAGTGTCGATGCCAGTATGATTCCACTCCACCGTTTCATTCATTCCACATCCTTCCGACATTCTACATCTGATTATCGGAAGCGATGTCTGACTTCTTAATACAAAATTTAAATTCAGAATAATTCCATAACAAAAAAATGCCCCTCAAAAAAAGAGGGACATTTGAGATATTCTTAGTAGTCGCTATCAGAAGTACCACCTGTAACGATTGCGATTCCTGCTGATGCGCCAATGCGCGATGCACCTGCATCGATCATTGCTTTTGCACCTTCGAAGTCACGAACGCCACCAGATGCTTTAACACCGATGTCAGGACCAACTGTCTCACGCATGAGACGGATGTCTTCGACAGTTGCACCACCTGTTGAGAAACCAGTCGATGTCTTCACGAAGTTAGCACCTGCTTTAACTGAAAGTTCAGCAGCTGTTTTGATTTCTTCTTTTGTAAGAAGGCAGTTTTCGAAGATGACTTTAACGAGTGTACCGTTTGCCGCTTCGACAACCGCACGAATGTCACGTTCTACTAACTCAAGATCGCCATCTTTTAATGCGCCGATGTTGAGAACCATATCGATTTCAGTTGCACCGTTTTGGATCGCATCCTTTGTTTCGAATGCTTTTACTTCTGGTGTGTTTGCTCCAAGTGGGAAGCCGATGACTGTACATACTTTGACGTCATCATCTGATTTTAAGAGTTCTGCTGCTAACGCGACGTATGTTGGGTTAACACAGACGCTTGCGAATTTGTATTCTAATGCTTCTTTACAGAGTGTTTCGATCTGAGCACGTGATGTTTCTGGCTTCAGTGCCGTATGGTCGATCATTCCTGCTAAATTCATGTTTGTTGTCCTCCTTAAGGGTATCCCTTAGACTCTGTTTTTATTCTATCACGCAAGAGGTCAGACTTCTATCTTTTTACGCGACTTTTCGGAGCTGTTTTTTCCGAATCCAGACACCATTGAGCGTAAAGACGATTGCTGCTGTCCAAATACATGTAAACGCCACCATGTGCGTTTTAGTAAATGGTTCGTGATACAGCAACACACCGAGTCCAAGCGACAAGGTTGGTGCGACGAATTGCAGGAATCCGACCCACGTGAACGGAATCCGTTGTGCCCCGAATCCGAATAACAAAAGTGGAACAGCGGTGACAATCCCGGTCAAGATGAGTCCGGTCGTCGTACCGACAGATTCGGTCATCGAAGACGTCCCTTGTACTTGCCAATAGCCTAGGAAAATCAAAGCCAGCGGAAGCGGCGCCATCGTCTCGAGCGTCAGACTGACCGTTGATTCGAGTGGTCGCCGCTTTTTGACGACGCCGTAAAAGCCGAAGCTTAAGGCAAGTGCGATCGAAATCCATGGAAACTCGCCGTAGCCAATCGTCAAAATCAAGACACCGATCGTCGCAAGGACAATCGAGATCCACTCGATCCGTGAAAGCTTTTCCCGAAAGAATACGACACCAAAGACGATGCTGACAAGCGGATTGATGTAATAACCAAGCGACGCTTCGACAATGAATTGATGATTGACGGCCCAGATATAGATGAACCAGTTCAGACTGATGATCAGTCCGTTTAAGAAAAAGAGTCGCCGCGTGAACGGATCGCGTAACGCCGTTTTCCACTTCCCAAGTGCTTTTTGAAATGATAATAAGATGAGCAGAAATAAGAATGACCAGATGATCCGGTGTGCCAGTATCTCTTCACTCGGTACGTTGGCGAGCATCTTCCAGTAGAGCGGTAAGAGTCCCCAAATGATATACGCGACAAGTGTCGCAAAGAATCCTGGTAGATTCACGTAATCCCTTCTTTCATTATGATACCTTCTTCATTCGCATTTTTCCTGCCGATAAACCGCTGATCGTAAAGAGAGCAACAGCAATCCAAATGAACAGGAAAGCGATGAAGTGAATCGTCGTAAAGACGTCATTAAATAGATAAATTCCAAGGAGTAGCGTCAGGGTCGGGGCAATGTATTGGAGAATCCCGACGTAGACAAACGGGATTTTCGGCATTCCGTATCCGAATAACATCAATTGGACTGCTGTTGCGATCCCGAGCATGATGATCGCAACCAGCGCACTCGTCGGCATCGCAAGCGGTTGATTATCTGTCACACCAAGCGTCAAGAGAGCGAACGGGAGCGTGACCAGTGTCTCTAAAAATAATCCGGATAATGGTTCGGCTGCTGCCTTTTTCTTTAGTACACCGTAAAATGCGAACGAGACGGCAAGTGAAAAGGCGATAATCGGAAATTGACCATAACCGAGCGTTAAAATCATCACACCGATGATTGCTGATAAAATCGCAATCACTTGCGGACGCGTCAATCGTTCCTTAAAAAAGATCAAACCGAACAAGACGCTGACGAGCGGATTGATGTAATACCCGAGTGACGACTCAACGATATACCCTTCCCCGATGGCGTAAAGATAGAGCGACCAGTTCCCACCTAATACGAGCCCTGCCGCAAGCACGGTATAGCGCTGGCGTTTGTTTTGCCATAATTGACGAACGAATTGGAATTTCTTCGTCAGGCGTAGTAACAACGTCACGAAGATGAACGCACTCAATATCCGAATTGAAACGACCGTCCATGCTGGAATACCAGCAGCAAATACTTTGTAGATCGGCAACAGTCCACCAATCACGTAGGCGACAAATGTCGCAGTCATACCCCGTTTATCCACGGTCATCCCCCTTATGTATGAAGAAAGCCGCCAGTGGCGACTTTCATTGAACCTTATTGCCCGTCAAGCGTCGTAAACAACACGCGTAATTCCTCTTCTGTCAAATCTCGCCAAGAACCAATCGGTAAATCGCCAAGCTCGATGTTCATGATCCGGACGCGTTGGAGACGCTTAACTCGGTAGCCGAACTCTTTACACATACGGCGAATCTGACGATTTAACCCTTGCGTCAAAATGATCCGGAATGTCCGTGTCTCAAGTGGTTCAACGATGCATTCCTTCGTTGTCGTACCGAGAATGTCAACACCACTCGCCATCCCTTGAATGAACGTATCCGTAATTGGTGCATCGACGGTTACGATATATTCTTTGTCGTGATTGTTTTCTGCTCGTAAGATCCGGTTAACGACATCACCGTCATTCGTCAACAGAATCAAGCCGTCTGAATCTTTATCGAGGCGACCGATTGGGAAAATCCGCTTCGGATGATTGACGAAATCGATGATGTTTCCTTCGATATCAAGCTCTGTCGTACACGTGATGCCGACTGGTTTATTTAAGACGATGTAGACAGGTTTTGGTTTTGTCTGAAGCGGCTGACCGTCGATTTCGACGACGTCCGTTTCTTCAGCTTGCGAGCCGAGTTCTGCTGTCAGACCGTTGATCGTCACACGACCTGCATCGATCAGTTTATCGGCAGCACGTCTTGAGCAAAAGCCCGTTTCGCTAATGAATTTGTTGATTCGCATGAATGATATCCTCTTTCCTTAATTGAACTGTATTCAGTGTAGCGCATTCCTGAAATGAAAACAAAAAAAGTGGCAAAGAAAACCAGAGGTTTCCTTTGCCCTTTCGATTAGACCGCAGCGTCTTTTAATGTCTGCATGATGCGGACGAATTGACCATCATTCATCGGATAGCCGGCTTTCGTGATTTTGACACGAACGAGTTGTCCGATCATTGACTCATCGCCTTCGATTGCGACACGCAGATAGTTATCCGTGTAACCGACGAGACGACCGCCTGCTTCTTCCGAAAATTCTTCCGGAATGATCTCAAGCAGTTCTCCCTCGTATTTCGAAGCATATTCCTTCGCGAGTTGATCTGATAAGGCAATCAAGCGCGCGACGCGTTCTTCTTTGATCGATTCCTCGACTTGATCGTCCATCATCGCAGCCGGTGTTCCCGTCCGTTTCGAGTACGGGAAGACATGCAACTCACTGAACTTATGATCGTTGATGAAGTTGAACGTTTCCATGAACTCTTCTTCCGTCTCACCTGGGAAACCAACGATGACATCCGACGTGATTGCACAGTCAGGCAGGACTTCCTTCAGACGCGTGATCCGTTCTCCGAATTCCGCCATCGTATACTTGCGGCGCATCCGGCGAAGGACCGTATCGGATGCAGACTGGATCGGAACGTGCAAGTGACGAACGACGATTGGTGAGTCCTTCAGGACATCGAGTACCTCGTCCGTGATTTGACTCGCTTCGATCGACGAAATGCGTAAACGTTCAAGTCCATTGACGGATTCGAGTGCTTTAAGTAATTTCGCTAAGTTGTAGTCTTTTAAGTCTTCTCCGTATCCACCTGTATGGATTCCCGTCAAGACGATTTCTTTGTAACCCGCATCAACGAGCTGTTGTGCTTGCTTCAAGACATCTTCCGGTTGACGAGACCGCATGAGACCACGTGCCCATGGGATGATACAGAACGTACAGAAGTTGTTACAACCTTCCTGAATTTTCAGCGAAGCCCGTGTCCGGTCCGTAAAAGCTGGTACATCCAGTTCTTCATAGACTTTGGCTTTCATGATGTTTCCGACCGCATTGATTGGCATGCGTTCTTCACGGAATTGTTCGATGTATCCAATCATTTTATGCCGATCTTGCGTTCCGACGACGACATCAACGCCAGGAATCGCCATGATCTCAGCAGGAGACGTTTGGGCATAACAGCCCGTTACGCAGATGACACTATCCGGATTTTGGCGAATCGCCCGTCGGATGACTTGGCGACTTTTCTTATCTCCGGTATTCGTGACCGTACATGTATTGACGACATACACGTCCGCATGATCAGCAAAATCAACGCGTGCGTAGCCAGCGTCCTTGAACAGTTGCCAGACAGCTTCTGTTTCGTAATGGTTGACTTTACAGCCAAGCGTTTGAAAGGCAACAGTTGCCATTTCGTTCACCCTTTCAATTCAAAATGATACGAGACGGCGGAAAGGACATACAACGGTGCCGTTTCCGTCCGTAAGATGCGGCGCCCTAGAGCGGCTTTTTTAAAACCGGCATCCGTCAAACGTGCGATTTCTGCTTCAGCGAACCCACCTTCAGGTCCGATGACGACAAGAAGGGAATCTCCTTCTTGCAGTCCAGCAAGCGTCATAGCGAGGACGGAGGCCTCCCCTTGTTTCGCTGATTCTTCATAGGCAACCAGACAAGCCGTGTAGTTCGATGCATCCTGTAAGACTTCATCATACGCCACGAAGTCGACTGTCGGCAAGTGGGCACGGTACGATTGTTCCGCTGCTTCCTTGACGATTTTTTCGAGGCGTTCAATCTTTTTCGGAACCTTCTTCTGATCCCATTTCGAGACGGAACGATCGGCTTCGAAAATCCGTAGCTGATGCATCCCGAGTTCCGTTGCTTTTTGCGCAACGAGTTCGATCTTATCGCCTTTTGGCAATCCATGGGCGATCGTCACACGAATCGGTAACTCCGTCTTGATCGGTAAAGTCTCTTCGATCCGGGCAGAAGCCGCTTGTTTATCGAGTGCTTCCAGGCGGCACCGGTAAAGACCTGTCCCGTCGAGTACGAGAATCTCTCCGCCGACTTCCATCCGCATGACGTTTTTCATATGGTGTGCGTCGTCTTTCGGGAGATGAAAGACATCTCCCTGACGCATCGAGGGCTCGACGAAATACCGTTGCATGCGTTTACGCCTCCCGTTTCGCGATGATCGCGACCCAGTCCTCAAGCTTCGTCGTCTCGACGATCGTAAATCCTGCTTCTTGCATCGCTTGTACGACCATATCCTTCTTCTGACTGATGATACCGGAAGCGATGAAATGACCGCCTGGTAACGTCAACGTATAGGCATCCTTGACGAAGAGGAGGATGACTTCCGCTAAGATGTTTGCGACGATCAACTCGACCGGCTCACTCAATTCCTTCATCAAGTCGCCTTGACGAACCGTGATCTGCTCACTGACTTCGTTCAAAGCGACGTTTTCTGTCGCTGATTTGACAGCGACTTCGTCTAAATCCAGTGCAAAGACATCTTTTGCCCCAAGCTTCGCTGCTGCAATCGCGAGGACACCGGATCCCGTTCCGACATCGACGACACGGTCTTGCTCTTGCAAGTAGTTCTCAATCGCTTGAATACAGAGAACCGTCGTCGGGTGTGTTCCCGTTCCGAATGCCATACCTGGATCGAGCTCGATGATTTTTTCATCCGGCTGTGGCGTGTAGTCTTCCCACATCGGGACGACCGTCAAATGACGACTGATCTTGACTGGCTTATAGAATTGTTTCCATGAATGAGCCCAGTCTTCTTCATCTACTTGAGTCAGCGTGACAGCACCCGTGCCAATCGACAGACCGAAGTTCGTCAACTGTTGGATGTCATGTTCGATGCCTTTGATCGTGTCCGTCAAATCGCTGCTTTCTGCAAGATACGCCTTCACGAGTACACCTTGTGTCGGATACTCGTCTCGTTTCGTCTCATCCCAAATTTCACCGAAGTTATCTTCGCGGTGGGACATCATCTCGAAATCTTCGACGTCCTCGATGACGACTCCGCTTGCTCCCGCTTCATGTAAGATGTTTGAAACTGCTTCGATGGCTTCTTGTGTCGTATGGACACAGATCTCTGACCATTTCATTTCTTGTCACGCTCCTCTGTAGTGATCACCCTGTGAAGAATGTCTTGATCCGGCTGAAGACACCTTCGTGTTGCTCTTCGACACCTTTTTCATCGCTGATTTCATTGAATTCCCGTAAGAGTTCTTTTTGACGTTCCGTCAGATTCTTCGGTGTAATGACGACAACATTGACGTACTGGTCGCCATGGTGACCGGACCGAACGTTCGGCATCCCTTTTCCGCGGAGACGGAATCGTGATCCTGTCTGTGTTCCGGCTGGAATCTTCAGACTGACCTTACCGTGAACAGTTGGCACTTCGATCTCATCGCCAAGTGTTGCTTGCGCGAATGTAAGTGGCATATCCATGACGATATGATCGTCGACACGTTCGAACAGTTCATGTGCTGCGACACGAACGACGACATACAAGTCACCCGCTGGTCCACCGTTGACACCAGCTTCCCCTTTTCCTGCTAAGCGGATTTGTTGCCCATTGTCGATCCCTGCTGGAATTTTGACACGGACATCTTTGTTTTTACGAACGCGACCGGCTCCACGACATGTTTCACATGGCTCATTGACGATTTGTCCACGGCCATGACACGTTGAACATGTCGTTTGGTTGACGACACGACCGAACATCGTGTTTTGTTCGACGTTGATGTGACCCGAACCACCGCATCGTTTACATGTTTCCGGATGTGTTCCTGGTTTAGCACCCGAACCATGACATGTACCGCAATCTTCTTCGACTGGGATCGTGATCGTCTTCTCGACGCCTGTGACCGATTCCATGAAGTCGATTTCCTCGACGTATTGTAAATCCTGTCCTTTACGTGGTGCGTTTGGATCTTGACGACGTCCGCCACCGAAGAACATGTCGAAGATGTCTCCGAATCCTTCAGCTCCACTGAATCCACCGCCACCTTGCGATGGATCTTGGTGACCGAATTGGTCGTAACGTGCTCGTTTATTGTCATCGGATAACACTTCATACGCTTCCGATAATTCCTTGAATTTCGCATCCGCATCTGCTTCCTTGTTGACGTCCGGGTGATACGTCCGGGCAAGCTTACGGTACGCGCGTTTGATTTCCGCTGATGAGGCATCGCGCGCGACGCCTAGTACTTCATAATAATCGCGTTTTTCCACGTGCAGTCTTCCTCTCTCTATTCCGATTCATTTCATACTGTTTGATTTTACCGAACTTCGTGCGACATGGAAAGAGCCAAAGCGCGGATACGCTTTGGCTCTCTCTAGCGCCCGAAAAATCGGTCGGATGAATTACTTGTTGTCTTTCTCGTCGACTTCTTCGAACTCAGCGTCCATGACGTTGTCGTCTTGACCACCAGCTTGTGCGCCTTCAGCGCCCGCTTGTTGCTGTGCCATGTTCTCGTAGACTTTTTGTGTCAACTCTTGAACGACTGTCGACAATTCGTCTTTTGCAGAACGGATTGCTTCGATGTCTGTTCCTTCGAGAGCTTTTGTTACTTTTTCTTTTGCAGCTTCTGCTTTTTCTTTATCAGCGTCAGCGACTTGCTCACCGAGGTCTTTGATTGCTTTATCTGTTGCGAAGACGAGTTGGTCTGCTTCGTTGCGTAATTCGACTTCTTCTTTACGCTTGTTGTCTGCGTCCGCGTTTGCTTCTGCATCTTTGACCATTTGCTCGATATCCGCTTCAGTCAAACCGCTTGATGATTGGATCGTGATCGACTGTTCTTTGTTCGTTCCGAGATCTTTCGCAGAAACGTTAACGATACCGTTCGCATCGATGTCGAATTTAACTTCGATTTGTGGCACACCACGTGGTGCTGGTGGAATGTCCGTCAATTGGAAGCGACCGAGTGTTTTGTTATCTGCTGCCATTGGACGTTCCCCTTGGAGGACGTGGATGTCAACAGCTGGTTGGCTGTCTGCTGCAGTCGAGAAGACTTGTGATTTCGAAGTTGGGATCGTTGTGTTGCGATCGATCAATTTTGTCATCACGCCACCCATTGTCTCGATACCGAGTGAGAGTGGAGTTACGTCGAGAAGAACGACGTCTTTGACGTCTCCTGTCAATACGCCACCTTGAACCGCTGCACCGAGGGCAACGACTTCATCCGGGTTAACTCCTTTGAACGATTCTTTACCAGTGAAGTCCTGGATTGCTTTTTGAACTGCAGGAATACGAGTCGAACCACCAACGAGGATGATCTTGTCGATTTTGTCTGGTGTTAGACCTGCATCGTTCATAGCTCGGCGCGTTGGTTCCATCGTACGTTCAACGAGATCTGCTGTGAGATCATCGAATTTCGCACGTGAAAGCGTCATTTCCAAGTGAAGTGGACCTGATGCGCCAGCTGTGATGAACGGAAGGCTGATTTGTGTTGAAGAAACACCTGAAAGGTCTTTTTTCGCTTTTTCAGCTGCATCTTTCAAACGTTGAAGCGCCATCTTATCTTGAGCAAGATCGATGCCGTTTTCTTTTTTGAATTCTGCTACGAGATGGTCGATGATTTTTTGGTCAAAATCATCTCCACCAAGACGGCTGTCACCAGCAGTTGAAACAACTTCAAAGACACCATCACCGAGTTCAAGGATCGACACGTCGAACGTACCGCCACCAAGGTCATAGATGAGGATCGTGTGATCTTCGCCTTTTTCGAGACCGTATGCGAGTGCTGCCGCTGTAGGCTCGTTGATGATCCGTTTTACATCAAGACCAGCAATCGTACCAGCATCTTTTGTCGCTTGGCGTTCTGCATCGTTGAAGTAAGCAGGTACTGTGATGACAGCTTCTGTGACTTTTTCACCAAGGTAGTCTTCTGCTTGCGCTTTTAGTTTTTGAAGGATGATCGCAGAGACTTCTTGTGGTGTGTAGTCTTTGCCTTCGACTTCTACTTTATAGTCCGTACCCATATGACGCTTGATCGACATGATCGTGTTCGGGTTCGTGATCGCTTGACGTTTTGCGACTTCCCCTACTTGACGCTCGCCGTTTTTGAATGCGACGACAGATGGTGTCGTACGGTTTCCTTCTGCGTTAGCGATGACGACTGGTTCGCCACCTTCCATTACTGCAACACATGAGTTCGTTGTACCTAAGTCAATACCGATGATTTTTGCCATGATCTATTTCCTCGCTTTCAATGATTAGAATATTCAAGTGCCTACTTGCTGATTACTCAGCTACTTTAACCATACTCGGACGAATCACACGATCGTGCAATTTGTACCCTTTTTGGAATTCAGCGATGACGACACCTGATTCGTGTTCTTCGCTCGCTTCTTGAACGACCGCTTGGTGTAAGTTCGGATCGAACGCTTCACCGACAGCTGGAATCTCGACGACGCCTTCATTTTGAAGCGTTTCAACGAGTTGACGTTTTACCATCTCGACACCCGTCAAGACGGATTTCGTCTCATCGTTTTCTGTCTCGATTTGGAGCGCACGGTCCAAGTTATCGACGAGCGGCAATAGCTTTTCGACAATCGCTTGTGAAGAATACTTCGCGCGGTTCTCCGCTTCGACACGGTTGCGACGTTTGAAGTTCTCAAAGTCCGCACGGAGGCGTAACTCTGAAGCTTTTGCTTCTGCGAGTTGTGCTTCGAAGTCTGGTTTCTCATCTTCGACGAGATCCGCTTGGATGACTTCTTCTTCTGTGACTTCGACGGTTTCAGTCGGCTCTGTCACGTTTTCTTCTTGTTGGAGGTTTTGATTCTGTTCTTTTTCTTCCACTCTGAATCGAGCCCCTTTCTATATTCAATCCAAATTGTTCTTATGCAATTCGGTTTGGAATGCTTGAAGTAGATGGATGATCGAGTTGATTCCCCGGTTGTAATCCATCCGTTTCGGTCCGATCAAGGCGAGTGTCCCGATCGAGACACCGTCGACCGAATAATGGGCCCGGATGACGCTACAATCTTTTAATGCATCCACATTGTTCTCACTCCCGATCGTGATCAGGATTTGATTATCGAGATTCGGTCGTAGGAAGTCGAGAACGGCTTCTTGCTGTTCGATCAACTCGAGAACAGGTCGTAGTTTTGCGACGTCCTGAAATTCGGGCTGATCGAACATGTTGGCTTTCCCGCCCAGATAAATGAACGGTCGTTCCTCTTGATCCGTCAATACGAGATCAAGTGCCTTCGAAAGCAACACCGTCTGTTCAGAATGCTCTGAACGGAAGCGACGGATTTCCTCGAGCAGACGACTGCGTAAGGCTGAGAGCGGCGTACCGCGTAACGTCTGATTCAGACGTTCCATCAGCCGGCTCGCTGCTTCTTGGGACAACGCTTGATTCAATTGCAATGTCTTGTGTTCGACATGTCCTGTCTCCGTGACGAGAACGATGACGACACGACCTTCGGCAAGAGGAATCAATTCCAGATGATGCAAGCGTTGTCCCTCTTCTTTTGGTCCAAGTACAAGCGTCGTGTAATGGGTTAAATCGCTCAACAGGTCTGCTGTGTGCCGAATCAACCGATCATTCTCATTCACGGAATGGGCAAAGAGTGATTTCAATGCCTGCGCTTCTTTTGGTGTGATGCTTTCCGGACGAATCAGATGGTCGACATAAAAACGATATCCGAGTTCGGAAGGAATCCGTCCTGCGGAAGTGTGTGGCTTTTCAATCAGACCCATCTCTTCGAGGTCCGCCATCTCGTTACGAATGGTCGCGGAACTGAACGTCACGTCGTCTCGCTTGGAGAGCGTCCGTGAGCCGACGGGTTGAGCAGTCTTGATGTAATCATCGACGATTGCACGTAAAATCAACAATTGACGATCCGTCAGCACCTTCTTCACCACCTTATTTTGTTAGCACTCACTTTTAACGAGTGCTAATTACATCTTTTACTATAAGGAATTGTCCGTCCGATGTCAACCGAATTGCGTGACCCTTTGAACAGTTTCCCATTCTGCGATACAGTGAAACAAAGAACGGAAAGGATGAATCGGATGATTGAATTATTGGCAATGGCAGGAGTCTTTGTCTGGCTGTTCATCGCGGTCATCGGAACGACTGCCTATTTTTTAAGGAAATCCAAAAAATGAAAAGAAGCGGTCTTCCTCTTTTTTAAGGGAACACCGCTTCCTTTCATTTATTCAAGACTCATTGAACCTGCGCTTCACCGATGAATTCTGCAAAGACTTCGTTCGCTAATGGAACACCGGCTGGCGTTAAACGGATATGTGTCTCCGTCTGTTCGACGAGACCGTTTGGCAATAAACGTTTCATGACATCACCAAACACATCTTCAAACGCTACTCCATATTTCGTCTGGAAACGTTCGAGTGATACGCCATCCTTCATTCGAAGTCCGAGGAACATCTCTTCTTCCATCCGCTCGACGTTCGTCAACGGCGTCTCTTTTCGAACCGGTAACCCTTCCGCCTTGATATAGTGCGGAATTGGTGCGATGTTCGCACGACGCGTCTGATTGATATAGCTGTGTGATCCTGCACCGAATCCGTAGTACTCATCGTTTTCCCAGTAGACGCGATTATGACGACTCTCTTTTCCTGTTTGCGCGAAGTTCGAGATCTCATACTGCGCATATCCACCTGCTTCGATCGTATCGATCATCACTTGATACATCTCTGCCTCGAGATCTTGCGTCGGTAGCGGTAACTTTCCTTTTCGCTCTTGAATCGCAAAGACCGTGTGCGGTTCTAAAATCAACGAATAGGAGGAGATATGCGTGATCGGTAATTGAAGTGCCCGCGAGACGTCGTAGCGGACCTGATCGAGCGTCTGATTCGGTAAGCCGAACATCAAGTCGACGGAGATGTTATCAAACCGTTTCGCTGCTGCGTCGAGCGTCTGCGCGACTTTTGCTTCCCGGTGCGTCCGACCGATGCGTTCGAGCAAACCGTCATCAAACGATTGGACACCGAAACTGACGCGATTGACACCGCCCGCCTTCATGATATCGAGTTTCTCTTCTGATACACCATCTGGATTCGACTCGACCGTGTATTCTAAATCATCACCTGTTAGTGGCAACAAGTGCTTCTGAATGATTTCCATCAACCGTTGCATCTGTGGTTCGTTCAATGCTGTCGGTGTTCCGCCACCGATGAAGATCGTCTCGAGATGATCCGTCGGGTATTGTTTCAACGTCAGTTCAATTTCGCGTTCGAGCGCATCGAGGTATTCATCGACGGGCTGATTCTTTAAAAAGACTTTATTGAAATCACAGTAATAACAAATATGTTCACAAAAAGGGATGTGGACATATGCGGCGCGTATTCCCATTTCGCCTCATCCTTTCTCTATAAAAACCAAAAAGGGGACGCAAGCGCCCCCCACCTGTTTAATCTTCGTCCATGGATAGAACGGACATGAAGGCTTCTTGCGGTACCTCTACTGAGCCTACCATCTTCATGCGTTTCTTACCTTCTTTTTGCTTCTCGAGCAGCTTCCGTTTCCGAGAGATATCTCCCCCGTAACATTTCGCGAGAACGTTCTTCCGTAATGCCTTGATCGTCGAACGAGCGACGATCTTCGTTCCGACAGCGGCCTGTATCGGCACTTCGAACTGCATCCGCGGAATCAATTCTTTCAACTTATCAACGATGACTTTCCCGCGTTCGTACGCGAAGTCACGGTGAACGATGAAGCTGAGCGCATCGACGTTCTCGTTGTTGAGCAGGATGTCCATCTTGACGAGACGCGACTGTTGGTAGCCGATCAATTCATAATCAAGTGACGCATACCCTTTCGTACTCGATTTCAACTGATCGAAGAAGTCGTAGACGATCTCAGATAACGGTAACTCATACGTGATTTTGACACGTGTCGTATCGATGTATTGCATGTCAACGAATGTCCCACGCTTCTTTTGACACAACTCCATGATCGCACCGACGTAATCATTCGGTGTCATGACAGCAGCCTTAACGAACGGCTCTTCGATGAATTCGACTTTTTGCTGATCCGGCATCTTCGATGGGTTATCGACGTGCAAGACTTCACCCGCTGTCGTCGTCACGTGATAGATAACCGATGGTGCCGTCGTGATCATATCGATGTTGAATTCACGTTCGATCCGCTCCTGGATGATTTCCATGTGGAGCATCCCGAGGAATCCACAACGGAATCCGAATCCGAGTGCTTGTGATGTCTCTGGTTCGAACTCAAGCGCCGCGTCACTGAGTTGTAGTTTTTCAAGCGCTTCTCGTAAATCATTGTATTTCGCAGCATCGATTGGATAGAGTCCACAGTATACCATCGGATTCATCTTCCGGTATCCTGGCAGTGCTTCAGTAGCTGGCTGTTTCGCAAGCGTAATCGTATCCCCGACACGTACGTCGCCGACCGTTTTGATCGACGCAGACAACGTCCCAACATCACCGACCGTCAATTCTTGCTGACGTAATGGTTTTGGTGTCGCAACGGCAAGTTCCAGAACCTCAAAGTCCTTACCTGTCGACATCATCCGGATCTTATCGCCGACTTTAACTGTTCCGTTGACGATTCGAATCGATGCTACGACACCACGGTAAGCGTCATAATAGGAGTCAAAGATCAATGCTTCGAGTGGTGCAGACGGATCACCCGTCGGAGCTGGTACTTTCTCGACGATTTGCTCCAAAATTTCTTCGATCCCGATCCCTGCCTTCGCAGAAGTCGGAACGGCTTCAGATGCATCAAGTCCGATGACATCTTCGATTTCTTGACGGACGCGTTCGACATCCGCAGAAGGTAAATCGATTTTGTTAATGATCGGAAGGATTTCGAGATCGTTGTCGAGTGCTAAGTAAACGTTCGCAAGCGTCTGCGCTTCGATTCCTTGCGCCGCATCGACGACGAGGACAGCCCCTTCACAAGCTGCAAGTGAACGCGAGACTTCATATGTGAAGTCGACGTGTCCAGGTGTATCAATGAGGTGAAGAATGTAATCTTCCCCATCTTTTGCTGTATACTTCAATTGAACAGCGTTGAGTTTAATCGTGATGCCACGCTCACGTTCGAGATCCATGGCATCAAGTGTCTGATCTTTCATTTCGCGCGATGTCAACGCGCCAGTTTTTTCTAAAATTCGGTCAGCGAGTGTCGACTTCCCGTGATCGATATGGGCAATGATCGAGAAGTTACGAATACTCTTCTGCCGCTTTAAACGGTCTTCATTCGTCATGTTTAGAGTCACCTTACCTTATTTTCAAACGTACATACGGTTCATTATACCAAAAAGCGCTTCACTGTACTATCTCGTTTTGTTTTACCCGAAAAACAAAATGTGAAGATTCCCTAGACGTCGTATTGCTTTTAAGAAAAACGTTTGCTACAATTGTGTTTGTTCTGTTGAACGATAACTGCAGATATGCGAATATAAATCTCGAATGAGTTTTATTGGAGGTGAATCATCCATGGCTAACATTAAATCAGCAATCAAACGCGTTAAAACAGCTGAAAAACGCCGCGTCGCTAACGTACAACGTAAATCGGCAATGCGTTCAGCGATTAAAGCAGTCGAAACTTTCGCAGCTGAAGGTAACAAAGACCAAGCGGTCCTTGCTTTCGCTACAGCTTCTAAAAAAATCGACAAAGCTGCTGCTAAAGGTCTCATCCACAGCAACAAAGCTGGTCGTGACAAATCACGTCTCGCTAAACTCGTAAACGCACTTTAATTCTTTCCGAAGAATACGGTGATGGGTCGCCACTAGGAGGGTTCTCCAGTGGCGATTTTTTATATGATCTAAAATGGCGGACGAAGGACTCGTGTAAAACGATTCCTTCGTCCGCCATTTCTTGTCTTACTTGTCGTCTAGACGATCGATCATGACATAGTGAAGACCGATCCCTTCAATGAGGAACGGTTCTCCAACACGTTCCAGTCCGAGGCGCTCATAAAAAGGAAGTGCCGTGACGCGGGCGTTACACCACCATGCTGTCACTTGTCGTTCTTTCAATAGACGACGGGCTTCTTCGATCAGCGCCCGACCATATCCTTCACCACGCACTTCTTCACTCGACGCCATACCACGAAGCTGATACGTCGCTCCTGGCGCTTGTGCATGCGATTGTTCCGAGAAACTACCGATTGCGACGATTTGTTGTGCTTTTATCCCGCCGAGATGAAACGTCGATGCAAGCGCATCGTCTGGGTAGATACATGCTTCACGTGGTTGATGGGGACGTAACACATCATGCCGTAATGGGATGACCTCTTCTGCTGTAATGATCTGGACTTCCATCATCGTTTGCCTCCTCTTATAGCGTCGCTAAGCGAACAATCAACGCATCGAATAGAATCTTCTTATCACCGCGTCCTGTTTTCATACCTTCATCTGTCGTCGTGATGGCGATGAGTGCTTGCTCGAGCTGCGCAAACGTAAACCGTTTGGCAGACTGGAGTGCCAATTTGATCGCATACGGATGAGCTCCGACTTTTGATGCGATTTGTCGTTCTCCGTATCCTTGTTCTGCTAATCGTTTCGACAGCAACATCATCCGGTATTGGCGTGCCATCAGTCCAAGGAGAGCCAACACTTCCTGTCCTTGTTTTTCAAGGTCGCGAATCAAGCGGATCGCTGGTTCGAGTTGACGCTTCATCAAGTAGTCCGTTAATTGAAAGACGTTGTCCTCTAATGTCCGCGGAACAAGCAAATCGACATCCTCGATTTCGATTGTTGGTCGGTCCCCTGCAAACAACATCAACTTCTCAAGTTCATGGGCTAATGTCCCCCACATCTCAGCAGTCAAGAAAATGAGTCGCTCGATTGCCGGACGTTCCATCCGGTATCCTTTGTCGTTGACAGCATCCAGAACGAAGCGGAACAACTCTTCGGTCGTCGGTTTTTTCGCTTCTAACACCGTCGCGCGCTCCTTCAATCGTTTGACGACGGTTTTTCGTTCATCGAGCTTTTCTGCTTCGACGATCAAGACGACGACCGCGTAGTCTGCCGGTTGTAGGATATAATCCGCTAACCGTTCGAGGTTATGTTGTTTTTTATCTTTTGCCCCTGTCAGAAACGTTGCAGGTTTTGCAACGACGACGCGATAGTCACTTAAAAAGGGGACCGTCTCCGCTTCATCGAGTACCGCATCAAGCGGTTGGTCGTTCAAATCGATTTTCATATAATCAAAGCGTTCTCCGTCCGGAAGAGCCGCTTTTACGATTTCACGTTCCCATTCTTCTAACAAGTGTCGTTCTGTTCCATATAATAAGTATAAATTCGCTAATTTTCCGTTGACGAGCCAAGGAGTTTTCATCATTCCCACCACATTTCACAGTTTGTTCTTAACTTCATCATAGATAATCCTCTTTTATTCCGCTATACTAGAAGCGGAATCTATTAAGGGGGAATGCAGCATGGCACATTCAGTACGCCCACCAAGTGAAAACGCGTTCGAAAACGATATTCAATCAAAACGCAACGATGCGCTCGACTCTGCCGTTGGTTTTGGTGCATCATTCGGCTTCTTCGCAGTCTTGTTCATCATCGGTGTCGCAATTAAGTTCTTAAGTCTATAATCAGTAAAACAGCAACCTTGGGGGGTTGCTGTTTTTTTATTTTATCATAGGTTCACAGCCCGCTGAAGAACAAGTTATACTCCCGTCCTCATCCGTTCGAAAGACGATCCGATCTGTCCCGATCCGCTCAAGCACGTCCGGATGCGGATGCCCGTATCGATTTTTTCGTCCGACTGATAAGATGACAATCTTCGGATTTGTCTTCTGCAAGAGTTCTTCACCGGTCGACGTGTTCGAACCATGATGACCTGCTTTTAGAATATCGATTGGTCCAACGCTTAATTCGTCCTCGATTGCTAGGCCAGCGTCACCCGTCAGTAAAACACGTTGTTTGGCAATCTGTGCAAGTAATATGATAGACCGATCATTCTCTTCTTCTTTTCGTCCTGTCGGTGCAAGTACATGTAACCAGGGACGAATCGTTTGCCCCTTTTGAACGAACTCGACACGCGTCCCAGTTGCTTCGATCGAACGAATCAAATCGTTTCGCTTCTCATCCGTGTTGTCATACGCACCTAAATAAATGGTTTTCACGCGAACTTGACGCAGTAATCCTAGAAGTCCACCGACGTGATCATGATCAGCATGCGTCACGATGAGACCGTCGATTTCTGCTTCTCCTCGTGTGAATAAAAAGGGCGCGACGATATGACTACCCGGATCAAACGGACGGAGCAGTGGATGTGTCGTTTGCTGATAAACACCACCTGTGTCTACGACGAACGTTTCTCCTGCTTTCTCAAGTACGATACTATCCCCTTGCCCGACATCTAAAAACGTGATTTGTTCAGGTACGTGCCACTCTGTGTAACCCCATGCCGTAAGCAAAAGAATCAGCGGGAGAGCATGCCCCCACCATCTCCGCTCAGCAATATACCAAGCGATTACTGTTCCGACAACGACGATTGTCAAGACGATCGGAGAAAATGCTGGAACGGCAACCATTGCTAACGGCAGATTCTCCGCCAGTCGTAACGCTTGGTCCATCCATTGAATCGCGTACTGATGCGCGATCTGAAACGTCGAACTGAGCGGTAAAAATTGAAGCGTCGCCAGAATGAAAGATCCCGGCAGAATCACCCACTCAATCCAGCCACCAATTAATAAATTCAACAACGGAGACCAGATTGAAACCGTTGTTTGTTCAATCCCCTGTAAAAACAAAAGGGTTCCGAATTGTGCCCACGCACTGATAAGTAGCCAGTTCCAAGGACGACGAGCCGAACCCATGAGTCGTCTCGACAGCACAAGAAACAGCGTCAGTCCGACCGTCAATTGAAATCCGATATCGTAAATGACATTTGGTTGAATCGCTAATTGAAAAGCCGCGACCCCCGCAATGACCTCGACCGGATCTAACGGTTTGTGGAAACGACGACCGAGCAACAGAATGATCGCGACGAGCACAGCCCGAGTGACTGGAGGACTCCACTCCGTCAACCATCCGTACATCGGCAGTAAGATCAGAACGATATCAAGTCGTTTTTCTTTTGTCATCCTGATTTTTCGTAAGACGTACAGCAGACTAAACACTAAAAAAGCGATATGTGATCCTGAGATGACGATCGCATGTAATAAGCCGAATTTCTTAAACCGTTCGAGCGTCACTTGATCCATTAATCGATCCTCACCAAATACAAGTGCTTCGACGTAGAATGCTTGCTTTTGTGGTAACAAGTCTTCTATCCGTTTCAACCATGCTTCACGTACCCGTCTTCCTTCTGCCGCATATCCAAGTGTCGGATGACAGGAATCAAACGAATGTACTTCCCACTTTCCAGCGTAACGATTCGTATGCATGAATTGCAGTTCGTCAAAACCTCCCGCATTCGATTGTTGACGGACATCGAGCGGTTCCGTATCGACGTGACAGGAGTAACCGATTCGTTCGTATCCTGTCTCATCTTCTGCAATCGTTGCCGTCAATAGAATCGATTGACCGTTGCTCTCCGCCTCATAGCGAATTCGATCCCCATTACGCTTACCTGATAAGATGTCAACAGACGAGACGTCGTGCGGTTCAGGTGACAGATGACCCATTCCGATGAATAGACAACTCAGAATGAACAAAAAGAAAAGACGACCGATTGAAAAAGACCATGACTTCATGACAGTAAATAGCATCAGCGTCACTAACCACCAGATCGATTCTTTAATGGCGACAATGAGTAAGAGAACGAACAGCGCATGAAGTGGCATCAGTAGACGATCAGGTAGGATTTAAGCGATTCTAACGTCTTTTCCCCAAAGCCCTTCACATCTCCGAGTGATTCATACGTCGCAAATCCCCCCTTCTCCTCACGATAGGCTAAGATCGCTTCTGCTTTGGCAGGACCGATTCCCGGAACCTCCATCAACTGTTCCGCCGTTGCCGCATTGAGGTCAATCAGTCCTTTTGGTATCTCTGCTTTTGAGCGTTTCGTTGGTTTCGGCTGATCTTTCGTCTTTTTTACCGGCACGATGACTTCCTGTCCATCAATGAGACGTGCCGCGAGATTCATTTGTCGAATGTCAGCTTTCTCAGTCGTCTTTGCTTTTTCGATTGCATCCTTCACTCGATCACCGAGGTGAAATTGATAGGGTCCAGGTGCTTCTACCGCCCCTTTCACATCGACAATGATGAGTTTGTCACGAATCGAGGTATCTTTTTCTGCTGGCTCTGCTTTTGCCTCTTGTTGTTTATCCGTTAAGGACGGTTGATCGACCATCGCTTCATTCGAACAAGAGGGTAATGGTACGAACAATAAAATGATGAGTAGCAGGACGACGACGAGACCTGCGATCTGTTGCAAACGTGGAACGGTCAAGACGAATCCCTCCTTTTTCCACGACTCTAACAGGTCGCTACGGACTTCAGGAAACGAAGGAATACGTACTAACCACTCTTTTACAACATGATACGGTGTGTTATGTCGGATAAAGGTCATATCATCCATACCGTTACTTTGAATTAGCATCTGTTTGACGAACAAAAAATCCGTCTTCTTCGAGCAACACGAACGTGTATCGCTTAAAGAAGACGGATGAGATTACTTTTACATTTTTTCAGCAACGAAGAAAATCCGCTCGGCTGTCTCAGAAGGAGCATCCGGTCCAAAATCGCCTGTGACCGCAAGAACCCGGAATCCGGCGTCGCGTAACCACGTCACGTACTGTGCTGGAGGATACGTCCGCTGATGATGCGTTTCATCGACACGCTCATAGCGACCGTCCTCTTCCTCGATGAAGAAAGTCAGTTCATGGACGACAGAAAGCGGTGCTTCACCAGGATCCGCGAACCAGATATACGAACTTTGCTCCGCATGTGTCGCATATGTCTTTCCATTGAACAATGTTTCCATCTTGTATGGAGAGTGTGTATCAAATAAGAGACGTCCACCCTCTTTGAGGATTGCTGCTACATGTGTAAACGTCTGTTTGACATCCTCTTCCGTCCGGAGATAGTTCAAGGAGTCGCATAGGATCGTCGCGGCATCGACAGGTGTCGGCAATTCGATTTCGCGCATGTCTTGCGCCCAGAATTGAATGCGTAATCCCTCTTCCATCGCTTTTTCCTGCGCGACTTCGAGCATCTCTTCCGATAAATCGATTCCGAGCATCTCATAGTGTGCCGCTAATGCAAGCGTCGCCGTACCCGTTCCACATCCGATATCAGCAATCGTACTGCCAGTCGGAACGTATGCTTTGACCCAGTCGACCCATTGATCGTACGGGACGTCTTGCATCAATTCATCATAGATGTAGGCGAACTGTTCGTATGCCATTAGTTGACCTCGACTTCAACCTTTGGAGCATCTGCCCAGAGTTTTTCGAGATTATAGTAATCACGATCGTCACGGTGGAAGACGTGAACGACGACGTTTTCAAGATCCGCTAACACCCAACGTGCCGCATCGAATCCTTCGAGACGTTTGATCGGCAGGTTATGTTCGTGCGCGACTTCTTTGAGTTCACGTGCGATTGCCTGTACTTGTTTTTCTGAATTCCCTTCACAGATGACGAAGTAGTCGGCAACTGGTGAGATGCTCGACATATTCAGGACGACGATATCTTCAGCGCGTTTATCGTCGATGGCATTTACGATTAATTGTAATTCTTGTTCGACTGTCATAGGACGGTCCCCTTTCGTTTGGCCGCGACGAAGGCATTATAAGTCTCAATCGTTCGCGGAAAGATGATGGCTTGTTTTTTACATAAAAAATGAATCGTCTGACTGAGTGTTGCAATGACGGCGTCCGTCAAATCCTGCTCCGCTACTTCACGAAGCGCTTCGACACCTGGATAACTGCGATTTGGTTCAATCGCATCCGCGACGAAGATGATTTGATCGAGCAACGGCATACCGGGTGCCCCCGTCGTGTGATTTGCGATGGCCTGATAAATCACGTCTGAATCAAGACCAAGTTCTCGACGGACAAGCTCCGCACCTACTGGCGCATGAAGCAGTTCGTCATCATAATCGAGTAAAACACGTTGATTCAATTCAACGGCAATCGAACGCATCTCATTCGTATCTCGGTATTTCGCATAATCATGAAGCATAGCAGCAAGTGTTGCTTCTTCTTCGTCAACACCATATTTAAGAGCTAAGTGTCGCGCTGTCTCGACGACACCTAATGTATGCACATAGCGTCGCTCAGGCAACGTACGCTCAATGATTTGACGTGCTTCTTCAAGGCGCATATAGATTCCACTCCTCAATCCGTTGTCGAACGGCTTCCGGTACAAGGTAGCGAATGCTCCGTCCACGCGCGACCCGTTGCCGGATATCCGTCGAAGAAATTTCTAGCAATGGCATATCGACCGCTTTCACACGGGCACCACGCGGAATCAGATACCGACTGCCTGGTCGAGCGACGGCACCAAAGACGACTTCCTCGTATAACTGTTCGGCTTGATACCACGTATCGAGACTCACGAGTGAATCTGCTCCAATGAGAAATAGAAACTCATGCTCCGGGTACCGGTGCTTGAGTGCACGAATCGTATCATACGTATAGGAAGGCTCTTCGCGCTCAAACTCGATTGCTGAGACGGAAAAAGCAGGATTCAATGCAATTGCTTCTTCTACAAGGCGTAAACGCTTGGTTGCGTCTGTGACTGTACGTTGTTTATGCGGTGGCACATTCGCTGGTACGAACCAGACCGCATCGAGTTCGAGTTGTTCCTGCGCTTGTTCGGCAATCAGGAGATGACCGATATGCGGAGGATCGAACGTTCCGCCCATCAGTCCGATTTTCATCGTGGCAATTCGAGCGTCTTGTTCTCTTTTGATTCTTTATAGAGAACGATGACTTTTCCGATGACTTGAACGAGTTCAGCATTCGTTCCTGCGACGAGTTCTTGTGCGACATCCTTCGGTGCGTCCGCACAATTTTGCAATACTTGTACTTTCAAGAGTTCCCGTTTTTCGAGCGCATCCATCAAATCAGCACACATCGCTTCTCCGACTCCATTTTTACCGACTTGGAAAATCGGGTTTAAGTCGTGAGCTGTCGCGCGTAAAAAACGTTTTTGTTTACCTGTTAACATGATTAAAATTCCTCCAATTGCTTTCGTATCACCTGCTCGCCAAGTGCAAGGTCAGGTGCTTGTCCGGTGAAGCGTTCAAATGCTTCAGCCGCTTGTAAGACGAACATCGGGACGCCGTCAAGTGTGTCGAGACCTTTTTCGGTCGCTTCACGCAATAGACGGGTCGGCGTCGGTCGATAAATAATATCACAAATCAAGGCGTGCGTCTCCGTCAATTCGATCGGACATGCCTCGATATGTGGCGCCATCCCGACAGAAGTCGTATTGATGATGACGTCGTAACTCGTTAAATCAAATGTTTTTTGCCATGGTAGAACGGTTGCTCCGAATTCATCGGCAACTGCCTTAGAGCGTTCTTCTGTACGATTCGTGATCGTCACATCTCCGGGCAACGCAGCAATGATGCCTCGCGCCGCACCGCCCGCACCAAGAACGAGCGTCTTTTGAAATGACGGACGACGTTCTGTCAACGCGCGGACGAATCCGATTCCATCTGTATTCGCACCAACCAACTGCCCATCCTGCCGATATACCGTATTCACGGCGCCTGCTTTTTGAGCTGCCGGCTCTAGCCGATCCAGATACGGAATGATTGCTGTTTTATGTGGAATCGTCACATTGATTCCGTCTAGCTGATGTATGCGTAATTTCGTAATGATTTGCGGCAATTGCTGCTCCGTTACATCGATGAGGTCATAACAGCCGAAAAGCCCAGCCGCTTCCAGCCAAGCTGTATGCAGCTCAGGTGAAAGTGAATGGGCAATCGGATGACCGATAACGGCAAAGCGCATCAGACGAGCGCCTCACGTAAGGATACAGCGACACCTTTCGGGGCGTAAGCAGCGACACGTCCACCTTTTCCGTGAACCGCAACCCACCCGAGTCCACTGAAGACGATATCCGTCTTCATGTTGTCGCGGAGGCTGAATTCATGACGGACAAGCGGCGGTAGCATCTCACGCGTCTTTTCGTTTGGCGGAGACAACAGCTCACCGTTGTGGTTCGCGTATAAATCATCTGCCTTTTCAAGCTTCGTCCGGTGAACTTTCAATTCGTTCGACATGTAGATGACGAATGAACGCTTGTTCCCTTCCATATAGTCCAATCGTGCAAGACCTCCGAAGAAGAGTGTCTGTTGCGGATGGATTTGGAAGACTTGTGGCTTGATCTCTTTTTTCGGTGTGATCAGCTTCAAGTCCTTTGCATCAACATAGTGAGCCATCTGATGATGATTGATGATCCCCGGTGTATCATACAGGTTACAGTTATCGTCGAGTGGAATGTCGATCAAGTCTAGTGTCGTTCCTGGGAAGTGACTGACCGTGATGACGGCTTCATCTTCTTCACCAAAGCGTTTGATGACTTGGTTGATCAGCGTCGATTTCCCGACGTTCGTACAACCAACGACATAGACGTCGCGGCCTTTTCGATAATAATCGATTTTTTCAGCGAGTTCATCGACTCCGTGCCCTTTTTTCGCACTGATCAGATGAACGTCGACTGGACGTAATCCAAGTTCTTTCGATGCTTGACGCATCCAGTTCATGAGACGGTTCGGGTTGAGTGACTTCGGTAATAAATCGGCTTTGTTCCCGACGAGTAAGACGTCGTTTTTACCGACGAACCGATGTAATCCCGGTAACCAGCTTCCATTAAAATCGAAGATATCAACGATTTTAACGACAAGTGCATCTTTTTGACCGATTCCGTCTAAGATTTTAACGAAATCATCGTCCGATAACGATACATCTTGAATTTGATTGTAGTGCTTTAATTTAAAGCAACGTTGGCAAATGACCATTTCACGATCAAGTGCAGATTTAGGTGCGTATCCTGGTGCTTTTGTGTCTTCCGTTTGAATGGCGACACCACAGCCAGCGCAGTGGATTTCTTCGATCATATTATGTTGAGCCGCATGCGGGAACGATATCCCTTCTCTTTTCACCGTAGCGCCCTGCTCGCTACTCCAAGAGCGTAACTTCCGACCTCTCGCCGTACATGTTGCGACTGCTGCCTTCCCTTTCATCTACCGATCTGACAGGGTTATTGTTGCTTATCCTGACGAAGTGTTTCGATCGGATGCTCCAGTGCAGAAGGATCTTCCTTGACGCGTTGTGTCAATTTATAGATTCCTTTGCGTTTCATCCGGCGGAAAATGACACGTTCCATCAGGCGATTGAATTTCGTGACGACACCGTCCGTCTTAACGACAGGTTGAACGTGGATGACTTCGATTCCAACGGAGTTTGCACCGAGTACATCCGTAAAGAGTTGGTCTCCTAAGAAGACAACTTCCTTCGCATGATAACCGAATTCCGTCAATGCTCGTTTAAACCCGATAGGAAGCGGTTTTCGAGCAGGCGCAATATAATGCAATCCGAGTGGATCCGCGAACTTCTTGACGCGGTCTCCGTTATTGTTCGATACGATGATGACGTCGAAACCATATTGATTATTCACCATATCCAGCCAAGCAACCAATTCGTCTGGAGCATCTGCGATATTCCATGCGACGAGCGTATTATCAAGATCGGTCAAAATCGCTTTGACACCGTTTCGTTTGAGCATTTCAAGGTCGATATCGTAGATCGAAGCCACGAAATGTTTCGGATAAAGTCGTTTGAACAAGAATAAAACCTCCAGATAATGGTCTAGCTCTATAGTTAAGTTTAAGAAACAGTTATGCTCTTATCGTTCAATTATAGCACAATCAGGTAGTAAGAGCGACGCACAAAAGAAAACGGAAGGTCCACCTTCCGTTTTCTTAATAATATCGAATCCACAGATAGAGTTGCGATAGAATCAACGTTACGATCGTGATCGGTGCTCCATAAATCAAAAAGCGCATATAGGTAAATTTTTCACCTTGTCGTGTCGCGAGACCCGCGACGATGACGTTCGCCGATGCACCGATCAATGTCCCGTTACCACCGAGACAGGCACCGAGTGAGAGGGACCACCATAACACGTCCACTTTCGCATCTGCTGGTGATAATCCAATTCCAGCAGCTACATCATTGATGAGTGGAATCATCGTCGCAACGAACGGGATATTATCGATCGTCGCACTGGCGATACCAGACAACCAAAGAACAGCAGTCGCTGTCGTCTGAATGTCACCGCCTGTCAGATCAATCGTCTTTTCAGCAAGGTAGCGAATGATACCTGCTTCTTGAATCCCGCCGACGAGCACGAATAGTCCAGCGAAGAAGAAGATCGTCGTCCATTCAACACGAGCAAAGATTCCTTCTAGCTGATGATCGTTTTCAATCGTCAGCAACATCAGGATTGTCGCTCCAAGAATCGCGATCGCCGGTGCTTCGAGATGGAGTCCGATGCGATCAAGCACCGGATGCAGTACGAACAGCGCAATCGTACTGACGAGGACGATACTGCTTCGTGCGACCAATTTTCGACTGACGATATAACTCTTCTCATCGATTTCCATCAGTTTCTGCCGATCTTCCGCTTCAACATGTAGTTGCTTCCGGAAGACGAAGTAAAGAATGCCGATCGTTACGACCGTGATGACGAGGATGATTGGTGCGAGATTCACTAAAAAGGCATTGAACGTCAAGTGTGGATTCGCAGCACCAATCATGATGTTCGGTGGATCCCCGATCAACGTTGCTGTTCCACCGATATTCGCAAATAGGACTTCTGCGAGCAAGAATGGAAACGGCGCGATCTTCAGTATCTTCGTAATCGAAAACGTGATTGGAACGATCAATAGAACCGTCGTGACGTTATCAAGGAATGCAGATCCGAGTGCTGTCAATGCGGACAGTAAAACCAATACCTTGATCGGATCACCTTTTGTCGTCTTCGCAGCGCGGATCGCGATGTATTCGAACAAGCCAGATTGATTGGCAATCGTGACGAGAATCATCATCCCAATCAATAAGACGATTGTTCCCCACTCGATATATTCAAACAATGCAGTCTCGAGATCCACAATGCCGATGATGACCATCGCGAGCGCTCCAAGTAAGGCAACGATTGCTCGACTAATTTTTTCACTGATGATGAAGCCATAGGTCACTAAAAAAATAATGAGTGCGATATACGTTTGGACCTGCGTACTTCCGATTTCTGCTAATGCCAGTGCCGGCATGATTCATTCCTCCTAAATGTAAGGAGACGCCCATAACGGGCGCCTCGCTGTCATGAATGCCATTGTCCGAGGCGTTGCCCCATTAAAACCGGTCCAATCGCTTGGCTGTCTAACGTCAATGCATCTTTCGGACAAATCAGGACGACCGTCGAACCGAATGAGAAGTATCCAAACTCATCCCCGCGACGAAGGTCCTTCGACTCGTTCGTCCGAACGATCGAGTTAACGTTCAGTGCACCGACCATGACATGTTCAAGTGCGTGTTTCCCTTGGACGATGCGCGTCACGCGACGGTAATTACGTGTCAACGGGCGAAGCGCATGTGTAAGACCAATCTCATTCACCGGTGCCGAATCGCGACCGAGCGTATAGCTCGTCCGGACTGTTCCATCCATCGGCACATGAACCCGGTGATAGTTTTGCGGACTTAAGTAAAAGATCATCACACGTCCACCAACATATTGCTGTGCTTCATGATGGGAACCGAGTAACTCGGATACCGTATACGATTGTCCTTTGACAGTAAAGCGGCTATCAGCCGTCAAATCGTCAACGACAGACAATACACCGTCACACGGACTGACGAATGCACCTTCTGCTTGATCGATCGGTCGCATTTCCGGTTTGACATGACGAATGAAAACGTCATGTAAACTCGAATACGCTTCTAAATTCTGAGTCGCTTCTGTCATATTTAAATCGTATGCCTGAACGAACGGACGGATGAACGGACGACTGATACGGCTCATCGCAAACCGTTTCAGTTGTTTAGCAACAAGCGGGTGTCCATTTAATTCGAACACGCGAGAGTAAAACCATTTTTTAATCATTGAGATCACCAGATGATTCTTCTTTTGAGTCCTTTACGTCTTTTCCAGCGAAGAACTCTTTATAGCTGTCTTCTGTTTGTTCACCTGCTACGCGTCCGACTTCCTTACCGTCTTTAAAGTGAACGACCGTCGGTGTACCCTCGATGCCAAACGTGTCCCAAGCCGACTGTTCGACAGCAAGATCGATCTGTTCGAATGGAATGTCTTGTTTTTCACCAAGCGGAACGAGATATGGTTTTACTTTTTCACAGTGGACGCATCCCGTTTGATAGAAATACGTATAGAATTCATCACCGGATTTCACTTTATCTGCGACTTGTGTAGCCGTTAGATTGCCATTCTTCGATGCAGAATCTTCTCGATCCGTGAAGACGAGCAGTAACCCCCCAACCAATACGATCAAGGCGATGACTCCCGCTGTAATCCAATTCGCCTTGGATTGCGGTTTTTTCGTGTTTTTACGTTTCGACTTCTTTGACACGTCTATCCCTCCGTCATTCTGGTATTAGCCATTTTTTCTGAATCATTATAGCATGACCATTCGCAAGAATCGTATCGATTTGCAAAGCGTCATCAATCAGTAACAGATCCGCTCGTTCTCCGACCGCGATTCGCCCGCCCGGTATACCATATGCATCCGCGACATGTCGCGTGATCGTCGCGATTGCCTGATCAAAAGCAACACCCTGCTCCACTGCATCGCGAACGGCTTGCATCAGAGAAGTAGGCTTTCCTGTATCAATCCGCACTAAGCGACCTGCATCATCAAACGCCGGAAGACTTGCGCCAGCGTCGCTCGACATCGTGATCTGCTCGGGTGGGATTCCCGCTGCTAAAGCACGAGCAACAGCCTGTCCTGCTGGAATCTCGCCTTCCGCAATGAAAGTTTCCGTCGTACACGTCGTAAAATCGATTCGACCTCCCCGTTTCGCCCAAGCGAGTCCCGCCTCAAAAATCCGTTCACTCCGGTTGATATGCGTCGGAAGGAATTGTCCGATAGGGAGGTCCGTCGTATCAATCACCTCATGTAACAGATCGAGCCCTTGTTTCCCGTCTCCGATATGGACGTTCATCGTTCCCGACACGCCTTTGACCATGCCGGCAATTCGGGCTTCTGACGCTAATCGCGCGAGTTCATGAGCCGTCGGTTGTGTCGATCGGTGATCGTTGATGGCAATCTCTCCGATACCGATCACTTCATTGATGAGGACGATATCATGTCCTGTCGATTGCGTCAGGAAGACCGGCGGAACCATATAACTTCCGCTTAATAGAAAGGGGCGGATACCAGATGCAGCATATCCCCGTATGTGTGCCAGTAGGTCAATTCCTGTTCGTGTCCAACCATCCGTTCCGAGCAATCCAACGACCGTCGTGACACCGCCTTCGAATATGTCACGAACAGTCAACGGTGCCGTTCGCGTGGCAAATCCGCCTTCTCCTCCTCCACCGATCGGATGTAAGTGTCCGTCGATGAATCCGGGGACTAGCCGTTTGTTGCGACCATCAATCCGGTGCGTGATCAGTGCTTCATCTATGGTGTAGGAACCGATTCCAATGATCTGATTCCCTGCGATGTAGACATTTTGCGGCATCTGTTGCCACAGAACCTGTTCGATGACGATCATCGATCATTCCTCCTTAAGACAAAAAGCGAGCCTATCGCCCATGTGACGACATCTCGCTTTTCCTTATTCTGCCTTAGTCCCTTGACCAAGACCTAAATCTTCATTGACGGCATCGAGTGCGAAGACGACAAGTGAAGTGACGACAGACATAGCTGTCGCGAATCCGAAGCTATACGTTACTGCATCAACTGCCGATACGATGAACACAGCCGTGTTCACGAGTAAGAATGACCAAAAGAATGTAACGAGAAAACGCATGATTTCCCCTCCGTTTCCATAACGTACTATAGAGTTATCCTACGATTTGTAGTATACCATTTTTTAATCCAAGCAACAGCTTTTCTCTAATTTTTTCAAGCGCTTTCTTTTCCTTGAAAAACTTAATCGTTTCATACGAAGGACAATCGCTTCATATGCTACAGTAGAATTAACGAAAAGAAAGCGGAGGATTTCATCATGACCCGTCACTTAATCGCTGTCGATCTCGACGGCACCCTTTTAAAAGATGATAAGACAATCAGCGCTGCGAACATCGCTGCGCTCCAGCGTGCGCGTGCGAATGGTCACGAAGTCGTCATCGCAACTGGACGACCATTTCGTCACGCTCGAAAATATTACGAACAGCTCGGTTTGACGACACCGATCGTTAACTTTAACGGTGGTCTCGTCCATCATCCACAAGACATCCACTTTGAAGTCCAGCATCATCCGATTCCATTAAAAACTGTTCAACATATTTTAGAATCCGTCGCTGAGACGAAAACACAAAACATCGTCTGCGAAGTCACGGATCATGTCTATTTTCAATATGACCCAGTCGGCATTTACGAATTCTATACCGACCACGCCTTATCCGTCACGACCGGAGATTTACGAAAGGTGCTTATGCATGAACCAACATCTCTTTTGATTCATGCCAAAGGAGAACACGTCGATGAGATCCGCTCCGAACTATCTGGCATCCATGCCGAGACAGTACTCAATCGTCAATGGGTAAAGCCTGAATTCATGGTCGAAGTGATGCGTAAAGGTACAAGCAAAGCGGTCGGTCTTGCCCATATCGCCGACCACCTTGGAATTGATTCGCGACAGATCGTTGCGTTTGGCGATGAAGAAAACGATTTAGAGATGATCGAGTATGCTGGACACGGTGTCGCGATGGGTAATGCCATCCCTGCGCTGAAGCATCTGGCAAACGGAACGACGAAGCGAAATGAGGATGACGGGATCGCGTATTACTTGAGACACGTCCTCGGGCTCGCATGAAAACAGATAAAAGGCACTTCTGCATGTTGCAGAAGTGCCTTTTTCATTATCCTTTTCGGAAGTATCCGACGACCGAGTCTGTCGCGACGACGTTGATGAAGACCGTCTCGTCCGCTTCCCGGCAAATCCGTTCAATGTCCCGTAATTCATGACGCTCGATGACCATCATCAACGTCGCTTTTTCAGCTCGAGAATACGTACCGATCGAAGGAATTTGCGTGATTCCTCGAATGATGTGCTGATGCAAAGCCGTCGTGATGTCATCCGCATGATTCGTGACGATGAAGATCGTCAGGCGCTGATTGCTCGTATGAATTTCATCGACGACCTTAGACGTCACGTAGATGAAGACGATCGTATACAAAGCAGTCGACCAACCGAACAACGCTCCTGCTAATAATGCGATTAAGAAATTCAAGACGAACAGATACAAGCCGACACTACGATCGGAGAAACGAGCAAAGATGAGGGCAACGATATCGAAACCACCTGTCGAAGCACCGAACTTAATCGTTATACCGGTACCGATCGCAAGCAAGACCCCTCCAAACACTGCATTCAGTGTTTGATCACCTGGTATGACAGCATATTGAGGAATAAGACCAATGAAAATCGTCGTTGCCAATACCGAAACCAACGTAATGATTGTAAAACTCCGACCTAACATGATCCATGCGAGCACGATCAAAGGGATGTTCAACGCCAAGAACCAGACGTTTTCACCAAACGCAAATGCTGTATTTTGAAGGACTTGCGTCAGGATTTGGGCAAGTCCTGTAAATCCAGTCGAATAGACACCACTCGGAATCAAAAACCAGTTCATGGCAACGGCAATGACGAATCCCCCAATCGAAGCCACGATCACTTTTAACATACTTTCCTTTACTACTGCTGTCACACGCCGTTCTCCTCTCATTCATAACTATCTTGAAACACTTTAGCACATTCAAATGTCGTCGGATAGTCAAGATTTCCAAAGATTGATGTTCTTTTTCATGATGGCGTTTTCATTTGTGACAAAGGTGTCCTGCTTCTTGTTACACCCCAAAAAAAGAACCGACTCAAAAATCGGTTCTTTTTTCTCTCTTATACTGTCATCGAAGCAGGAACTGTAATCTGTCCTCCTGCCGGAACTTCAACAGTTGTTCCATGAACGTTTAAGCTGAATGCTTCGCCTTCTGTTTGGGCGATTTCGACGGCATTCGGCTGTACATGGACATGGATATGATGACCTCGCCATTGCATCCGGAACGTATAGCTCGTCCAGCCTTTTGGCAACATCGGCTTGAAGGATAACGTATCGTTCGCCACCCGTAATCCAGCGAATCCGTGGACGATCGACATCCATGATCCAACCATCGACGTGATGTGTAACCCGTCTTCCGTATCATTGTTGTAGTTATCGAGGTCAAGTCGTGCTGAGCGTTGGTACAGTTCGACCGCTTTTTCCTCATAACCGACTTCCGCCGCAATGATTGAGTAGATACATGGTGATAATGACGATTCATGAACCGTGCGTGGTTCATAGAAATCGAAGTTCGCTTTTTTCTCTTCTACACTGAATCGATCCGTCAAGAAGTAAAGACCTTGTAAGACATCTGCTTGTTTAATGAAGACAGAGCGAAGGATCCGGTCCCATGACCAATTCTGGTTTAGCGGAAGATGTTTTGGATCGAGGTCAGCGACCAAGATTTGTTCCTTATCCATGAAGCCATCCTGTTGCATGAAGATTCCTGGTGCTGCCTCATCTTTCGGATAATACATCTTCGCGTCGATATCTGCCCACTTTGCCAGCTCCTCATCCGTCAACGCTAATTGATGCATGAGTTCTTGCAGACGTTCTGGTTCTTCTTGTGCCAAATGACGGTGGACGGTCTGCGTATATTCGAGACACCATGCCGCAATCAGATTCGTATACCAGTTATTGTTGACGTTGTTCTCATATTCATTCGGTCCCGTCACGCCAAGAATCATATAGACATCCTTGTGCGGCACGTAATTGACACGGCTTGCCCAGTAGCGGGAAATCTCGACTAACACTTCAAATCCGTATTGTCCGAGGTACGACGTGTCTCCCGTGTAGTTCGTGTAATTATAAATCGCATGCGCGATTGCACCGTTCCGGTGAATTTCTTCATGTGTGATTTCCCACTCGTTGTGGCACTCTTCTCCGTTCATCGTTACCATCGGATAAAGTGCACCCTTCATTCCGACATTCTTATCCGCATTTTCTTTCGCTTGCGGTAATTGATTGTGACGATACTTGAGTAAATTCCAAGCAACTTCCGGTTTCGACGTCGCAAGGTAGAAGTTTAAGCAATACGCTTCTGTATCCCAATACGTCGCACCACCATACTTCTCGCCCGTGAATCCTTTTGGTCCGATATTCAGGCGTGAATCTTCACCTGTGTAGGTCTGGAACATATGGAAGATGTTGAAACGAATCCCTTGCTGTGCCTCGACATCTCCTTCAATTTTCACGTCCGCTTCTTCCCAGTGGTGCAACCAAGCTGCTTCATGTGTAGCAAGCAATGTATCAAAGCCTGATTCGAATGCGACGTGAACACGTTTCATCGCTTGCTCCAGTAGCGCATCGATTTCATGGTCGCGATTCGTTACGAGTGCGACGAATTTTTCGACTGTGACAACCTCACCTACTGCGGCTTGTTTCGTGAAACGATTCGCGACGTACTGCGTATTGCCATCGACGACCTCACACCGCGCGCCTTCGACATCCGTGATCATCGCTGCCGTCACATGCCAATCGAGCTTTTTCGTTTTTGATGTGACATAACCGAACCGTTCTTCAATTCCGTGTTCGACAGGAAGCCAGAACTTCTCGTCATAGTTCGAGTCTTCATTTTCAACATCTGCATCGAGATACGATTCAATGACGATTTCTGCTTCAAAATTGACAGGTGTCACCGTATATTGCAAGGCAGCGATTTCTTTATCAACGATCGAGAAGAAACGCTTGGATTCGACTTTCGTTTCCTCTACCCCATTCTTCAATAGCATCGTCCGTGTCAACACACCGTGTTGCATATCAAGTTCGCGTTTGAAGTCGATGACTTCCCACGTGTTCAAATCAACAGCTTTTCCGTTGACGGATACTTTCAATCCCATGATATTGACAGCATTGAGTACTTTCGCAAAGTACTCTGGATAACCGTTTTTCCACCAGCCGACACGTGTCTTATCCGGATAGTAAACACCTGCGACATACATGCCTTGATGCGTGTCCCCTGTGTACTCTTCTTCAAACGTCCCGCGCATTCCCATATGACCGTTTCCGATCGATGTCATCGATTCTGCCAATCGATTATCTTCTGGATGAAAACCAAGCTCTGTAATTTTCCACTCATTGACCTCAAAAAGTCGTTTCATCGTCAAGTCGCTCCTTTTTATGCTACGCATGTCGGTCACCCTGATCATGTAAGCGTTTCATCTATACTATACATTCTTTATTGTACACATAAAAAGCATCAATGCAATCGTTTGCACGAAAATAAATTTCTTTTTCTGCAACCGCTTCCTTTTACTAGAAATCGATATCCATTTGAATCAAAAAAAGTCTATTTTCAAACCAATCGGCTTAAAAATAGACTATCATTTCATGCTTCAGATTTTCCGCCACAAGACTGACGAACGACGAGATAATGCGGAACGATGACGCGTTTCCCATAAGGTGTCGCATCTTCATTGATTTGTTCAATCAAACAATTCGTCGCTTCAAAACCAAGTCCAAAAATATTGATTTCAACAGAAGTCAACGGTGGGCTTGAGAATTCTGCGATGAACAAGTTATTGAAACTGACGACGGCCATTTGATCCGGCACACCAATCCCCATCTCATTCAGTGTACTCATGACACCAAGTGCCATCATATCGTCACTAACGACGACAGCCGTCGGCGGATGTTCAAGCGACATCAGTCGCTTGACTGCCTCGGCTCCTCCTGTCGTCATGAATGGTGCACTGACGATGTAGGATTCTTGAATCGGAATGCCCTCTTCCATGAGAGCCGTCTTGTAGCCACCGACACGCTCTTGCGTCACAGCTAAGTCCTGTGCGCCTCCTACGAATGCGATACACTCATGCCCAAGTTGATGCAAGTACTTCGTCACTTCGCGACCGGCTAGATAATTATCCGTATCGACATACGTGACATGTGATGAATCACTGAATGGTTTTCCGACGACGACGAACGGAAACTTCGAGTCTTGCAGAAATTGAACGACTTTGTCATCCGTACGGGAATACAGTACGACGACACCATCGACCCGACGGCCCTGAACCATCGAGACGACACCTTCATATACTTCTTCTTCCGAGACACCTGTCGTCATATATAACGAATATCCATTTTGATGCGCTTTTGTACTGATTCCTCGAATGACCTCCGAAAAGAACGGGTTTTGTAGTGTTTTCGTTGCAGCACTTGGCATGACGAGACCGATCGCCTGTGTCGTTCGATTCGCTAGACTGCGTGCATGAACGTTCGGATAATATCCGAGCTCATCCATCGCCTGCCGCACCCGTTCCTTCGTCTTTTGACTGATGCGTGAACTATTCGCAATGACGCGTGATACCGTCGAGGGTGCGACATTCGCTTCCCGTGCTACATCCTTGATTGTTACCTGCATCCCCTTCACCTCACATTTCCCCTAGTTAAGTATTTTATTTTGTTTGACGTTGCATGCGTTTACGGTGAACGAGAAGAAGTATGAGCGCTAAAATAGGAGCAATCGCACCAATTGCGATGATCGACCACCAGTTGACTTGTGACTTTTCGATGACATAGCTGTTCGCACTATTTGCATCAATCGTGATCTCATAGGCGTCACCATCTTGACGCACCAAGTCTGAGAATAAAAGTCCTCTTAGACGCTGATCATCACCGATTTCTTTCGCAGACACGCGTAAGCTCGTCTTTTTTTCTCCAAGATTAATCGCGTAAACGACTTGTTGTTGTTTCGTCTCCCGTGAGTAGACTGCCATATGATCGGTTTTTGCGATCAAGCGTTGCTTCCCTGTTGCAAACGCTGGGTAGTCCTGACGCATCTCGTTCAACGTTTTTACGTACTGTTGCATCTTCTTGTTTTGATCAAATGTCATCATCATTCGGTTTCCGGGATCCTCGCCACCTGGCATCGCTACCTCTGTTCCTTGGTAGACGATCGGCATCCCCGGAGCAGCATAGAGTGCGAACAACGCTAATCGAAGCTGCCGCTCCTCTTCGTCTGCTCCACCAATCTTTGCTTCCGTGATGAAGCGTTTGACATCATGATTATCAATGAAGGTTGCAAGTCCCTTGGCATTCGGATTAAACGTAGTATCTCGATTATAAACTGAATCGAGCTCTTCCGCGGAACCATTTTTGCGAGCAAACTGATCCTTGACTCCATAATAAAACGGGAAGTTCGTCACGGAATCAAAACCTAATTTCGAATAGGATGCGATTTTTCGCGGATCTCCATCGAACACTTCAGCCAACAAGAATAAGTCCGGATGCTTTTCTTTTATTGCTGGGATAAACGTTTCCCAAAATGTGGCTGGCACATGGCGAACCGTATCGAGCCGGTATCCGTCTATACCCGTTTCATCGACCCAGTAGTTCGCGACATCAACTAAATAATCCATGACTTTCGGATTTTCTGTATTGAAGTCCGGTAAATCGAACAGCCAGTTATTCTCGACTTCCGACGGGTTATTCCAATTCATGATCGGTTGATTTTTATGAAACCACTCCGGTTTTTCTTTCACCATTGGATGATTTGGTCCTAAATGATTGACGACAAGATCAAGGACGACCTTGATATCCCGTTTATGCGCTTCTTTGACGAGACGTTTAAACTCTTCCTTTGTTCCGAAGTGCGGATCAATCTCGTAATAATCATCCGTCCAGTATCCATGATAACCATTCGGACGGTTCTTAAAGATCGGCGTCAACCAAATCGAAGTGAATCCCTTTTCCTTGATGTAATCGAGACGTTTCGTCACGCCTGCTAAATCGCCACCTTGGAACGCTTTTGGATTTTCAGGATCCGCCTCTTTATCATTACTCGGATCGCCATTCTCGAACCGGTCGACCATGATGAAATACATTCGTTCTTTTTCCCAACCTGCTGCTTCACCCGTCATCGGTTGAAGCCCGATAGACAAGAGAAGCGGCAAGAGGAGAAGCATTATGCCTCGTCTCATGCCGCTGATTTCCCCCTTATGATTATCCTTTTGTTCCACCTGCTGTCAATCCAGACACGAAGAAGCGCTGGAATGCGAAGAAGAGAAGAACGATTGGAACTGCTGATAATACGGCACCTGCCGCAAATAACGTGAAGTTATTGTCGAACTGCTCCGACACCATGTTGTACAACCCGACCGCAAGTGTCTGTTTCTCAGGAGAACGCAGGACGAGCGATGCTAAAATGAAGTCGTTGAATGGTGCCATGAAGTTGAACAACGCGATGACGGCGACCATCGGTTTTGCGAGCGGTAAGATGATTTGCCAGAAGATTCGTAAGTGACCGGCACCATCCATCCGCGCCGCCTCATCGAGTTCTTTTGGAATCGTATCGAAATATCCTTTTGCAAGATACGTATTCATTGGAATCGCTCCACCCGAGTAGAGTAGGATAAGCGCCAGATGCGTATCAAATAATTCTAACATATTAAGCAAGACATAAATCGCAATAATGGCAACGAATTGCGGTACCATCTGCAACACGAGGAACAAGATCAGTGAATTTTTCCGACCGACGAAGCGATAGCGTGAAAAAATGTATCCTGTTAACGTGATTAGAGCGACGGAGACGACCATCGTGATGACGGCAATCTTGATTGTGTTTAAATACCACATGCCATAATCCGTTTTTGATGGATCGAACAAATCGAAGTAGTGAATCAAAGTCGGATTACTTGGGAAGATATCCGATGTAATACTTTTCCCTGGGTTGAGTGAAGTACCAACAACCCAAAGGAGTGGATAGACGATAATGATGGAGGCGACCGTCAAAATGAGATATGACAACGCCATGTTGATTCGGTTTTGTTTTCTCATATTAGATCATATCCTCATCTTTGAATGATTTTGAACGCTTGAACTGAATGACGGCAATCGTCATGATGAAGAACGACAACACAAGCGTGATCGCTGCTGCGAATCCATACTGAGGGTTCGCGCCAAGCGACAATTTGTAAATCCACGAAATCAAGATATCCGTTCCACCAGCCGATTGACCCGGCACTGCCGGTCCACCGTTGTTGAAGAGATAGATGATATTGAAGTTATTGAAGTTGAACGTATACTGCGTGATCAAGATCGGTGCTGTTGCGAAAAGAATCATCGGCAATGTGATCAAGCGGAACTTCTCTCCTGCTGTCGCTCCGTCGATTGTTGCTGCCTCATAAAGATCTTCTGGTATCGACTGCAAGATTCCCGTCGTCAGTGTCATGATGTATGGGAAACCTAACCACCACTGAATCCCGATCAAAGCAAGCTTCGTATACGTCGGATCTGTCATCCAGTCGACACCGTCAGTAAGACCGATCGCTGGTAACAATGTCGTATTGAAGACACCGAATGTCTCATTGAACATCGAGCGGAAGATCAAAATCGTGATGAAGGCTGGTACTGCCCATGACAGGATCAAGATGGAACGGAAGAACCGTTTTCCTTTGAGTCCTTTTTGGTTCAGCAAGACTGCAAGTCCGATACCGATTGCGATGACACCTGTCGTCGAAGCGACGGTCCAGACAAGCGTCCAACCAAGAACGCTGACGAATGTATCGCGGAAAATATCAACCGTAAAGATATTCAAGAAGTTTTGAATCCCGATCCAGTCGACCAGCTTTGCTGGAGGCGAGTTGTTGAACTTATAGTTCGTAAAAGCAATTAAGAAAGTAAAGATCAACGGTAAGACGACTGTGAACACTAAAAGTACTAACGAAGGAATCAACATCGCATACGGGAATCCATTATCGCGGAAGTTCCGTAGTTGCATCTTCAAGGAAGGTACTTCGAGGTTCATGTCGCGCAACTTACCGATTCGATACGCATCGATAAAGTTCCAGACGTAAATGGCGATACCAAAGACAAGTAAAATCAAGGCAATGATGCCCTCGACCATTAGAAAGATCGAGTGATCCCCCCTTACGCCTGGTACCTCACCGAGTGTAATCAAGCCCCAGATCGCTCCGCGATCGCCAGGACCATTTCCGGCTCCTTTGAAGAACAGTTCAAAGTTGACGAGAAAATATGATAGTACGACGACAAAAAATGTCGCGCCTTTAAGGAATTGTTTATTGTATAGTTGTCCTACTCCTGGAATGATCGACATCAGCGCCGCAATCGTGCGGTGGTTCGTCTTTTTTTCAGGCGTTGGATTCGTCGGGTGTGGTGTTGCAATCGCAGCCATCGTCCGTTCTCCTTTCCAAAGGTCATGTCTGACCTCAGGCTTCTCTTCCAACCATAAAGATGAGGGGGAATCCAAGATCCCCCTCTCTTTATCTCTTTGTCATGGATTCACGCGTTCCACTTACGCTTATTGATTGTTTGCTTCGATTTGTTGCTTGATTTGTTTGACAGCATCATCAGCTGATTTTTGTGCGTCTTGTTTGTTTGTTGCAACAAGCTGGAGTGCTGCTGCCATTGGTTCCCAAACTTGACCCATCTCAGCGATGTTCGGCATTGGCACACCGTTTTGTGATTGTGCGAAGACTGCTGCTGCGACTTCGTTATCCTTGATTGCTGCATCTTCTTGAAGCGCAGTGACTGGTGGGATCTCATTGTATTTTTCGAACATTGCTTTCGCGTTCTCTTCACCAGTGAGTGATGCCAAGAACTTCTCAGCCCACTCTGCATTTTCCGAGTATGCTGAAATCGCGTATGTTTTTACACCAACGAATGTTTTAATCGGCTCACCGTTTGGAAGTTTCGGAAGAGCTGAAGCTCCGAGGTTGATGCCTTTTTCTTTATAGCTCGCAACTGCCCATGGACCGTTCATGACAGCAACAGCTTTTTTATCGCCGAAGAGTTGGTCAAGTGCTTGACCACCGCCACCACCGATAAGACCTTTCGGGAAGAGACCTTCTTTGTACCACTTGCCGATGTAATCCATACCTTCGACAGCACCTTTGTTGTTCAAGCCGATATCTGCTGGATCCAATTTGCCACCGTTGTCTTTGAAGACATATCCGCCGTAGCCACCAATTGGACCGTGTGCGAAGTAGAAGTTATCCCAAAGCGCGAGGAATCCGTATTTGCCGTCTTTCTTTTGCTCTGTTGAGATCTTGTACAGATCGTCCATTGAAGCTGGTGCTTCTTTTAATTCATCTTTATTGAAAAGGAGGATTGGTGTTTCAACTGCTTTCGGATATCCGTAGACTTTACCGTCAAACGTTACTGCTGATTTCGCTGTATCGATGAATGGCTCAAGTGCTTTTTCGCCATCCTTGAGCTCTGCGATCAAGCCTTGGTCAACGACTGTACCGATTTGGTCGTGTGGAAGAAGCATGATATCCGGTCCTTTACCTGCTGGTCCGTCAAGTGCTACTTTCTTCTGCTGATCTGTCATCTTAACTTCTTTGACTTCGACTTTTACGCCTTCTTTTTCTTCGAACGCTTTAGCTGCTGCTTTAGTCGTTTCAGCTTTTTCAGTGTCTTCCCAGATGACGATCTTGCTTGGTTTTTTACTACCTGAATCTGAAGATGATGATTCAGAGTCTGATCCACCGCCACATGCTGCAAGTGCACCGATTGCCATGACAGATACAGAGAGACCTGCTACGAATTTTTTCATTTCCATGATTGAAATTTCCTCCCCAAGTTAACTTATGAATGATAAGTTTTAATGCACAACGTTTGCATAAAGGCACAACCATTTTCTCATGATAACAACCGAGTGGTTGTAAGCGTTTTATGAAAACGTTTGCATCACCTTTACATTTTTATTATACAATCTAAAATCCTTTTGACAAGTCCTTTTATTCAATTATTTTCTTACATTTCAAAAACTTTTTATTTTTGATTTCATTATTTGAATCAAATGCTAGATAGAATAAGTGCATAAAAAGAAAACGTTTTCATTTTTATTGTTTGCACAACGTGATGCAAACGATTGCATCATACTCTCGACTTTTATCAGGAATCCTTGATTTCACGGGATTGGAATTGACTTTAAGAAAGCGCTTTACTATTCTTAGGTCGAAGACATAATCAATATGATGCAAGCGATTGCGTTAAGGAGTGACTGCCATGTTCAAAGAAGCTGTGTTTCACCGTGCGATGTCTCCGTTCGTCTATAAATATGATGAGCGAACAATTCACATCCGTTTACAAACGAAAAAAAATGACGTTGATCGCGTCGATTTGATATGGGGCGATCCATACGATTGGCATACTGAAAATCCGGATGCTGCCGATTGGAACTTCGATCCCTCAAAATCAAACTACTGGAATACATTTGAAACACCGATGAAGCGAAGTGGATCAGATGAGTTATACGATTATTGGTTCATCGATGTCGTACCTCCCTTCCGTCGTCTACGATATGGTTTCCGTCTCCATGACGGTTCAACGAGTCATGTATTCACGGAACGTGGATGGTTCGACGAAAAACCGCTCGATGATACTGGCTACTATTTCTGCGTTCCTTTTCTTAATGCAGTCGACGTATTCACTGCACCAGATTGGGTCCAGGATACGGTTTGGTATCAAATCTTCCCAGATCGCTTCGCAAATGGCGATACGACGAATGATCCAGCTGGTACACTCCCATGGAATAGTACAGCACCGACGACGACGAATCTTTTCGGTGGAGATTTCCAAGGGGTCATCGATCACATCGATTATCTCGTTGAACTTGGTATCACTGGTATTTACTTCTGCCCTATCTTCTTGGCGAAATCGAATCATAAATATGACACAATCGATTACTTAGAAATTGATCCACAGTTCGGTACGAAAGAGAAATTCAAGGAAATGGTCGATTTGTTACACGCACATGGCATTCGTATCATGCTAGATGCCGTTTTCAATCATGCCGGCTTCCACCACAAAGCATTCGCTGATATTCGTGAACATGGTAGTCGTTCCACCTATAAAGAATGGTTCCATCTGCGCGATTTCCCACTCGTGACCGAGCCGCTACCGAACTACGATACATTTGCTTTTGTACCTGAGATGCCAAAATTCAATACCGAGAACGATGAAGTAAAATCATACTTACTCCATGTCGCCCGCTACTGGGTCGAAGAATTCGGAATCGATGGCTGGCGACTCGACGTCGCCAACGAGGTCGATCACGCATTTTGGCGTGATTTCCGTCAAGTCGTCAAGGAAGTCAACCCTGACACGTATATCCTTGGTGAAATTTGGCATGACTCACAGGAATGGTTGCTCGGTGACCAGTTTGACGCCGTCATGAACTATCCATTTACGAATGCCGCTTTGAACTTCTTTGCCTTAGATAAGACTAAAGCAAGCTCGTATGCGAACGATATGTCGCATGTGTTGTTCTCAAACACGATGAATGTCAATGAAGTGACCTTCAATCTAATCGGATCACACGATACACCGCGTGCGTTGACACGTGCTGGGAATAACAAACAGAAGCTTCGTCTTCTCTTGTTATCGATGTTGACGTTCTCGGGTAGTCCCGTCATCTATTATGGTGATGAGATCGGTCTCGATGGCGATCAAGATCCAGGCTGCCGAAAATGTATGCCGTGGGATCCAGAGGAGCAGGATCAGGAGTTATTCGCCTATACACGACACTTGCTACAGCTTCGAAAGCAACATAAGACGCTTGCGAACAAAGGACATATCTCTTTCGTTCACGCGAATGATGAGACGAATACAATCATCATGCGTCGCATGAGCCCGGAAGGATTATATTATATCTACTTCAACAATTCAGATGCTCCCGTTTCGTTGACCGCTCCACAAGCTGGTCGGGGGCTTGATTTAATGACGAACACGCACCAGCAGACGCTTGATGTCTCTCTCCCTGCGTATTCTGGAACGATCGTTCAAGTCTTATAACCATTTAAAAGCCTGTACACTCACCTTCTGAAAAAGAAGTTTTGTGTCCAGGCTTTTTTCTGTATCCGTTCTCCAGGAGAGAAACGAGTTAATGAATGCTAGCGAATTAGGGTATAGGGTACAGAAAGGAGGACATCCTCCATGGAAATTTTCTTTTACGCCGGTCTCATCCTCATCGGCTTATTTACGATCAGTTATTTGAGTGAACGATTCCATGTTCCGAGTATTCTGGCCTTCATCTTGATCGGAATCGTCCTTGGATTTTATTACGACCCTCCCGAAGAGCTGAAACTCGGAGGAGAAGCGGGCATCATCGTCCTGTTCTTTTTACTTGGTCTAAAATTTTCAGTGGCGGACTTGCTGATTCAGCTCCGTTCCATTTGGAAAGCAGGAGTCATCGATATTCTACTTTCGTTTGGTGGGACTATCCTGTTGACCCTATCGTTTGGCTTTTCAGTCGCCGAATCGTTTTTGATTGGCTGTGTCTTATATGCGACGAGTTCTTCGATTTCTGCTCGGCTGCTCGATCGGGAACCGCATAAACATCAGGATGTGAATCGCTTCGTGCTGTCCTTACTCGTCTTCGAAGATTTGATGGCACCAATACTACTGACAACGGCCCCGTTCGTTTTAGGGACTGAGACGTTCTCGGTTGCCAAAATCAGCATCATCTTTCTCGGGTTCGCCTTCTTATTCATTGCTTTAATCATCATGACGTTATTCATCCGAAGACGGAAACGTCTCGTCGATTCACTCTACCGTCATCCTGATGCCGGCATCGGAATCATCGGCTTGATCTTGTTATTTTCCGGTATCGGTATCTTATTCGGATTGTCAGAAGTACTTGGCGCCTTCATCATCGGTATTCTGTTAACCGAACTGGATGAGACGCGTTATCTTAGACGACTAGTCACTCCGTTCCAAGACTTATTATTACCATTGTTCTTTATCACGTTCGGAATGTCATTCGAGTTGACTGACGGATTACCGATTGATCTATTTTTCTTCGCTCTTGTCATTTGGGGAGTCGTCTCTAAATTTTTAGTCGGTTACCTCGGCGGAAGGTCCTTTGGTTTATCGAATTATCATGCGATCGAATCTGGCTTTTGTCTGGGTCCACGTGGTGAATTTTCGATACTTTTCATCACGCTCGCTAGTGGTGCATTCGTGACGTTGACCGGGATATACATTTTTGTTTCTGCTTTTCTTGGAATTCTACTATTCCGTATCTCTACAGGATTGACGAACCGTACACATGCGACCGCACGAAAAATCAAAAAGAAATTGAATTAAAAAGACGTCGGCGCATCGTGCGTTTCCGACGTCTTTCTTCTATAAAGTATGCTCGATTCATCGTCCGACAAAAACAGGGCGTTTTTTTTCGATGAAGGATTCAACAGCATGGCGATGGTCTTCCGTTTTTCCAGCACGTGACTGATAGATGATTTCTTGAGCAAGCATTTCCTCCAAGTTACTTTCATAACTCGCTGCTTGCAGCTGCTTGATGTACCCGATCACTTTTGTCGGACGATCTGCCAGCTGACGAGCAAACGCTGTGACCTCTTCTACAAATTTCTCTGATGGGATACTTCGTGTCGCAAGATTGAGCGAAACGGCTTCTTCTGCTGAAATCGTGTCACCGAGTAACGCAAGCTCCGTTGCTTTTGCCGCACCGATTAGCCGGGGTAAGAAATACGGTGCTCCTGCATCCGGGACAAGACCGATATTGATGAATCCGAGCGACAATTTCGCTTCAGCGTGGACGAGCCGGAAATCGCAGGCGAGCGTTAGTGACAAACCGGCACCTGCCGCTACACCATTGATGGCAGCGATCGTCGGTTTTTTTGATTTAGCAATCGCCCGAACGACAGGATGATAATACTGTTGTAGATATTCACCATGATCGAGCTCAGGCGAGACGGTTTTCAAATCTTGTCCTGCACAAAAACCACGTCCTTCACCAGTCAAGACGATGACACGTACTTCCTCATCCTGATTCGCTTCTTCTAGAGCGTCTGCCAACTCTTCTAGTAAATTCGACGTTAATGCATTCAGTTGTTTGGGTCGAGCTAGCGTTAGCGTTGCGATTTGATCCTTGACGACATAATGCATTTCTCGTTTCATCAGATTCCCCTACCTTTAAAAAATGAATGATTGTTCATTATGATGTATTCGTGATATTTTATGAAAATCCTTTTAAATCTCTTTTTTTTCGATGAAAGACAAAAAACCCTCTTTCATTATGAAAATCGAAGGCGTATAGTTTCAAAAAGATAAAGAAACACTATTCGTTTTATGAAACAAAGGGGATTTATTTATGAAAACAGTCAAGCAACCAAGCTTATTCCACATTACGTGGCCATTATTCATTGAGATTGCATTGCATATGAGCCTCGGGATCATTGCAACGTTGATTTTAAGTTATTACTCGGATAGCGCTGCTGCGGCAGTCGGTGTATCCAATCAAATTTTGAATATCTTCATTATTCTCTTTAACATCACCTCGGTCGGTGCAACGATCATCATTGGTCAGTACCTCGGTGCAAGAAAGACGCAAAACGCTCGTCAAACGGCTCGTTCTGCTTTTGCGATTAACTTGTATACCGGTCTCATCGTTTCTCTGACCGTCGTGTTGTTCGGAAGACAACTTCTTGGATTTTTCTCGTTAGAAGGAGAGACGCTCGTCTATGGCGAAACGTTCATTAAGATCGTTGGTCTATTCCTTTTCTTAGAAGCCATCTCATTGACACTGGGTGCGATTCTCCGGAGTCATGGATTCACTAAAAATGCTATGTACGTCACGCTACTCATGAATTTCGTTAGTGCTTTTGGTAACGTCATCGCTGTTCTTGGACTCTTCGGCATTCCCGTTCTCGGTGTTGCTGGTGTCGCTTGGTCGATTGTCGTCGCCCGGACAATCGCTGTCCTTGTCTTGTTCTTTGTCGTTTACCGCAAACTTTCTTTACGTTTTACAGTAAAAGACTTGATTCATTTTAATCGTGAAGATGTGAAACGAATCATGAACATCGGAATCCCATCTGCTGGTGAAGGGATCTCCTATCAATTCTCACAACTCATCATCACAGGATTCATCGCAACAATTGGTGAAGCAGCGTTGTCTGCTCGTGTTTATGTATCAAACATCACGATGCTTTGTTTCCTATTCACGCTTGCCATCGCTCAAGGAACGCAGTTACTCGTCGCACGCCAAGTTGGTGCGCAACAATTTGAACAAGCATATGGACGTGCTGTGAAAACATTGAAGATTGCTGTTTTCGCAAGCTTCATCTCAGCTGTTGCACTTGCTTCATTCGGTTCATCGATTCTATCAGCGTTCACATCGAGTCCTGAAATCATTGCAATCGGTATCCCACTACTTTGGGCAAGTGTCATTCTTGAACCAGGTCGCGCAATGAACATCGTACTGATGGGAACTCTTAAATCGGCAGGAGATGTTCGTTTCCCTGTCGCCATCGGTATTCTATCGATGTGGGGAATCGCGGTCGTCCTCAGTTATACACTTGGTCTTGGTTTCGGTCTTGGTTTACTTGGAATCTGGATTGCCTTCTCTGCTGACGAATGGTTCCGTGGCATTTTTGCCATGAAACGTTGGCATGGACGGAAATGGGTCCAATACTCACTCGTCAAAGGAGAAACACATGAGCAAAACGAACGTCGAGAGGCTTCTGAAGCAGTCTAAGATTGACTTCGAATCCCTCACTTATCCTGTTGATCTTGATGACTTATCTGCTGAAGCCGTCGCTAGAAAGATTAATTACCCCCTTTCGACCATTTTTAAAACCCTTGTTTTGAAAATGGTCGAAAATAAATATGTCTTCGTCGTCATTTCGGGGGAAGAAGAACTCTCTCTAAAGGCAGCGGCTAAAGCATTGCATTCGAAAAAAGTCGCGCTTGTTCCGATGAAGGACTTAGAAGACCTGACTGGCTATATTCGAGGCGGTGTCTCTGCAATCGGTGCTAAGAAGAATTTTCAGGTTCTCTTATCGGATCGTGCTATCCATGAACCATTCATCATCATATCCGCTGGAAAACGTGGACATCAAGTTCGGTTGAATCCTCATGATTTTTTATCTTTCACTCAGGGGATTCTCTTTACGAACGGCTGAATTCCATCTCCTAATTATGGTATGATGAGTAGTATCGATGAAGTGGCAGGAGGAATCATTTTGTGGAAAGATCGTGTTCGTAATTCAATACCTAACCTATTTACGTTCGGAAATCTGTATTGTGGTTTTTTAGCCATCGTCATGGCAGCAAAAGGTGATTTTCAAAATGCCACCTTACTAATCGTCATCGCGATGATGCTTGATAGTCTGGACGGACGCCTTGCTCGGATGCTTGGTGTAGCAGGCGACTTCGGAAAAGAACTGGACTCATTAGCAGATATCGTGACATTCGGTGTCGCACCTGCAATGATGGCCTACTATACGTATTTCTATGAATTCGGAGAAGTTGGTTTACTCATCTCTGCTCTGTTCCCGTTGTTTGGCGCATTTCGTCTTGCTCGTTTTAATTTATCGGCAACGAATGTGGCATCTGCTTATTTTTCAGGTGTACCGATTACAGCGGCAGGTGGTATTTTGGCCGTCGTCACGTTGTTTAGCGGACGAATGAACGACTTGATGGTCCCACTCGTTTTTACAGGTCTTGCCTTCTTGATGGTCAGTCGTGTCAAGATTCCAAGTTTTAAAGACATTCCCGTTCCGCGCCATACGTTCGTCATCACCTTTACGTTGCTATACGTGACGTATGTCATGATTGCGCGTAGCAATGAGTGGTCTACGTTTTGGTTCGTTGCTGTTCCGTTGTATATCGCGTTTCTCCTTTTCTCGTTCATCAAAAAGAAGAAACAAAAACAACATTCAAACGGATGATGATAGGAAGTGGTTCGGTTTCTCTTACGAGAAGCCGGACCACTTTTTTTATAAGACCGCTTCTCCCTCGCTCGTTTTCAAGATATATGGGTATACTTATGACAGAAGCTATTTTGGAAATGGAGGAATGTCACGCATGGAGCAGTTTCATAAACGTCTTTGGATTTTCTTTTCGATTTGGTTCACCATCGGCTTGATCTTAGTCGGTTTTTCGTTACTTCCCCCTTGGCTCGAGTGGGCCAATGCCGTCTTTTTATTCGCTTCCGGCTTATACGCAGCTCTCTATTTTTGGCATGTCTTACCGAAGGGGCGTCTTGTCATCCCCTTTATCTTCTTTGGTTCGATCATCATTGAGTCGATTGGGGTCCATACCGGTTGGCCGTTCGGAACATATCGTTACGAGTCGGATTTCGGTGTCCAATTATTAGGTGTACCGATTACGATCGGGGCTGCATGGCTATCGGTCATGGGGGCGAGTCTCGCTTTCTCCCGTTTGTTCTCGTTTCGCTATAGTACATTGATTCTCGTTCCATTGTTTGCCGTCTGGCTCGATTTAGCGATCGATCCTGTTGCTGCTAACGTGAAATCGTATTGGCTTTGGCAAGACGGTGGCTGGTATTACGATATTCCGACACAGAATTTCTTCGGGTGGTATGGAACGGCGCTCGTCTTTTCCTTTTTCATCAATCGATATCAAGTCAAGGCGACGGATGCCGCACTCGAACAAAACAATCAGTATCTCTTTTTGATGTTGCACACTTTATTCGGTGTAACAGCAGGAGTTGCTGGTCTCTATGGCGTCACTTTAGTCAGCTTAAGTGCATTCATCGTCTATTTCATTGTGAAACGAGGGGTTATCGTTGAAAGAAGCAAACAAAAGCAAATTAGCTGAATCCGTATTTCATACGTATGTCGATCATGCTTTGATCCGACGTCATTTCCACCGTGTCTTATATCGAGCTGACGATCTACCTGTCCCTGGTCTCATGCTTGCTACGCACAGTTCTTGGTGGGACGGTATGATTCTTTTTCATTTGGATCAGACCTGTTTTCATCACGACCCCTACGTCATGATCGATCAAGCAGGGCTTGCTCGTTTCCCGTTCTTCTCCCGTCTCGGAGCTTTCTCTGTTGACCGGACATCATTCGCTGATATCAAGACAAGCCTTCATTATGCAAAAGAACGACTTCAAAATGGCAGCAGCGTCTGGATGTTTCCTCAAGGCGAGGAACGTCATCAAGAGGACCGTCCGCTTCGCTTAGCAAGTGGTGCCACACATTTGACGCGTCATACGGATCACGTGTCTCTCGTTGCCTTTTATTATTCATATGGCCATGAACAGCAACCGGACGTCTACATCCGGACGCGTCGTTTTCGTCCATTACCTAACGAACGGTCAAGTGCTCAGGCAAAACGACTGACAACAGAACTAACTGATTTATACGACGACATTCGAGCAGATGCCATTGCGGAACGTGTTGATTTGTATCGCTGTATCTCTACCCGAAGGGAACCACTTCCTGCACGAACGGAGCGCTGGTTACGGGAACTTCGGTCATGAGTTGGTTCTTTCTCTTCTTCGCTCTAGCTGTCTGTCTCTACACATGGATCAATTTAGCTTTCTTACCACGATTAACGGATCCCGTTCAACCAGATAGTCTAGCAATCTGCATCCCGTTACGGAATGAGGAGCGTAATGTACGAAAATTATTAGACGCATTAGAACCCGCTCTGACACCAGGGATGCACGTTTACTTATATGAAGACCGCTCGACCGATCGGACACGTGAGTTATTGCTTAATCGGATCGGTCAAGACGACCGTTTTACAGTGATTGATGGTCTTCCCTTACCAACAGGCTGGGCAGGAAAGGTTCATGCATGTCATCAACTCGCGAAACGAACGACAGAGGACTATCTGTTATTTCTCGATGCTGATGTGACACTGACACCGGATGCGATTTGTCGCTTATACGGAACGTTACGAACAGAACAAGCCGTTTTCCTTTCCGGTTTCCCGTCCTTTCCTGTACCGACGTTTCTCGGGAAGTGTTTGATTCCGATGCAACATGTTCTTATTGCACAGCATCTTCCGATTCCGTTTCGCAAAGTGAAGCATCCAGCGTTTGCTGCTGCTAACGGCATGGTCGTCCTCGTCGAACGACACGCGTATGATCAAGTCGGTGGACATGAAAGTATTCAATCGGCTCTCGTTGACGACTTAGAACTTTGTCGTACATTTAAACGAAACGGGTTAACGACGACGCTCGTCGAAGTCGCCCCAGCAGTCTCTTGTGATATGTACGCCACGAACGACGAAGTCTGGCAAGGTTTTCTAAAGAATGTCTTTCGTGGGATGAACGATTCTTACGTCGTCGGATTATACTTTCTACTCTTTTACTTGGTTCAAGCAAGTGTCCTACCTTATCTCATCCTTCACCCATCCTGGCAGATGGGTGGCGCACTGATTCTTCTTTACTTAGCACGATTCCGGATCGATCGTGCGGCACGAATCCGACATGTTTGGTGGCTCCATCCTCTCGCGGTATTCCTTTATGTCATCTTGCTAGCAAGTGCAATGATTCGAAGCTTTAGGAAACGGGAAATCACATGGAAGGGTAGGACCTATTCATAAGGAGGAATCAGTAGCATGAAACATATAGCTGTCATCGGAGCCGGTCTTGGTGGACTCAGCGCTGCCATCTCATTAGCAGCAAAAGGATTTCGCGTCACGGTCATCGAGCGTAATACACATATCGGTGGCAAAATGATGCCGATCGTCACAGAAGGACATCGCTTCGATTTTGGTCCGAACACGATCACGATGCCGGAAGTTTTTCAGTCTGTCATTCTTGAATCCGGTGCGGATCCCGATGAGTACTTTACATTCACGAAACTTGAACGTCATACGGTCAATCATTTTTCCGACGGACGAACATTAACATTCTCGTCTGGACGCGAAGCGATGCGGACAGAAGTAGATCGTTTCACGAACGGTCAGTTGGCGAAGAACGATATTACGGGTTACCAAGAAGAAGTGGCGAAGTTGCATACGATCGCAAAACAACAATTCTTTACGAATATTGATTCGTATATCCGCCCCTCCCTCTGGCGAGACATGTTGAAAGTGCATCCCTTTCAAAACCTTCATGGGTTGCATAAGCACTACTTTAAGGATAAAGGGTTAATTCAGGCACTCGATCGTTATGCGACGTATATCGGGAGTAGTCCGTATCAAACACCCGCTACCTTCAGTTTAATCGCTCATTTAGAACTAAATGACGGTGTCTACTTCACAAATGGCGGTAATACAGCAATCGCAGAAGGGTTCGCCCGACGTGCAAAAGAACTAGGTGTCGTCTTCCGTCTTGGCGATGAAGTGACACAGATCGAAGTCGTCGATGGACAAGCAACGGAAATTGAATTGAATCACTTGGAATATCTACCGGTTGACTTCGTCGTCATGAACGGTGATTTGTTGACACAATATCCACGTCTGATCTCAGAAACGGCACGACCTGATTTTAAAAATCCGACACCTGCTCAAGTCGAACCGTCGATTTCTGCCTATGTTCGATGTATCGGTCTCTCACGTCGGATCGAAGGGCTGGCTCATCATAACGTCTTCTTCTCTTCGGATTACGAAGCTGAGTTCAAGGCACTCTTTGATGAAAAACGTTACGCTGAGGAGCCGACGATCTATATCTCGAATTCTTCCGTCACAGCACCAGAAATGGGACAAGCGGGTGATAACTTATTCGTGCTCGTCAATGCACCTGCAACGGATACTGGACATGCGATTGATTTTGATACGTATGATCAACTGATCAATCAACGATTGCAGTCCTTTGGGATTGATATTTCGTCCGATGTCGTCTTCGAACAACGGGTCACGCCACAGGATATCGAACAAACCTTCTTTGCCTATCACGGCTCATTGTATGGCTTGTCATCCAATGGCATCCGGTCGTCTTTCCTCCGTCCGAGCAACCGTTCAAAAAATGTTCACAATTTGTTTTTTGCCGGTGGATCAACGCATCCTGGTGGTGGTAGTCCAATGGTGACGCTTTCAGGAAAACTAGCAAGTGAACGAATCGTCTCTGCTGTCGCCGCTACCCTGTGAACGTTATGTGAATTGCATATCAATCACTTGTACGGACAACTAAGATTTGATACGATTACTTCGAGTTCAAGAGGTAGTGATTGACCCCACATCCTCAATCAAGCGCAAGGTGACTTCCCCGAGTCAAGAGCGTTGAAGAACTTACTTTTTCTAACCAGCGAAATCAAATGGGACCCACCCATTTCATCACGTGACTCATCGTGTGTCCATTCGCATGACTTACGACGTTCCCCCTTAGATCGTCTCATCCGTTTGGTCCACAGATAGCTCGATAAAGAAAAGACCATCCCCGTGGTCGAAACAGACCTATCTCGTAGTCCAGATGTTCGCTCTGGTGTAGAAGTAATCTGAGACTCCCCGGTCTCAGACCATAGAAAAAAGACCTTGGTCCCCGCCAAGGTCTTTTTTCTATGGTCATGTATTAAATCGTAGCAAGTAACTTCATTTTTTGCCAACGGCTGACGTATGCCCGTTTTGTAAAGACGTCATAGTGATTATCCCGCGCTGCATCGAGTATACCGCGGTACAGGAAGGCAGCAGCCTTAAGAGCACGCCGACTCTCTCGTGGATACCGTTCAAACGATGGAATCGCCGCGTCATACAGATGCTCTGCTCGAAGTGCAACCTCTTCCCAGAGACCGATGAAGTCTCCTGAAGGACGACCAGCGAGTAACGACTCCGCTGTGACACCGTATGTCTCCATCCATGAATGAGGCAAGTAGATACGGCCGCGTTTTGCATCTTCACCAACATCTCGTAAAATATTCGTTAATTGCATCGCGATTCCAAGATCGATAGCAGACTTACGAAGATCAGGCTGTTGCGGTGCAAGGATGGGCAACAACATCAAACCGACCGTACTCGCTACGTAGTAGCTGTATTGCTCTGTCTCTTCAAGCGTCTGATAACGATTTTTCTCTATATCCCAACGCATCCCTTCCGCGAGCTCAAGGAATGGTGTCTCATCCATTTCATAACGTTCAAATACGTCTGCCAACGCAATCCATAACGGTTTATCTAATACTTCGCCATCACGGAATCGTTTGAATTCATTCAAGAAAGCCAGTAAACTCTCTTTCGGCGTATCCGACTCATCGACGGTATCATCGAGGAACCGGCAAAATGTATAGATGGCATAAACAGCTTGTCGATCTGCTTTTGGTAAGAGTGAAAAGGCTTTATAGAACGTCTTAGATCCGGACTGAATGACTTCCTCACATTTGATATACGCGTTCTGGATCGTCACTGAATTCATGTTTCCACCCCATCTCTTGTTCCATTCGGTTTACGAGTATCGTTGCGCCCATCATGACGACTGGTACTCCTCCACACGGATGCACCGATGCACCGACGGCATATAATCGATCGATATCCGGATACGGTTTTGCCTGTGTCTTTAAGGCAGCCGATTGGCGAATCGTCGGCGCAATCCCAAAACTACCTCCCTGATATAATCCAAAGGCCTGTGCATCATTCGGTGTACGAATCTTCATTTCTTGTATCTTTTCCCGGAATCCCGGATGATGATGCTCGATTTTTTCAAGTACAGTCTCAATGAAGTCTACTTCTTCATAATCTTCTACACCATAGCCTCGCGGAGAAGGAATTAATGAGTAGACGACACTATCGTCTGTTCCTGTTAAACTACGGTCAATCCGACTCGGATGGAACAGATAGACTGCCGGATGTTCTGGTAATCGTCCTTTTTTAAAGATATTCGTCATGAGCGGTTCCAAGTCGTTTGGCATCAAAAAGCGATGCACCGGTAAATCGACTTTCCCTTTCATCTTGAAATACAGCAGTAGCGTACCGCCTGAAGGCGTATAGGTCTTAGGTTGTTTACCTTCTACAAGACGTTCCATCAATGGAAACTCTCCGTTTAATACGATTTGATCGAATGCTTCCTGTGTGCCATCTTGTAAGACGATTTCCTTCGCCTGTCCTTGGTCGATGACGATTCGTTCAACGGGTGCCTCGAAGACGAATCGGACACCACGTTCGACTAATGTGTCGTACATGCGTTCAGCAAGCGAGAAATAGCCACCTTTTACATACCAGACACCTTCTGCTTGTTCCCGGTACGGAATCAAACCGTAAATCGATGGTGTTGTATAAGGGTTTCCGCCGATATAAAATGTCGGAAAACTGTATGCCATGCGCAAATATTTACTCTTGAAGTATCGCTTCAAATGGTCATGTGCAGTCTCTAGAGCATGCATCTGTAATAATGGACGCATCATGTCTGGGTGCAACAACTCCGTCTTCCGACGATAACCACGTTCTAAAAATTTCGATACACTCGTCTCATAATCCTTTTCTTTTTGATGCATGAATTCATAAAATCCACGACCTTCACCGAATTGACGTTCGATCGCGATCGCTTGATCCACGACATCGGCTACTTTCGTAACGACCGTACCATCGTCGAAGTGAAGGTCATACAATGGATCGACCCGTTCAAGTTCTACTCCCGTAACTCCGGCTTCTGCCAACTGCTCTTTTAACTTGCCTGGCATCAGAACGATCGTCGGACCTTCATCGATGCGGCCACCCGATTCAAAATCGACGGATCGTAATCGACCACCGACATGCGCTTCTTTTTCAAAAATCGTAATCTCGACTCCAGGATGTCTTGCTGTCAGCAAAAGCGCTGCATGCAGTGTACCGACACCGGCTCCTACGAATCCTATCTTCATGTCCGCACCCCTTCTTTTTTGAGCACGAGTTCTGCCGTAATACGCGCGGATTCGAAAATCGTCGGTAATCCGCTACCCGGATGTGTGCCACCTCCGACGAGATACAGATGATCGAGCTCTTCAAATTGATTATGCGGTCGGAAATACATCATCTGTGTCAACTGATGACCGAGATTGAACGTCGCGCCTTGATGGATTCCCATCGCTTCCCAGTCGTCTGGCGTGAACATCTCTTCGACTTCGATTGCCGCTTCAATCCCTTGATATGGTGAACGCGTTTCAAGAGCGTCTAGAACACGACGACGTAGTTTCGGTCCTTCGATCGACCAATCGAGTTCAGAGTAATTGTTCGGCACCGGCACTAGGACATACATAGCAGACTTGCCTTCAGGTGCTAGCGTTGGATCAAGAATGGATGGATTTTGGACATAGAATGAAAAGTCATCCGACAATTCTAAAGTCTGCGTCATCTCGCGAACGTTTTTCTCATAATCCTCTGCAAAGTAAATCGTATGGTGTGGTGCATCGAACGTCCGGTTGACACCAAGGTATAACATGAACGTCGAACACGAGAATTTTTTGCGGTCAATTTTTGGTCGGGACCATTTTTTCAAAACCCCTTCCGGCACCAGATGATTCATCGCATGTGCGAAATCGGCACCGATGATGACTTCATCGAATAACTCATGTTGACCTGACTCGAGGATGACTCCTTCGACAGCTTTTCCGTTTAAAATCAATTGTTCGACGCCCGCACCCAACTGTACGGTTCCGCCTAGCTCCTCAATCGCACGTTGCATTGCAAGCGGTACTTGATGCATCCCACCAATCGGATGGTGGACACCGTAAGCATGTTCCATGTAAGACAAGATCGAAAAACCACCCGGACATTCCCAAGCTGACATGCCTAAGTATTTCGCTTGGAATGTAAAGGAATACTTCAATTCTTCGCTCGTGAAGTAATCGGATAAAACATCATAAAGCGATCGTCCGAGCGATAGGCGTGGCAGTGCCGTTAAGACACGCGGTGATAAGTAATCCGTCAGCCGATCGTGACGTGTCTGTAAGATTGGCATGAGTTTTCCAAGCTTAAGTGCTTGCTCCGCCATGAATCGATCGTACCCTTCTCCGTTTCCAGGAAATTGTCGTTCGATTGCCTCTTTCATCCGGTCCCGATCCGTCGTCATCGTAAACTCCTCTGTTCCTCCTTTGAAATAGAGTGTATACATCGGATCAAGTGCCTTTAAATCTAAATAATCTTCTAACCGAAGACCGGCTTCGTGAAAAACGTTTTCTAAAATATGCGGCATATTAAGGAATGTTGGTCCTCGATCGAACGTATAGTCACCTAGCTTGACGGCAGAAGTTCGTCCACCGACTTGCGTTTGTTTTTCGTAAACGGTGACGTCTACTCCTTTTCCTGCTAATAACAAGGCACATGCAAGTCCCCCAGGTCCTGCTCCTATCACTGCTACGCGTCGCTTCACCCAAATCTCTCCTTTTTATCTCTCATCGTTCAACTATTATACTAAGCACATAGTAAAAGCAACAAATTTGAACTGTCTTCTAACTGTAAAAACGCCAGACTTCGCTTAGGAAGTGGCGTTTGCAGTCACAATATACCAGGCACCTTCTTTTAGGAACGGTGTGATCGAAATGTTTTCAAACCCAGCTTTCGATAGATCTTCTTTCAATTCTTCCTTACTTGGTAATGGATACAGATTCTCATGCAACGTCATGAAGGCATTGAATGCTGCTGAGAATGGTGCACCGTGTGAACTGTCGCGTAATGGTGTGACGAGAATGACTGTTCCATCATCCTTGACGAAACGACGAACTCCTTCTAATAGCGCAAGGCGCTCCGGTTGCGGGAAGTAATACAAAATATTATTCATCATGACACCGTCATATGTCTCTTTCACATCAAACGTTTTAATGTCCCCGACGACAAAATCAATCTCTCCACTCGTATCTCGTCGTTTTGCTTCGGCGATGACGGATTCTTCAATATCGATTCCGGCGAGTCGTAAGTCCGGCAATGCCTCGTGAATTTTACGGAGATATCCACCATAAGCACAACCAATATCAAGTAGTGAGGTCAGGTTACGACTCCGAATGATATGGCGTACTGCCGGGAAAGCAACAGTCTCAACGAGAGCTGAAGTTTCAGCCACGATGTCTCCATGTTCCTCTCCATTGAATGTCTTTTGTTGACCCTCTTCTAAAAACTGAGGATAAGAGAATAGTGCTGGCAAGTGCAGCTCCATCATTTCCGATAACATGAATCCGATACTGCGATCGTCTGATTGAGAGAGTTCCGGAAGAACATGGCGAGTCGCTGTATATCGCAAATCTTTTTTCTTCAAGTGACCGACTGCGACGCCAACTTCGAACCAGCGGGATAACGCTTCCTGTGTCAGCGGACGCTGCATTCGTAACTGTGTCTCTGCTTGTGTTGCCCCTGTTTGAAGAGCATCGAATAATCCATATTTATAACCGATATACCCATGCCAAAGTGGTAACACCGGTTCTGCGCGTTTCATCCATTTTCGTGCCCGGAAAACTTTCGTCCATTCCTTCAACTGTGCCACAAGCGTTCCCCTCTCTACTGTGTAATACATCCCTTTTCCCAAATAACAACCACTTGTAAACAAAAATTACTAACGAACATGACAAAAAGAGTCCTTTCAACCTGTAAGGTCGAAAAGGACTCTTTGATTTCGCATGAACTTAGAAAAATTTCATACCATATGGGAGTGAATAGCCTAGGAATACTGTCACAAGGACGAGTACGATGAATCCGATGACGAAACCGGAATAAGCTTTTCCTTTTTTAAGTCGAACAAGTGTCAACTCTCCGAAGATGAGCGATAGTAAGCCGAGTGTAATCTTCGCATGGTAGAGTGGGTCTGGATTTTCAGACATCCCCATGATTTTGATGTACAGATAAAGACCTGTCGCGAACGTCAATAAGAGTAAAAGACGGAACGCCATATGAATCCCTTTTGCAGCTTTTTTGTTGTTCTTGTACATCGAAAAGGCGACGAAGAACGTAACCAATAAAAGTACCCAAAGTAAGACGTGTGTGTGAACGAATGCTGTGATTGGCATTTCATTTCCTCCTTTCTTTTCCTATTTCATCGTATCTGATTTCAGGACGAACACCTAGTGTTATTTTGTTGATATATGGTTTTTTCAGGAGATTGTCACATGTGTAGACTGGACAAGTGGAAATTTGACGGTAAAAAGACTACCTTCCTTCACGACTGACTCGACATGAATTTCTCCACCATGACCCGTGACGATTTCCTTACAGATAGCTAGTCCTAGACCAGTCCCACCAATTTTTCGACTATCCGAGTTATCGACGCGATAGAACTTTTCGAATAGACGACTCAGCGATTGTTCTGGAATCCCGATTCCCTCATCTCGAACTTGAAGAATAACTTGATCAAGTGATGTCGTGAGTACGACATCGATCGCACCACCAGATGGTGAATATTTCACCGCATTATTCAATAAATTATTGAGCAACTGTCTGATTTTTTCTTCGTCTGCTTCAATGACAGGCAACTGATTTCCCTCGTGACGGAACGTAATCCGATGAGCCTGTGTCGAAGCCGCATAAAATTGTGTCGTTTCTTCAGCAATCGTATAGATGTTCACGGATGCTTTTTTATACGATTGTGTGCCCGACTCCATGCGCTGGACATCTAAGAAATCATTAACGAGATTCGCAAGACGTTCCGTTTCGGAATGGATCGTCCGCAAATATCGATCTTGGCGCGACTCTTCGATGTCTCGGTTGAGCATGAGTTCTGTAAATCCGTAAATCGAAGAGAGTGGCGTCCGAAGTTCATGAGAGACAGTTGAAACGAGTTCTGATTTCAAACGATCCATTTCAGTCTCTTTCGTCACATCACGCATGACGAGCATCGTTCCTTTATGTACGTGATGGATGTGGATCACCTCGACATAAAATTGAATGAATACCGTTTCGTTTCGAATCGAGAACTGTAAACTATCAGTCGGTAATTCTCCACGCAGAACTGCATCAACATAACGGCTAAAGACTTCTGGTTCGTCGACAACGGATCGAATGACTTCTAAGCACGTTTGCAATGTCTCCTGTTCAGTCTGGACACCATAACGTAATTCCGGGAATAAATCGTATAATGGTCGATTGACGAAGACCTCTTCTTTACCCAATTCAAGATAGATGACGGCCTCTCGAATCGAGTCAAGAATCCGCTCCGTCTTCGTTTTCTCTTTCGTCATCTCGTCAAACAGCCGCATCCGTAAAAGCGATAGCGATAATTGGCGGGAGAAGGACATGACATCACGCATCTGTTCGTTCGTAAACTGATCGCGGTAACGGACAAGGTAGATGTACGCAATGATATCATCTGCAGTGGGGTCGAGAATCGGTACAGCTGTTTCGTACATATAGTACGGATATGGCAATGGATGATTGCTTGCGACTTGTTTAGAAGAATGAACAGGTGACTTTAGTGACTCAGCTCGTTTTAAGAGAGACGCATCGTTTTGAAGCAGCTGTTCTGCCAATTCATCCGTCATTCCATACGTAACGACAGAATAACTATCTTCTTCATCAACAAATACTAATGCACCAATCTCAGAATCCGTGATCGTGACGAGTTTCTCGATGATTTCCGGATAAGCAGTCAACGACTCACGCGCCGCGAGCGTTTCTGTCAAATCATTCCGATACTGCAGATGTTGCTCATTCCGCATCGTCAGCTCTAATGCTTCTTCGAGTTCTTCTTGCTGTGCTTGCAATTCTTCCTGCTGTGCTTGCAATTCTTCCTGTTGCGCTTGTAATTCTTCATTTTTCGCTAATAAATGCTGCTTGTTCTCGGAAATCGAACTTGCCATCTGATTGAAGGATAACGCCAGAATTCCGATTTCATCTTTACGATTCGGTACTTTAACGCTCGAAACATCTTCACCGTTCGCAAGCCGTTGACTGTTCTTGACGAGAGATAATAATTCCATCGTGATGCGGCGGATAAACGGATAAATAAAGAAAATCAAGACGGCAAGTAAGACGACGATATTCGCTAACCAAATCAGCTGTGTCGTCCGGATTTCCCGTTCCAGTTGGTCGCTCGTCCGTTGTGCCCAATCCTCTAAAAATTCACGATAACCGCCGAGTGCTAGCTCGCTCTTATTGATTTCCGAGAGTACATCAATGTTTCCTTGAGCATCTAATTGAATCTTACCTTCAGCTGATAATCGCTGACCAAGTGGCAATTCAGCAAGTGTTGTTCCTTTTAAGAAGGATTCCGTGACATCTCCAGATTCTTTCGCTTCGACATACGATTGAATAAGCGGCAAAATCGCATCGAAATAATAACCATACAATTCTCTCGAGGACTGGGCGAATGCCTTTCCTTGATCATAAATCGCATTTTTTTCGAACCATTCTGTTTGCTGATCAATCTTATCTTGTTGAGCCATGACTTGATTGTATAGATCACCATTCCCCATCAAGGCATAACCGCGCATGTTGAACTGGACATCCTGCCACTCTTCCCATAAAGCGCCCGCACGTGCACTCCGGTCACGGATATCTTCTAATTTCGCCCGAGTCGCCTGCAGTTTCGTATCGGTGTAGTTGTAGACGATCAATGATGAAATCATCAATGTAGCTAATACGACATAAAAGGAGGCCATGAGTTGACGTCCGATTTTTCGATTAATCCACTTGGTGATCACTCAGTATTCCTCCCACGACATCAATCAGTTCTAACGGACTAAAGGGCTTCGAGAAAAAGTAATTCGCTCCGATTTCTTCTGCTCGTTCGCGGTCTGATTGTTGACTTTTAGCCGTCAACATCATGATTTTTAAGTGTTGCTTATCTGGATGTTGTCGGACTTTTTCGATGACTTCAATCCCTGTCATTCCAGGCATCATGTAATCGAGTAAAACGAGATCATACTCAGCGTTCATGATTTTTTGATACGCTTCGTCACCGTCTGTCGCTTCGTCAATCGTATATCCTTCATCTTCTAGTGTATCGAGTACTAACATGCGTAAGACATCTTCGTCTTCTGCTAATAAAATACGCGCCATCTATTAAAACCTCCCAAAATTATCCATCATCAAAGTGACATATCTTCTTTATTTTACACAGTTCCTTCACAATAAGAAACGGAAATCACTTCAGAAACTGATTTTACCTCCTTCTTCTTCATCCCTCTTTCGACCCATACTAAAACCTCCCTCATCTCTACCTAAAGTAGGAGGATGAGGAAGGTCTCAGTAATTTAAATTAAATCAATCGTTTCTTCTAAAGCAAACGCATAGATGACCTTGCGTGAAATTTGAATATGAAGAATCGCTTCTAACGCTTCTTGATACAGATTCAACTGAGTTGCGTACCGATCCCGTAACACATCAGCAGGTGTCTGTCCGACTTCCGTCGTAACGATTTGATCCGATTTATAATCGAGCAAGATATATGACTCCCCATCCTGAATCAAACAGTCGACGATTCCTTGCATGACTGCGTCATCCACTGGACCTGTCCAGTCTTTCCGGAAACGCGATGCCCCGATCTTATATGTGAACGGCAACTCCCGATAGACGTGGTTCGTCCGTAATCGTTCGCTGAACAATTGTCCGATTTCAGAGTCGAGGAACCCTTGTAACTGTGCTGTCGCTTCCCGCATCGTCGTCGCTTCAATCGGCGTAATTCGTTCCGTCGCTTCCCATTGATTGATTTGTTGCGAAATCGATTCGTCCGGTTCATACAATTGCATCGCTAAGTGTAAGACCGTTCCTCGTTCCGCTCCACTTAAAACAGGTCCGAGGAATTGTGGCGTACGGTAATACGTCGTCTGGCGATATGTCGTTTCGAATGCTGCACGTTCTAGCTGTTCCGCCCGCTTCAGTTCCGTGACGGTCTGTTTTGCTGCCGTCTCTGTCGCAAGCGCATGCGGATACTGATACGAAAATGCCGCTTCGACGATTTCTTTGACTTGCGAATTAACCGGCACATCGATTTTTTCAAGCTTCTGAACATGTTCGAGTTGCTCCACGAGTGTTGAGATTTCTTGATACGGTGCTAACTCCTCTAAAGACATCACGCGAATCGACCAATCCGTCTCATCCGGACGTAGTAAACTGCTGCGTAAGACTGCCGGAACGACCCATTCCGCATAACTCTTCGCTTGGCGCCGGTCATTTTCAGGAAGTAAGACTTCATCTGGTGGCGTCATCTGCCAGGTCGCCATTTGATCTTCTAAATCCTTGACTGTCCCGACGAGAATCAACTTTTCCTTCGCTCGAGTCATCGCAACATACAAGACGCGCATCTCTTCTGCCTTCATCTCTCGATCCATTTCCCGGCGGATGACTTCTTTTAAGAGTGTCCCAGATCGCAAACGACGAATCGGATCAATCGCATCCAGGGCAATACCATACGTCTTATGCAACTGAATCGCCTGCATTTGATCCTGTTTGTTGAATTGCTTCGTCAATTGGCTGACGATCGTCACGGGGAACTCGAGTCCTTTTGATTGGTGGATCGTCATGATGCGAACGACGTCCTCGTCTTCTCCAAGCGAACGGGCTTCTGCGAAGTCTTCTCCTCGTTCAATTAATCGATTGATCAGACGAAGGAAACGATAGAGTCCACGATAACCGGACGTCTCATATTGCTTCGCTCGCTCATATAAGGCGTTCAAGTTGGCTTGACGACTTTTTCCTCCGGCGAGACAGCCGACGTACTCAAAATAGCCGGTCTGATCAAAGAGCGATCGAATGAGGGCAGGTAGGGCACTCCCACGCGCTTCAGTTCGCCATGATTGAATCTGACGGATGATTTCATCCATTCGAATTCCGAGTGATGATTCCTCTGCCGCCATTGCTAGCGCTGCCTCATAAAAGCTTCCTTCTTTTTGTTTTGCTCGAATCCGTCCTAAATCTCGATCCGCCACCCCAAAAATCGGCGATCGTAACAGACTCGCGAATGGGATGTCTTGAAGCGGATTATCGATCGTCTTGAGCAATGCCATCATGATTTGAATTTCCGTCGCTTGGAAGTATCCGCCCGTCGTATCCGCATAGACCGGAATCTCATACTGTTCGAGCACTTCGACAAGCGCTTGGACACGCTTACCACGCGACCGTGCTAAGACGACGATATCGCGGTATTCACACGTTCGGAATCGGTTCGATTTCGCATCGTAAATCAGATGTGGATGCTTCGAATCAACGAGTTCTAAAATTCGCGTCGCAATCGCTCGTGCTTCAACCTCTTCCTTTTCACTATCAAGTGGATCTATCAAGAGTAATTCAGGCGCCACTTGCTCCGATTCGAGATAACTCAGATTCCCGAGTCGAAGGTGCGCGGCCTCATCGTAATCAATCTCCCCGACCGTCTCATCCATCACTTGGCGGAAGATTTGATTCGTTCCATCCAGCACCTCAAGACGACTCCGGAAGTTTTTTGTTAAATCGATCCGTGTTCCAACGTCGGTCTGTTGGAATCGTTTGAATTTCTCAAGGAACAATCCTGGCTCTGCATGACGAAATTTATAGATGGATTGTTTGACATCACCGACCATGAATAGATTTCCTGTCGCCTCATCCGTTTTCGAGACCAATTGGATGATGCGTTCCTGAACCTCGTTCGTATCTTGATATTCGTCGACCAGTACTTCAACGAAGCGTTCCTTCAGAAGTTTTGCCACGTCTGACGGTTGTCCTTCGTCCGTCAAAATCTCTAATGCAAAATGTTCAAGATCCGAAAAATCGACGATACCACGTTGTTGTTTCGCTTCGAGATAATCGCTTGCAAATTGACGTACGAGTGTCACGATCGTCTCCACGTGTCGAAGCTGCGACCGCAAGTCCTCCAAGTAATCAACACCAGTCTTTTGGACGAACAGCTCTTTCATTTTCTTGAACTCCGCTACGAGTCGCGTCCGCTCTGCTTGAAACGGTTTGATTCCTTCATCCCCGCGTGGACTCTTCCAGCGACCGAACTCTACTGCTTGAAAAGCAAGCGCAACCATCGACCAGTGGCGTGCCGACGTCTCAAGCGAGGTAAAAGGAGCAATGTCCTGAAGCATCATCTGTCCCATTTCCGTATAACCAGACTGCTCCAGCTCAAAAGCAAGTTCTCGGTAACGTCCTAATACATTCGAGAGACTTTCCCACTCTAATTCGACTAGTCGTTGCATGAGTGGAGAATCATCCGGGTCAATCGGCTGATCGTACTGACTGATTAAATGTGCATAAAAAGCTTCCGGATCCGGTAAGGAACGGGAAAACCGATAGAGATTCGAAATCAGTGTCAGCATCGCTTGATCATCGCGATCTGACGTATAACTATCAATCAAATCATAGAATCCTGGGTCCTCAGAAGCATAAAAGGACTCAAAGACCGCTTCTAAGACATCGTCTTGCAATAACAGTAATTCAGATTCATCGGCAATTCGAAACGCAGGATCTAAACCAATCCGGTAATAATTCTCGCGCAGAATCGACAAACAGAACGAATGAATCGTTGTAATTTGTGCCCGGTTCATCAATTGACGCTGTTTTTTCAAATACAAATCATCAGGTGCCTCTTTGATGCGCTGGTCCATGACCTCGATGACCCGCGTCTTCATCTCACGTGCTGCCGCATTCGTAAAGGTAGCGACGAGAATCCGATCAGCCGACAGCTCATCTTCGGGATCAATCAATCGTTGCGTCAGCCGTTCAACGAGGACCGCTGTCTTCCCTGATCCCGCTGCCGCTGAGACGAGGATATGTCCACCTCTAGCTGAAATGGCTTGTTGTTGTTCTTCTGTCCAACGCACGCTCATTCTTCTTCCTCCTTCAACCGTTCCAGTACCTCTTTTTCAGACATCGGTTTTAATGGGCGATACTGATTCCCAAGCGATTCATCGAACTGACAGACTGAACGATACTCACAAAAACTACACGGTGTCCGTTCCTGATAATCGAATGGATTGATGGCGATATCCCCATCATAGATATCTTGACTGCTGTCTTTTAATGCCTCCCATGCATGATCCATCAGCGCTGATAAATCTTCCTCTTGTACGACACCTTTCGTCTGCGTCTTATGCAGTCCGTTTTTTGTGAATGTCACTTTGACAAGCGGTGATTTTTTTCGTTCATCGTACGCAATATGATCCATCGCTCGTAGTACCTCGTCATTCTCGAGAATGACGCCTTGCATTTGATAGGACTCGAGTAACAGTTGGTTGCGCTCTTCTTCGTCAGCCGATAAATCGCCCCGTAACATCGGGTTTTTGACGTGGAAATATAACGCACCAGCTGGTTTTGCCTGCCGCTGATAGAGCAACTCCGACTGCTCCACGACAGTCTTCAAATACAACAACATCTGAATCGCAAGCCCATAATAGATTTCCGCAAAATCCAGTCCTCGAGCACTCGATTTGTAATCAATGATTCGAACGTATAGCTGATCACCGATCGTCGCCTGATCAATCCGGTCGATGCGACCCGTGAATTCAATTTCTGTTCCATCCGGTAACGTAAAGCGTAATGGTGGGAACGTCGCGTTCCCAAAACTGATTTCAAATAAGTCGGGTTCAAAATCTGTTCGTTTTGCTTGTTCCACAAGCATTTTAGCTGTTTGCTCCACGACATCCGTCAATTTTTTCTTGATATACCCGAACCGACTCGAACTCATCAAAATCGCATTCTGAATTTCCGGTGTCACCTTTTCGACAGCTTCCTTCGCAAGTGTCCCGCACGTCTCGCCATCGACCTCTCGCCAGTGTCGTCCGGAAGCTTTAATACTGAGCGACAGATCATTTAATGCACCGTGGAACAGATTTCCGATGTCTGGTGCTTCAAATTTATACAGCTTTCGCTCGCGTAAGCGAAGTCCGTATCGGGCAAAATGCTTATACGAGCAGGCGTTATAGGTCTCAAAAAGCGAAACGCTCGCTTGCAGTGAATCACCATATAAACGATGCGCCAACCCTTCCGGCAAGGCTTCCGCTTTATTTTGATAGAACAAGGCACTCGAGAATAACCCCATCCGTTCACGTCCCTGTCCATTTTCGAGAAGCGTGTTGTACACTTCGAACCAAATCGGTTGAATCGGATAACGTCGTTGAAGACGCCGGAGTTCAATCGCTGTCGCTGCTGCCGCGCGATCTGGACTCGTCACAAAATCAAGTTGTTCTTGCGGTGCGTGTTCCCCAGCTTCTGCAAAGTGTGTTTTGATCGGACGATCGAGCAACAGTTGTCGCTTTAATTGTTTGGTGATCGCTGCCGGCTGAAGCGCCTTTCCTTCTTCATCGACAAGTGCGTAACTGACATACAAGGCTTCACTTGGAGCCATCATCCCTTGATACAGGTAAAACAGCTCATCATCAAACACATCAAGAGACGCTTTCCCAACCGGAATACCATGTTCATGTAAAAAGTCATGATCATTTTCGGACAGTAACTTTGATTGATCTTGAACGAACGGAATCAGACCATCATTCGCTCCCAGTAAAAAGACGACTTTTACTCGTTGTAATCGTCCACGGACATAGTCCGTCGCGATCACTTGATCGAGCGATGGCGGAACAAGTGCAAAACGAAGGCTCTCAAGTCCTGTCTCGACCATCTGAACGAACAGCTCCGTCGATAAAGTATGCTCAGGCGCAGCAGCTTCTAGCTGTTCGAATAGATGAAGTATCGCTTCGTATACTTGATCATGTTCTCGGGCAACAAGTAACTGATCCTGCTCTAGTGCCTGCTTACGCCATTCCATTAAACGCTCTGCAATTTTTTGTTCTTCGAGGAATTGATAAAGACCTTTCGTATACGCGCTCATCGTCTTCGCCTGCTTTAACCTACGGTGCAACGGTTCAATCAAGTCGACGACGAATGTTCGTAAATGGTTCAGTTCTTCTTCTTGCGCAAGCTCCTCTTCCGTTAAGCGAACTTCCTCTGCTAAGCGTCGCTTTAATTGCCACGGTTGTTGCCACATTGATCCTTTGATGCCGCGTTCGAGCACGAACGTCTCGAAACGATCGAGCGCTAGACGCGCATCTTCTGCGGGAATCGGCAAGAGCTCCGTCTTCAGTAAACGAAAGACTGTTTCTTCCCGATAACCCGATGTCACGATGTCTAAAGCGGATTGAATCAAGTCAACAAGCGGATGATGAACCATCGACTCACGTTGATCCAAGAAATATGGAACATCATACATGTGGAAGGCTCGTTCCAAGTGATCCGCATACGGCTCAAGATGTCGCACGACGAATGCCATCTCATGAAAGCGATACCCTTTTTGTCGAACGAGTTGAATCGCTTTCCGCACGGCTGATTCTGCTTCAACTTGACGGTTAACTGCAGCTGTCATCTGAAAGCCGTCAATGTCATGATCGACAGGAGGATATCCCGGCTTCAACAAGGCCTGCTCCAAATGTCGTAGCCCTTCTGATTGAAACTTGATTGGTTGATCATACAAGATTTCTTCGTATGGAATCGACAGCTCCTGCATTTGACCGATCAACTGCATGTAGCATCGCTGAGACACACCAAAAGAAGTTTGTTTCGCATAAGGATCCGTTGCGTCCATTGTAAAACTAATATGCATTTCAGCCACTTGTTGCATCAAGGCGAGTAAAACTTGTTGTTCCTGGAGCGAAAATTCATAAAATCCGTCGACGATGATCGTCGCTTGATCCAGTCGCGCTTTGGGAAGTAATTCGAGTAACGTCGTATAGTAATCGTCTGCATGGAGTGCTTTATCGACAATTCGTTCCGTAAAGCGCTCATAAATCAACGCAAGGTCGTTTAATTTCGGTGACCGTTCGAGAGAGCGATCACTCACTTGACGCAACATGTCTGGCTCAATCAACGAACGTTTAAACGACGCAATGAGCTCATCAAGTCCTTGGAAAAATCCTGGCATGTTTTTAGTTCGTTTAAAAATCTTCAGTTCGTCTTCTGATTCCTCAACGACCTGTCGCAGTAATAGCTGTGTCCCCGTCTCATCAAGAAATGGAATCGCTTGATTCCCGTAATCGCGTAAAATATGAAACGCAAAGCGCCGTAGACTCATGACCTCAAGACGAACAAGACCTGCTATCCGTTCATCTGTCGCAATCCGCCGCTCCATTTCAAATGACATCTGATCTGGAACGATGAAATACATCTTCTCCCCTAATGGTCGTTGCTCGAGTTCTTGTACGACGCGCTCGATCAATTGTGTCGTTTTCCCACTACCGGCACGACCAATATGCATATGGTTCATCAAGAAAGCCTCCTCCTCGTTTTTCTTTACTCTTATTATCTCACAAACAAGAACAAATGTACTGTTTTTGGCGCATGTCTTCTACGTATAAATTTGCTATAATCAGGACACATCCTATGTAAGGCAGGTGATGCTCCTTGTCACTTTACGAAACCATCGGAGGCGAGCATGTACTCACATCCTTGGTTCGCTCGTTCTATCATCAAGTCTACCATGATTCACTATTGCGACCGTTGTTCCCTGACGATCGACAACGTGTCGAACAGGCACAACTCGTCTTCTTGACCCAATTGACAGGAGGACCGCGCGACCCGGATCAAGCGCCGGCGAGTTTAGCGATGATTCACCGGTTATTACCGATTCAAAAAGAACATGCCATCCGTTGGTTGGAACTGATGGAAGTAGCTTCTCTTGAGACAATTCCAAATGAAGAAGCACGACTCCAACTACTCGATCGATTACGAATTGGCGCGATGAATGTACTACGCGTTTGTGAAGCACACCAGATGGACTGAGGGATTTTTCTTTCTCATCTGTCCATTTCCATGTAAAATAATAATTGGAGGCGATAAAACATGACGGAAGAACAAGAACAACGACCTGAACTCGTAAAGAATGCGATCGAGCAAGCAGAAGCATCGACGAACGAGGATGACACGCTCGAGGAAGAGCAAACCGAAGAACAAAAAAAATTGGATCACATCAAAGGTCTCGTAACACTTGAACGCGGATCTGATTACTATCGTGTCGTTTTTTATGACGACCATAAACACTTGATTTTCAAGGAACTCGATTACGATCGTGTTGACTTCGTAGGTCGTTTCTACAATGACAGCTTTGATCCGACAAACCTGACGGAACTTGAGGAAATCGCAGACAAAGCACTCTCGACTTCTTTACGAAAACGATTCTTATAATGCATGAAAGAAGCCGTCCTCCGATTGGAGAACGGCTTCTTTTTTATTGATCAGATTGTTTTTTCTTCCGACGAAGGACGTAAGCAAGAACCCCACCTGCGACAGCGATCCCTGTTGCCGCTAAGATCGGTAATAAGACCTTTTTGTTAGATGCTAGTTTTTGTTTGACTTGCTCAAGGCGTGACTCATTCGTCTCCTTCAAGGCGATAGATGTCCGACGGTTCATCGTGACGTGTTTCGCAGCATCCGTCACAACGATGCGTTTCGTGACCCAACGGCGATTTCCAGCATCATCGACGACTAATTGTCGTGCCCGTTTAATTCCTTTGATTCGTTTACCCGGTGTATTTTCCGGACGCACGATGCGAGAACTGATAAAGCGTCTGCCTCCAGTCGCACCAAATCCAGGCTGTAGCTTTCGGCGATTTAACCATTCGTATGATTCATTCATCGTGTCGCGGTAAAAGTTACCGCTTCACCTCCCTATGATTTCTCTCTCTACTGTTTCTCCTTACGTAAGTAAGATTCCTGTTATGTGTTTCCACTTTTCACCGATTCTTAAACTCCGGCAACTGAAAACGACGTTGCATTTCATACGCCAATTCCAGTGTTTTAATCCGTTGTCGTTCGATGCTATACGCAGATGCATCCGTATCGATGCATTGACCCGTCTGAAATTCGACTTGTACTTTGCCGGATTTTTTCTGAACAGTCTTCATCTGTTTGAAATTAATCCAAATACATTCCGCCTTTTCTTTTGCGGTCGTCGGAAAGAAAATCGTTTGTGCTTGCCAATCCACTAAAACAGGGGTCTTTCGGTTCGGACCAAGAATATGCCGCGCTGCTTCGATTCTTCCACGCATGGACGAACCAAAATACAAACAGGATTCTTCAATCAACTTAATGGGATGACCATCTAAAATACTTTCAGAATGTTCCTTGATGACGAGTGTCTGCGGTTCACCGTATTGACCGTATCGCGGGATCAAGGCTAACGTTTCTTCCGTGATTGGGTATGACATCTCCTTCGCTCCCTTCCTGGATTATATTGGTTATATCAAACTTCCTTTTGCTTTGCATGAACGTAACGATTATTTCCTAATGAAAAAAACGAGATCCTAAGATCCCGTTTTTAAAATTCTTTTGGATTTTTTTCCTCTTGCTCAATGAAATGACGCGGAAAATTAAAAATCACACAAACTTTTCCGATTCCATTTCCCGCAGAACGATTCTCGATTGCAACTGTCCCGTCATGACGCTCGACGATCCGTTTGACGATATAGAGACCAAGCCCAAACTTCCCTTCCTTACCACGTGAGAATTGATGGAACAGTGGCGAGGAGGCGTCAAGCGGTGGTCCATCATTTTCGATTTCGATATGAACCTGATCCGCTGTTCCGGACAGGCGAATATCAATTCGTGTTTCGGCATAACGAATCGCATTGTCCATGACATTTTCGAGCGCAACACGTAACTGCTCTCCTTCACCAAGAACGATTCCTGCTTCTCCACTGACATGCCAGTCAAGTGACTTCGTTCCGGAAAAACGATTTTTCAACAGATGCACCATCCGGTCGATGTCAACATTGTCCCACGTCGAACGATCGAGCTCGAAATAGTCGAGCTTCGTGACATAGAGTAGAGCCGCGACTTTTTTCTCCAACCGCTCCGCTTCTTCATCAATGACGGATACGGATCCGGTCAAATCACCATCTGGATAGATCCCGTCTGAGATGGACTGGGCATAACTTCGGATGACCATGATCGGTGTTTTCAAATCATGGGAGATGTTTTGAAGTAATGATTTTTGTGCCTTATCTTGTTTTTCAAGATCCATCCGCATCGCATCAACGGATCGTGCGAGTCGTCCGATTTCATCCCCGCGATCAAGTGGAAGTGGTGTATCCCATTTCTGAGCCGCGATCTTCCCGACCGCTCCCTCGATTTCGACGAGTGGTTGTGTCAACCGTCGCGCTAACCAAAAGGCAATGAATAGCGTAAAGATACTTCCAATGATGACGACGAATCCGATTTTCGAGAATAACTGCGTAATCAGTTCTTGTCGATACGCATCCCAAACATAGGAGACACGATAGTACGTTTCACCACTATCCTCGATTTTTCGAATACTGTAGTATACATCTTCTTTATCAAGACGCGTTGTATACTTTGCCGTAATTGTTTTTTGATCAATCGCATCACGGTACATCTGATTGATCAGCTGTTGTGGTGCTCCACCGTAATAGAGCTTTCCGTTTTTAGAAAGGAGTAAGATATTAACAGAACGGGACTCCTGTTTTCGGCGGTCAAATTCAATCGGATTATCCTGAAGCATCTCGATGACGGAGGCGTCCTTCGAGAAGAAGACTTCGCTATTCTCAAGTGTCGCATAGACCTGTTCATCGATGAAATTTCCGATCGATGACCGAATGACCAGGAGAATGACCGCAGAAAGCGTGACGATGACGAGCAGAAACATCGCCCAAATCTGGAATCCGAGACTGCGGTTTTTCATGCAGACACCAAGCGATAACCGATCCCGTAAATCGTTTCGAGCTCGAGTTTCGATAATTTTTTACGGACGCGACGAACGAGATCATCTACGACTCGGTCCGAACCGAAATAATCGTCACCCCAGACGCTGACGAGAATCTGCTCGCGTGACATCGGCGTCCCGATTTGTGTGGCGAATAAAATCAACAAATCGTACTCTTTCGACGTCAAATCGATTTCTTGACCATTCTCTTCGATGATTCGTTTCTCTGGATAAATCATATAATCACCGTATTGGATGACACCACTCTTTGGTGTCGCATACGTTCGTGCCAAAATCTTTTTGACGCGGATGACGAGTTCTCGCGGAAGGAACGGTTTTGCGATGTAATCGTCTGATCCCATCTCAAGACCAATGATTTTATCGATGTCCTCATCCCGAGCCGAGATGAAGATGACAGGTGTCGTCTCATCATGTGCCTTGATCCGTTTAATCAATTGAAAACCATCCATATCCGGTAGCATGATGTCTAAAATCCATAAGTCAGGCTTTTCAACGATGGCAGAGGCCGCTGCCTCACCAGACGTAAATGATTTCACTTGCCATCCTTCTTGCTCCAAATATTTCACGAGTACACGGTTCAAGTTCACTTCATCATCAACTAAATAGATTGTATGCATGGCTCTCACTCCTCGACTAATGTGCTTTGTTTCAGTGTATCAAAGGAATTCCGCAAAATTATGGGAGAGTGGATAATAATTCAAAAAAACCTTTCTTTTCAAAAGAAAAGAAAGGCGAAGTCATAAATTTTCTATTATTTGACGAGACGGAGCGCTGGATACGCTACTTGCTCGTTCTTTGAAGTCACAGGTGTTACCTGTTGACGACGTTCCATTTTTACGACGTGCGTTAAAAATCCAACGCCGCCTCCTAGCAATACCGTTACACCCGTCATTAATAGAATCTCCATTTTCTTCGCCACCTTTTCCATCGCAATTGATAATCAGTATCATCCTCAAACTGACTATATCACGCTCAAACGAAAATGAGAAGCGTTCTCATGAAATCAATCGTCTAAAAACTTTTGTTGTTCCAGTTCATGGCGTTTTCGAATGATTTCCTTCCAATCGAATTGTCCTTGTTCGAGGCCATTGATTAAAATTTCAGCAGTTCCGACATTCGTCGCAAGCGGCAAATCGTATACGTCACATAATCGAATGAGTGCCGAGACGTCCGGCTCATGCGGTTGGGCCGTCAGTGGATCCCGTAAAAAAATCACGATATCGATTTTTCCTTGTGCTACCATCGCTCCGATTTCCTGATCTCCGCCAAGCGGACCTGACTTACAGCGATGGACGTGCAGATCGGTTGCTTCCATGATCCGTTGTCCGGTTGTTCCTGTCGCATATAATGTATTTTTCTTAAAGAATGCGGCGTAAGCCCGTGTAAAGCCCATCATCTCATCCTTTTTCTCATCATGTGCAATCAAAGCGATATTCATTCGTATCCCCTCCTTCTTGTCTATGCACAGAAAAAGAACTTCAGAAACCTGAAGTTCTTGAGACACTCATGAATTCGTCGGTTGTTTCTTCAACACGGTCCGTAAAATCTTCCCGGTCGTATTACGAGGTAATTGATCGATGAACTCAATCTGTGTCGGACATTTATATTTCGCGAGTGATGTAGCACAGAACGCCTGCGTTTCCTCTTCCGTCATCGTCTCACGAGCAACAACGAATGCTTTGACAGCTTCGCCCATCTCCTCATCCGGTATGCCGATGACGGCGGCTTCAATGACGTTCGGATGCTGATAGAGGACTTCTTCGACTTCACGCGGGTAGACGTTGTACCCACCGACGATGATCATATCTTTTTTGCGATCGACGATATAGAAATACCCGTCTTCATCTCGACGAGCCAAATCACCCGTATATAACCAGCCATCGCGTAACGTCGCTTGCGACTCTTCCGGCATCTTGTAATAACCGGTCATGACGTTTGGTCCCCGAACGATCAATTCTCCGACTTGACCATCTGGTAATTCTTGTCCGAGTTCATCGACGACTTTGTTTTCGACATCGACGATCGATGTTCCAATCGAGCCTGGTTTTTGAACACCATTGACCGGATTGAAACAAGTGACGGGTGATGCTTCCGATAAACCATATCCTTCGAGGATATGACATTGGAATGTTCGATCAAATGCTTCAAGGAGCGGCACTGGAAGACTCGCTCCTCCTGAGACGAACAAACGTGTTGATTCAAAATAGGTCGCATATTCCGGATGAGCCTTCACGGTTTGAAGTAAGAAATTATACATCGTCGGTACACCCGCAAAAATCGTCACCTGTTCTTTTTTCGCTAACTCAAACGTCTCTTGTGGTGAAAAACGTGAAGCAATGATGATTGACGCTCCATGTGCGAGTGACGCATTGACGACGACCGTCAAACAAAAGACATGGAACATCGGTAATACGGCAAGTGTCCGGTCGTTACTGGATACATGTAGATAATCCCCAATCGAGCGCGCATTCGACGTCAGATTACGGTGGGATAACATCGCACCTTTTGGTTTTCCTGTCGTTCCACTCGTATAGAGAATGACAGCGATGTCGTCCAGTTCATTCGTCACTTCGGTCAAGGGATGTTCGATTTCGAGCCAGCGATCGAGCGTGATGAACGTCACTTGTTGATGTGTTTCGTTTGGTCCTTCTTGATCCGCGTAAGGAACAGAGACGACAATCTTAAGATTCGGTAAATGCACGAGACGATCTTTTGCAGCTTCGACGAGCGGTGCAATCCCTAAAATCCCCTTCACATCACCGTTCATCAGGATATACCCGATTTCATCCGGTGTGTATGTAGGGTTGATCGGAATCGCGATTGCCCCTTGTTTCATGATGGCGTAATATGCCACTAGGAATGCTGGGCTATTCCCTAAAATCAGCGCGACATGATCGCCTTTTCGGATCCCGTTCGCTTCAAGCGCACCGGCTGCCCGGTGAAACTTCTCGACAAACTCACGATAGCTGACTTGCGTGTCCTCAAACACATACGCCGTTGAATCCGGATGTGTTCGAGCAGTTTCTTCGACGGATTGAATCAATCCAAGCATGAGCAAAATTCCCCTTTCGAATGAATGACTATTCATTTTTTACGTAAAAAAAATCCATACGTAGTCAAAAGCGACCGTATGGATAGTGTAACACTTTTTGGAAACGTTTTCACAGAGTTTCTTTTTAACCGTTGACGATGACGCCACCGTTTAAGTGAAGGACTTGTCCTGTCATATAACTTGAATCGTTACACGCGAGGAAAACATATGCTGATGCCATCTCAGCCGGCTGCCCTGGGCGATCCATCGGTGTATTTTTCCCGAATGTCTTGACTGATTCATGCGGGAACGTTTCCGTGATGAGCGGCGTCCAGATCGGACCCGGTGCGACAGCATTGACACGAATGCCTTCCTTCGCTAAGTTCATCGAAAGACTTCGTGTGAAGCTGACGATTGCACCCTTCGTCGCAGAATAGTCAATCAAAAGCGCGTTTCCTTCGTATGCCGTCGACGATGTCGTATTGATGATGGCAGAACCGAGTGAAAGGTGCGGGAGCGCGGCACGGGCAAGACGCATCATTCCGAAGATATTCGTCTTGAACGTCTTTTCCATCGACTCGTCTGTGATGTCCTTCAGACTATCTTCTGGTTTTTGCATACTCGCATTGTTGACGATGATATCTAAGCGACCGAAACGATCGATTGTTTTTTGGACGAGTGTTTCACAGTAATCTGCATCTCCGATATCCCCTTTAGAAAGTAGGACTTCGCCGCCTAATTCCTCAAGTCGTGCTTTTGTTTCTTCCGCTCCTTCTTGATCACCGTAGAAGGCGATGACGACTTTTGCTCCTTCACGGACATAAGCAATTGAGACAGCACGCCCGATTCCAGAGTTGCCGCCCGTGACGATCGCGACTTTTCCTTCTAATTTTCCTGCTGCCTTATAATCATCACGCTCATAATATGGTAACGGCTGTTCATCCTCCGTTTTTGGTAATCCTTCTGAAATCCGTTCAAAATCAATAAAGTCCGTCAACGAACCTTCTAAAAAATTATCTTTATTATAGCCCATGAAAAAAACTCCCCCTATACAGTTGATAGAAGGAGTTTTCCCATAAAGACTTACGCTAAAACGTCTAGCACTTCATCTAGTTCGACAGCGCCGAAGTATTTTTTCAATTCGTACCGACCGAGCACTTCGCGAAGAGACGCGCGATCATAGCGTGAACCTTCGAGCGCCCGCGCAATTTCTTCTGCATCCTTGACACCAAAGAAGTCGCCATAAATCTTCGCTTCTTCAATGATGCCTTTTTTGACGTTCAGCCGGAAATCAATCGTACCGATCGGGAAGCGTTTTTTATGAATGACATCAAATTTCGGCGATTTTCCGAAATTCCACTCCCAGTTGCCATAACGTTCTGCTGAGATGGCACGTACTTTATCCCAGTCCTCTTCGGTTAAGATATACCGTTCAATCTCTTTTCCTTCATAGATCGAAGCAAGGAGATGATCGACGAATTGTTCCATCGTCAACGGTTCTGACAGGAATTCCGAGATATTCGCGACACGACTTCGGACCGATTTAATGCCTTTAGAGCGCATCTTTTCTTCACTGACGACAAGCGCATTGACGACTTCTTCGATGTTCGAATCAAGCATCAGCGTACCGTGACTAAACATTCGTCCTTTCGTCGTGAACTGGGCATTCCCACTGATTTTCCGACTTCCGACATGAATATCGTTTCGTCCGGATAGCTCCGCTTCGACACCGAGTTTATGCAGCGCTTGTACGACTGGCTCCGTGAACTTTTTATAGTTGTTGAACGAATCACCGTCATCTTTTGTCAAGAAACTGAAGTTCAAGTTTCCTTCGTCATGATACACAGCGCCACCACCTGAAAGACGACGGACGACGTGGATCCCGTTTTCCTCGACATACTTCAAATTGACTTCTTCGTTCGTGTTCTGGTTTTTTCCGACGATGATCGATGGACCGTTGATATAAAACAAGAAATAGTCTTCTTCATTGACGTTCAGGTTGTTCAAGATGAATTCTTCGACAGCGAGATTGATTCGCGCATCGCGAATCTCAGGATGGAAGATGAATTTCATAAGGGTTTCGTGCTCCTTTGTGATGGAATCATAATGTGATCAGTTACAGCCGTCAACACCACACGCGTCACCTTCAGCGATGACTTCAAGTGTTTGTTCTTGGCGGATCTTCGCGAAGACTTGTTCGAATGCTTCCACTGGTTGTGCGCCTGAAATCGCATATTTCCGGTCGAAGACGAAGAACGGTACACCACGAACTCCGAGTTGTTGTGCCATCGCTTCTTCTTCTCGAACATCTGTCGCCAGTTCTTCTGACGCAAGAAACGCTGTGACGTCTGCTTCAGCAAGTCCAGCATCTACTGCGATCCGTGTCAGAATGGCTGGGTCATTCAAATCTTCTCCATTCATGAAATACGCTGTGAACAAGGCTTCTGATACTGCATTCATCTTACCATGTTTTTTAGCGAATTGAGTCAGACGATGAGCCTCGAATGTATTGGCTGGGATGACACGATCCATCTCGTAGTGCAAGCCTTCCTGACGTGCCGTATCAACGACACCTTGCGACATATTCCGTGCTTGCTCGAGAGTCGTTCCATATTTTGACGCAAGAATTTCGTATAAGCCTTGTGTCGGTACTGCTGGTGCATCTGGATCGAGTTCAAAGCTTTTGAATTCGACCTCGACATCTAACTTTTCGTTCGCAATCGCTTGTTCTAAGCGACGCTTCCCAATATAACAAAACGGACATGCGTAATCCGACCATACTTCTACTTTCATCTGTGTTCTCTCCTTTTGTGCAGTTTCATACATTAAGCATAGTCGCCTCTAGACAGAGTTGCAATCTTTCCGCCCGCGCCAATACGAATATGCAAAAAAGGAATCAAGATCATATTGATCTTGATTCCTTGATGAGTTAGAGAGCTTATTCTGTCACGAGTGCATGTGCTGCATCTTCGATTTCGATATCGAGTTCTTTCGTGTAAGCAGCTGTTTGTTCTGCTGTCCAGTTCAAGACAGATTTCATTTCTTCGATGACGGCATCTTTGTGCGCACGAGCCCAAGCGATGTCGAAGAAGACAGCACCTGTACGGCGGATGAAGAAGTCGATTGGACGAGCGACCATTTCATGTTCGATGCTGTAGTGGAGTTGTGCATAGACAGAACGTGGAAGAGCTGTCGTTGCTGCATCGAATGCTGCTGCATATTCCAGTACTTTCGGTAAGTTCGAACCGTAGCGTTTTGCTAGGAATTGAACTTCTTCTGTCGTTAGACCGTTCGTTGCTGTTTGAGCTTTTAGGAATTCAGCAAATCCTTTTGCTCCGCCGACGTGTCCACCAGACATTGGCATGTTTTTCGTCGAACAACGCGCATACGCGACGTTCTCTTCTTTTTTCAAAAGTTTAGCGACGAGATCAACGACGTGCTCACCCATTTTACGGTATCCAGTCAATTTCCCACCCGCAATCGTGATGAGACCTGACTCAGACTGCCATACTTCATCTTTACGAGAGATTTCAGAAGGGTCTTTTCCTTCTTCATAAATCAATGGACGTACACCAGCCCAGCTTGATTCAACGTCTTCTGCTGTCACTTTAACCTCTGGGAACATATAGTGAATCGCGTCTAAGACGTAGTCTTGGTCTTCGACTGTGAACTTCGGATGTGCAGTATCTTTATCGAAGAACGTATCTGTCGTACCAACGTATGCTTTTCCATCACGTGGAATCGCGAAGATCATCCGACCGTCTGGTGTATCGAAATAGACCGCTTGTTTAAGTGGGAATTTCGATTGATCGATGACGACGTGGACACCTTTTGTCAAACGAAGTTGTTTCCCGACTTTAGAGCCATCTTTTTCACGTAATTCATCAACCCATGGACCTGTCGCGTTGACGACTTTTTTCGCACGAATTTCATGTACGTCACCTGTCAAGAGGTCTGTCACACGCATGCCGACGACTTTTCCAGCATCGTAGATGATTTCTTCCGCTTTTGTATAGTTGACGACGCGTGCACCGTGTTCAACCGCTTCTTTCATGACTTCGATTGTTAGACGGGCGTCATCTGTACGGTACTCAACGTAATAACCGCCACCTTTGAGACCTTGTTGTTTGACGAGTGGTTCTTTCGCTAATGTTTCTTTCGCAGATAACATCGTACGCCATTCCGAACGTTTAACACCTGCTAAGAAGTCATAAACACGAAGACCGATTGACGTACTGAACGGTCCGAACGTACCGCCTTTGTGCATCGGAAGCAACATCCACTCTGGTGTCGTGACGTGTGGTCCGTTTTCGTAAACGATCGCACGTTCTTTACCGACTTCCGCGACCATTTGAACTTCGAATTGTTTTAAATAACGTAGACCACCATGGACTAATTTCGTTGAACGACTAGACGTACCGGACGCGAAATCCTGCATTTCGACGAGGCCAATCTTCATACCGCGTGACGCTGCATCGAGGGCAATCCCCGCACCTGTGATACCGCCACCTACGACGAGTAGATCGAGTTCTTCACGTGTTAATCGATTATAGACATCTGCACGGTTTTTGCTTGAGAATGGTTGGTTAGCCATGAATAGTTCCTCCTGTTTAGGTTCGAAAAAAAAAGAGACCACAACAAACACGCTGACTATGTCAACTGCTGCTGTGGTCTCTCCATATTCTCCGACCGATTTATTAACTTGACCTTACTATAACATACGTCACATCATTTGAACAACATAGTAGCTTGAACAGCTTTTTGCCATCCACCGTAGAGCGCATCCGTCTCTTCTTTTGCCATGCTCGGCTCGAAGCGACGTTCTTTTTTCCATTGCGTCGCAATTTGTTCACGGTTCTCAAAGAATCCAACAGCAAGACCTGCGAGGTACGCTGCACCTAATGCCGTCGTTTCATTGATTTCCGGACGCTCAACTGGTGCTTGGATGATATCACCTTGGAACTGCATCAAGAAGTCGTTTTTAACTGCTCCACCATCAACACGGAGCGTTTTCATCTCGATGCCTGAATCTTGCTCCATCGCAGATAGGACGTCGCGTGTCTGATAAGCGAGTGATTCAAGTGTCGCGCGGATGAAGTGTTCTTTTTCCGTACCACGTGTCAAACCGAAGACGGCACCACGAACGTCTGAATCCCAGTAAGGTGTACCAAGACCAACGAATGCTGGTACGACGTAGACACCGTCTGAAGACGTGACGCGTGTTGCGTATCCTTCTGATTCTTTGGCATCATCAATGAGACGTAATCCGTCACGTAACCATTGAATCGCAGATCCTGCGACGAAGATACTTCCTTCTAAAGCATACTCCACTTTTCCATCGACGCCCCACGCGATCGTCGTCAGCAATCCGTGATCTGATTTAACAGCCTCTTCCCCTGTGTTCATCAACATGAAGCAGCCTGTACCGTATGTGTTCTTCGCCATTCCTGTATCAAAACACGCTTGACCAAACAATGCGGCTTGCTGATCGCCCGCTGCTCCAGCAATCGGAACTGATTCTCCGAAGAAGTGATACCCTGCTGTCTCTGCGTACACTTCAGAAGATGGTCGTACTTCTGGAAGCATCGCTTTCGGGACATCTAAGATGTCGAGTAACTCGTCATCCCATTTTAATTCATGAATGTTATACATCAACGTACGACTTGCATTCGAATAGTCGGTCACATGTGCTTTTCCGCCGGATAATTTCCAGATGAGCCACGTATCGATCGTACCGAACAATAGTTCACCACGTTCAGCACGTTCCCGTGCTCCTTCGACATGATCTAAAATCCATTTGACTTTCGTACCAGAGAAATAAGCGTCAATCAATAGACCTGTCTTCTCACGGAAGAGCTCGGCATGACCGGCTGCTCGAAGCGCTTCACAGATTTCAGCCGTTTGTCTCGATTGCCACACGACTGCATTGTGAATCGGTTTCCCTGTTTTTTTTTCCCAGACGACAGCTGTTTCACGTTGGTTCGTGATTCCAATACCAGCAATCTGCGACGGCTTTACGTTCGCCTCCGTCAGACAAGTCGCCACGACAGCAAGGACACTTCCCCAAATCTCGTTTGCGTTGTGTTCGACCCAACCTGGTTTCGGAAAATACTGCGTGAATTCCTGTTGTGCTGAATGGACGATCTCGCCGGCACGATTAAACAGGATCGCACGTGTACTCGTCGTTCCCTGATCCAATGACAAAATGTAGTTCTCCATCTCTTCCCCATCCTTTTGTATCTAAATAAGTTAAGCTGACTTTGACTCCACTGACGTTGTTTTGTTCGGACGAACACCGAATCTATAGCATAAGCCTAATATGACGATTGTCACAAGTCCTACAATCCAAAAAGCCGGTGTATCTTTCCCTGTGAAGACCGAACGATAAAACAATCCGCCAAGACTTCCACCGAGAACTGGTCCGAGAACCGGAATCCAAGAGTATCCCCAGTTCGATGATCCTTTTCCATGAATCGGTAGGATGAAGTGGGCGATACGTGGACCAAGGTCCCGCGCCGGATTCATCGCATATCCTGTCGTTCCTCCGAATGACATACCGAGGCTGACGATCAAGAAACCGACGATCAATGGATTTAGACCATCTGAGAACTTATTTGCTCCGATTGATAACAACCCAATGACAAGCAAGAATGTCGCGATCATTTCACTCATTAGATTGGCAAATGTATGTGGAATCGCTGGTGACGTCGCAAAGACGCCGAGTTTCGTTGCTGGGTCTTTCGTCTCCGCCCAGTGTGGTAAGTAATGGACGAAAACAAGACTTGCACCAAGTATCCCGCCGGCAATTTGAGCGACGATATAGCCTGGTACGTCTGCCCATGCAAATGAACCGTCAAAGGCTAAACCAAGCGTTACTGCTGGGTTAAGGTGTGCTCCACTGAATTGACCGACGGCATACGCTGCAATCGCCACGGCAAAACCCCATGCAAACGTGATGACAATCCAACCTGCATCCTTCGCAAACGATTTCGTCAAACTAACGCCTGCACCAACACCGTTCCCAAGCGCGACAAGCAAAGCTGTGCCTAAAAATTCCGCTAAAATGGGTGACATATGTGTTCCTCCTTTTGGTTATGTGAAAAAAGCAACATAAAAAGGAGATCCACGTCAGTTCATACTTGAATGTTCTTCAAGCAGGACTCACACGTGAATCTCCCTTTTCTCCGTCACTTTGTATCAACTTGATATCACTATAACAATCAGTGAAAACGCTGTCAAATAATCCGAATGATTTTCCTCACAATCAACTTAAGAACGTGGTTCAAAATGACGCCACAAGTCCTTATTCGATGTAGTGATACTTGAGGCACCTGCTTCAATCGCTTGTTCCACTTCCTCGACCGTATCGATGAGTCCACCGGCGAATACGAGACGCCCTGTCTTTTCTTTCACTTCTTGAATATACTTTGGCATTAACCCTGGTAACACTTCGATGTAATCAGGTTGCGTCCGTTCCATGAGTTGATAACTTTTTTCGAGTGAACTGGAATCAAGTAAGAACATGCGTTGCATCGTCTTGACCTTTTTTTGACGTGCTTTCAAGATGACGCTCGCCTTCGTCGAAATGACACCATACGGCTTCAATTCTTGGCAGACGTATTCTGTGGCATATTCATCATTTTTTAACCCTTGAACGAGATCCATGTGCAAAAACATTTTTTTGTCGTAACGATGCGCCATCTCATAGACCGCTTTTAAACGCGATACATGCATTTCGAGTAAGACCCCATATTCATATGGACTCTTCAGCATCTTTTCAAAGTCTTCTAATTTTCTAACGGAAGGCAGGATCTTCTGTCCAAAATATGTCATATGTTCTCCCCCTGATTCGTAATGTGTCCTAAGTATGTCGTGAAACATAAGGAATAGGCAATGCTCTTTTCATGAAAATAAGTGAAAAGAGCGCTACGATTAGGGTATAGCTTAACGAAACGATTTCTTTTCAGGAGGTGAACGCGCAGTCCTACCGTCTGTGCACGTCAATGAGTCAGCAAAAACGGATTGTCATCTATTTATTCTCTATTTTAATTAACGCCTTAGGAAACAGCTTCATGGTGACCGCCTCGATCGGGAGTGCACCTTGGACATCAGCGAGTGAAGCCGTTGCGGCCATCTCCCCTTTAACTGTCGGACTAGCGATCATCGTCTTACATGTGCTCGCTTTGATTGCGGCACTCTCTCTTGGGAGTCGATTTAGTTGGTGGACGATCGTCCTCAGTTTCGCACTCGTCGTCCTGTTCGGCGCTGCGATTGATTTCTTCTTATCGATCCATCAATTGATTTATACACCACAGGGACTTTGGATGCGCGTTGTGTACATGTTGATCGGCATGCCATTGATTTCACTTGGACTCGCTCTCTATCTACAAATCGGATTCGTATTGATGCCACCGGATTACTTGATGAAGTCACTGATCAGTCGCTTTAAAAGTACCTCGCTCGGGGCAACGATCAGCCTCGGCATTCCTTTTTTGATTGCTTGTCTCTTTTCACTGATTGAACGCGAACTGATCGGCATCGGAGTCGGAACTTTCATTTTTCTCTTATTGAACGGTCCACTGATCGAATGGTTTCAGCGATTGTTCCCGATTACAGCACGTCCACCTAAACGGACAAGTTCTTGAATACTGTAAAAGAGCTGCTATTGATAGACAAATTCATCTATCAATAGCAGCTCTTTCATTTACGTATATGATTTTCTTTGGAAGACAAGAATCGATGCACCTAACAAGACGATGATATGAGCCAATACGAACAAGGCGGAGAACGTCAAAGTTGTTCCCATCGCTTCACTCGTACCATAGGTCATAGAATCCTTGAAATACATTGACCAGTCTAAATGCATGAATACGATCCACTTAGCGATTGCTGGTTTGAAACCAACCAGTAAGTTACCCGCAATGCTCGTAAAGAACTGTGCTAGTACGGTGAAGCCGATAATCATTCCAACAGAACGGAACAACAATGAGAAGAATAACGTCATGAATATTGTAAAAATCGGACTGACAACTTCGACGATCGTATCGCGGAACAGAATTGGATCTCCTGCCTCTGAAAACGCAAATGAGCCTGCGTAGACGATCGCAGCGATGAACACGAATTGGAACAACATGATCAAGATCGAAAAGATAAGTTTCGAGAAATAAATCGTCATTCGGGAATACGGACTCATTAATAAGTGTTTCATCGTGTCATAACGTACTTCATTCCCGATGGCTTCTGCCGTGAAGACAATCGTGATGATTCCTAATAGAGATGTCAGTAAAAGGAACGTTGATGAATAATAATCATAACGTGTGAACTCAAAATCATTCGTCTTTGCAACGATGATAATACCAACTGCAATAACGACATATAGTGCTAAAACGATTTTCGCTTTTTTAGTCGTCCACCATTTCATCCATTCATTTTGTATGAGCGAAAGCATGTGAATCCCCCTCTTTTTTCGTTACTTGCAGGAATTGTTCCTCAAGCGTCAAACGTTTAACGGTCAGTTCATGTAAATCGGCAATCGGCACGACGAGTCGAGCGATAGCTGGACATTCACTTTCCGGTGCGGTGATAATGATTTTATTCTCGAGTACTTCTGATGGGTAGTTCGCGACGCGAAGGGCATCGAGTACCTCTGTCATCGCTTCTGCATTGACACGAAGAGCGATTTTCGCTCCAGTTTCATTACGAACGGACTCGACCGACTTGATGACACCCTGATCGATGATCGCATAACGATCACTGATTTGTTCCATCTCACTCAACATATGGCTTGAAATTAAAATCGCGATATCTTGCTCACGCGCCATTTGGCGTAAATATTCACGAAGCTCTGCAATTCCGGATGGATCCAGACCATTCGTCGGTTCATCTAAAATCAAGACGCGCGGGTTATGTAGCAAGGCACGAGCAATTCCGAGTCGTTGCTTCATTCCGAGTGAGTACTCTCCGACTTTTTTTGAAAGCTTTCCTTCAAGACCAACGAGTCGTGCTAGTGCATCATAATCCACTTGACCGAGTCCCGGAATGAGATTTTTTGCATGAACTAAGTTTTGTTTTCCTGTCAGATAAGGATAAAACGCTGGATTTTCAACGATTGCTCCGATTTGCGTCAGCGCTTTCGAACGCTCTTCTACGACATCAAATCCATTGACTGTGACTTTCCCTGCATCCTGCTCGAGTAGTCCCGTGATGATCCGAATCGTCGTCGTCTTCCCTGCTCCATTCGGTCCGAGGAAGCCGAACACTTCTCCTGGGGATACCTCAAAACTGACGTCTTTTAAAATTTGCTCTTTTCCGAGACGCTTTGAGATATTTTCAATCTTTAACATCTGCTCTTCCTCCTCATTCATATTTTGTCTATGCTATTAGTGTACGTGATTTTAAAGGATAAGTTTCATTTCTTACAAATATGTAATCTGATTCCAATTAAAAAGGCGTAACAACAGAAATTTTATATTAAAAATAAAGAATGGAGTCGCTAGATGATTCGCTTTGAACAAGTAACACATGATCACTTTCCGATCATCCAATCGTTGTACGCGAGCGTTCCTGCATATGCGCTCTTAGAAGAACGAGTGCTTCCGCTCTCTGATTCGACCTTACAGGAAGAGTTTTTAAATCCCGATACCGTATCGCTGATTGGGTATGTAGACGGAGAACCCGTCTTACTGATTGATTACCTACCGAAGCATCCAAAAGACGGTACACCTTGGATCGGTCTATTTTTACTGGATGCTTCTCAGCACGGTACGGGAACTAGCAGTCGGTTACTATCTGCTTTTTGTGATCAGTTTCTAAGTCAGGAACCTCACATTCATCTCGCGGTCTTACCCGATAATTTAAGAGCCCGTCGTTTTTGGGAAAAACACGAATTTCGATATGTACGAACGAGTATCTCGAACCGCGAACAACAGGTAGACGTCTACGTGTATGATGTAAGTAAAAAAAAAAAATGAAAACGCATGAATGGAGTATCGCACAATGTTCAGACTCTCACTTCGCTTTGATGTTTTGTTAGCGGGATTGATTTCCCTGCTATTTTTTAGCATGACGCTCGGATTAACTTTTTTCATTAGTCAACATGCCACAAACCGACTCCAATCGGAAGTCGGGATGAGTCTGTCAACGACTGCTCACCAACTGTCTGATAAGCTTGATCATTACATGTGGTCACGTTATGCCGAAGTAAAATTGCTGGGTTCTTTATCGACGATTCAACAAACAGAACAAAAAGCAGAAACACGGCAGACACTCGAAGAGTTACAACGACAGATTCCTGACTTTTCTTGGATTGGTCGCTTAGATGCGAAAGGCAAAGTCGTTGCGTCAACGAATCAGATTCTTGAAGGAACATCGATCAAGGAACGCCCCGTCTTCCAACAAGCCTTATCACAACCATTCATCGGGGATGTCCATGAAGCTGTTCTACTCGCAAAATTATTGCCAAACCCAAGCGGTGAACCGTTACAATTCGTCGATATTAGTACACCTTTGTACGATAAGGGGCGATTTTCTGGTGTCCTTGCGACACATCTCAGCTTCGAATGGGCAAAAGCGATCGAACAAAGTTTTCAGAGCGCCACGTCCTCTCTCCAACAAGTCGATGTCTTCATCATTAGTCAAGATCGAAAGACGATTTTGCTTGGACCGAACGGATGGAGCGGTAAAACATTACCTGATAGCGTAACGCTGACTTCGAATGCTTCTGCGACCGCTTCTTGGCAAGGGAAAGAATTCGTCTCTGGTCAAAGTACAAGCCGAGGTTACAAGGATTACGATGGATTAGGTTGGACGGTTCTCGTGCGTCAACCGACTTCGATTGCCTTCGCTGATGCCGACGCTTTACGTCAAACGATTTTTATCGCCGGATTGATTGCCTCTTTCATCACAGCCTTACTCGGATGGATGTTAGCGAAGTTATTGACACGACCATTATTAAAAATCACGCATGCCGCACAGCAAATGCAGGATGATCCTTCAAAATCACTCCCGAATCATCGTGGAATCCGAGAAATCGAGACACTGACGGATGCCTTACAACGACTGATTCATCGCTTGCTACATACCGAACAAGAGAAATTAACGTTTGAACGCTTGTCACAACGCGATAGCCTGACGGGTCTCGCGAACCGCAACGGTCTCGCTCAATACATTGAACAATTGCCTGCAGAAACGCATTCTATCTATCTTTGCCTTGATTTAGACGGCTTTAAAGCAGTCAATGATACGTATGGTCACGCGCTAGGTGATCTCCTGCTGATCGAGGTCAGTCAACGTCTCGAACAGTTGCTTCCACCTGGTGGATTCGTAGCTCGTCTGGGCGGCGATGAGTTCATCATCGTCTTGACGACTCAATCCTTAACAGAAGCACGATACTTAGGTGAACAATGGATCGCTCACGTCTCGATGCCGTATCACTTAGAAGAACAAACCGTCCACATCGGTATGAGTATCGGAGTCGCCGAACAGGTGACAGGAGAATCACTCGAACAAGTCATGCATCGCGCTGATTTAGCGCTCTATCGTTCGAAGCAAAATGGCAGAGGATGTATGTCCGTTCATTGACCATTCAGGACGGAGGATTGACAAGCGCAGCTCTCCTCCGTAAGGTGAACGAGAGAAGCGTATAATTTTTCAACGAGGAGCTGTCAACATGAATCAATGGACACGTGAAGCACGATACCGTCCCCTCTCGGATGTCGATCCGAGCGTCTACCAAGCGATGAAGGAAGAAGTTCGAACATCTCCTTGGCGATTTTCTTACCATATTCAACCTCCGACCGGACTTTTGAATGATCCGAACGGCTTCGTCTATCATGACGGTCTCTATCATTTGTTTTATCAATGGTTTCCACTCGGACCCGTACACGGGCTGAAGTACTGGTATCACATGACATCAAAAGATCTTGTACATTGGTTCGATGAAGGAGCTGCCTTGATCCCAAATAACGATCCTGATTCACACGGTGCTTATTCCGGTAGTGGCTTCATTAAAGATGATCAAGTGCACATCATGTACACCGGTAATAAACGGGATGCGGATTGGAATCGCCATACGAGCCAAATCGTCGGTCATCTCCGCTCGGATGGACGAATCGAAAAACATTTACCACCTGCTATTCCAAACGTTCCTGAAGGATATACGGAACATTTCCGTGATCCGAAAGTCTTCCAAGATGCATCGGGCATTTGGTACTGCATCATTGGTGCACAGCGTAGTGACTTGACGGGTTGTACTGTCATCTATCAGTCTCAAGATGCAGAGCACTGGACATTCCTCGGTGAGTTACAGACGAATTACTCGACATTCGGTTATATGTGGGAATGTCCTGATTATTTCGAGCTGGATGGAAAAGGGATCCTCCTCTTTAGCCCTCAAGGGATTGAACCAGATGGTCCGAACTATCAAAATATTTTCCAGTCCGGTTATTTCATCGGCGAACCGTTAGCTTTACCCGACTTAACATTCACACACGAATCGTTCCAAGAACTCGATTTCGGATTTGACTTCTACGCGCCACAAACAACTGAGGCGGCAGATGGTCGACGGATTCTTGTTGGTTGGATGGGGTTACCGGATATCAGTTATCCTTCTGACATCTATAACTGGGCACATGCTTTAACATTGCCTCGTGAATTAACGATCGAACAGGGACAACTTCGTCAACGACCTGTCAATGAACTGACACAGCTACGAAAAGAGACGCTGTTTGACGAAACGATTCTTTTCGAACAAGACGTGACAATTGCGGAAGCCGAGATTTTCGAGCTCGTGATGACAGACTTGAAACTGTCGTCGGACTCGTTCCGCTTCTCGATTCGTCAAGACGCCACAGAAGAAACCGTATTCCATTACGATGCTGTATCACGTCAATTTACGATCGATCGAAGCCGATCAGGTGCAGAAGTACCTGCCGAATCATTCGGCACTTCGCGATCGACGATTCTTGCGAAGGACTTGCATACATTACGTCTGTTCGTGGATCGTTCTTCGTTTGAACTTTTTCTAAATGACGGAGAAGCCGTTGCATCTGGACGGATTTTCCCGAAAACATCCAGTCGAGGTATTGTCTTCTCTGGTGAAGCAGGTGCGCATTTATCACTCTACGATTTATCTTAAATAAAAAAGCATTTTCCTGAATAGAATCAGGAAAATGCTTTTTTGCTTCAATGCTTCAATGCTTCAATGCTTCAATCGTGATTCTTTTTCTAGATCAAATGCAAGGATGTGCTGCTCCCCAATTGGACCCATGACGGACTGTAACGTATCAACGTATCCCGTTTTGAAATACAGTGATTTTGCAGCAATATTCTTTTTATTGACCGCTAGTGTGATCGCTGTGACTTCTGGAAAATGATGATGCACGAACTCTGGCAACTGCATCATTGCCTCTTTCGCATATCCTTGGTGCTGATGGCGTGCATCAATGGAAAAGGCACGTAATAGGACACTTTGTTCATGTGTTCGATGTGTTTTAGGGGGATTAAGATGAAGAATAAAAAATCCGACGACTAAATCGTCTTTTTTGATGACAACCGGGAATTTTTCTGGATGGGCAACCGCATCTGTGACGACATCCGTCGGAAAAGAAGTAAACTGGACTTGTTCTTCCGGAAGAATGAACGCATCACATTGTTCATAATGTTCATTCGTATACATGTGTAATTTCACTACAGACATTCTCATTCCGCCTTCCCTCTTTGTACAGGACAAGAGAGTACTCTCTTACATCTATTCCCATTTTAATATTTTTGTATCCATTTGCCTAGTCTTTTAGGGTACTCGTCTTACATAACATCCAATAGGCTCTTGTCTCTTTATTCCACGGTTCTTCTTTCCGTAATCCAATCCTGACACTAAAAATGATACACTAGGGAAAGTTCGATTATTGGACGAGAAATAAATACGCTCGAGGTGAACTGTATCATGCATGAAGATTTTTTCGAACAGATGGAGCGATTGACCGGCATTCAACTGAATCCTGTCCAACAACAGGCAATCGAACATGACCATGGTCCGTTGCTGTTACTCGCCTCACCCGGCTCTGGAAAAACAACGACGCTTAATTTTAAGATTGCCTATTTGATTTTACAAAAAAAGATCGAACCACATCGTATTTTAGGGCTGACCTTCAGTAAGGCAGCAGCTCGCGAGATGGCGGATCGTTTTTATCATCTATTTCACGAATTAATTGGAACGACAGCGGCATTCTCGACGATTCATAGCTTTGCTTTTCAAGTCGTTCGGGATCATACATCCCAGCAACGTCTCTCCTATACGATCATTGAGGGACCAATGGATCAACAACATCCGAATGCGCCACATAAACGCATGTTACTCCGGCGTATTTTCCAGGAAATTAATCGGAGTGTCATTACCGACGACCAGATGGATGAGTTATTACGAATGATTTCCTTCGTCAAGAACCGTCTTCTTTCTTTAAAGGAAATCAAGGCAGTACCGACGACGATCAAACATTTCCCTGATATCTATGTCGCGTATGAACAATTCAAGTCGCGTGATCCCTTACATCCGTTACTCGACTTTGATGATATGTTGACGTATGCGAATACGATTTTGGAGCAAGACCGTCGTCTGTTGCAACATTATCAGCGTCGCTTTGACTATATCCTAACGGATGAGAGCCAGGATACGTCACTCGTTCAACATCAATTGGTCGAAAAGTTAGCCTTACCGCATAACCGACTTTGTGTCGTTGCAGACGATGATCAGACGCTATACAGCTGGCGTGGCGCGGACGCTTCTAAAATTTTGCACTTCAAAGATACGTATCCGAGTGCGACGATTCTTTACATGGAACAAAATTATCGTTCGTCTCAAGACATCGTATCCGTCGCAAACCAATTCATTCAGCGCAATAAAGCACGTTATCCGAAACAGATGTTCACGGAGAACGCTGCTGTTCGTCCGATTATCTTAGAGACGTTACCAACTTACGAGGATCAGACCCGCTATCTGTTGAATCAACTACGGACAGAGACGAATTACCGCGAAGTAGCCATCTTATATCGCAACAATGCCTCATCAATCAATGTGATGAATGCTTTGGATCAAGCAAATATTCCGTTTTATATTAAGGATGTCGATCATAAATTCTTCAGTCATTGGATTTTGAAGGATATCTTAAACTTCATGACATTCGCACAAGATCCGACAGATATCGATGTGCTAGCAACTATTCATACGAAATTCGCCGGGTATATCTCAAAAGCGCAACTTTCTCAATTGCAACAGTTCGGTACGGGTGAATCTGTATTTGATCTACTCATAAACAAAATCGAGATGAAGTTTTATCAAAAGAAACAACTTCAACAAATGAAGCGCACGTTCGCTTCCATCCAAACCGTTCGACCCTCTGCTGCCCTCTCTCTGATTCGTCATGAACTGGGTTACGAAAAGAATTTGCGGAAAATGAGTGAGAGTCTCGGTTTTAGTCTCGATCACCTGCTTGAAACATTGAATACGATTGATAACATCGCAAGTGATGTACCAACGCTACTCGCTTTTCGTGAACGGATCACGCATCTCGAACAATTGATGCGTGATGCGAAACAAAATAAAAATCAAAATGCGGTCACCCTTTCGACCTTTCACAGTGCGAAGGGACTTGAATTCGATCGCGTCTTCATGATTGATCTCGTTGCTGGTATTCTTCCATCAGCTGATACGATCAAGGCGTACAAGAATGGACAACTCGATGATATGGAAGAAGCTGCACGTTTGTTTTACGTCGGCATGACACGAGCGCGACACGAACTACATCTTCTGTCCTATCGTTTTAAATCGAAATCATTTGATGTCTCGCCATTCGTCGAAGACGTTCATCGCCTCGTCACGCCTGATGCTGCAAAACGAAAAGTAGAGCGCAAGCGAACTGCTGTTACAGCGCGAGCTAGCGTTCTTCCTCTACCGATCACTGAGAACATGCGTGTCTCGCATACAGCATTTGGTCCTGGAACCGTCTTGCACCTGGTTGACGATGTGCTAGAAATTTCATTTGATCAAGGAATGAAAAAACAGCTTTCGTTACAAGTCTGCTCTGAAAATGCATTACTCGAAATTTTATGATTCAGAATGGACCTGACTCAAAAAAAAAGAATGACGCGTCTTTTCACGCCCTTTCCTCAGGCGAGACACAAGCCAGTTTTTCTGCTTCATTCAAGCAGGAAAGCGGGTCTTGTTTGTCTCTGACAGCGCATAATGCGCTTTTTCCTGTAGGAGTGGCGTGTGACGCGTCATTCTTTTTTTTACGAGATAAAGGTGGCAGATTTTTATTCTGCCACCTTTATCTTTGTAGAGGCTGACTTTTGAGTCAGCCTTTGTTGTATCCGTTAATTTTTCGTCGATGACTCATTTTGATGAATCAAGGCATCTCTGATTTCTGTCAATAATTTTTCTTCTGTCGTTGGTACCGCTTCTTCTTCGACGACTTCTTCCTTCTTCCGGAATGAAGTGATTCCTTTGACAAAGATAAACAGTGCAAAGGCGATCAACAAGAACTCGATACTCGCTTGAAGAAATTGACCGTACTGCAACTCTGCATTTCCGACCATGACCGATAATCCTTTGACATCAATGCCCCCGATGATGATACCGATCAGTGGCATAAAGACGCTGTCGACGAGGGATTTGATGATCCCACTAAACGCAGCACCCAGAATAACCCCGACCGCTAAATCGATCACATTGCCTCGAAAAGCAAACTCCTTAAATGCCTTAAACATGAAACGTCCCCCTTACCAAGCACGGGACGCCAGTTGCTGAATCGCATATCCGACGCCGTGCTCATCGTTTATTTTCGTCACATGATGCGCAATCGCTTTTGCTTCATCATGACCATTCCCCATCGCGATCGCCTTTCCAGCAACCTTAAACATGGGAAGATCGTTCAGATTATCACCGATGACAGCGACTTGTTCGATCGGCACACCAAGGTGGTCCGCGAGGATTTTAACTGCCGTTCCTTTATCGGCACCGACTGCCATGACTTCGATGTTATCGTGTCCTGACGACGTGACATAGACACCCTCGACTTTCTGCTCGATTTCCTGCCAGATTGTTTTCATCAATTCTTGATCAAATGAGAACGAAATGAACTTGAATACTTTTCCCGCTTGATTACGAATGTATGACCGGAATCCATCAATCATCTTGACGTCTTCGTGGACATAATAGCGATCGTGGAAGAAATCAAGCACTTGTTTTGCCCGATCACTTTCTTCACTTAATTCTTTTAACGAATCGTAGGCTGCATCAATCGTCGCTCCTTGCGCTGTCACGAGTCCTTGATCACAGAACATCTCGAAGAAGACTTCGTACTGGCTAATGATGCCGTAAATTTGCTGTGCTTGTTCTGTCGTCAGAGTCGTCGCACTCAACTCTTCTCCATCGACGGTCATCACACGTGCCCCGTTTGAAGCAATGATTGGACAGTGGATTCCTGCGGCATCCGTCAATTCTTTAGCATTTAAGTAATTACGTCCTGTTGCAATTGCAAACTCGACACCTTGTTCGCGTGCTGCTTCAATTGCCTGAATCGTCTCCGGCTCTATTCGTTGTTTGCCCGAAAGAACGGTACCATCCATGTCTGATACGAGTAATTTGATTGGATTTGCCATCGTCTTCACTCTCCTCTTTTTCTATTTCCATACTACTATACCATTTTTCACATTTTGACTGGTCGTAAACACGGTTTACAAAATCGGTGACAACAAACGCGAAATACTTTCCTTGAATTTGATCATTCTTGAACGCGCAACATACGACTCGACCGTCATGAGCTTTGATACCTCACAATCGGCTAAGAAGAGCCGTTCTAGTTCAATCGCTACTGCCTGGTCATAGACGATTGTATTCATTTCGAAGTTTAAACGAAAACTTCGCGCATCGATATTCGTTGTTCCGACCGAAGCAATTTCTCCATCGACGACGATTGTCTTCGCATGCAAAAATCCAGGTTCATACGTGTAGATTTTAGCTCCGTAAGATAGCAGTTCCCCTACAGCAGCAGTCGTTGCCCAGTAAACGAATGGATGGTCCGGTTTGTTCGGAATCATGATGCGTACTTCCACTCCGGATAAGAGGGCTGCCTTACATGCATCTAAATAACTCGTGTCGGGAATGAAATAAGGCGATTGGATATAAATCGTCCGTTTTGCTTCGTTGATCATTTTAATCAAGGCAAGCTTCAAATACTCTGAACGAGAATCCGGACCCGATGTGACGATTTGCATCGGTAATATATCCTGAATCCTATGCGTTCCATAGTAAAACAAAGATTTTTCCGTATAGACGTCACTTGCTTGGTTCCAGTCGAGAATAAAGCGATCGAGTTGATCGTGAACGACGTCACCTTCCAAGCGAAAATGTGTATCCCGCCAGTAGCCGAACTTTTCATCGATACCGAGATATTCCGTACCAACGTTGAACCCACCAATGTAGCCGATTCGACCGTCGATGATACAGGATTTACGGTGATTGCGGTTGTTCAATCGAAAATTAACGAATCCAATCGTCGACGGGAAAAAGGCAAACACTTCTCCCCCGTGTGCGAGTAAATCCTTGAAATCCGTCCGTTTGAGACTACGTGATCCGACAGCATCATACAATAGACGGACTTTGATCCCACGACGGGCACAATCGGTCAATGTATCGATCAACGCTAACCCGAGGCGATCTTTCTGAATGATGTAATATTGGATATTCACTTCATGCTCAGCCTGGCGGATATCTTGAATCATCCGATTGAACTTCTGCTCGCCATCCGAAAGAATCTGTAGTTGATTCGAGAGACTGAGTAACGAACCGTTCGACATCAGGTTCATCCGAATCATATCCCGGTGTTTTTGAATCATCGGGTGCCGTCCCATCGTTACAAGTTCTTTTTTCTGTAAGGCGATCCGTCTATCCTGTTCAAGTTGTTCTTCATCCGTGACACGATAAAAATTCGTTTTTTTCAACAGTCTTCCGAAAAACAGATAGACGAGAAACCCAACTAGCGGAACGAAATACAAGATGAATACCCATGCCCACGTCGCACCAATATCGCGTCGCTCGAGAAAAATAACCGTCAGGACAGCCAAGATATTCATGATAAGCAATCCGTAGACGATGATGATCGTGAACGTACTCCATACTTCCACCATACGATTCCCTCCCGCTTCAACGGTATTCTTCGATTTTGATTCCTCTGTCTCTTATTCCCGTTTCCTTCCGTGTCATTCTTCTGAAGACAAAAAAACCTTTTTGAAGCACTGATAGCTTCAAAAAGGTTTAGGTGTGTCATGATTCTTTACATGGTTCCGGTTGTTGTAACGCCATTTGTTCAAGCGTCGCTTTGACACCTGCTACACAGTCTGGCAAACCAACACCATCATAAGCGAGTCCGGCTAAATGAATGTGTGGATAGTGAGAAGCGACGATTTCTCGCACTTCTTGAATCCGCTGTGCATGTCCTACCGTATAGGCCGGTAAGCCGTCTAATAAACGACTGATGACGACACGTTCCGGTTGCAATGGACGACCACAGATGTTTTCAAGATCTTCTAAGACGACACGTTCAATCATTTCGTCTGATTCACGAACGAGTGCATCTTTTCCGGGGCGTCCGATGAAGGCTCGGAGCACGGTATGATTCGGTGCTGCATGATTCCACTTTTGATCAATCGCCGTGCATGCTGTAATTGAATACGGTGCCCGACGGTTGACGATGAATCCCGTTCCATCAATCGGTAACGCCGTTTCCTTATCAAAAATCAACGTGACTGTCGCCGTCGAGTGTGTCGAGAGGTTCGCAAGCCCAGGCAGCGTCGCTTCTGGTAACAGGGACACGACTTGGCGATGCGGAATCGTTAACAAAATATCATCGGCATACTCTGGACCATGATCCGTTTCGAGACGATACCGCCCGTCTTCTTCCCGTTTAATCGAGCGAAGTGGTGTCTCAAGACGAATTTCTGTCCGTTCAAGCACCTCTTCTAGCCGCTCGACGAGAGACTCGAGTCCAGTAGCGAGCGATAAAAATTGACCTGTCGCTTTGAGCGTCGGACCTTGTTGTTGATCAAGCGGACGCATGAGGCGCATCCCTTCGAACAAGCTTCCCGCCTTTTGCTCATTCACAACGAATTGCGGGTAGGTCGCAAACGTACTCATCCGATCGATATCACCAGCATAAATGCCTGAAAGAAGCGGTTCGATCAACTTCTCGACGAGCGCATCTCCAAGACGCGGACGCAGGTATTCCCCTAATGGGATGTCTGTTTCCGGAATCGTCAAATCAGGAGCAGGGTGAAGCAAGCGTTCTGTCACCTCTGCCTTTTCTTCTTCCGTCAGTAGAGACGTCTCTGCGAATAACTCTAAATCGGTCGGGATCCCCATGACGGCACCTTTTGGAATCGGGTGGAGACCGCGCGCATCCAAGATATACGCTTGCGACGTGTTATTGCGAACGAGTTGCTCCCCTAATCCGATCTCTTCGATGAGATCCGTCAACACGTGTTTCCGTGCGACGTATGAATCCGGTCCCCGCTCGATCGTCAATCCTTCGTCCCGATATGTCGCCACCTTACCACCGAGACGACCCTCTGCCTCGAGTAACGTGATGTTCATCTCCGGAAACTGCTTCTCTGCATAATAGGCGGCTGCAAGTCCTGATATACCACCGCCCACGATGACGAGACGTTTACTGGACATAACTACCCACCTGTTTCGCGACGGCTTCCGTGACAGCTTTCATGAAAGCTGGATCCGCGTTTGGCATGACAGGTCGCGCATAATGAATTCCGAGTTCGTCGCAGACGACTTTACACTCGTAATCATTATCGAACAATACTTCTAGGTGATCGGCAACGAAACCAACGGGTACGTAGACGAATGCTTCGTATCCTTTTTCTTCGTAGACGTCACGTGTCAAATCCTGAACATCTGGTCCAAGCCATGGTTCTGGCGTTTGTCCAGCCGATTGCCAGCCTGTGATCATATGCGGTACACCAGCACGTTGCGCGATCAATTCAGCTGTTTCCTTCAATTGTTCTGGGTATGGATCACCGTTTGCAATGATTTTTTCAGGTAGACTGTGTGCTGAAACGACGAGAACGGCTTTCTCTTCAGATACTGGTAAAGCGTCGAACGTCTTGCGAATTTCTTTACCCCACCAATCGAGAAACGCTTCTTCTTTGTACCACGATTCAACGGATGCGAGACGGATACCGTGTTGGTCCGCGACTTCCTTCGCACGACCGTTATATGAACGGATACTGAACGTCGAATAGTGTGGTGCTAAAACGACTGTGACCGCTTCTGTGATGCCGTCTTTTGCCATTTGCTCGACAGCATCCTCAACGAATGGCTCGATGTGTTTCAGACCAAGATAGAGTTTGAACTCGATTTCACCAGCATATTTCTCAGACAGTTGACGGTGTAGCTCTTCAGCCTGATCAATCGTGACTTGTGCGAGTGGTGAGACACCACCGATGGCTTCGTAACGTTCCGTTAACTCTGCCAATGCTTCTGGAGACGGTTTGCGTCCGCGACGAATGTGCGTATAATAACGCTCGATATCTTCTGGTTTATATGGCGTACCGTACGCCATAACAAGTAGTCCTAACGTCTTCATTTTCCTACCTCCATTTTTTCTTTCGAATAATCATGGATAAATGCAGTCAAACGTTTCAATACTTCTGGATCGACTTCCGGGAAGATGCCGTGACCGAGGTTAAAGATAAATCCTGGTTGCTTCATTCCCATATCGAGAATTTCCTTCGTTTTTGCTTCAAGGATATCCCATGGTGCTAACAGATAAGACGGGTCGAGGTTTCCTTGGACAGGTTTCGTCAGTCCACGCTCACGTGCTTCGTCAATCGACAAACGCCAATCAAGTCCGACGACGTCTAACGGTAAACTGTGCCATTCCTCTGCCAAGTGACTCGCTCCTACACCGAACATGATCATCGGCACGCCTGTATCTTTTAATTCTGTGAAAATGCGTTCCATCGTTGGCTTGATGTAACGGACATAATCTTTCCGGCTTGTCGTTCCGACCCATGAATCAAAGATTTGGAACGCTTGTATTCCTGCATCCACTTGTGATTTGATGTAATCGATGACCATGTCACCTAGTTTCTCCATTAAGGCATGCCATACCTCAGGTTGTCCATACATCAATGCTTTCGTTTTATGGTATCCCTTTGAAGGACCACCTTCAATCATATAGCTCGCAAGCGTGAATGGTGCCCCGGAAAAACCAATCAACGGTACTTCGAGTCGTTCCCGTAACAAACGAATCGTTTCATAGATATATGGAATATCTTCACGGTTAAATGGTTGTAATGCTTCGACATCTGCCATCGTGCGAATCGGGTTCGCGATGACTGGACCGATACCACTCTTGATTTCGACGTCAACGCCCATCGATGGAAGTGGCGTCATGATGTCTTTATACAGAATCGCTGCATCGACCCCTAATTGTTTTACAGGTAGTTCTGTCACATATGCGCCTAGTTCCGAGTCATGTGTGATCTCGAAAAGCGTCCGCGTCTTTTTGATTTCACGATATTCCGCTTGATAACGACCTGCTTGTCGCATGTACCAGACGGGAACGTGATCAATCTGCTCGCCACGGATCGCCCGCAAAAACGTATCATTGAATTTCTTCATCATAACTACCCCTTTATACTCGTTCTAACGCCCCAAAAAAACGTACGATAAGTTTGTGAACACAGAAACATTATATCTGAAATTAAGAAGTCTGTGCCAATAAATCGTTTACAAAATGACAGTTCTGTTACCAGTTCATGAAATGTTCACTGTTTCTTGTAAAGACCGAACGCAGCGTTTAACTGACCGCGGATCAAGTCTGAACGTTGCTGTTCCGTTACCTTACGTTCTTTTTCTCGAATTTCGTGCGTACGCCAGCCATCCTCGATTTTTTCCGCGACTTCGACGAGTCGCTCGACATCCGTAAACGAATATTTTCGTGTTTTTCCATTTGTCCGTTCTGGAAAGATCAACTTCCGTTCCTCATAGTAACGAATCTGACGTTCTGACAAGCCGGTCAATTCACAGACGATTCCAATCGACATCACCTTTTTTTCACGGTAGTTCATCTTCGTCACTCCTTTCCACAAAAATACCATGTCAGATTTTCTGACACAACACGTTTCTTTGAAAGTATTTCCGTCTAAAGTAAACACATACTTTAAATGGATAAAGGAGGAACGACAATGAAACTGGAACAACTCGCTATCTCAGTCGATACGTTTTATGTCTTATTCGCAGCACTGCTCGTCTTTACGATGCAAATCGGATTCTTACTTCTAGAAACAGGGATGTTACGGGCGAAGAACGCGGGGCACGTCGCCGTCAAACAAATCATCAGCTTCTCGGTTGCCGCTCTCGCCTTTTGGGCCATCGGATTCGGATTGACGTTTGGTGATGGCAATTCTATCATCGGAACGGAAGGATTCTTTTTACAAGGAGGATTCAGCAGTCTTGATTGGTCGAACATCACGATTGATGTGAAGTTCCTCTTCCAACTCTCATTCGTCGCTGTCTCCCTCGCGATCGCTTGGGGCGGATTCGCAGAACGTGCTAAATTATCCGTCTACCTGTTGTTCGGAACGTTTTTCGTTGCTATCATCTATCCGATCATTGCACGTTCCGTTTGGGCAGGTGGATTCCTTGGTTCGCTCGGGATGCAAGACTTCGCTGGATCAACGGTCGTTCACTTACAAGGTGGGATTGCTGCACTCGTTGCTGCTTTACTGCTCAAGAAACGAATCGGTGCTGAAAAAACACCGTTACTCGGACACAACGTCATCTATTCTGTCGTTGGTGCCTTCATCCTCTGGTTATGTTGGTTCGGCTTCAATGCTGGTTCGACACTAACGATTGCCGATGGATTCTTTAGTTACGTTGCCTTGACGACGTTACTTGCGACTGCAGCAGGTGCCCTCGGTGCTCTTGCCATCTCATTCTGGCACCGTCGTGTCGCAGATATCCCTTCGATCATCAACGGTGTCTTAGCTGCACTCGTTGCCATCACAGCAGCCTGTGCCTTCGTCGAACCGTGGGCAGCTGTCGTCATCGGTTTCCTCGCTGGTGTGATCACATATGGAACGAGCATTCTTCTCGCAAGCCGTGTCGATGATCCATTATGTGCCTTCTCCGTTCATGGCGTCGCTGGTATCTGGGGTACACTCGCAACTGGATTCTTCGCTTCACCACGACTCGTTGAAATCACAGGGATCGGACAAGCTGGTCTCTTCTATGGTGGCGGTTTTACGCAACTCGGTGTTCAAGCACTTGGTGTCGTCTTTGCCGTCGTCATCGTCAGTGTCTTGAGTTATGCATTCTTAAAAGTTCTCGACCTTACGATTGGTCTTCGGATCACACGCGAAGATGAACTCCGCGGACTGGACGTTGCGGAACATGGTCAATCTTCTTACGATCTCCCTGCTCCTGTCAGCAAAGAATTGCGTATGGTCGAAGAAGAAGATCTCTCAAACGAACGCGTCAATTAATAAAAAGAACAAGAGCCTACACGATGGATTCATCGCGTAGGCTCTTTCTTGTTTATTATTTTCGAGCGTAGTATTCACCAATCACAAGCGCCAAGGCTGCCCCACCAACGACATAGATGGATCCGCTTAAAAAGAATCCAAGTAGCGTCAAGACGATGCATTGACTGATTGCTGCGAAGCGGATGATTTTTCGTTTCGCCTGTACAGCATTTCCAAACGGTAATAGACGAGTCAATAGATGTTGGTCCACTGCCTTCGTGAACGGTGCTAGTTGAAAGCTTGTCAATCCTGCAAACGCAGGGATTGCAAGCGCAACGAACAACTCGTTGCCACTCGCTAACCACATGAACACAGCCCCGATCAGCGTCAAACGAACAATCAATCCGATCCCGTCTCCACTCCGGATGAACTGTTTGACATACAAGTAATCGAATGTCGTTTGCGCTCGATATGGAATCCGCTCGACTATGTTACTCAAGAGACGACGGCGTTTATATGTTGCCGATAAATGCGGCACATCGACGAACCAGTTCGCTAATCGATAAAAACGATCACGCGATTCCTGTTCGAGCGCAATCCATTCGCGTAGAGGAAGATGGTCCTGACGCTTTAAATGGAGTACGACCATTAAGAGAAGTGCGACGACGATTGTCATCCATGCCATATCGATGATGACGAGTAGCGCCGCTCCGCACGCATACAGTAACACCGTCCGATGTGCGATGCCTTCAAGCTTTGATAAATTCGCAGCAGCTCCGAACAAAGCAAGCGCTACCCCAAGTAAAACAAGTTCAAGTGGTGTCGTCTGTTCCGTTCGAACATAGAGAACAACGACAGCTAAAAACGGAATCACGGCACGGATGATACCAAAGACCGCATTGTACGCTCGTACTTGTTTCATGAAACTTGATAACTTCGCTAACACCGGTAATAGAAACACTTGGTCCGCCTCAACGAGAAACGTCCGACTCGTCCGATAGAGCGGTAAAATCAGAAACAAGGCTGCCATGACGAATCGACCTGGAAACGATGGATCGAGTTGGTCGAGGAAACGTCCGTAGACGACTAAACCGTACAAAATAACGAAGTAAACGGTAAATAACAGTCCGCCATTCGCCATGTACCTTGTATATTTCACCGTTTCCGTCATCGCCGCCTGGTAGCGTTCCTTCCATAAGGACTGGCTGTTCATCGTTCCGCCTCCTCGATCGCGGCAACGTACAGATCATCCAGCGTTCCATCTTGCAGTCCATATCGTGCGCGTAAAGCAGTTGTCGTTCCCTCTGCTGCAATGTGCCCCTCATGTAAGAGCACGAATCGGTTACAGTGACGCTCGGCTGTCTCAAGAATATGCGTCGACATTAAGATCCCCTTACCGTCCTGCTTCAGTTCACTAAAAATCTGAAGTAACTCTCGGATTGCCAGTGGATCAAGTCCAACGAACGGTTCATCGACGATCAACAGTTCACTGCCTGTGACGAGTGCACATAAAATCATCGCTTTTTGCTTCATCCCTTTTGAGAAGACACTTGGAAACCATTCGAGTTGCTTCGTCATTCGAAGTCGTTCAGCATAATGTTGCGCGCGTTCTGTCGCGATTGCTTCTTCGACGTCATATCCTTGCGCCATCAGACGAAGGTGCTCCCGTAACGTCAGTTGTTCATATAACATCGGCTGCTCCGGAATATACGCCACTTGGCGACGATACTCGGTTTCGTTCGTCGTTAAATCCAATCCATTGATTCGAACCGATCCCGTCTTGACCGGTAAAAGACCAAGGATATGCTTGATCGTCGTTGATTTTCCGGCACCGTTCAACCCAATTAGACCGACGAGTTCACCTCGGTCGACTTCGATATTGATGTCATGCAGAACGGTTTTTGATCCGTATCCTCCTGACAAATCTTTAATGTCTAATAACATATCTGCCACTCCCTTTAGGCTCATCGTAAAGTAGACTCGCTTCGTTTTTCTAGCGTAACGCCTAGTTTTTTAAAATATAATGTTTTAATACTTGTTTTTTCGGCAATTACTCTAAGTGTAATCGTTACATCAATATATGAAAACGATTTACATGTAAATTGAAAGTGAAATCAATGAATCGTCTATTCATTCTCTATCAAGTGGTCTAATCGTCTAGTCATTTAAAGAATGAACTAAAGAATGAACGATTTCAGATTTTTTCATTTTCGCACGTGTTTATAACTGCCTGAAAACAGGTAAAACTAATATGTAGAGGAGATGTTTAGAAATGGGTTTCTTATGGGCACTCATCATTGGTGGTCTCATCGGTTGGATCGCAAGTTTAATTATCGGGAAAGATGTGCCGGGTGGCATCATCGGTAACATCATCGCTGGTTTCATCGGTTCGATGATCGGTCAAGCCATCTTTGGTTCAATGGGACCAAAAATCGCTGGTTTCGCAGTCATTCCGGCTATTCTCGGAGCAGTCATCTTGATCTTCATCGTCTCACTTATTCTCCGGGCAGTACGTAAGTAATCATATATCTTAAATTGAAAAGGAGTGTTTTAAATGGGATTCTTATGGGCATTAATCGTCGGTGGTATTATTGGTTGGTTAGCAAGCTTGATTTTAGGTAAAGATGTTCCAGGTGGTATCATTGGTAACATCATCGCTGGTTTCGTTGGTGCATTGATTGGTCAAGCATTATTCGGAAACTGGGGTCCAATGGTTGCTGGATTCGCAATCGTACCTGCTTTACTCGGAGCTATCATTCTTATCCTCATCGTATCGTTCATTCTCCGTGCGGTGAATAAACGATAACCAAAAATCCTCGGACGTTCTGTCCGAGGATTTTTTTAGTCTTTTAATTGTAACCACATACCGTCCTCTCGCTCGACGACTCGTTTTTCTGCTCGTAAGTTCAACCATTCGAACACACCTTCGAGAAAACTAGACGGATATTCCCAAACGGTACCGACTTGCTCGCGCTTCTTTCGTTCTGGTTTTCCAGCGATGGCTTCTAACTCATCTGGAGTCTTATTTAATCGGATTAGCAATTCTTCCACCTGCCCCGATTGATAGGTCACTTCATATCCATCGTATCGTGCTCGATTGGCAACGGTCGAATCAGGCGTGCCGAACGTATTCTCGAACGAGTCACGCGAACGTCCGAGATAGCCAGTCATCGTATCGATACTTTTTCCAGTCCGGGCTTTCACTTCCGTCTCAAGTAACGTTTTGATATCGACTGCATATTCGTTCGAAACGGTCGTATTGAATCGATCAGCCAATTTAAAGTCGACTGTCGCGTTCGGTTCATCTCCGAGTTGTACAGTCTTTGATTCCTGGACGGTCTGTCCGGATTGTTCCGCACTTGCTTGAACATCGTACTCTCCAGGAGATCGCTTGAGTTCAAGGGATTTCTGATCAATCGTCCCGACTTCTTCTCCATCTAATGAAATCTTCGTTCCCGGTAAATCACTTGAAACGGTTAACCGCTGAGGATTCACATCGAGAGAGTACCGGTCATACCAAAGCCATCCATCTTCTTCTTGAAGCGAAAACAGATGTGTCTTCACTTGCTTCCCTGCGCCTTGATCCTGTTTGACTTGTGCGATGACCCGGTCCGTCCGTTCTGAGTCAGCCGTCAACCAATTAACGAGTCGCGTCGCTTCACTCATCGGTAGTGACTTACCATTCATCGTGACGAGTTGTTGGAATCCACGCTGATCCTTTTCCTTTAACAAGGTAGCAAGACGCTCGTCTGTTTTCTCCATTCTCGCCGCTTCTTGCATGTTACGTCCAAACCAAAAGGCAACGAATAAGAAAAGACCGACGATGATGACGCTACCGACGAGCAGGCGCCGTTTTCGTTTTTTTTGTGCCGTCGAGGCTACTCGTGATGCCATGCAATTCGCTCCTTCCTTCAGTAACTGTATGTTTCTAAGTGTATCGGGTTCAATTTGACTGTCAATCGTGCGGAAGTCGGAAACTTTCCGTATACTAATATTATCTTACCCAAGGGAGTGAACGTTCCATGCAAAAAGAGTCATGTATCTTCTGTAAAATTGCTCGCAAAGAAGTCCCTGGTCATATCGTATTCGAGAACGAACAAGTTCTCGCTTTCCTTGACCTGTCACAAGTGACGAAAGGACATACGCTCGTCATCCCAAAACAACATGCCGATAATTTGTATGATCTCTCTCCTGATCAAGCACAAGACGTATTTGCGACGATCCCGCAAATCAGTCGTGCGCTTCAACAAGAGACAGAGGCAGCTGGCATGAATCTCTTATCGAATACAGGAAAAGTAGCGGGTCAATCGGTCTCTCACTTCCACCTGCACCTCATTCCGCGTCACGATAAACAAGACGGTTTCGGTGCAAAATGGGAAGTTCATAATGACGATTACACGGCAGAGGAATTAGCTGAACTCGCTAACTCGATCGCTTCTCGCATCTAAGTCTGTTCTTTTTCTTCTATTCTTAGAAAAATATTGCCGAAATAGGTTTCTTTCATTCGATTTTCGGTAAAATAATATGAAACAAATATTTCAATATTAAAAAGGAGGTTCAATATGTCGAAGCGTCCCGCCCGTAACTGGGTCGCTTTTGGTGCTACGCTAACACTTGTGACTTTTTACGGTCTGAAGGCGCTTCGCCAAGGTACGAAAAGCGACTCTTCGAACGGTCATCAACGTCGAAATTCTTATTCTACAATCGTAACGAATGTGCAGGATTTGACCCAGGAGGGCAAGAACTTAGTAGAGACAGCAAAAGCGTCTGGTATGCACTTTAAAGAAGAAGTCATGCAGAGCGTCTCGGAATACCAAACGGAAGTCCAAGCATCGCTCACGAAGATCCAGTCTCTCGCTGATGAAGCGAAACAGGAAGCAGACCAGCTTTCTCCACAAAAGTAAGATCCGTTGCTTCGATTTGTTTTTGTATAGTTTGCATTTTGCGCGTTTGAGCCATTGTCACCTTTCGAAAGGATGAGTCAGATATGGAACACGAAAAGTTATATCCTGGACAAGAGGCTTTGTTGTATAGCCACAAGATTGTTCAGTTAAGCAAAGCACTATGGAAAACGGTAGAAAAAGATTGGCAAAATTGGATCAAGCCCTTTGATCTGAACATCAATGAACATCATATCTTGTGGATTTCGCACGCGCTAGGCGGTGCCTCGATTTCAGAGATCGCGAAATATGGTGTCATGCACGTCTCGACGGCATTCAACTTCTCGAAGAAGTTAGAAGACCGCGGATTGTTGACGTTCTCGAAAAAGGAAACAGATAAACGAAATACCTACGTCCAGTTGACACCAGAGGGCGAATCACTCTTGCTTGAGACGATTCAAGCGTTCCGCCCTGAAGAAAACGGTGTCTTCCGTGCATCACTTCCTCTTCAGGAATTGTACGGGAAGTTCCCGGAATTAACGGACATTTCTGCGATCGTACGTCGCTTGTATGGCGACAGCTTCATGGACATATTCGCTGAGACATCAAAGATGATCACAGAAGAAGCAGATCGTCGCCCTCAAGATCCAGTCATGGACTCAATCAAAAAAGCATAACCTTACCAAAAGCGTTTTAGCCTCTAGCTAGAATGCTTTTTTAGGTCTTTTTTCCTCATGACAAGGACATTACTACTATGTCTCAAGAGCGTTATTTCCCTCACAATTTCCCATAAAAATTATCCTCAACCGACTACTGGGATGTGATAGCATGGAAAAGAGCAAGTATCTCTTGGCATGACAAGATACAGCTGTCAACCAGACGAGAATATGATATGATAAAACGGTTGAAATAAATGGTAAATTAGGGGTGTATGTATGAAAAAGAAATTGTTAGGCGCAGCAGCAGTCGCAAGTGTATTTACGTTAGCAGCATGTGGATCAAATGACGAAGCCGTCATCAATTACAAAGGTGGCGAAGTCAACAAGGCTGACGTCCAAGAAGAAGCATACGAAAAAGCTGGTGCACAAATCGCTTTCCAGCAAACAATGAACAAATTGCTTGAGAAGAAATACGGCAAAGAAGTCACGGATAAAGAAGTCGAAGCAGAAGTCAAGAAGACAAAAGACCAGTTCCCGGATAAAGAGCAGTTCAATACAACATTGAAATCTGCTGGAATCAAGAACGAAAAAGAATTCGAGACAGTTCTTCGCACACAAATGCTCTTAACGGAAGCAAAATCTGCGAAATCAAAAGTAACAGATAAAGAAATCCAAGAGCGTTTTGACCAAGAAAAAGTCGAAGTCAAAGCAAGCCATATCCTCGTTGCGAAAGAGTCAGAAGCAAAAGACATCAAAAAACAATTGGATGACGGCGCGGACTTCGCGAAACTGGCAAAAGAGAAATCAACAGATACAGGTAGCGGTGCAAAAGGTGGAGACCTTGGATACTTCACAAAAGGTAAAATGGTCAAGGAATTCGAAGATTATGCGTTCAAGGATGGCGTTGAAGGTAAAATCTCCGATCCAATTAAAACACAATTCGGTTACCACATCATCAAAGTAGTCGATCGTAAAGAAAAGAAAGACTTTACGCTTGATAAAGAAAAAGCACGCATCAAAAAAGCACTTGCTGAAGAAAAAGCAGCACAAGTCAACCCGAACGATATCTACCGTTCACTCATGAAAGAATACGATGTTAAAATCGAAAACAAAGACTTCAAGGATGCTTTTGATTTAGATAAACAAGAACAACAACAAATGCAACAACAAATGATGCAACAACAACAGCAGTAATCAAAAAAGGAAGCCGCGAAGGCTTCCTTTTTTCGTGTCGTTTTTCATTCATATGAGCGATAGTTAACGAACCGTCCGGATTGGTGCCCGTTCGTATTGTTTCGGCAAGGCGACCGTATCTCCTAGTTCGGCTGCCGCATGATAGACCCAATAAGGTTGGCGAAGTAGTTCACGTGCGAGCAGGACGATATCTGCTCGACCGTTACGGACGATTTCTTCTGCATGGGCAGCTGTCGTAATCAATCCAACCGCGCCTGTTGCAATATCCGTCTCTCGTTTCAACTCTTCTGCATAGCTCACTTGATAGCCTGGATACACTTCCGGTACGGCATTAGCGACGACAGCCCCTGAACTGCAATCGAGTAGATCGATGTGACGTGCAGCTAGTTCTTTCGCGAGTGGAATATAATCCGTCGCCGTCATTCCCCCTGTTGCGTGATCGGCTGCTGAAATCCGGACCCAGATCGAGAGCTTGGAAACGGCTTGAATGCCATCAATGATCTCTAGCAACAAGCGCATCCGATTTTCAACCGATCCACCGTATTGGTCCTCACGAACGTTTGATAACGGAGAGAGGAACGTGTTCAGTAAGTAACCATGAGCCCCATGAATTTCAATGAAATCATACCCTGCTCGTTCCGCACGCAGTGCTGCATCGATGAACTGTTGTTTGATCGTCGCGATTTCCTCAAGCGTTAATGCTCGTGGATGTGTATACGTATCATCAAACGGTAAAGCACTCGGTGCAACGGGTGGTTCTGCCGTCGTACTTTTGCGCCCGGCATGGGCCAGTTGAATGCCTGCTTTTGCACCCGCTGCTTTGACTTGCTCTGCGATTCGTTGTAAGCCTTCGATATGAGCATCTGACCAAATTCCAAGATCACCGGCTGAAATGCGACCGTCTGGCGTAACAGCACTCGCTTCTAAGATGACGCCACCGACACCACCCATCGCACGGGTTGCATAGTGCGTGACATGCCAATCCGTAACGAGTCCATCTTCTTTTGCACTGTACATACACATCGGCGCCATGATGACCCGATTTCGGAATGTCAACGTTCCGAGTTGAACCGTATCAAACAACTTCGTCTTCATCTTTTCTCCCCCTTATAGCTTCGGACGGTAAAAAGCACGATTATCTAGTGCGAATGATCGTTCCGAGAACTGTCCTGGCTCGACATATTCAAGGAGACGATCCATCATCGTCATCCGTGCATCAAGGTTATCGATCAAGAACAAAACTTCTGCCTCGCGCATCTGTGGTGCGACAGCAGAACCCCATTCCGGTCGTCCGTGATGACTTAAGACGAGATGTTGCAAGACCGTCAGTACTTCTGCGTCAATTTGTAATTCTGCTCCGACTTTTTCAAGTTCCGCTACCATCATCGTAATATGACCGACGAGTTTACCAGGCAACGTATATTCCGGTGCAACCGGATCGGATAACTCCTTGATTTTCGCATAATCGTGCAGAATGATGCCACTGATTAGCACGTCACGGTTTAAGGTCGGATAGAGTTGAGCGATTTGATCCGCTAGACGCAACATCGAAAGGACATGGTATGACAGCCCCGAGTAAAAAGCATGATGGTTCTTGACCGCTGCCGGATGCGTGAAGTAAGCGTCGAATCGCGAAGTAATCAAATGTTTAACGAGCTTTTTCATATCACTGTTCTGAATCGATTCTACGAACGCGAGGACTTCCGTCTCGATTTGCTCTCGCGGAATCGGTGCGGATTGGACATAGTCCTCGACATTCGTCTCCTCTAGAACCGTGATTTGTTTGAGCTTGAGTTGTGTCCGCCCTCGATAGTCCATGACTTCTCCAGCAGCATGGACGATTGATTTCGGCGCATATTTTTCAAGATCACTCGTATCCCACATCTTCGTCTCGATTTCGCCTGTCTTATCCGTCAAGATGAGCGTCAAGTATGGTTTCCCATTCGCTGCAATTCCTTTGACCGCTTGCTTGATCATCGCTCGTTGATCGAGCGTTTCTCCAACTGCTAATTTACCAATTCCTTTCATACTTGAAACACGTCCTTTATCTGTAAAATAGGTGTCTTTTTTATATTCCATTGACTACACTTAAGGCATATACTATTTCATTCTACTATATGGGAGTCATGAACATGGAACTGGAACCTCAATTTAATTGGTCTCGCTATCTCGATTTAGCTGACTATGAACAAACCTTTCCGACGGCTGCCGTCGATCAATCCGAAATGGACTGGGTGACGCAGCTGCGATCGAAAGACATGAACTTCACCCGCTCGGAAAAAGGGGTTCTCTATGGCGCTGTCGTCACCTGGCAAAATCCTGTCGACAAAAGTGACCGCCGCTCGATTTGCTTTTATGTAACGAAAGAAAAACTGATCACGATTGGATTGTCGGATTCAATCGTGTCCCTGGTCGCTCCCTATTCTCCCGCGCATCCATTCGCAGCCTTTTATACGATTCTTGCTTTACAGCTGAACACGTATTTTGCCGGTATCGATCAGTTTGAGACGGAACTATTCTCAAGACAAGATGAACTACGTGGCAGCATCAATGAAGATTCGCTCGATAGCATCTTCGCTTTACGCGACACGATCGAGAACTGGTCCGATTTAATCGTTCCGTTTCAAGAGCTCGTCATGGCTGGTGAAGAATCATTTCTCGACGAGGACGCGTATCTCGAGGATCTCTCGTTGAAACTAGCTACGAAACGTGTCCGCCGTCTGTTGATGCTCATTGAACATTATCAAAAAGACATTGAGGTCCTGCTCGACTTATCGACGACCGTCTCGAACTTCCGTGGAAACGAAATCATGAAGGCATTAACGATTTTTACTGCCGTCGCGACACCAACGATGGCTCTCGGTGCGATTTGGGGGATGAACTTTAAAATCATGCCGGAATTAGAATGGAAATACGGTTACGCCCTATCCCTTGGTCTAATTTTTCTCTCGACCGGTGGCATCTTCTACTGGATGCGCTGGCGTGGATGGTTAGGCGCTCTTGTTCGGATGCCAAAGAACAGTCGACCAAAAAAATAGATATCAGAACATAAGTTCGTTATACTAATTGTATCATATCTACTGAAAGGAGACGCTTGTACGATGGAACGAAAAATCATTCATATTGATATGGACGCCTTTTACGCTTCCGTCGAGCAACGCGATCGTCCTCGATTAAAAGGTGTTCCCGTCGTCGTCGGTGGACCGCCTCATGCACGTGGTGTCGTAGCGACCTGTTCCTATGAAGCACGGAAATACGGTATCCATAGCGCGATGCCGTCAAGACGTGCCTTCCAGCTCTGCCCCCGTGCGGTCTTCATTCGTCCCCGCTTTGACGTCTACCGAGCTGTCAGTGCGCAAATCATGGCGCTTTTTCGAGAAGTGACACCGCTCGTCGAGCCTCTCTCGCTTGATGAAGCGTATCTTGACGTCACGGAAAATTATTTTGATCAAAAAAGTGCGACCTATATCGCGCAATATGTTCTTCAGCAAATTAAAGAACGGACAGGTCTGACGGCCTCTGCTGGTGTTTCGAACTCTAAGCTCGTCGCGAAGGTCGCATCCGGATACGAGAAACCGAACGGGATGACGGTAGTTCCTCCAGAGGACGTCCTCAGTTTCTTGTCTCCATTAAAAATTGGAGATTTACACGGCGTCGGAAAAGTCACGGAACAAGCGTTACGAAAACAAGGAATTGAAACCGTCGCAGATGTCCAAGCAATGCCGGTCGAACAATTACGAGCATTGCTCGGACGCGATCGCGGAACGGAACTGCATGCGATGGCACACGGGATCGACGAGCGTCCGGTTCGTCCGGAACGCGAGCGAAAATCGATTGGTTCTGAGACGACCTTCGAAGAAGATACGGAGGATATCGATACGATATTCGAGACGTTGATTCGAGAATCAAAATCCGTCATTGCGAGTCTTCAAAAAAAAGAACTCGTTTGCCGGACGATCACGATCAAGTGGAAGACCGATACATTCCAGTCACGTTCGAAACGGCATACATTTTCAGAAGAAACGGCGGACGAAGAACGCTTACTTGAGGAAACAACGAAATTGTTCAATGGTATCACCTTCGACGGACCGATCCGCTTAATTGGTATGACGGTCAGTCACCTGACTACTCCTCCCGCTGCGCGACAGTTGACGTGGCAAGACTTAGACCTGCGCTTGTAAAATGAATAGCTATTCATTATACTAAGTACAAGACCGATCAGACAAGGGAGGAACAAGTATGCAGTATACGATTACAGTCTTTTCAGACCGTGGTGAAACGTTACTCGATGACGTTTTTGAAGCAGAAGCAGATGGACAGGCACGAGAAGAAGGGATTCGGCGTCTCAATGAGAGTGGTTACGCTCATCATGCAGCTCGTGTCACACGTTCAGGTCGTTTGATTCATTTCGAGCGCGCTTACTTGCCACGGATCGTCCCTACTTCATCTTGAGCTATACAAAAAAGGAAGACGGCCATAATGGCGCGTCTTCCTTTTTGATGACTTATTGAACGTCGTCTTGTTGCTCCATCATTGGCGCGTAGAGTTCTTCTAACGGCTTCATGATGATTTGTGTGACTTCCGTCAGCATCGTGTGCATCCGTTGCTCTTCTTGCATCAGCTGACTGATTAATGGGTTGTTTTGGACTTCAAGCATCTTTGTTTGGGCAGACGCCATATCGTCTGGTGTGATTTCTTCACCTTGCATCTGCTTTTGTTGTAATTCGAGTTGGATGTTACGGAACGATGCAAACAATTCGTTTGATTCCGGATCCGCGTTAACTTGCGTGTACAAATCTTTTAATGTCGTGTACTCCGAAGTCTCACGTAATGCACGCTCCAGTGTGTACGCGTGATCATATAAGTTTGTTTCTGCCATGAGTAAAACCTCCAATTTGTTTAGACGAGATAAAGCCCCGCCTGTATCAATCCAATTAAACCACCTAACAACCCTCCAAGCCAAGTGATAGCCCGGAATTCTCGCTTGGAAATCGATAAGACGATTTCCTCGAGATACGCAGTATCCAGCAAACCGACCTCTTCTCGAACAATCGTTTCGAGATCAAGCGTTTGTAGAATTTGCCCGATTTGATTCGTCGTCCGTTCGAATAGATGATCGATGACGACAGGGACATGTTGCTCGAGTAATTGTGACTCGAGGGGATTCAACCAGACGCGTAATGGTGTAGCAAGCATCGATTCAATCGGTAAACGCGCCAAGACTTGTTCTTTGACGGTCTGTCGAATCCGTGACTCCGTCTCTTCTGTCATATAAGACGACAGTGGACGATCTAGTCCCTTTTGCCATTCCTGACGTAATAAGGCAAGGATGAACTGAGACGTCGACTCTGATTGAAGTACCCGTTTCAGCTCCGGCTGAATCATATCAACGACGTTGACGTTCGCGAGCAACATCCCGAACATCCCACCTCCGAGACGCTGTTGGATGAAACGAGCAACAGTTTCCTCGAGTTGTAGACGTCCTTCTGGTCCATCAAAATATTCCTCTGCTTGGTGCAATACGGATGTGACGAGTCTTGGCATGACCTCTTCGATTTTTTGTTCTCCGGCTTCCCCGATCAACTCGCGCACGGACTGCTCACGCCATTTACCTATGAGGAGCGAAAACTCCTGCTCCAAGTGATAACTGATTTTTCCTTGGATCCGTTGTTTTGGTTCGTCGATGAATCGACTAATCCACGCTTCCGTCGTCTCTTCCGAGCGTGTCCATTTCATGACTTCTTGTTCGACGAGCCGCGTGACAGCTCCACGAACAGCTGGTGATGCGAGACGTTTCCCGATCCCTTCTGGCGTCAAGAGATGCTTGACGACCGTCCGTCCGAGATTCGCTGCTAGTTCATCTCGCCGTTTAGGAATCAGACCCGGCGTAAACGGCACGCGAAATTTTCCGATGTATTTCGGTTCAAGTGGTCGAAATAACATCCGAATCGCTAGATGATTCGTGACTGCGCCAATCAGGGCCCCAATGACAATGATTCCGACAAGTTTCAATACGAGTAAAAACGTATCTGACATAAGTTATCATTCCTTCCGATTTTCGACTTATGGTAAAGTCGAGATAGTTATGTACGATTTAGGAGTGATGCCGTGTGTTACGACAACTGATGACTGTATTCAATGACCAGCTTACGACCGATCCGAATGTTTATTGCCAGGAACAGTATAGCGTATATCGCCTTGAAGATGGACTCTGTTTTGGAATCAAGGCGACTGCCATCTCTGACCGCGAACAACAACTGCTTGATGTATTCGCTGAACGCATCATCACGACGTCGCGGTCTGATATCGATCTATGGCGAGAGCGTATCCAATCTGCTCATGCCCTCGAAGATCAGTCGTTCCGACTTGTCCATTTTTTGTTCAATCCAACCGATGAACGGACAAGTGAAGAAATTCAACAATTGCTCTCCTCTTTCTTTTCGCAGACGAGCATCCTTATTCCTTTTAGCACACACCGCTTCACGGTCGTTGAACGCGAAGAGTTTGTCATCGAGTCCGAACTATCCGATTTATTTTTTGCATTACAATCTGATTTTGTACTCGACGGTAAGGTATTGCTTGGTCAACAACGTGCTGCAGGTGATATCGCCGTTCAGTTCCAACTCGAACAAGCAGCGCTTGCTTTCGTTCCTTCGATGCAAATCGAACGTTTCTTGCCTGCCATGATCCGTCTTGCAAGTCTAGATGACCGGCACCGCGCGACACTCGTCGATCAGTTCATCCGTTTACTCGAGCCAGAGTCTCGTGAGACGATCCTTGCTTTTTGTCGAGCTAATTTGAACGTCTCCCTGACAGCAAAACATCTATTCTTACATCGAAATAGCCTCCAATATCGACTCGACCGGTTGACGGAGCAGACTGGAATCGATGTTCGCTCATTTGAAGGCGCTACTTTCCTCTATACCTTACTTCTTGTAGCATGATGCCTAATTGAAAACGTTTGCATTTAGTCAGGTTGTCCATAGGCAGACTCCCTGACTTCTTTTATACTAAATCTTGTAAGCGTTATTATTTCATCATTTACATTAGGGGGAACTACACATGGCTGAAATTCGTCTTGAACATATCGATAAAATCTACTCAGGTGATGCAAAAGCGGTTGATGACTTCAACCTTCACATTAAAGATAAAGAATTCATCGTCTTCGTCGGACCATCAGGTTGCGGTAAATCAACGACGCTCCGGATGATTGCTGGACTTGAAGAAATCTCAGGTGGGGATTTCATCATCGACGGCAAACGCATGAACGATGTAGCGCCAAAAGATCGCGATATCGCGATGGTCTTCCAAAACTACGCGCTGTATCCACACATGAACGTCTTCGATAACATGGCGTTCGGATTAAAGCTTCGGAAGTTCCCAAAAGATGAAATCAAGCAACGCGTCGATAACGCAGCTCGTATCCTCGGTCTTGAAGAATACCTCGAGCGGAAGCCAAAAGCACTCTCTGGTGGTCAGCGTCAACGGGTAGCGATTGGTCGCGCCATCGTTCGTGATGCTAAAGTCTTCTTGATGGATGAGCCGCTCTCGAACTTAGATGCTAAATTGCGTGTACAAATGCGTAAGGAAATCATTCAGCTACACAAACGTCTTGAGACGACGACGATTTACGTCACGCACGATCAGACGGAAGCGATGACGCTTGCGACACGAATCGTCATCATGAAAGCGGGTATCATTCAACAAGTCGGTACGCCGAAAGAAGTCTATGATCACCCAGATAACATGTTCGTTGCCGGATTCATCGGTTCACCATCGATGAACTTCTTGACAGGTAAATTAGCGGAAGACGGTCTCTTCCACGTTTCAGGAACAGAAGAGAAGTTCGAAGTACCAGAAGGAAAAATGAAAGTTCTCCGCGACCGTGGTTACACGAACAAGGATCTCGTCCTCGGAATTCGTCCAGAGGACATCCATGCGGAATTGATCTACCAAGACACGAAAACAGCACACCGCTTCCCAGCACATATCGAAGTATCCGAATTGATGGGTGCAGAGTCTTACCTCTACTCAAAAGTCGGACAACAAGCGTTCACGGCACGTGTTGATTCACGCTCACACGTCGAGATGGGATCGCAGCTTGATCTCTTCTTCGATATGACAAAAGCACACTTCTTCGACTCTGCGACGGAAGCAACGATCCGTTAATCGCATCATCGATCAGTTACGATGTTTCAGACTGTCCTTTTAAGGGCAGTCTTTTTTATTGACAGACGTTCCTGTAACTTTGTATGATACTGCTTGTAGCTTAAAATTAATCCTATTCGAAAACTAGGAATTGAAATCATTCATTTATAAAGGAGAGAGCGCTATGAAACACGGTTTGAAATTAGCTGTAGCAGCATTATCGACAGCGGGGGTGCTTGCAGCATGCGGCGCTTCGAACGACAACGCAGGTTCTGATAAAGAGTCAAAAGTCATTACAGTCGGTACAGAAGCAACGTACCCACCTTTCACGTATAAAGAAAAAGGAAAATTGACAGGTTATGACGTAGACGTCATGAACGAAGTCGCAAAACGTGCCGGCTATAAAGTCGATTACAAAGCGATGGACTTCAAAGGACTCATCCCAGCACTCGATTCAAAACGAATCGATGTCATCGCGAACCAAATGGGAATCACGCCTGAGCGCCAAGAAAAATACGCTTTCTCTGATGCGTATACGGTCTCTGGTTCAACGATCATCGTCAACAATAAAACGAACGACATCAAAACACTCGACGACTTAAAAGGAAAGACAGTCGGTTCGACACAAGGTTCACTTTACGCGAAGACGGCTGAAGAAGCTGGCGCGAAAGTGAAATACTACAAAGGTGCGAACCAAGTCTTAAAAGATCTTGAAGCAGGTCGTGTTGATGCTGCTATGAACGATCGTCTCTTCGTTTTGACGGAGCTGAAGAAAGCAGGCTATAAAGTCAAAGCGGTCGGTGAGACGTTCGACAAGAACGAATCAGGCTTCATGATGGCAAAAAACAGCAAGTATACAGAAGACTTCAATAAAGCACTCTCTGAGATGCAAGAAGACGGCACTCTTGCAAAAATCGGTGAGAAGTATTTCAACGAGGATATCAGTAAGTGAGTGAATTACTAACGATCGTCCGGGATAACTCGGACGTCTACGCAAAGGCGATTGGTACGACCCTTCTAGCAAGTGGTCTCGCCATCGTCTTTGCGCTTATTCTCGGGTTGATTCTTGCCGTCATGCGTGATAGCCGTCTTGCCGTCTTTAGCGGTTTTGCACGTTTATACGTCTCCTTCTTCCGAGGAACACCATTGCTGTTACAAATCCTGATTTTATACAATGGTCTCGTTGTCCTTCAATTGACTGGATTCCAAGCTCTCGCTTTCGGCTTATCGCTTCACTTTTCTGCGTATATCTCTGAATCGTTCCGGGCTGCCATCTCCTCTGTCGATCGTGGACAATGGGAAGCCGCTGACTCGCTCGGTATTCCGCGCCGTAAGACATTCAAGGACGTCATCTTGCCGCAAGCACTATCTCGGGCGATTCCACCACTTTCGAACTCTGTCATCGATATCATCAAATCAACATCACTCGGTACGATTGTTGCTGTTGAAGAATTGACGTATGTCTCTGACCAGATTTCAGCAACGACGTATCTCGTCATGCCGTTGTTGCTATTCTCAGCTGCAATTTACTGGATCATGTCGACACTCATTCAAAGTGTTCAACATCGCTTAGAGGCGCGATTCAGCATTCCAGAATGAATTTTCCACACTTGGAACCGTCAGGATTTCAAGTGTGTTTTTTTAGATTTTTTTAGGTTTAGCACTAGGCAATCCGGGAATAATCAAGTATACTAATAAAAATCAGAATTATCTGACAACTTACAAAGGAGCGTGGCCTAGATGAAACAAGTAATTGAAGCTTTCCGTAGACAAGATGCAGAGCAGCGAATTCCAGTGCTACGTCTCGAAATCGATTATGAGCTCAGTACGCTCTTCGATGCGATTCAAGCCAATGACCAAGCTGCCATGTCAGCAAGTAAAGATCGTTTAGATAAATATCGTCAGGAGATGCTTCGCTTAGAAGCTTAACCTCATAGATCCCCCATCTCTCCTCCCCCTTGAGATGGGGCTTTTTTTATTTACTTTTAAATGAGAGGAACACTCTATTCGTAAACGAAAGAGAGGATCGCCTCCAGATGATATATCGGAAACGATCCTCTCACTTTATTTCGCTAACGGACAACGTGCGCATTGATCCACTTCTATCTTAAAACCAATTAATCGACGTCACGACCACGTGACGCCTTTAAAATCTCAAACCATTGCTCGCGTGTCAAAGACAATTTCGTCGAACGAACAGCAGATTCGATACGTTCAATCTTACCAGAACCAACGATTGGCATGATACGTGCTGGATGTTTGAGCAACCATGCATATGCGACTTCATCGATTTCTTCTGCCCCGATCGTCTCTGCGATCTCAGCTAATTTTTCGCGTAACGGTGCATATTGCTCGTCCTTGAAGAGACGACCGCCTGCAAGCGGACTCCATGCCATCAACGGCATCTCATTTTCATGACAGAGATCAACGGATCCATCCTCGAAATGTTTCAGTTCCGAAACCGACAACTCGAGTTGGTTCGTCACGAGCATGAATGGTAAGCGCGACTGAATGAGACTTTGTTGCGCAGGTGTATGGTTCGAGAGACCGAATGTCCGTACCTTTCCTGCGTCCTTCAACTCTACGAACGCTTCAGCAATCTCGTTCGGGTCCATCAACGGATCTGGACGGTGAATCAACAACGTATCCACGTACTCGACACCGAGTTCTTGAAGAGAACGATTCACCTGTTTGATGATATGCTCTTTCGTCGTATCGTAGAATGATAACGACTGATCCGAGAAATGGTTCCCTTTCATCTTGATGCCCGTCTTCGTAACGATCTCCATTCGGTCACGTAACTCCGGTTTTAAAGCAAGCGCTTCTCCGAATAAGCGTTCATTCGTGTAGTCGCCATAGATATCCGCGTGATCAAATGTCGTAATTCCTAAAGCAAGGCATGCTTCAATCAATTCAAGCCGCTCTTCTTTCGTCATCTCCCATTCATTCAATCGCCATAAACCGTGAATGATGCGTGAGAATGATAAATCTTCTGTTAGTTGAATCCGTTCCATCTGTCTTCCAACTCCTCTATCGTATAAACTCTATCTCGTTTACTGTACCTCAAAATGGTACCGGTTGCACGGATTTCACTTTTTGATGCTCTCAGACAAAAAACAGGATCCCGTCGATGACGTGATCCTGCATAGGACTTATTGAATTTGTTCGACTTCTTGCATGACTTCATCTTCGATCTGCTGACGTTTCCGTGTCGTCTCAGCAGCATCGGGTGACGTGACGCTGAAGTAGAATTTGATTTTTGGTTCCGTACCCGATGGACGAAGGCAGAACCATGATCCATCGCTAAGCGTAAACTTCAGTACGTTGGATTTTGGCAGGTTGATCGGTGAAGGTTGATGTGTCTTCAAATCGTGGGCGATGCTCGCATCATAGTCCTCGAATAAGACGACCTGTTCTCCAGCCACTTGTTTTGGCGGATTCTCACGGAACGTATCCATGATACGCCCGATCTGTGCCACGCCATCCTTCCCTTTGAGTGTCAGAGAGCGGAGTGACTCTTCAAAGTACCCGAACTGCTCGTAAATCGCCTGTAATGCCTCATAGAGCGTCCGTCCTTCTTTCTTATGGTACGCAGCCATCTCAGCAGCTAACAAGCACGCTTGGACGGCATCCTTATCTCGGCAGAAGTCACCGATAAGGTAACCATAGCTCTCCTCGTATCCGAAGAGATACTCATATTGACCCGATGCGTTGTATTGTTTGATTTTTTCCCCAATGAACTTAAAGCCTGTCAACGTGTTCTCGACATGAAGATCATAGTGACGCGCAATCAATGCACCCAGTTCTGAAGTAACGATCGTCTTCGCGACGAATCCGTTCGCTGGAAGTGTTCCCTGTGCCGCTTTTTGTGAAAGGATGTAGTCGAGCAATAACGCTCCCGTCTGATTCCCTGTCAGGACTGTCCATTCTCCGTCTGCATCACGTGTTGCGACTCCAACACGGTCAGCATCGGGATCCGTCGCAATCAAGATGTCTGCATCTGTCCGGTCACCATATTCGATCGCCAGTTTAAAGGCAGCATGTTCTTCCGGGTTCGGTGACGTCACGGTCGGGAACGCACCGTCTGGTTCTGCTTGCTCCTTAACAACTATCACGTGTTCGAATCCATACCGTTTCAAGCCTTCTGTTACCGGCACAAGACCTGTTCCGTGAAGTGGTGTGAAGACGATTTTAAGTGGATTCGCTAATTCCGATTGAATCGAAGGTAAGACACGAATCGTTTGTAATTTTTCTTGATACGCCTCGTCGAGCTCTTCTCCGACACGGACGATCAAACCGTTCGCGCGAAGGACTTCTTCTTGCTCCAGTTCAATCGATAGCTCATCTTCGATTTGGCTGACGTACGAAACGAGTTCATCTGCTTCTTTTGGCGGAAGTTGTCCACCGTCATCCCCGTATACTTTATAGCCATTGTACTCTGGTGGGTTGTGACTCGCCGTGATGACGATCCCGCCCGCCGCTTGTAAAGACCGAACCGCAAACGAAAGTTCCGGTGTCGGACGTAGACCGTCGAACAGATACGCTTTGATGCCGTTACTTGCGAGCGTCCGTGCCGCCTCTAACGCAAATTCTGGTGAGAAATGGCGTGAATCGTGTGCGATGACGATTCCTTTTGCTGCCGCTTCTTCCCCCGACGCCTTAATGAATGCTGCGAACCCTTGTGATGCTTTTCGGACCGTATATACGTTCATCCGGTTCGTTCCGACACCGATTTCCCCACGCATACCACCTGTTCCAAATTCGAGTTCTTTATAAAATGCTTCTTCGGCTGCTTTTTCATCCGTTGCTAACGTGACTAACTCTTCTTTTAATGCGCTATCTAAATCAGCGAACTGATCCCATTTTTGATAGGTTTCTTTCCATGACATGGTAAATCGACTCCTTTTTGAATGAGGGTAAGACTTGCGATGAAGCGATACCTTTCATATGATTAACACTAGAAAGGGTAAGGTGATGAGGCATGTTTCCTACGATTCAAATGGCAGATCTTCAACAGCTCGTCCGAACGGATCAGATTCGCTGGTTTGACTGCCGATATGACTTGCAACAACCTGAATATGGACGGAATGCTTTCTTGGAACAACACGTCGAAGGTGCACAGCACCTGGATTTAACGACTGACCTTTCCGGTCCCATCGATGAGGTCGGTGGTCGGCATCCGCTTCCTTCAAAAGAAGCGTGGCAACACACACTGGAACAGCATGGTGTAACACCAGAAGACTTCGTCGTCTTGTACGACGATGGTTTTCCGTATGCCGCTCGTGCCTGGTGGTTATTTAAATGGATCGGACATGAGCGTGTCGTCGTCCTTGAGGGCGGATTCTCCTCTTACCTAGCGTTCGATCTTCCGGTCACGGACGACGTTCCTACTTATGAACCGTCTCAGTACACGCCTCGTTTTCAAGATGAGATGCTTGTCTCGTTCGAAGAGTTGAAAGATCAGCTGACAGAAACGATGGTAATCGATTCCCGTGCACCCGATCGATACCGTGGAGAAATCGAACCACTCGATCACGTCGCCGGCCACATTCCAGGTGCCGTGAATTGTTTCTTCGAACAAGCACTCTCACCAGATGGTCGCTTACGGGACGCGGAAGATTTGAAAGAACTGTACGCCGACATCCTACCGGTCAAAGCCCCTATCCTCTATTGTGGAAGTGGTGTGACAGCGTGTGTCAATGTCATCGCTCTCCATTCACTCGGGAAAACCGATGTCCGGCTTTACGCCGGCTCTTATAGTGATTGGGTCAGCCGTGGTGAAGATGTCTCCCGTTCGTAAGCATCAGACACTGACAGAAACATCTGTCAGTGTCTTTTTGTTCAGAGTTGAATCGGTTTGATGTTCCAGATCGCATTCGCATACTCTTTAATCGTTCGGTCACTTGAGAACACACCTGACCGTGCAATATTAAGAATGACGCGTTTATACCATTCTTCTGGTTGCTGATACATCCGATCGATTCGTTCTTGCGCTTGTTGGTAGGATAAGAAATCTTTTAAAATTAAATATTCATCATTATACGTCAATAATGAATCATAAATCGCTTGGAACTCACCTGGAGCAAATAATGTTCCATCGACGAGACTATCGATGATTCGTCGAAGCTCGGGTTGGGCACTGTATTGATCGTATGCACTGTAACCACCGTACTGCTTATAATTCATGACTTCCTGCGGTGTTAAGCCGAAGATGAAGATGTTCGCATCCCCGACCTCGTCTCGAATTTCGATGTTCGCTCCGTCGAGCGTTCCGATTGTCAGTGCACCATTCATCATGAACTTCATGTTGCCGGTTCCAGAGGCTTCATAACTTGCAGTCGAAATCTGTTCACTGACGTCACTTGCCGGGAAGATTTTCTCAGCAAGCGATACACGATAGTTTTCTAGGAAAACGACTTTCAAGTACGGACTGACGTCTGGATCATCGTTAATCAAGCGTGCCAATGCATTAATGTAACGAATGACTTCTTTTGCATAATGATAGCCTGGCGCCGCCTTTGCACCAAAGATGAATGTCCGCGGTGTCATCGTGAAGGAACGGTCTTCCTTCAGACGATAGTAAAGTGAATGAATGTGTAACGCATTCAAGAGTTGACGTTTGTACGCATGCAATCGCTTGACTTGAACATCAAAAATCGAGGTCGGATCCACGACGATCCCGGTTTCTTTTTCAATGAGCAACGCTAATTCTTCTTTACGCTGAAGTTTGATCTCGGCGATGTCCTTCTGTAATGCTGCATCCTCTGCCCATTTCGTCAACTTTTGCAAATCGGACGGATGCTGAATCCAACTATCCCCGATCGCTTCCGTCACACGATTTGCCAGTGCTGGATTCGATGAGAGGAACCAGCGACGATGTGTAATTCCGTTCGTCTTATTATTAAAGCGAAGCGGAAACATCTCATAAAATAGTCGCATCTCGCGCTGCTTCAGAATCTCAGTATGAATCTGAGCGACACCATTCGTCGAATGCGTGCCGACGACAGCCAGATTCGCCATGTTGATCCGGTCATCCGCGATGATGGCGATATCTCGCATATGCGCTTCCATGTGTGGATAGTTTGCAAGCACATCCTTACAGAAGCGTCGGTTGATTTCCTCGATGATGAGGTAGATGCGCGGTAACAAGCGACGGAACAAATCGATCGGCCAGCGCTCGAGTGCTTCTGACAGTAACGTGTGGTTCGTAAACGACATGACACTCTTCGTGATCCGCCATGCTTCTTCCCAGCCAAATCCTTCTTCATCGACAAGAATCCGCATCAACTCCGGAATCGCGACGACCGGATGTGTATCGTTGATATGGATAGCGATATGGTTGCCGAGTTGCTTCAATGAATGATTTCGCTTTTTAAAGGACGTCAAGATACTCCGTAATCCGGCAGAGACAAAGAAGTATTGTTGCTTCAAACGCAACTCTTTTCCTTCATACGTCGTATCATCCGGATACAGAAACTCTGAAATCGTCTGAATCGATTGTTTATGTGCCAGTAAATCTTTATAGTTCCCACGGTATTGGCTAAGTAATTCATCATCATCAAGTGGGGACTCAGCACTCCAGAGTCGCAGGTTATTGACGACCTTGTTTTGATAGCCGACGATCGGCATATCGTACGGAACAGCACGGACGATTTCAGCCGGCTCATGATGGACACGATATCCATCACCGACTTCTTCGAGCCAGACATGTCCACCGAATGGAACATCGACCGCTTTATCAGAACGTCTGATTTCCCACATGTTCCCGTTCTTCAGCCAGTTATCCGGTAACTCGACTTGATAACCATCAATGATTTTTTGCTTAAACAGACCGTACTGATACCGGATCCCGTTCCCGTGTCCAGGCAGACCCAGCGCAGCCAGGGAATCGAGGAAACACGCCGCGAGACGACCGAGCCCTCCGTTCCCAAGTCCAGGTTCCGGCTCTTCTTCTGTCAAATCACTGAGCTGATATCCGAGTTCTTCCAGTCCCCGTTCCACATCCTTTAAAACATCAAGACTCAATAGGTTATTATGCAGGAAACGTCCGAGTAAAAACTCGAGTGAAAAGTAATAGACTTGCTTACTTTTTTTATGGATATATGTTTCCTTCGTCCGTAACCAATCGGTCGTAACCGTCTCACGTACCAGATAAGCGAGCGTTTGATAGATATCATTTTCTGTTGCTTCCGTTATGGCTTTACCATGCATCGAAACGAATCGTTCCGTAAACCTCTCCTTAAACTTCTCTTTATCTTTGAACATGACGTAACCCCTTTTCCCAGTGATACGATCAAGTGGCGGACGGTGCAATCAAACGATATAACGCCAAGTATTCGTCGGCTGAACGCAACCAGCTAAAGTCCTCATTCATCGCTGTCTCAATCAAATGCTCAAAGACTGGTCGATCATGATACACCTCAATCGTACGTTTAATCGCTTCTAAAAACTCATGTGCATTATAATTCGCGAACGAGAATCCATTTCCTTCTAATGTGAACTGATTGAACGGTTTGACCGTATCACGGAGCCCACCTGTTTCCCGAACGACTGGTAAACAGCCATACTTCATCGAAATCAACTGACTGAGACCACAAGGTTCAAAACGCGACGGCATCAAGAAGGCATCACTTCCTGCATAGATCCGTTGTGCAAGACCAACGTCAAATCCGATATAAGAAGCGATTTTGTCTGGACGAATCGATGTCGCATGATGGAACAATCCTTCATATTCCGCTTCACCCGATCCGAGAATGATGAACTGCGCATCGAGTTCGAACAAGTCTGGCAAGATATGCGCGAGTAAATCGATTCCCTTTTGGTCGACAAGACGAGACACGAAGCCGAACAGTGGTACGTCCGGATTAATCGGGAGACCTAGTTCCTCTTGTAAGGCCGCCTTGTTTTTTGCTTTTCCTTCCGTGACGGTATCAACGGAATACGTCTCAACGAGATGCGTATCATGCGCAGGATCAAATTGACGATAGTCGATTCCGTTCAAGATGCCACGCACGTCGACAGCGCGATGTTGCAAAACCGGCTCAAGTGTCTCACCGTAATACGGATCCATGATTTCATCACGGTACGATGGACTGACTGTCGTGATTTGATTGGAGTGGACAAGTCCTGCCTTCATGTAATTGACGAGACCGTTATGAGCAATCCCATCCGCTGTGAAATGTTCATGACTCAAACCAAGTAAGTCACCGAGCACTTCTTCTGGGAAGACACCCTGATACTGTAGGTTGTGGATCGTAAAGACCGTTTTAATATCTTGATAACGCTCGAGGTGTTGATAATGGATGCGTAAGAACGCTGGAATCACACCAGTTTGCCAATCATGACAATGAATGACGTCCGGTACTTCCTTTCGATCCAAATGTTGAATCATCTCAAGGACGGCACGTGAGAAATAGGCAAACCGTTCCGCATCATCGTAATGTCCATAAATGACGCCATCGCGTTTGAAGTAGTATTCATTATCGATGAAATAGAACGTCACACCCTCTTGTTTCAATCGAAGGACAGCACCAAATTGCTGGCGCCAGCCGACTGGCACGATGAAGTCGAACAAGAACTCCATCTCGGATTTATATTGCTCTTTGATTTGACCATAATTGGGTAAGACGACCGAAACGTCCGCCCCTTCCTCAGCAAGCGCTAAAGGGAGCGAGCCGACGACGTCAGCTAGCCCCCCTGTCTTGATGAAGGGTGTCGCTTCCGTGGCAGCAAACCATACCTTCATGAATGACATCTCCTTTAAACGATTGTTTGTTTTTTGATGACGATTGGCTCTTCTGCCGTACCGCGGATGACTTGACCGCGCTTGACAGTGACTTCTTTATCGAGAATCGCGTACTCGACGACCGCGCCTTCTTCAATGACTGATTTTTGCATGATGATCGAATTTTTGACACGAGCGTGTTTTCCGACTTTGACACCACGGAACAAGATGCTGTCCGTCGTCGTGCCTTCTAACTTACAGCCATTTGCGACGAGTGAGTTCTTGATGGCAGAACCCGGCAAATAACGCGTCGGCGGTTCATGCTTGATTTTCGTATAAACGTGTTGGAAGTCGTTGATTGCTCCCCACTGTTCAAGTAACAGCATGCTCTCACGATAGTACGAACGAAGCGAATGAATGACTTGTGATGTACCACGGTACTCATACCCGTGAACGTGCAAGCGATTGAGCTGCGAACGAATGATGCTTTGAAGTAAATCGTACTCACCACGTGCGATTGCTTCATCGATTAAGCGAACGAAGAGATTCTTCGATAGGACGACCGTCTCCATGTAGAACGTCTCATCTGTCGGTTGGAACCCTCGTGATCCGATTGCAGTCACGCGATTCTGTTCGCCAAAACGGATCGGACGGCAGTATTTACAAGGCAGCTCACGCTTCGTATAGACGACCGTGATGTCCGCATTCGATTCTTTATGTTCGCGTAACACATCTCGATAATCTACTGCGGATAAGATGTTTGAACCAGAAATGACGACATAGTTTTCCTTACTGCGAAGGAGGAAGTCACGGTGGAGATGGAAGTTCGATAAATCTCCACGGAACTCGTTCGCATCTTGTGACAATGCAGGTGGGAAGATATAGAGTCCACCGTTTGAACGGTCAAGATCCCACTCTTTACCCGATCCAAGATGGTCCATCATTCCACGATATTTCTCGAGCGTAAAAATCCCGATGTTCGCGATATCGTTTTGTACCATGTTCGTTAATGTAAAATCGATCAACCGATAACGTCCTGCAAATGGAACTGCCGCTAAGTTACGATGTTCCGTCAATTCTTTGAAAAAGCCTTCTTCTCCGCTTAAATTGATGACACCTAATAAATCGACCTTCATCCGAATATCCCCCTTATTGAATCGCTTCTTTGATGACTTCGTTCTTCTTGACGATGCTGTCTGCTTCAATGACGAAAACTTCTCCATCTGGAGAGCCGATCGTTGCACCATCTTCTACGATTACACCGTCTGCTAAGATTGCCCGATGAATCGTGACGTCTCGTCCGATTTTGACGTTCGGGAAGATGACCGAGTCTTTGACGAGTGATCCTTCTGCTACGTCGACACCATGGAAGAGAACCGAATGATTGATTTCCCCCTCGATATGGCAGCCTTCATTGATGATCGATGTCTCGACTGTCGCAGCATTCCCGATATATTGTGGTTGCTGATTTGGGTTGACCGAATAGACTTTCCAAGAAGGATCATATAAATCAAATTCTGGTTCTGCCGTCAATAAGTCCATATTCGCTTCCCAGAGCGATTGAATCGTTCCGACATCTTTCCAGTATCCTTTAAATTTATATGCACGAATATTGAGGTTTTCAAAGAGCATGTTCGGAATGATGTTCTTACCGAAGTCAAAGCTTGATTCCGCATCGCCAGCATCTTGAATCAAATGGCGTTTTAATACATCCCAGTTAAAGACGTAGATTCCCATCGATGCAAGATTCGATTTTGGATTCTGTGGTTTTTCTTCGAATTCATTGATTCGGAGGTCATCGTCTGTATTGAGAATTCCGAACCGTGGTGCTTCTTCCCACGGCACTTCACGAACGGAGATCGTCACGTCCGCTCCGCCAAGACGATGCTCTTCAATCATCTGTTCATAATCCATTTTATAAATATGATCGCCTGATAAGACAAGAACATAGTCAGGGTCAAATTGGTTGATGTAACTCATGTTTCGATAAATGGCATTTGCCGTTCCTTCGTACCAGTTCTTTCCGTTTTGCGCCTGGTAAGGAGGTAGAATCGTCAAACCACCGTTACGTCGATCTAAATCCCATGCGCTCCCGATTCCGAGATAGCGGTTTAATTCAAGTGGTTCATATTGCGTCAATACACCAACTGTATCGATTCCTGAGTTCGTACAGTTCGAAAGTGGGAAATCAATGATCCGGTACTTTCCTCCAAATGCAACAGCTGGTTTTGCAGTATGTTTCGTTAAAGCTCCCAGACGTTTCCCTTCTCCGCCTGCAAGTAACATCGCCACGACATTCTTTTTAGCCATTTCGTCCCCTCCATTTATGCTCTTTTTTTTCAGACAATTCGCGTTGTAAAATCCACAGATACTTCTATATACCCAATCTTTTCTCTTTTTAATATAACATTCCTGCAAAATAGGTTTATTAAAATACAAAAATCGAAAAAAAATCTACTGATTTCTCCACAAAAGACCGATAATAGGAATGAAATGGCTTTTCGAAAGGAGTTCTCATGCGAATTACTACAGGATATCTTGTCTTACTTGGTCTTGCGACGATGCTTCTGTTTTCCTTATTTTCAATAAAAGATGAGTTGAAAACAGCACGTACACTTTTTTTCTGGGCCGATGAACAGACGACGCGACATCCACTGACTTCCTATCAACCAATCACCGTAACCTATGAAAACAAACGGGTCGAGCTCTATGACGGATTGCGACGGGATGATCTAACTCCTCGAACATTGCCAAAAAAAGTCGAGCAAGCGTTTGTTGCCATCGAAGATCAGCGTTTCTATCAACATGACGGATATGACATCACAGGAATTTTACGCGCGTTTACAAAAAATCAGTCTGATTCTAAATCTCAAGGTGGCAGTACGATCACACAACAACTAGCAAGAATGACGTATCTATCAAACGAAAAAACATATACTAGAAAAATAAAAGAGTTGTTAATTGCTGTGTCTTTGGAGCAAAAATATTCGAAAAAAGAACTGATGACAGCGTATGTCAATCAAGCCTATTTCGCGAATAATATTTATGGCATCGAACTTGCCGCAAAATCGTATTTCAATAAGCCGGCACGCGAGTTAAATTGGTCAGAAGTCAGCTTTTTGACAGCGATTCCGAATAATCCTTCTCTTTACGACCCGCTACGTTTTCCTGAAAATACAAAAAAGCGCCAGCAACGAATCGTTCAAGCGTTAGTTCGTGATCGTCTACTGACCGATAAATTTACCGTTTCTCGTGTGTCGCCTCGATCCTATAAACCGCGTATTCCTTATCCAGATTATATCGATGCCACCGTTCAAGCTGCTGTTCGGATGACCGCTCAAAAAAAAGGTTGGAGTGAGCAGCGTGCTGCAGAATATCTGCATCAACAAGGGGCGGTCATCTCGACATATCTCGACTCAGCAGAACAACGACGGGCTAAAGAAGCTCTTCGCAATCTACCCAACCCGATTGAGGGTGCTTATGTTGGCATCGACGGACAAACACACGGAGTCACCGCTCTTGTCGGCTATAAATCCGAATTGACCGGTCAATTCAACCGGGCTGTACAATCCTACCGACAGCCTGGTTCAGCAATCAAACCGTTACTTGTCTACGGTCCTTATCTCGAGAAGACGAAAGCCCGCTTGTCCAGTACGCTAGACGGTAGTCCCGTCTGTATCGATGGCTACTGCCCTTCAAATAGCGGAAATCGAATACTTGGACGAGTGACGATTGCCGACGCAATTGCCTATTCCTACAACACACCAGCGATTCGCGCGTTCGCGGTCTCCTTCCGGGAAGGATTGAAGTCCATCCGTCCGTTTCAGTTCAGTCAATGGACACGGGAAGATGATGCGTTTACGAGTGCTCTAGGCGGTTTACAGTACGGGATCAGTCCATATGAACTGACAAATGCCTATACCGTATTCGTTAATGATGGACTCTATCGACCGGCGTCGATGATTAAAAGTATTACGCTTAAGAATGGAACGGTCGAACGACCACAAGAAAAGGAACAACGGATTTGGTCCAGTCAGACGAACCGGGAATTACGGGCTGGTTTGAAAAATGTCATGACGTATGGAACGGGACGCAAAGGATTTGACTCCTCTGCTCGTTATATTGGAGGAAAAACAGGAACAACGAACGACAATAAGGATATGTGGTTCGTTGGCATCAAAAATCAACATATCGGAGGGATTTGGCTAGGGGCAGATCGCCCGCGTCCTTTCCCTGTCGAAGCGAATGCAACGCTACAGGTTAAGACGTGGGCAACGATTTTACGCCCTTGAGTCAACTTGGAAATAAAATTGCTTCCCCGAAGGAATTAAATAAAGTCAAACCGACCCATGATAGACCAGCAAGTAGAACGCCCCAGGCTAAGAAGGAGAAGATGATCAATCCGACGGCTCCTGCCGCACTCGTCATCTTACTGATTTGTACTGTATAAAAGATAAAATAGATGAGGAAGGACGCAAGCAACACGATTCCGACGTGCAAGAAGGACGTCATGAAGGCAAAGCTGACACAACCTCCGATAAGTAACAGAATACTACCCGGACGTAACATGCCGAGTGTCGTACCCTCTTGTTCCTTGATGAAAAAGGCGAAACCGAGTTGATTGATCGTATCCGATAATAACTTCAATGAACTGAAGATCATGAAATAGACGATCAAAAAGCCGAGCCAAACGACGAGCTTCGTATCGCGCGCCGTCAAGAGTTGCAGTAGTTCATCGTACACACCAACTTGATCGAGCCAATGTAATGCGAGTTCCGTCGTTGCAATTGCAAGGGATGTACTAAATAACAAGATGCTGATCAGCGGGGCATAACTTAACAGGTAAACATTCGTACGCATGTGGAGTCTCCATTCATAGAAAATTCATATGTAGCACACAATTTCACTTACAGGTATACTATAATAGATTATATCGGTTCAAGAGACTGAAGGGGGAAACAAAAATGGCATTTATCTTAATGGTCGGCGTAAGTCTTGCGTTTTTGACAGCAATCTTCACTGCAGGCTACAACAAAAAACCTGAAGGTAACGAATAATTCATAAAAGCTCCCTCCTGAATCAGGATGGAGCTTTTGCTTTATAGAAGACCTGCATATCCTTGCTGACGCAATGCTTCATAGACGATGATCGCTGCCGTGTTCGAGACGTTCAGTGAACGAACGAGGTTCGATTGAGGTAGACGGATACAACGCTCCGCGTTCGCATCGATGACTTCAAGCGGCAATCCTTTTGTTTCCCGACCAAAGACAAAGAAATAATCCTGTTCGACGTCCGATAAGTCGATCTGGCTCGGGTACTGTTCTCCATATTTCGTAATATAGTAGAAAATCCCCTCCGGATGCTTCTCCCACAGTTCTTCTAACGAATCATGATAACGGACATCGACGAATTCCCAGTAATCGAGACCCGCACGTTTAAGCTGCTTATCGTCCGTCGAGAAGCCGAGCGGTCGGATCAAGTGAAGGACGGAATGCGTCGCTGCACATGTTCGTGAAATATTTCCTGTGTTTTGAGGAATCTCCGGTTGATACATAACGACATGAATAGCCATGGTTTAATTCTCTCCTATCTCATGCGCTAAAAGCGCTTCTTTATGGGCAATCCCACTTGCAAAACCCGTCAGTTTACCAGTCGCCCCGATGACACGGTGACACGGATAAATTAGCGCGATCGGATTCCGGTTCAAGGCACCGCCAACAGCTCGTGCTGCCTTTGGTTTCCCAATTATTCGAGCCAGTTCACCGTAACTGATCGTTTGACCAAACGGAACGGTTCGTAAAGCGTGCAATACTTGCTCTGCAAAAGGCGTGACACGCAACTGACAAGGAAGTGCATCAAGCGCTTGTCGATCGCCTACTGCGTAACGATCAAACGCCATGCGCCAAGCATTCGGTAATTCACCGTCGTCGGTTTCTTTTTGCAAATAGGTTCGAGCACGCTCTTCATTCAATCCAAAATCGAGATACACGATGTGCTCTTTTTCCCATGCGACGAGCAACGTACCAAACTCATAAGTGAGCTGTTGAAATGGCATCTGCTTCCCCCCACTCCTCAAGTAACCGTTGTCCTTCGGTTTGCACATCCACTGCAATATCGGCTAAAAGACGTGATTCGATGTACGACTTCTCATCGATTCCGCCAATCCGGCCGACTGCCCAGAGTGCCAGTGCCCGCATGTCTTCCCGGGCATCCGTTTCTGTCATTAACCGTAACGCTTCAATCGCGCTCTTGTCTCGGTAATGGACGAGCGCACAAATCGCATTACGCTGAATCGGCTTCTTTCCACGCCATGCGCCAGACAACGTCCCGAACCGGCTCTTGAACTCACGGTTACTCATGGATAAGAGTGGAACTAAGAGCGGTTTGACTTGCTCTGGATCCGGCTGCAGTTCAGCGTGATGTGTCGCATTTTTCTTCCGGTTATACGGACATACTTGCTGACACGTATCACAACCGTATAGACGGTTCCCAAGCGCCATTCGGAATGGTTCTGGCAGTAATGTTTTCGTCTGCGTCAAAAACGAGATGCACCGTTTAGCGTCGATAACGCCAGGTTCAACAAGCGCATCCGTCGGACAAGCGTCGATACACTTATTGCATGTCCCACACAATTCTTCGACTGGCTGATCCGACGGTAGGACGATATCTGTAATCAGTTCACCAAGATAGAGATAGGATCCGTGCTCCTCACTGATGATCGAGCAGTTTTTCCCACTGAATCCGATACCTGCTCGTTCTGCTACTGCACGATCGACGAGTTCTCCTGTATCGACCATCGAGCGCGTCCTTGCACCTGGACTCAATTCTTGAATTTTTTCTTCAAGTAACGTTAAGCGTTGTCGCAACGCCTGGTGATAATCGAGTCCCCAGGACGATCGACAAAAGATTCCCCGTCGCTCCCCTTCCTTACCCCGAGGTGCATTTTTGAGAGTACTTGGATACGCTACCGCAATGGCAATGATCGAAGCAGCATCTTCAACGAGTAGAGACGGTGTCGTTCGAAGATCGAGATCGGGCTCTTCAAAACCAGAAGCGAATCCTTTTTCTTGTTGCGCTTGCAATCGACGTTTTAAGACAAGAAATGGATCAGCCGTCGTCACCTTCAGCTCATCGATCCCAATCTCTGCTGCGTACTCTTGTAAAGCCAGTTTCAATTGTACACCATCCATCACAACTCACTCCTTTCCTGTTAAGATTCCTTCCTAAACAAAAAGAGCAAGGTGTCAGCGAAAACGACACATTGCTCTTTTTTGGTAAGCGGGTGAAGGGAATCGAACCCTCGTCATCAGCTTGGAAGGCTGAAGTTTTACCATTAAACTACACCCGCATGATCAGGTGAAACATCAGATTGTGTAAAAAGTATAAAGCGGGTGAAGGGAATCGAACCCTCGTCATCAGCTTGGAAGGCTGAGGTTTTACCATTAAACTACACCCGCAAGATACCGGTGGTCGGAATCGAACCGACACTCCAAAGGAACACGATTTTGAGTCGTGCGCGTCTACCAGTTCCGCCACACCGGCACAATCTCTTGCAAAACTATTTAGTTGAGAAATAGTTGGAGGCGCCAGTCAGAATCGAACTGACGATAAAGGAGTTGCAGTCCTCTGCCTTACCACTTGGCTATGGCGCCACTCATTGGAGCGGAAGACGGGATTCGAACCCGCGACCCCGACCTTGGCAAGGTCGTATTCTACCACTGAACTACTTCCGCTTGAAAAGCTGGGCTGGAAGGGATCGAACCTTCGCGTGCTGGAATCAAAATCCAGTGCCTTACCACTTGGCTACAGCCCAATAATAAGAGGGCGACTGATGGGAATTGAACCCACGAATGCCGGAATCACAATCCGGTGCGTTAACCACTTCGCCACAATCGCCATGGTAAACAGGGGCAGCAGGAATCGAACCCGCGCTGACGGTTTTGGAGACCGTAGTTCTACCGCTAAACTATGCCCCTATGGTGGTGGGGGGGGGCGGATTCGAACCGCCGAACCCGAGGGAGCGGATTTACAGTCCGCCGCGTTTAGCCACTTCGCTACCCCCCCACAAATGGGAAAATCATGTTGTTAATAAAGATGGTGGCTTTGGACGGAATCGAACCGCCGACACAAGGATTTTCAGTCCTTTGCTCTACCAACTGAGCTACAAAGCCTTAACAATGGCGGTCCTGACGGGATTCGAACCCGCGATCTCCTGCGTGACAGGCAGGCATGTTAACCGCTACACCACAGGACCGTATGTAATTGCGGGGGCCGGATTTGAACCGACGACCTTTGGGTTATGAGCCCAACGAGCTACCAGACTGCTCCACCCCGCGACGCTATAAATGGTGACCCGTACGGGATTCGAACCCGTGTTACCGCCGTGAAAGGGCGGTGTCTTAACCGCTTGACCAACGGGCCATTATGAATTGAAAGTGATGATGGCGGAGAGCAAGGGATTCGAACCCTTGAGACGCTTTTGACGCCTACACGATTTCCAATCGTGCTCCTTCGGCCACTCGGACAGCTCTCCATTGTACGTGGTGAAGAAGTAATAAATGGCTCCGCAAGTAGGATTTGAACCTACGACCTACCGGTTAACAGCCGGTTGCTCTACCGCTGAGCTATTGCGGAACGATCGCCTGGCAGCGTCCTATCCTCACAGAGGGAAGCCCCCAACTACTTTCGGCGTTCAAGTGCTTAACTTCCGTGTTCGGCATGGGAACGGGTGTGACCACTTGGCTATCGCCACCAGACATTTATTATCTTAACATTATGTTCACATAACGTCAAGACTTTTTTTCGTTTTTTCGAAAGGCTCGCGCCCTCAAAACTGAAGTCATCAACAAGCATCTGCTAGAACAAGGCCTCGACCGATTAGTATCACTCAGCTCCACATGTCGC